>DATCZA010000017.1:0-338906 GCA_036526135.1 Pseudomonadales bacterium | reverse complement strand
ACGCCGGGGGTCAGGATGGCACCACCCTTCTGCTTCAACCGTCCTTTCCGTTCGCGCTGGCCAACGGGGATCTGATTCTCTTTCGTCCCGCCATACCCATTCTCCTGGACCAGCCGGTTCCGGGGGACGACGGGTTCGGCTCCAAATCCGGTCTTGGCGACATCGCCTTCGACCTGGCGTATGCCAGGACGACGGACAGCGGCATGCTCATCGCCGCGGGCGTGATCTCGTCCCTGCCAACAGCCACGAAGAAGGCACTGGGCACCGACCGCTGGACCCTGGGTCCCGAGCTGCTGATCGGAAAGACCACCAAGAAGCACGTCCTGGGGCTGTTCCCCAACCATCAATGGGACGTTGCCGGGTCCGGCGACGTGGACGTCAGCCTCACCACCATCCAGGCTTTCTACACCCATCTACCCGGCGGCGGATGGAGCGTGGGCACGGCGCCCATCATGAGCTACGACCATATCGCCAATCAGTGGACGCTGCCGATCAACCTCACCGTCGGGAAGACGGTCATCTGGAACGGGCGGCCGTGGAAGCTGAGCGCCGAGATCAACTACTACGTCGATCAGAGCGACGCGTTCGGACCGGAATGGATGATCGGCATCAACGTAGCACCCGTGGTCGAGAACGTGCTCGCGAAGTGGTTTCGCTAGCCAACACAGCAACCCAACCAGGAGGATCAGACCATGAACAGAAAACTCACCAATCAACTCGCGCTGGTCGCAACAACCACGCTTCTCAGCGGCGCGGCGCTCGCCGACGTATTTTCGGAAGCGGCAAAACTCGGAGCGAACACCGGGGCCATGGCGTACTGCGGCGACAACTTCGCGGACGACGATGACAAAGGCCGGTACAAGATGATCCGGCTCAAGCTGCTCGGCGAGTTCGGCGACCTTCCGGATGATGAGAAAGCCAAGGCTCTCATTCTCAAGAAAGCCGCCGAGGACGACGGGGACTACCTGGGCAAGAAGCTGGACGCGGATCGCTGCACGAGTCTGCGGAAGACCCTTTACCTCAAGTACTGACGGTCATAACGAAGCAACGGGGGCCCAGGCCCCTCATTGCCGAGCGAGGCTTCTTAGAACGCCTCGCCGACAGAAAAGTAAACGGCGTCCCCTTCATCGCTGCGCCCGTAGTCCAGCCGGAAGTTGATGCGCTTCGACTTGAGCAGCATGAAGCGCAAGCCCACGCCGTAGCTGGGGACAACTTCCCCGTCGTCTTCCTTGTTTAGAGACTGATCCACGCCCCCGCCACCAGCGAAGCCCACCAGCCCCCAGCGCTTCCAGAACTTCCACCGCAGCTCGATCTGGGCAGAGCCGGAGAGCTTGCCCAGGTAGTCGGTAGCAGGAAATCCACGCAAGCCGATGCGGCAGGCATCCCACAACGGCACGGATCCGGCCTTCTTGCAGGCCTCCAGTTCCCAGGCCAGAACTACGTTCTTCGTAAGAAGGTGGTAGGAGCGCAGGGCGGCATGGTAAGCCTGGTAGGTCGAATCGCTGCCGAACGCCGAGTCGTTGAACAGCCCCCGCAGCTCGAAGAGCCGGCCCGAGAAGGAGTTCAGCGGGAGGTCCCGGCTGTCGTGTTCCACGCTGAGGCCCATCCCGACAGTGCGAATACTCGAGCCCAGGTCAAAGTTTCCGGTTTGCCGGTCTGTTTCAAAGCTCTGGTTGATATCCACGAACCGGCTGATCAGGCCCAGGTACCAGTCTCCCGCGATCATGCGTGAAAGCTCTGCCTGCAGGACGTTGCCATCGATCAGCCAATCGGTCCGCCCCCCGTCGCCGTTCTCCGCGCCGGGGCGAAGCTTCAGCTGCAAGTCGGCATGAGCCAGGGCGCCGCTGAAGCGCCATCTGTCCTCGCCCCAGTAGTTCTGCTGGCCGATACCGTAAGCGTAGCTCTCGCTGCTGGTATACATTCCCGCCACCGCGGTGACGGAAGCAGGCTGGGAAGCTGCCTGCTCCTCCGTCTGGGGATAGAAATAGGCGGCCGCGAGAACCAGACCCTCTCCAAGCACCGGGTCCGAAATCGGAATGGGGGCAATCACGAAGTCGCCCCGCTGCATCGTCAGCTCGGTATCGTCGTCGCGAACATCGGGCGTCAGAGGGTTCCTCTTTCCATCCGATTCCATCGGCAGTGGCCGGCCGGGCTCGCCCGCCGTCGCCGTTTCCGGGGAGACCGCTTCGGCCCCCTCCACCAGCGCAGGACACACAGCGAGCCAAGCGAGCAGCGCGCGCAGGAATAAGCCCGTCATCCAATCGTCACCTCGGGCAGCAACGTCCGCCACCCTGCCGGCCCCGTCGTCGCCTGACACTGACCATAAGCTTTCCCGGAAGAGCCCTCGCGATGGCGCGAGCCACATGATTTCCCTGGCGGATGCAGCCCTCGATCCACCCGACTAAGATGTGAAGACCCCGCAGCGATGTTCCCGGCGAGGGACCTGCCGGCATCAGAGCCGGTTCTCGACAACGCCCAAGGATTTTCTATGAATATACGTAACGTCTCGCTGGCGCTCATTCTAGCCGCGGTGTGCGTGCCATCCCAAGCCACCGACACCGAGGAGCAGCAGGAATTCGATTCCCCCTTGATTCTGAAGGCCAGCGAAGTGCTCAGCGCCGAGACCCGCAACGGAGAGCACCACGAGGTACGCGAGGAAATCGTCAACGATGGCTTCATGAACACCTACGTCATCGACTCGCCTTTCGGGACATTTGAAGCCTACGGCTCGTCCATGCTTCGAACGCGCATCAACGAGATAGGCGCGCTGGCCGAGCTGGACGGCCTGTCGAAAACCAAAGTTTTCATGGAAGCAGCTGCCCAGTCGGCGGTAAGGGCCGTCACCGCCCCCGTCAGCGCCGCCGCGACCATCGTCACGAACCCCATCGGCACCGTCACCGGGCTCCCCGGGGGCCTGGCACGCATGTTCAACAGGCAGAAACGCAAAGTCGAGGGCGCGGTGGCCACGACGGCGTCGGCAGCAAAGTCGGCGACGGGCGCCGACGACTCCGGGGAGGAGGCCAGCATCGCGGAGCAGGCAGGCGAGGGGGCCGTCGATCTCGGCAAAAGCCTGATGGGAACCACCCGCGCGGAGCGGCGCTGGGCCAAGAAGCTGGGTACCGATCCATATACCTCCAACGAAACTCTCAGAAAGGGAATCGCCGACGTGGCCGTCGTCGACAGCAGCGGCTATTTCCTGGCCGAGCTGGCGGTGCCCATCGGAGGCATCGTCGATCTGGTGGTGGACGTCAACGAGGCCATCTGGGAACGCGACGCCTACGAGTTGCGCCAGATGAACCTGGTCAAGCTGCAGGACATGGGTGTGGCGGAGGAGGAGGCGACCGCGTTTTTAGATAACGTCGCCATCAGCCCCACCATTCAGACCCTGATCATCAACGGTCTGGGGCTGCTCGAAACCACTGCCGGGCGGGACGCCTTCCTGCGTCAGGCGACCCTGGCCGAGGACGAGGCCGAATCCCGATTCTACCTCCAGAGCCTGGCCATGATCGCGTGGTTGAACCAGGAGGGGGAGAACGTTGCTGCCATCACCGTGCACGGACCCGTCTCGATCGCCGTCGACACCGGCGGCAACCGTGTCGCCATGCTTCCCGTTGACCACCTGACGTGGAACCCGACCACCGTCGAGGCCGTCGGCCTGTGGCCGGCACAGGACCCCGACGTCCCTTCGGACGGCCGGGTCTACATTTCCGGAGACATCTCTGCCCTGGCGAGAAGCCATCTGGAGCAAGCAGGCTGGTCGGCACGATCCAAGATTGCCCGGGATTTCTTCACGTATTTGAGCAGCCAGGAGTCAGACGAGCCGTAGCCCGCCGGTTTCGAACGGGAGAGCGTCTGCGGAAAGGACCTGGCGCTTCAGGAGAAGCAGCGGGCGACCGCCGAATACGGCCGCCCACTGGGTCGATGAACGGCGCTAGCGCGAGTCGCCGCCCTCCTGCAGCTGCTCGAGGACCCGCTCCAGGGAGAAGCTCGCCGCCTTCTGGCGCGGCGGGTACTCCCTGAACGTGGCCAGGAACTGGCCCACGTAGACCTGCGCCGGCACCATGAGGAAGACCCGATCAATGAGCCAGTCGTAGTAGGTGTTGGACGTCTTCTGCGAGCGCTCGTAAGGATCGCGCCTCAAGTTGAAGAGCAGCGGAACACGCAGCGGCACGAAGGGCTCGGCCCAGGCCTGAAGCGTGCCTTCGACGCGTTGCTCCATGAAGATCAGCTTCCAGTCCTGATATCGTAGAGCCGTCAGATCGCCATCGTCGGAGAAGTAAAAAATCTCCTTGCGCGGGCTTTCCACCCCCTGGGGATCCTTGAGGTGGTCGGTGAGGTCGTAGCCATCGAGATGGACACGGTAGCGCCGCTTCATGGCAGGGGAGCGGTACCCGTCCAGAAGGTCTTCCTTGATGTCGGTCTTTCCCGCCGCCGCCAGAAATGTCGGCAGCCAGTCCATGTGATGAACGATGCCGTTACTTACCGTCCCGGGCTTCACGACGCCAGGCCAGCGCACGGCTGCCGGCACGCGCCAGCCGCCTTCCCAGTTGGTGTTCTTCTCGCCCCGGAAAGGCGTAGAGGCAGCGTCCGGCCAGGTGTTGTAGTGCGGGCCGTTATCCGTGGAGTAGTGGATGATGGTGTTGTCGGCAATGCCGAGCGCATCCAGCTTGTCCAGGAACATCCCCACGTGCATGTCGTGCTCGACCATGCCGTCCGAGTACTCGTCCTGCCCGGAAATACCGCGCATCTCGTCCTTGACGTGGGTGCGGAAGTGCATGCGGGTTCCGCTCCACCAGACGAAGAACGGCTTGCCCGCGGCATGCTGCCGCTCCATGAAATCCATGGCCGCCGCCACGGTTTCGTCATCGACGGTTTCCATGCGTTTCTTGGTGAGCGGCCCGGTGTCCTCGATCTGGCCGTCGGCGCTCGAGCGAATGACGCCGCGCGGGCCGAAACGCTCGCGAAACTCGGGATTCTTCGGGTAGTCCTCGTTCTCGGGTTCCTCTTCGGCGTTCAGGTGATACAGATTGCCGAAGAACTCGTCGAAACCGTGATTGGTGGGCAGGTGCTCGTCTCGGTCACCCAGATGGTTCTTGCCGAACTGGCCCGTAGCGTAGCCCTGGTCCTTCAGCAGGCCGGCTATGGAGGGGTCCTCCACCTGCATGCCTTCCTCCGCGCCCGGCAGACCGACCTTCGACAGCCCGGTACGGAAGACGCTCTGACCCATGATGAAGGACGAGCGCCCGGCGGTGCAGCTCTGCTCGCCGTAGTAGTCGGTGAACAGGATACCCTCGGCCGCTATCCGGTCGATGTTGGGCGTGGGGTAGCCCATCATGCCGCGGGTGTAGGCACTGATGTTGCTTTGACCGATGTCGTCGCCCCAGATGACGAGTATGTTTGGCTTGTCGGCAGCCAGCCCCATGGCGGGCAAGAGCAAAGACGCGCCCATCGCGAGCAAAATGCGTCGCATGTGTAAACTCCCTAGCGTTTCAAAAATGGATTTTCGTTGAGCCCGCCCATAGCGAGCTTCGAGGCATCTGCAGCGCGCCGCACATAGCATTTTCGTCTCGGTCCGTCGCGCGCCGCCCGCATGATACCCGGGTCTCGTGGACAGGCAAACCGGCTAAACCTGACGCATCGAGTCACCTCACCCCCTCGCCGCCGGAAGCGCTGCGCCGGCTGCCAGGCCGGGATCGGTGGAGCAGATCCGCGACCTTAGGCTAGACTTGACTCCTTTTTCGACGGGGTCGAAAACATCATGGCGCAGCGGCACTCGCGAATCCTTACCCTGCTCCTGCTGGTCGTCGTTGCGGCGCCTGCCACGGCCTTCTGGGGCTGGATGCGCGGGTCGGCCGCCAACGAGTTCAAGGAGAGCGACTGGGATCTGTTCAAAGCGGAAATGCGCCAGGCCCTGGAAGACGGCGCTGACGGCGAGCGCTTCGACTGGAGCAACCCGAAAACCGGCAACAGCGGGTCGATCAGAATTCTCGAGACCGCCGAGGTGGAAGGCGAGACCTGTCGCAAGGCGGCGTTCCGCAACGTGACCGCCAAGGGTACCCAGGGGCAATCCGTCCACTATCTTTGCCGACAGGAAAATGGCGCCTGGCAGTTCGCCGCGGCCAGCGCGTTCGAATCCGGCTGATCCCAATCGCCCCTGGACCGCTCCCGATCCGGCACCTAGCAACCGTATTTCCAGGCCGTACCGGCTGGTGCTAACGGCGCCGGCCCTGCAGCCGACCGAAGCTGCCGCGTTGTCCCCCATACGAGCCGGCGCGGGTCATGCCGCGCTGTCGGGCGGAGTAATCGCGATCCAGGCCGCGATAGCGATCGGCATCAAGATCCGCGCCGCCTCGATAGGCGCTAGACGCGGACTGGCGGTAATCGCCCCCGCCATAGGATCGGGCGCCGGCATCGGCGTCGCGGCTGGGCATCGGGATGGTCTCCCAGCTGCCGTCGCTGTGACGCGACCAGCCGTCATCCGATTTCCTGTAGACGTTCCCGTCTCGCGCCGCGTACAGATCACCGGACTCGGTCTGCGCCAGCGCCGTGCGCTGCTGTCCCCGGCCGCCGACCGCGCCGCTGGTGCCTTCTGAGGTCTCGAACGACGTGCGCCGCCCCGTGCCGTCGCGGGTGGTTTCCGTCTCGATGGTCTTGCCATCCTTGGAAAAGGTGCCGTCCCGGGTCACCACGCCATCATCCACCGACCTTTCTATGGTGCCGGTACCCCCTTCGGAGCCACGCAGCGTGGAGCTTCCTTCGCCGTCTTCGTAGCGGCCGCTGCCGGTGACGGTGCGGCCGCCGGCGGTCTCGAACTCGCCGCTGGTGTTCCAGCCCCCGTCGCTTTTCTCGCGAGAGAAGGTGCCTTCCCCGCCCCGGGACGTTTCAATGGTGGCGCGACCGGAGTCTTCGTCGAACTCTCTGGACACGTCTACGTAACCACGCTCGCCGGAGAACCGGGAGTCGATTTCCCAGCGCTCGTCATCGGCATCGTAGTACCGCTCGGTTGTGTAGTACCGCCCGGTGTGGGGGTTGTAGGCCTCGCCCACCGCATACCACTCGTCGTGATCCCAAACCGCCTCCGCCCGACCGTAAGTGCCCGTGGTCGGGTTGTAGGCCGAGGCGTAACCCCAGCCGCCGTAAGGTCCGTAGGCCCTCGAAACGCTGCCGTAGGTGCCCGTGGCCGGGTTGTAGAAAGAGGCGGAGCCATACGTGTACGGATAAGCGAAGTAGATCGGATAGCCGCCGTAGTAATAGTAGTAGGGCGGGTAGTACCAGCCGGTTCCGTAGACGGGCACCCCGTTGGAGACGTACACGCTCGAGTAGCCCTGGGTCACGCCGAAGGTCACCGAGACCGGGCTTTCCTCTTGAACCTTCACGTAGGTGGTGTTGTAGACCGGCGAGCTGGGCGGGATCTGGTAGACCTGGGAGGGCACGTGACTGGTCACGCGCCAGGGCCCTTCGGGCGCCGAAGCCGCGTACCACATGCCGCTGTAGCACAGGTAGTAGTCCGCGCCGGCCTGAATGACCGAGTAGGCGGTGTTCGTCGCACGCTTGAGGTTGGTGCCCGGGATGGGCTCGAACACCGGTTCGCCCACATAGGTCACGGTTTCCGGCATGCTGAGATCCCGAGGCACCTCGGTCTTCTCGGGAATCTGGGCATCCAGAGCGGCCATTCTGGCTGCTGGCGTATCGGGAACCGCGGCCAGCACGTCAGCCTTTTCGTGATCTTCAGGAATCTGGGCAAACGCCTTGGGCAACTCGAGCACGGCCGACCACCTGCCATCGAGCGCCCTGCTCGTGAACCAGCGTCCGGAAACGAGGTAGTACCAGCGCTCGGAGTAGCCGAACAGCGGGCTTTCGGTATTCGCGACGAAGGACAGGCCAAGGGTGCCGATTTCTACCAGTTCCGGCTCGCCGTCAATCAGGATCAGCTCGGCCGGCTCGGTGGATACGAAAACCGATGGGGGCTCGCTTTCCGGCGGCCGCGACCATGCCTTAGCCGCTGCGCGGGTGGAGCGCCAGTCGTCCGTTTCCGGCAGCTGAACCAGAGAGGCCGGAAGCTCACCCGCCCAAGCCCACGGACCGTCGAGATCGGCGGCGGTGAGCCAGTTGTCGTTGTCCCGCAGGTACCAGGCTCCCTCGGCGCCGTTTCTGAACAGGGGCCAGTTGGTATTGGCAGCAAACAGCGCTCCCCGATCCCCCACAGGCGCGAGCGCCGGCTCGCCATGCAAAAGGACGATCACGGCTGGGGCGGTGGAAACGAGTATCTCTGGAGGCTCGAAGCGGATGCCCGTGGTGGACTCCGGGATCACCCCATCAGCCAGGTGGCTCAGGACCAGGTCGAGCGGAACGTCCCGGGCCCCCAAATCCATGGCCGCCACGAACAGCGCCCGTGCCTCCTCGGAGATTTCTTCGCCCTGCTCCTTCACCGAGGTGACCTCGATGTCGTCAAAGTGGACCACGCGGGCTTCCAGGTCCGGGACGGCCCTTGCCCTGAACGCGATGGTGCCAAACCGGCCGGGGGCGCCGTCGTCCGTGCGCAGCTCCAACGCCGCGAGTCCCTCGATGTCCTCGAAATCATCCCACGCGCGAATCTGCGGAGCGTGAATCACCACCAACCCGCCCTCGACATCCACGGACCTCGGAAACTGCCCTGGCGTCGGCGCTTCAGTCTTGCCGGCAGACGCGGTGGCAGACGCGGTGGCAGACGCGGTGGCAGACGCGGTGGCAGACGCGGTGGCAGACGGGCCAGCCGCCGGCTCTGACGCCTGAGCCGAACTCAGCATCAGCCACGACGGGACGGGCGACGCGCTCACAAGCAACAGCGAACTGATCAACGCAAGGCCTGTTGGTGCCCAGCGGTCCATAACGTTCCTCGGGGGGTCTGCGCAGGAGACCGGGCAGTGTAGTCGAAAGCCGTGATCGTGCCCACGACGACAACCCGAACGCGGTGACTGCCCAGGGGACGCCCAGGCTGCGGGCTGCGAGGCCACCTGCCAGTAGGCCGCCTTGCTTTCGGTTAGCTTGACGCTAACATCGGCCCCTCACGACATGGAAAGCAACCGTCCACCAATGACAAAAAAGGGGGAATCCGCGATGAAAAAGAACAGCCGCATCGCCAGGTTCGCGCTGCCGCTGGCCGTCCTGCTGCTGGGGGCCTGCGCGAGCACGACACCAACCATCAACACCGAGGCGGCCCCGGACGAGATGTCCTACGACGGCCTGTATCCCGTGAAGGGAACCCGGGTTACCCAGGCCTGGGCCCGCTCGGACCTCGACCTGAGAAGCTACAACAAGATTCTTCTGCAGGGAGCGGGCATTCAGTATCGACCGGTCAAGTCGACCGGATACCGGGGCACCGCCGGTCGCAGCGGCAAGAACGAGTTTCCCCTGGACGAGCAGCAGAAAGAGCGCGTCGCCGCGGCCGCAAGCGAAGCTTTCCGCAGCGAGCTTGCGAAGATCAAAAGCCTGGAGATCGTTTCGGAGCCCGGGCCCGACGTGCTCATCGTGCGCGGCGCGCTGCTCGACGTGGTGTCCCGGGTACCGCCGGAACCCATTGGTCGAGGCAACACCTACCTGGATTCTGTCGGCGAGGCGACGCTGGTCATAGAGCTGGCGGATTCCCAAAGCGGCAGCGTGCTGGTGCGCGCCGTGGATCGGCGCGCCGCCCAGCAGACCGGCTGGATGACGGAGTCCACCTCGGTAACCAACGCCGCGGAAGTGCGGCGTCTGTTCAGCGGTTGGGCTCGCCTGGTGCGCACGGCCCTGGAGGAGCTGACCGACGATCTGGACATCGGCGAAGCCCAATAGCTGAGCCATCTTCCGCCCTCTCGCCCCGGGTTCAGGCGCATCGCGTCCTCCCGGGGCGATGGGTGACGGTTAACGCTCGCTGACCCCGTCGCCTGCCATGGTCCCGATCCGAGCCGCTCTCCTGCCCCTGATTGTGAGCTTCCTGTCGGGCTGCGATGCCCGCCCACCGGTCGCCACTGACACCCCGGACCACGAACTCGAGCCCTCGACGGCGGCGCTCACATACGTTGGCTCCCAGCAATGCGCGGGCTGTCACGCCGGCCAGCATGACGCCTGGCAGCGCTCGCACCATCGCAAAGCCATGGAAAAGCCAGGCTCCCACAGCATCGTCGGCAATTTCGACGGCGCCTCGTTCGTTCATGACGGGACCACCACCGAGTTTCGCGCGGAATCGGGTTCCTACGTGGTGTACACCGATGGCGAGAACGGCGAGATCGCCCGCTTCCCCGTCGCCTACACGTTCGGCGTCGAGCCGCTGCAACAGTATCTGCTGCCTCTCCCGCGCGGTCGCCTGCAGGCGTTGAGCGTGGCCTGGGACTCGCGGCCCCGGGAAGCCGGCGGGCAACGCTGGTTCCACCTCTATCCCGAGGATCGGGTGGATCACACGGACGTTCTGCACTGGACCCAGGGGAGCCAGAACTGGAACTACATGTGCGCCGACTGTCACTCCACCAACGTACGCAAGGGTTACGACGAGACGCTGGATGAGTACGACACGAGCTTCAGCGAGGTAACCGTAGGCTGCGAGGCCTGCCATGGCCCGGCGTCCGCGCACGTCGACTGGGCGCTAACCGGTGACGGCCAAGCCGGCCTTCCCAGCCTTGGGGGTCAGACCGCCGAGATCAACGCCTGCGCGCCCTGTCACAGCCGACGCAGCCAGATCGCCGAGGGGTTCCGGCCGGATCTCGCCTACCTCGATCACTACGTTCCCGCCCTGCTGGACGAGGGGCTCTACCACAGCGACGGGCAGATTCTCGACGAGGTGTACGTCTACGGATCGTTCCTGCAGAGCAGGATGCATGCACAAGGGGTTAGCTGCAGCAACTGCCACGACCCGCACTCGGCCGAGCTGCGCGCCACTGGCAACGACGTGTGCACTGGGTGCCACTCCGAAGCGGGCCGGGCCGACTTCCCCACGCTCACAAAGGCTCGCTACGATGCATCCGCCCACCATTTTCATTCGGATGGAGGCCCTGGCTCGCAATGCGTGGACTGCCACATGCCTGCCCGCACCTACATGCAGGTCGACGATCGGAGGGATCACAGCTTCCGGGTTCCCCGGCCTGATCTGACCGTCGAGCTGGGTGTGCCGAACGCCTGCACCGGCTGCCACGAGGATCGCCCGGCCAGTTGGGCGAGGGACGTGTTGGCAGAGCGCTTTGGCAAGGCTGAACGCGAGCACTACGGCGCCGTTTTCGACGCGGCCCGTCGCGCGGATCCGAGCGCAGAGCGAGCGCTCGCCGCGCTGGCCGAGGATGAGGCCCGGCCGGCCATCGTTCGCGCCACCGCGCTTTCCCTGATGACCGCTTACGACCGTGGCGCCAGCTCGTTTGCGCTGAGCGCCGGCTTGAGGGACGAAAGCCCCCTGGTGCGCCTCGGTGCCCTGAAAGGGGCCGAGCGCTGGCCGCCCGATCGCCGCTGGCGTTCGGCGGCGCACCTGCTGGAGGACGACTACCTCGCCGTGCGGCTGGAGGCCGTCCGCGTGCTGGCCCCGGCAGCAGGCTCGCTCCCGGCGGCATCACGAGAACGCCTGAATCGCGGTGTGTCGGAATACGCTTCCGCTCAGGCGCTGCATGGGGATCGGGCGGAGGCGCACACGAACATGGCTGGCGTCTATCTGAACCTGGGCGAACCGAGCCTGGCCGAACGGGCGCTATCCCGGGCCATCCAGATCAATCCCCGGTGGGTGCCGGCTCTGATCAACCTGGCCGACCTGTACAGAGCGACGGGGCGTGATGCCGCGGGGGGCGGGTTTCTGGACCGTGCGCTCAGCGCAGCACCCGACTCTGGGGACGTGCTGCTCGCCAAGGCGCTGTGGCTGGTGCGGCAACGGTCTCAGGACGAGGCCCTCACCCTGCTTGCCCGCGCAGCAGCCGTCGAGCCGACCAGCACCCGAATCGCCTACGTGTACGCCGCCGGGCTTCACTCGAACGACCGAACGCAGGAGGCCCTGGAGGTGCTCGACACCATCCTCGCCACCCGCCCTGGCAACCGACAGCTGCTCGAAGCAGCAGCGGCCATGGCCCGGGATAACGGCCAGGATGGCCGAGCGCTCGGATACCTGGAGCAGCTAAAAGCAGCCGACGGTCTCTGAGCGAACCCTGCCCGCCTGGCGGATCTTACGCGCGCCAACGGCTCCCCAGAGGACTCAGAAAGAGAGGGTGTAGTTCGCGATGAAAGTGGTGAAGTCGGCGCCGATTCGCGCGCTGACCCCTTCCGTGGCCACCAGCTGCATCCTGTGTCTGCGGCCAACGGGGAACGAGAAAGCCAGGCCCGAGCGCCAGTTGTTCTGATGATCGCGACGCTTTACACCGTTGAGGCTGGTGGCACCTCCGCGGCTGTGTACCACGCCAAGGCTCATCCAGACCCGCGGGGTGAAGTGATACAGCGCGGTGCCGCGGAACAGCGTTATGGACTCCTGAGACAGCTCGTTGTCGCCCTTGAGCTCGTCGTTGTCGGAGAACGCCGATAGGCCGACGGCGCCTTCCAGGGTCCACCGACGAACCCGATGGGAGAAGCCCACCTGGCCGACGACGTTCCAGCGATTGCTGCTCGTGTTGAGGACACGCTCGGTTTCGTAGCGCCCCACCGGCACCGAGACGGCAACGCTGGCACCGACGATGGTCTTCTGCTGGTAGCCGCGGAACTCGTCCCCGGTCATGGCCGGCGCGCCGGTGAAGTTCACCGCCAGACGCACGACGGGGTCTCCAAAACCGCGTACCTCGCCGGACGCCGGCTGCCCAAGGTATATCCCCTCGAGCGCCAGGTTGGCATATGGCACGACCACGCTGAGCAGCCCCGATCTGCCGGCGACGTTCAACCCTCGCGAGTACTGGAGGACCAGGGAGTCCACCTCTCCTTTCGCATCGATCACGGGAATGCTGCTGTCCAGAGACACTTCACCCTCGGATCGCACGTAGCCCACCGAGAGGAAATTGGCCCCCGTGGGTACTGCCGAGTACAGGCGCGGCTCGACGTCGTTTGCGCGGGCCGCCTGGGTCGTCAGCAGGATCAGGCAGCAAACGCTGAAGATGGAGCGCTCTCCCAAGCCAGCCTCGCCGGTAACGGTGCAGGCCCGTGATCATAGCGAAAACTGCTACCATCGGCGTTCTGGAAACGGCGCGCGGACGCCGCGACGGGATCCACGGGAGGACACCGAAATGAGACGATGCCAATGGGGCTGGGCCGTCGCCTTGGTCCTGACGTGCGCCGGGTGCGCAGCCGTCGCGCCCATCGGCGCCGACAGCGACTACGACAGCAGCGCGAATTTCACCTCCTACCGGAGCTTCGGATGGATATCCGACAAGCCGCTGCTGCTGACCGACGCGACCTTGACGAGCCCGCAGTTTCAGGGACGGGCAATGAAGGCCATCAGGCAGGCTCTGGAAGCCAGGGGCTATGGCTTCGAGGCCGATGTCGAGAACGCCGATTTCGCGGTCGCTTTTACGTTGGGAACGCGCGAGCAGATTCGTGTGAACGCCTACCCGGACCAGGTTCGGGAAACCTGGACCTGGGGCGGGCCCGTGCCTCAAGCCGCGGACGTGCGGAACTATACCGAGGGCACCCTGTCCATCGACCTGTTCGACGTGCATTTGCGCCGCCCCGTATGGCACGGGTGGGCGACCAGGACGATCTCCTACGCCGATCGGACGAACCCGTCGCCGGTGATCGCCGAGGTCGTCGAGGCGATCCTGGCGCAGTTTCCGCCGCAATGACCGGAACCGGCAATGGCAGGCAACATCAATCGTTTCGCCCGGGCACCTTGCGCAGCGCTGCTGTTGATGGCCGCCGCCTGCTCCGAGGCGCCGGCTCCAAAACCGGACAGAAGCTATGAGTTCGAATCCCACACGGACCTCGAGGCGCTGTTCGCAGAGCTGAACTACACGCCGGAAGCCTGGGCGGACGGCAATCGGGATGTGCCCCGACTGTACCTCACCAGCATCCCGAGCCGATGGCGGCATCGAACCGCCGACAGCCTCCCCGTCACCCGGAAGAAACAGCTTTTCTTCCGCCTGATCAGTCCTGCCGCGCTGCGGGCAAACGAGCTGGTCGCCGCTGATCGAGCTCGGCTGCTCGAGTTGGCCAAGGGCCCCGGGCAGCTGGCACCGGATGATGCCGACTGGCTGGCGAATCTGGCCGCCCGTTACCGGCTGAGGGACGAAAGTGCCGCCGGGCCGGAGGCCATCGAGGAGCTGATGCTGCGCGTGGACGTTCTGCCCCCATCTCTGATCCTGGCTCAGGCCGCAGAGGAGAGCGGCTGGGGCACGTCGCGCTTCGCCGACGTGGGCAACGCCCTGTTCGGCCAATGGGCATGGGACGACGGCATCATTCCTCTGGAACGCCGTGAGGAGTTGGGCGAGTACTACGTCGCTCGCTTCGAGACACCGCTGGATTCCATACGCGCGTACATGCGGAATCTGAACACGCACCGGGCCTACCGGCGCCTGCGCGCACGCCGAGCGGAACTGCGTGCCATGGGTGAGCTTCCCAGCGGCTGGGAGCTGGCCCGCACCCTGACCTCATACTCGGAACGGGGAGCGGACTACGTCCGTACCCTGCACTCGATCATGAAGGCGAACAACCTGGACGCCGTGGACGATGCCTACCTGCGCGACATGGAGCCCATAGCGCTGGTTCCCGTGGGCGACGGGGCGCACTGAGCAGCCCAGCGGGCGGCCGCCTGACGAGCCGTCGCGCGCCCTACTCCGAGAAGGAGTTGAGGCGGTAGAGCATCAGCAGTAGCCGCGTCGGGCGCACCCCGTGGGAGCCGAACCACTTCTCCCAGGACCGACCCACGTCACCTCGAACGTAGAGCTCGGAGAGCGAGCGGTTGACCGCCAGGCGAAAGTCGGCGTCGTTGCGCCTGAGCGGCAGAGCGTATGGCTCAAAGGAGAGAAGATCCTCGGTGATCACCAGGTCGTCATCACCCTGGGTCTTGAATCCGATGCCGAAGAGCGTGGCCTGATCGCCAGCCATGGCATCGATCTTTCTGTCCAGCAGCAGCTGCAGCGCTTCCGCGTGATCACCCACGACCACCACCTTGGCATCAATCCCATCTCGCTCGAGGGTTTCCTTGAGGACCTTCTCCGTGGTCGTGCCCGCGATGGCTGAAACGCGCCGACCGTCCAGATCACCGACCCGATCTATGTCCGAGTCCGCCCAGCGCATGAGGCTGGCGCCGGTCACATAGGTCAGGTTGGAGAAGTCGACGCGCTCCTGCCGGGACAGGGTGACCGTGGAGGAGCCGCACTCCAGATGCGCCCGGCCGGAGACGATGGCATCGAATCGGTTCTCCGCCGTCACAGGCACCCAGGTGATTTTCATCTCGTCGAGGTTCAGCGCTGCCTGGACGTCACGGGCAATGATGCGGCACAGGTCGATGGTGAAGCCCTCGGGCTCGCCGCCCTTGCCGCGCGACGAAAACGGCGGCGTGTCCGCTCGGTAGGCAAGCCGGAACTCGCCCGAGGCGGCTATCTCGTCCAGGGTTCCCGCCACGGCCCAAACCGGCAAGGCCAGCAACACGATTACCCGCAACGCGATGCGAAATAAGCTCATGAGAAGACCCCGATTCCAATGATTCTGATCAGCCACCTACTCTAGCCGATCACGGCCGGCGGGTCCCCTACGGCGACGATCGGGCTCAACCCCCGGGATAGCCGTAGCTCGCCTGCAAGCCCAGCGGAATTCCAAGCATCCAGTAAACCAGCAGGAAAAGCGTCCACACCACGAGGAAGCCCACTGAGTAAGGCAGCATCATCGCCACGATGGTGCCGATGCCCGTGCGCGTCACGTAGCGCTGCGCGAAGACCACCACCAGGGGAAAGTAGGGCATCAGCGGCGTGATGATGTTCGTCGAGGAGTCGCCTACTCGGTAGGCGGCCTGGGCGAGATCCGGCGAGATGCCCAGAGCCATCAGCATCGGAACCAGCACTGGCGCGAGTAGCGCCCACTTCGCTGAGGCCGAGCCGACGAAGAGGTTCACCACACCGGTGATGGCCACCACCCCCACCACGGTGACTGCCGCCGGCATGGCGGCCGCCTCGAGCCAGGCCGCTCCCTGCAGCGCGACGAGCACGCCCAGGTTGGACCGTCCGAACTCGGCGATGAACAGCGAAGCGAAGAAGGCCATCACGATGTAGTAACCCATCCCGCTCATGGCCTGGCTCATGCCCGCGATCACGTCCCGATGCCCCCGAACCGTGCCGGAGACGTAACCGTAGACCACGCCGGGAATGATGAAGAGCAGAAAGATGAGCGGAACGATGCTCTGCATGAGGGGCGCACCCGCGGCGGTCAGCTGGCCGCCCGAGCGCCATGCCGAACTGTCCGGCCAGGCCGTGACCGCCAGCAGCGCAATTCCGAGCAGCATGGCGACAAGCCCCGCGCGTAGCCCGCGACGCTCTTCGTCGGAAAGATCATCCAGGGCGGGCGCATCGGCCAGATCGCCGTCCAGGGGCTCGTCAGCCAGCCGCGGCTCCACGATCCGAGCCGTCAGGTACCATCCGAGAAGCACGACGAGCAGCGTGGAGGCGGAGGTGAAGAACCAGTTGTTGAGCGGGTTCAGCACCAGGCCCGGATCCATCAGCTGCGCGCCGGCCTGGCTGATGCCCTGCAGCATGGGATCTAAGGCGGAGGGCAGAAAGTTCGCGCTGAACCCTCCGGAGACGCCGGCGAAGGCCACCGCGATTCCCGCCAGAGGGTGTCTTCCAGCCGCCTGAAAGATGACGCCGCCCAGGGGTATGACGAGCACGTATCCGGCATCCACGGCGCTGTGGCTGAGAATGCCGATCAGAAAGAGCATCGGGGTGAGCAGCCTCTGCGAAGTCAGGCTGAGCAGCCGGCGCAGCCCCGCCTTGATGAAGCCGGTGTGGTCGGCCACCCCTATACCGAGCATGGCGAGGAGAACGACGCCCAGCGGGTGAAACCCCACGAACGTCTCGACCATGCCGGCGAAGAAGCTGGTCAGGGCCTCGCCGGTCAGCAGGTTGCGAACCTCCACCGGATCCCCGCTGCGAGGGTCGACGTGACCGTAGTCGAGCTGCGAGAGCAGCGCCGATAGCGCCCAGACCGCCAGCAGGAGCAAGAAGAACAGGAGCGCCGGGTCGGGTAGACGGTTGCCGGCGCGCTCGACCGCATCCAGGAACCGACCCATGGCGGCCGGCCCGCGACCGCTGGCTGAGCTGTGCGGCTCCCTCATGAATCCCGCGCTCCCCTGGTCCTTCTGCTCTTCTCAGGAGTCGTCGGCTGCACGAGCCGACTTTGCCTGCCTCAGTCACGGGTCCCGCAGCCGATAGAAAGCGTAGCCGCCGACGCCACCCGCCATGACCTGAACCAGAAGGCCCACCGTCGTCCGGGTCGCGGCAACGAGGTGGGTCTCGAACACCGAGTTCAGCCCGACATGAATGAGGCCGACCGCGGCCGCTCCTGCCGCGACGAGCCCGACGGCCCGCCAGGAAGGAATGAACCGGGCGAAGGCGGCGGCAATGGGAAGCGCGATGGCAAAACCGATGGCAATCAGCAGCCCGTAAGTGGGCAACATCCCCATCAGGTCCTGGCCCGTGGTGGATATCCGCTCACCCACCGTGATGGTCACGCCCAGTCCTTCCAGGCCAGCCAGGGAGGCCTGGGTAGCGGCCGTGGCGGCCAGGAGGTAGGCGACCAGCACGGATAGGAGATAAGCGCCTGCGATTCTGGCGATCACGGTCGCGGCCAATGGTTTCACCTCTCTGAGCAGATGTCCTAGCATAGCGGCTTCGCTTCACCCTTCGAACCCTCATTCAATCCGGAAGTCGCCATAAAGCCTTCAACGCTAATCTTTCTGACGCTGTCTCTGGCCATCTCCACCGAGGCAATGTCGGCCGACTACCGCCTGGTCGAGGTCGCCGAGGGCCTGGAGCTGCCGTGGTGCGTGGCCTTCCTTCCCGACGGGCGGTTGCTGGTCACGGAGCGTCCCGGTCGCCTTCGGCAGATCTCGCCCGAGGGCGAGATCGGCTCGCCCATGGAAGGAATCCCCGAGGTGTTGTTCCGCGCCCAGGGCGGCCTGTTCGATGTGGCCCCCCACCCGGACTTCGCTGAAAACCGGCTGATCTACATCTCCTATGCCCACGGCACGCCGCGAGCCAACACCACGCGCATCGCCCGCGGCCGCCTGGATGGCAACTCGCTGAAGGACTTAGAGGTGATCTTTACGGCCCGCCCGAACAAGACGACGCCCCAGCACTACGGCGGCAAGTTCCTGTTCCTTCCCGACGGGACGTTGCTTTTCACCACCGGGGACGGCTTCGACCACCGGGAGGAAGCCCAGGATCTTTCCGGGCTGCTCGGCAAAACCGTTCGCATCAGGGATGACGGAAGCATTCCCGATGGCAATCCCTACGTGAGACGCGAGGGCGCGGACCCGGCGGTGTGGACCTGGGGGCACCGCAACCCGCAGGGCCTGGCCGTGGATCACGTGACCGGCCGGGTATTTCTCCACGAGCACGGTCCTCGCGGCGGGGACGAGATCAATCTCCTCAGGCCCGGCCGGAACTACGGCTGGCCGGTCATCACGTTCGGCCTCGACTACAGCGGCGCGCGCATCTCTCCTTACCAGCAGATGCCCGGCATGGAGCAGCCGCTGCACTCCTGGGTACCTTCCATCGCGCCGTCAGGCCTCGCCGTCTACCGGGGCGACGTCTTTCCCGAGTGGCAGGGCGACCTGTTCGTCGGCGCGCTGGTGGACAGGGAAGCGCGGCGAGTGCGCCTGCGCGACGATCGCGTCGTGGAGGAGGAGGCCCTGTTCGGGGAACTGGGCGAGCGGCTGCGGGACATCCGGGTGGGCCCGGAGGGTCACCTCTACCTGGTCACCGACGAAGGTCGGGTGCTGCGCGTGGAGCGGCCCTGAGAAATCTGGGCCCCGCACGGTCCGGGGCCCGAGCATGCTAGCCCGGCAGCAGCGACCCGATCTGCTCGCCGATCTCCTCCGGCGTCACGGGCGGCGCGAAACGGGCGATGACGTTCCCGTCCCCGTCCACGAGAAACTTCGTGAAGTTCCAGGCGATGTCCGCATTGCCTTCCTCGTCTGCACGGGCGGCTTTGAGATATTGGTACAGCTCGCACGCGCCCGAGCCGTTGACCTCGATCTTGCCGAACATCGGGAAGTTCACGTCGAACTTCGAGCTCGCAAAATCCAGGATCTCCTCGTTGGAGCCTGGCTCCTGGGCACCGAACTGGTTACACGGGAAGGCGAGCACGGTAAAACCCCGGTCGCCGTATTGTTCCTGAAGGGTACGCAGACCTGCGTACTGAGGGGTGAGGCCTCAGCGGCTCGCGACGTTGACTATCAGGCAGAGATTGTTCTGAAACTTGGACAGCTCCACGGGCTCGCCGTCGATGCTTTCCATTCGAATGTCATGAAACGTGGACATGAGCGTTCTCCTCCCTATGCTCGATCCGAACCGACCGATCATAGTCGATTCGGCGAAACCAAGTCACCCGCGCGGAGCCGGCTCGGGAATTCGCAGGTTGAGCACGTGAGCCACCACCACCATGGTGACGCCGACAAGGGTGAGCGGAACCTCGAGCCGCGGATCGAAAAGGTGAGAAACGCCCAGGAACATCACGAGCAGGCCGGCGATGCCCAGCACCAGGGCTCGCAGGTGCTGGCATCTTCCGTAGCCGCGCCAGAGGGCCCAGACGCTGGTCGGCACGGCCATCCCCAGAAAAACCCAGTGCACGGTCGTCTCCGTGCCGAGCACGAGGCTGGAAAATGCAGGCGCCATGGCCAGCACCACCGGAATCAACAGGCAGTGGAGGAGGCAGAGCCCGGACAGCGTGATGGCAAAGCGGTCCATGCCGTTGGGCACGGGCTGCACCGCTGGATGCGCTTCCGGCAGAGGTGACGGGGCATTAGGCATGGTGGCGTAAACTATCACCGGGCCGGCCCGCTGAACACTGCCAAAGAAGGGACCGGATCTGCACCGCTCCCGGACGGCGGCAATTGCCGCGGAGCCGGATTTCAAATACGGTGCGCGCAATCAACTCCAGCAACGATGAGGAGAGTTCATGCGAGGTCGAGACTGGCTGATCGGGTTAGTGGCGCTGGGTGCCGCCAGCGCGGCCACCGCAAGCGAAGGGGAGCTCGAATACCGCGAGCACACCATGGAGGCCATCGGCGGGCACATGCAGGCAGCCGTGGACATCTTGAGGCAGAAGGTGCCGCACGCCTCCCACATGACCATCCACGCCGATGCGCTGGCTGCGCTGTCCGGCATCGTCGGCACGCTGTTCCCCGAAGGATCCGAGGGCGGCGACGCCCTGCCGGCGATCTGGGAAGAACCCGAGGATTTTGCCGGGCGGGTGGAAGCCATGCGCGAAGCGGCCACGGCCTTCAGCGCTGCAGCACGATCCAACGACGATGCGGCGCTCGGCCAGGCCTTTCAGGCCCTGGGTCAGTCCTGCAAAGGCTGCCACGACAACTACCGCGCCGACTGACGCTCAGGCGAGCTCCAGCATCGCCCAGACCAGAGCAGCGGCTCCCAATGCGGTGAGCAACGCCGCCGTCCAGGCCGCACGCGCCGGCTCCAGGTCGAGGCGTTTGCGACCGGTGATCATGGCCAGCGGCATCGGGTCACGCCGCAGCGCGTAAACGGCGTGAGCTGTCAGGTGGGCGGCCAGGGCCGCGAGGATCAGCCAGTACACCCGGTGGTGGATGCCCGTGAGCGCGCGGGCCGTATCGTTCTCGACGAGGCGGCTCAACGGGCCTTGGGTGAAGATGTCGTCAGTGGCAAACAAACCCGTGCCGACCTGCGCGGCCAGCGCGAGCAGGAACACGATGGTGAAGGCCATCCCGGGCGCGGTGTGCGCAGCGCCGTGGTCGAGGCCGCGAAAGTGCTCAATCAGGCGTCGAGGGGCCAGGCGGTAGTTGCCGAAACGCGCATATCGACCTCCCCACAAGCCCCAGCCCAGCCGAAAGAGCAGCAGGCCGAGAACGCCGTAGCCGAACTGCTGGTGGCGTTCCATGAGAGCAATCTCACCCGCAAGCCCGGTGTAGAGAGAGCCCGTTACGCAGGCTGCCAATACCCAGTGCCAGATCCTCATGGGCAGTTCCCAGATCAGGGTGCCCGCAGAGGCGCCCGCGCCCGTCGGCGAAATCCTGGTAGGTGCCCCGTTTGCCATAAGGGATATGATTCGAACAATCACGATGAGGTCAAGACACGGGAGAAGGGCTTTGGCACTGGCACTGGAGGAGCACACCGCAACACGCGAGGGCCACACGACATTCTATCTCGCCGCGGGCCCCGAGGACGGCCCGCTGATCATATTCGTTCATGGCTGGCCCGAGCTCTCCCTGAGCTGGCGGCATCAGCTACCCGCGCTGGCCGCGCTCGGTTATCGAGCCGTCGCCCCCGACATGAGAGGGTACGGAAGATCCTCGACCTACGAGCGATACGAGGACTACGCTCAGCGCGCGGTGGTGGGCGACATGATGGCGCTGCTGGAGGGCTTGGGACGCACGGAAGCGATCTGGGTAGGTCACGACTGGGGGGCGCCGACTGTGTGGAGCATAGCGAGCCATCATCCCGAGGCCTGCACCGCCGTGGCCGGGCTCTGCGTGCCCTACTTCACCCTGGAGAGGGGATTACAGGCGTGCGTGGACCAAGTGAACCGGGACGTCTACGGGCCCGAGTACCCGGCGGGGCAATGGGAATACCAGTTGTTCTATCAGGAGCACTTCGACAGGGCCAGGGCCGAAATGGATGCCAACCCCCTGAACACCGTAAAGCTCCTGTTTCGCAGGGGCGACCCCAACGGCGCCGGCCGGCCGGCGGCGACGGCGATGACCCGAATCAACGGCGGCTGGTTCGGTCCTGCCGGAGAAGCGCCCGACGTGCCCAGGGACGATGACGTGATCAGCGAAGAAGACCTGGCGGTCTACGCCGACGCCCTCGCCCGCAACGGCTTCTTCGGCCCGAACGCCTACTACATGAACCACGCCGAAAACTCCGCCTACGCGGCAGAAGCGGTCAACGATGGCTACCTCGACATGCCGGTTCTGTTTCTCGGCGCCCGCTACGACTACGTCTGCGAATGCTACGACTCCACGCTTGCCGATCCCATGCGCGAGCGCTGCCGGCGGCTTACCGAGACCACCGTCTACTCCGGGCACTGGATGGCCCAGGAGCGTCCGCTGGACGTCAACGCGGCGCTGGTACGCTGGCTGGCGACCGACCTGCCGGAGGTGTGGCCCCGCTCGCGGGCCCCCGACCCGGCCTAGGTCTGCCTGGCTTTGACGACTCAAGCCGGAGGGGCGGGCGTCCCGGCGCGGGGTGGCCTGGGGGCCGTCGCCTGCGGTCACCCGGCAACCGCCTGCGCGGCCGCGGAGATCCTCGAGGAAGGAGGCAACGCCTTCGACGCGGTGATCGCCGCCCAGTTCGCCGCCTGCGTCGCCGAACCGGTGCTGGCATCCGTTGGCGGCGGGGGCTTCCTGCTGGCACACCCCGCTCCAGGCGCGCCGGTGGTCTACGACTTCTTCGTCCAGACGCCGCGCTCGCCTAGAGAGGCTTCGGCCGTGGACTTTCGTCCGGTCCACGCCGACTTCGGCACCGCAACCCAGGAATTCCACATCGGCCTGGGAGCCGCGGCAACGCCCGGCTCCCTGGCCGGGATGGAAGCCGTTCACGGCGACCTGGGGAGCCTGCCCATGGCTCGGCTGGTCGAACCGGCCGCTCGTGCCGCACGGGAAGGCGTGCGCATAGAGCGCCTGCAGGCAAGCATCTTCGAGATCGTCAAGCCCATCTACGCAGCGAGCAGCGAGGCCCGGTCGATCTACGGCGGCATCCAAGAGGGGCGCCTCCTGCGCCAGAGCGACCTGGCCGACACCCTCGAGCAGGTCGCGCGGCAAGGCGCGGGGCGCTTCTACCGCGGCGCGTTCGCAGACGCGGTGGCACGGCTGGCGCAGGAGCAAGGCGGGCACCTTTCCATGGAGGATCTGCTCGGCTACGGGGTCGTCAAACGCATGCCGTTGAGCCTGCGCCACGCCGGGGCCACCGTGCTGACCAACCCTCCGCCCTCCTCAGGCGGAATCCTGATCGGCTTTGGCCTGCAGCTTCTCCAGGCCATGGCCGTTGCCGACCAAACCTTCGGGGGCCCGTCGCATCTTGCCGCCCTGGCCGAAATCATGGCGGCAACCAATCAGGCCCGAGTGGAATTGCTCGCCGCGGCCGGCAGCCACGCGGAGCTGGACCCGGCGCTCGTCGAGCGTTACCGGCGGGAGGTGCTCGGGACGCCGCGCTTCAACCGCGGCACCACGCACATCAGCGTCGTGGACGCAAAGGGCAACGCCGCCGCCATGACCCTTTCCAACGGTGAGGGGTGCGGGACCATGATTCCAGGAACCGGCGTGATGCTGAACAACATGCTGGGCGAGGAGGACATCAACCCGGACGGGTTCGGCAACTGGCCGCCAGACCAACGGCTCACGTCGATGATGGCGCCCACCCTGGTGGAAACCGTCGCCGGGAGGCGCCTGGCCCTGGGATCGGGAGGCTCGAACAGAATTCGCACCGCCATCGTGCAGGTCATCAGCAACCTGCTCGACTTCGGGGACTCCGTCGACGCCGCGGTTCGCCGACCACGGCTGCATCTCGAGGGCGATCTGCTTTCCATAGAGGACGGGTTCGACCGCGATGCGGTTCGGGCGCTGGAGGCAGGCCCGGCCGAAATTCGCCGGTGGCCCGGCCAGAGCCTGTTCTTCGGCGGCGTGCATGTGGCCGAGCTGGCCAAGGATCTCTTCCGGGCAGCCGGCGATCCCCGCCGCGGCGGCGTCGGACGGGTTGTGACCGCGCGCGGAGCGCCAGAGGGTTGACCTTGCTCGCCGGGCGCCGAGGTTTCAGTCGAAGACGATCTCGTCCACGGCGCAAGTCTCGCCGTTGCCGCCGGAACGGCATTTGAACCGCAGCTCATCCCCCGGCGTCACCGGCAACGAATCCGTCGCGCACTGCGCGCCGCTGCCCGTTTCGTAGGACTTTCTGACCGCGCCGTTGACGATGACGTGGAAGTCGTCGCCCCGGTCCAGAGCGCTCGGGTAGCTGTATCGGTAGGTTACCCGGCTCACGCCTGCAGGAACGGTCAGGGTCAGGAACGACTCCATGTCCACCCCGCCGGGCACTCCGGCCATCGCGCCGTACGCGCCATTACAGGCAGCAGTCGCATTGGCCTGCCACGGCCGCAACCCGTCGCCTTCCAGTTGAAAGTCACCCAAGGTGCCGTCGTCGAAGGAGATCGACGTCGATCCGGTGCCACCGCCGCCATCACCACCCCCATCACCGCCGCCTCCACCAGAGGTGTCGATTCGCGGCGCATTCTGGTAAGCCAGGCCGGACGGAAACAGGACGGCCGTCTCCTTCACCTCGCCGGCCCTGTCCGGAGCGCAGAAGGCGTCATAGTCGGGCACGGCAAATGGCGCGCCCAGCTGGGACTGCATTCGCCGGATGAGATACGTGTAGTTGTTGTACTGCTGACACTCGGTCATGCCCCCGTCGGTAAAGGTGCTGGCCGTGTGAAACAGGGAGGCCTCCAGGTGCGCGCTGGAGATCATGATCGCCCCGCCGGTGCCGGTCGCCACGCTCTTGAGCGTCCACAGCGACCCGTCCGTGGGAAACGGCAGATCGTCATTGCCGCTCGCATCGGCGGCAAAGTGGGCGTGCTCGGTGCCCCACGGTGCGTTGTCCGTGTAGACATAGTTCTCCGTCGCGCCTCCCCAGTAAACGGCACGAAGCCAGGGCATGGCCGGGTCGTCGGTGGTCACCAGGTGGGAATCGTAGGGATGGTTGGGGTCGCTCTGGGCATGCCATGGACCGGCAATCTCCTCGATGGGCCCCTCCACCAGCACCTCGGCCAGCGGCCCGTAGGCGAGCAGATCCGCGTGATAGGAAACCCCGCCCCACTCGTGCACGGTGAAGTCTGATGTTGCCGCCTCGTAGGAAAAGGTGCCATCCACCTCGTAGCGGCAGAACTGGTTCCTGCAATTGTCCGTGGGAGCGCCGTCGTCACCTTTCCAGTAGTACCCGCGCGCCGCGTAGTAGCCGCCGGCACACATGCCGACATAGCTGCCGCCGCTGTCCAGAAAGCGCGTCAGCCGATCTTTGCCGGAAGCGCCCAGGTTCGCCTGTATCTCGTAGGCGCTCCCGCCCGGCATGAAGAAAAGCTCCAGCTTGGCGAAGTCGTCGTCCCTGCAGGCGTTGAATTCCGACAGCGTGAGGGTGACGTAGTCCAGGCTGCCATCGCCCGTCCAGGTGGCCCCGCCGTCGTCGTTGAGAAGCCCAGGCTCACCGGGGATGCGGCTCCCGGTTTTCCAGAAGTCGATCAGCGCCTCGGCCCACAGCTGGCTGCTGGGCCCTATGCCGCCGCCAACGTAAATCGCAACGTCCGTCTGGTCGGTGATCTTGCAGACCGGTCCACCGCCGCCCTTCTTGCCGCCCCTCGCCCCATCGGCAGGCGAGGCGCCCAACGTGAGCGCGACGACGATCGTTGCGAAAAACGCGGCATACCCACCACGCCGCGAGCTGATCATGACCCGTTGCATATGTATTCCTTCCCGTCCTTCACGCCAGTCTGTGACCCGTGCATGCTCGACGCAACGACGACTTGTTACCGATTCGTAAGCCAATTGCACTCCCGAGGCCTCATGCCGGCGTCCCGATGAGCGCCTCGAGGGAGTCAGCGAGCAGGGTGGGGGCCGAGAAGAAGGGCGAGTGGGACGTGCTTAGGCTGACCACCGAGTCGATCCCGGCGCGGGTATACATGGCCCTCTGGGCAGCGATAGGCGCGGCCTGGTCCGCCGTGCACTCGATGTAGCTCTTGGCCAGGCTGCCGAAAGCCGCGTCAGTCAGGGCGACGGCCGCACCCAGCGGAGCGCTGGGCTGAGGAACCAGGCGGGCTCTCGCGAAAGCCACGTCCTCGTCGGTGCAATCGTGATAGAACAATGCGGCCACGGCGGCGTCATCGATCATCACCGAGGCACCGTCTTCACCCCCGCGGATCTTTCCGGCAAAAGCCTGGGCTCCGCTCTCCGTGGGGTCCGAGGACAGCAGAGACATCCCGTCGGCAGGCACGAACGCGCACAGGTAGACGAGCCGCTCGAGCCGCTCGGGAACCCGCTGACCGACCGCCGAGATCACCATGCCCCCCATGGAGTGGCCGACCAGGCAGACGGGGCCTGCAAAGTCATTGAGATGCTCGATAACGCTGTCGGCATAAGCGTCCAGCGTCACCCGGTCGCGGGGCGTGGCATCGTGCCCATGAGCCGGCAGATCGGGCGCGAGGGCCCGGTGCCCCCGGCGGCTGAGCTCGGCGACCAACTTGTGCCAGCACCAGCCTCCGTGCCAGGCACCGTGAATCAGCATGAAGTTCGCCATGATCGGCCCTCTAGGAGAAACGTTTGAGCGCGGAAAAAGGCAGCAGGCGGAACGTGGACCGCCGATACGCCTCGTAACCGGGTTTGGCGGCCAGCAGCTTCTTCTCGATCATCGGGATGCTCACGAGCTCGAAGAGCGCCACCATGGCGACGAAGCCGGCGAAGCACCAGATCGGATCCGCCCCGGCTGCCCAGGCGAACAGCCCGAGCGAGAGCCACAGGCCGATCTCGCCGAGATAGTTGGGATGGCGGCACCAACCCCAGACCCCGGTTGTGAGGGCCTCGGCAGGTGAGCCGCGACGGGCCCGAAAGCGATGCAGCTCGAGATCGGCGCGGGTTTCGATCCAGACCGCCGCGGCCCCCACCGCCAGGGCCAGCAGGTCGATGCCGTTCAGGGGCCCCGATTCCCGACCCATGATCAGGAAAAGCGGCACGCACCCGAGGAAGACCAGCACCGTGGGCATCATGTGTATCCCAAGGAAGCTCACGGGCCAGTAGAGGATTCCCAGCCTGTTCTGCAGGTCGCGATACCGCCAGTCTTCGTGGCCAAGGCCCGTCCAGCCGAAAGCCCAGTTGTAGGTCAGGCGTACCGCCCAGCAGCTGACGACGAGCATGGCAAGCCAGACCCGCGGATCGTCTACGGAGCCCGCAACCCACCACCAGTAAAGGCCCAGCACCGGTGGCACCACGCTCCAGTACGGATCGTAGAAACTGGAATTTCGGAAAGCGACGCTGAATGCGAAGATCACGACGGTGGCCAGAACGTCGGCAATGCCGGCCAGATAAACGGGGTGATCGGTGGCCGGGTCGGCAACGATCATCGTGCCGGCCACACCCACCACGACAGCTGCCAGATAGGCGATCCAGATCCAGCCAAACGCGCTGCCCCGGCCCGGGCCGCCCCTGGCAGTCTGTGTTGGTTGTGCCATGTTTCAGTGACTCCTTCGGCCGATCGGCTCGCCCGGCCGCGGCAAAGCCCCCCAGTCTGCCACCAGCTCATCGTAGGGAACCGTCTTGCCGGGCGGCTTCTCGTCGGCCAGGCGGGGCTTGGGCGCACCGGGCCGTGCGAGCCACTCTTCGGGATCCACCTCCGGATTCAGCTCCGGTCCGCAATCGCCCTGGATGCCCGCCCGCTGAAGGCGCTCCAGCACTCTGTCCTGATCCCGCGCCAGGGTATCCATGGCCTCCTGAGCGCTGACGGCGCCGCTCACCGCATTGGCCACGTTGGGCCACCACAGCTGTGCCAGCTTCGGATAGTCGGGCACGTTCGTCCCCGTGGGCGTCCAGAGCGTCCGCGCCGGGCTCCTGTAGAACTCCACCAGCCCGCCCAGACGCGGCGCGGCCTCGGTCATGGCCGCCGACCGCAGGTCGGAATCACGAATGGGCGTCAGCCCCACCAGGGTTTTCTTGAGGGAGACGGTCTTGGAAACCACGAACTGCGCGTACAGCCAGGCAGCCTTCCTGCGCTCCAGCGGCGTGCTGGCAAGCAGCGTCCAAGCGCCGGCATCCTGATAACCGAGCTTCATGCCTTCCTCCCAGTATGGTCCATGGGGGGACGGCGCCATTCGCCATCGCGGCAGGCCGTCTTCGTCGACCACGGCCAGGTCGCCGTCGATCATGTCCGCGGTGAAGGTCGTGTACCAGAAAATCTGCTGGGCGATGTGACCCTGGGCCGGCACCGGCCCGGCTTCGGAGAAAGTCATCCCCGGGGCCTGCGGGGGCGCGAAGCGCTTCAGCCAATCGATGTACTTCT
Organism: Pseudomonadales bacterium; assembly: GCA_036526135.1. Lineage (GTDB taxonomy): Bacteria > Pseudomonadota > Gammaproteobacteria > Pseudomonadales > Azotimanducaceae > UBA2965. The sequence continues at coordinate 310,728 of DATCZA010000017.1, read as the reverse complement.
CCAGCGCGTAGACGGCCGCGGGCCCGTTGGCCGCCCCGCCGCGACTGACGGAGGCGCCGACCGGACGGCAGCCGTCCACCCGGATTCCCCATTCGTCCACGGGCAGGCCGTTCGGGATCCCCGGGTCTCCGGCACCGGCCATGGACAGCCAGGCATCGGTGAAGCGCCAGCCCAGCGACGGGTCCTTCTTCCCGTAATCCATGTGGCCGTAGATCCGCTGGCCGTCGATGGTCCGGACGTATTCGGAGAAGAACTCCGCGATGTCCTCGTATGCCGACCAGTTCACGGGCACGCCGAGGTCGTAGCCGTAGAGCTCGCGGAATCGGGCACGAAGATCCTCGCGCTGGAACCAGTCGTATCGAAACCAGTAGAGGTTGGCGAACTGCTGGTCCGGCAGCTGGTAGAGCTTGCCATCCGGACCCGTGGTAAAGCTCCGGCCGATGAAATCGTCCACGTCCAGGGTGGGAAGGGTGACGTCGGCGCCCTCGCCGGCCATGAAGTCGGACAGCGCGACCACGTAACCGTAACGCGCGTGGGTGCCGATGAGGTCGGAGTCGTTGACGTAGGCGTCGTAGACGTTGCGGCCGGACTGCATCTGGGTCTGCAGCTTCTCGATGACGTCGCCTTCCTGAATGAGATCGTGGGACACCCGGATACCCGTGATCTCGGCGAAGGCCCGAGCGAGCACCCCCGCTTCATACTCGTGAGTGGTCAGGGTTTCCGAGACGACGCTGATTTCCATGCCCCTGAACGGCGCGGCAGCCTCAATGAACCACGCCATTTCCGCCGCCTGCTCGTCTGGCGTGAGCGTGGAGGGTTGAAACTCCTGGGTTATCCAGCGCTTCGCCGCCGCGTGCCGGTCAACCCCGGGCGCGTCCGGCGCGGACCCATCGCAACCGGCGAGCAGCAAAGTCGCCGCCCCAAGAAAAAGAACGATCCCCCGCATCCGCATCCCCCCTGGCCGAACGGCGCATACCTTAGCAGGAAACGCCAGGAACCGTGCTCGACCAATCAGCCCCAGCGGATGAGCAGCGCGAGAAGCCCCAGGCTGATGCCGGTCGCCAAGAGCACGGGCGCGTCGAGCGCGGCCAGCCAGAGGATGTGAACGAAGGCCGCCACCAGCAAACCGATGAACAGACGATCACCGCGCGTGGTTGCCAGCGGCAGAAGACCCCGGCGCGTCCTCGTCGGCCATCGAATCTCGAGCACCGTCATGACCACGAGCAGGCAGAGAATCGCGCCAAAGAAGATCGCGGTGGGGAGCGTCCACGCCATCCAGGAAAAACTCATTGCCCTGCGGCCCCCGCTTTCACACCCGCCCCAGGGCGAAGCCCTTCACGAGATGCCTTCTGACAAACCACACCACGGCAACGCCCGGGACGATGGTCAGCACGCCAGCGGCCGCCAGCACGCCCCAGTCCATGCCGGAAGCGCTGACCGTTCGGGTCATGACCACGACGATGGGTTTCGCCGCGCTCGCTGTGAGCGTTCTTGCCAGCAGCAGCTCGACCCAGCTGAACATGAAGCAGAAGAACACCGTCACGCCAACGCCGCCTCGGATGACCGGCAGAAAAATTCTGAAGAAGAAGTAGGGGAGGCTGTGGCCATCGATGCGCGCCATCTCGTCCAGGCTGCGGGGGACCGCCGACATGAAACCTTCCAGAATCCACACCGCCAGAGGCACCGTGAAGAGGCAGTGGGCGAGCGCCACTGCCAGCGGCGTGTCGAAGAGCCCGACGGCGGAATAGAGCTGAAAGAACGGCAGCAGAAAGACGGCAGGCGGAGCCATCCGGTTGGTGAGCAGCCAGAAGAAAAGATGCCTGTCGCCCAGAAACCGGAAGCGCGAAAAAGCGAATGCGGCTGGCAGCGCCACCAAGAGAGAAATCACCGTGTTCACCCCGACGTACGTAAGCGAGTTGGCAAACCCTTCGTACCAGACCGGGTTGGTCACGATCTCCGCGAAGTTGGCCAGCGTAGGCCGGCCGGGAACGATCTCCAGCCCGCCCACGATGTCCCGGTTGCTGCGCAGCGCCATGTTGACAAGCCAGTAAACGGGCAGCAGAAGATACGCGCAGTATATGAAGATCAACCAGTGGCTGCGGCGGGTCATTCGTCTTCCTTCCTGATCACGCTGGTATAGAACAGCCAGCACATCAGCAGGGTGACGAGGAAGTAGAGAACCGAGAAAGCGGCCGCCGGCCCCAGATCGAACTGGCCTACCGCCATGCTGGTCAGGTACTGGCTGAGGAAAGTGGTGGCGTTCCCCGGGCCGCCGCCGGTCAGCACGAAAGGCTCCGTGTAGATCATGAAGCTGTCCATCAGCCGCAGCAGCACGGCAATGGTCAGAACGGGCCTAAGCCTCGGCAGCTCGACCAGCCGGAAGACCTGCCAGCGGCCGGCCCCATCTATCTCGGCCGCCTGATAATGGGCCTCCTGGATGGACGCAAGACCGGCATAGGCCAGGAGCGCCACCAGGGACGTCCAGTGCCAGACGTCCATGAGCAGAAGCGTGATCCAGGCGTCGACGGGGCTGGACGTGTAGTTGAACTCGAAACCCAGGCCGGTCAGCGCGGCGCCGAGCAGGCCGATGTCCGGGCGCGCAAAGATCTGCCAGATGGTTCCGACGACGTTCCAAGGGACCAGCAGCGGCAAAGCGATCAGGACGACGAGCGCCGGCGCGAGCCAGCCGCTGCGCGGAAGGCTGCGTGCCACCATGACCCCGAGCGGAACCTCGATGAGGAGCACCGCGCCGCTGAACGCAAGTTGTCGCAACAGCGCCTCGAGGAACCTCGGGTCGCGAAGGATCTCTCGATACCAGTCGAAGCCGACGAACAGACGCGTGTGCTGATCGAAGATGTCCTGAAGGGAGTAGTTGACCACCGTCATGAGGGGAATCACGGCGCTGAACGCGACCACCAGCACCACCGGGAGAACGCCGAGCCAGGCCCGGTTGTCGGGCCGACGTCCGCTCACGAACCTGCCCCCCGTCCGGTCTCGGCACCGATTCCCGGGAGGCGCCAGCCTTCCCGGAAGGCGACGACCTGCCCGGCGTCCACGTTCACACCCACACGCTCCCCCGGGGAAGCGGACAAAGCCTGGCGAACCTGCACAACGCCTACGCCGAGGTCGACGCTGAGGATCCCGACGGGCACCCCACGTCGCACGCCGAGCACCCGGGCCGCGGTGATCGTCCCGAGCAGGCCCGATCCGTCAGGCCCGGACGGCGCCACCGATGCCCACTCCGGGCGGAAGCCGATGGTGCACGGTCCAGGCTCCGCACCCGCCGCCGGGGCCACCACGCGCCCTCCGAGCCGCAACGCGCCCTCGGCGATCTCGCCGGGAACGAGGTTCATCCCCGGCGAGCCGATGAAGTGTCCCACCTGCTCGTGAGCGGGCGCGCTGAACAGGGTACGGGCCGAGCCGGTCTGCAGGATCCGCCCGCGGTGCAGAAGGCTGATGCGGTCGGCAAAGGTAAGCGCCTCGGTCTGGTCGTGAGTCACGTAGATCATGGTGGCGCCGATCTCCTGCTGCACGGCCTTCAGCTCCCGCCTGAGCTGCCACTTGATCGAAGGCTCCACCGCCGTCAGCGGCTCGTCGAGCAGCACGAGGGACAACTCGGGCCTGACCAGCGCGCGACCGATGGCCACGAGTTGCCTTTCGAACAGGGACAGCTTGCCGGGCCGGCGGCCCATCAGCTCCGCGATGCCCAGGCGCTCCGCCATGGCTTTCGCGCGGCGACGCCGCTCGGCGGCGCGCACGCCACGGGTTTTCAGGGGAAATTCCAGGTTCTCCGCCACGCTGAGAGATTCGTAAAGCACCGGAAACTGGAACACCTGGGCCACGTTGCGAGCGCGCGGCGGGGTGCGCGAGACGTCCCGGCCATCGAAGGTGATACGCCCGGTCGTCGGCTGCTCGATGCCGGAGAGGAGGTTGAGCAGCGTCGTCTTGCCCGCGCCCGAGCTGCCCAGCAGCGCGTGGGCTTCGCCGGAGCCGATGACCAGCTCGAGCTCGGCAAACGTTTCGCTGGGCGCCTCCGGATATCGGTGGCTGACGCCGTCCAGCTCAATCCTGGACATCGGTCATCGCCTCCGAGAATCGCAGCAGGGAGCGCTGCTCGGCGAAAAGCGGCAGCGTATCCCCCGGCCGGAGCTTCAGATCGATCAGGCCCTCCAGCTTCACCACCCAGTGCGCGTCCGCCACCCGGCAGTGGAGATAGGTCTCCGACCCGTTGGTCTCGAGGGTGAGGAGCTCGGCAGCAAACGTCTCGTCATCCCTTGCGTGGCGGCTCACGTGCAGATGCTCGGGACGAATCGCCGCCGGCCGGTCAGGCCCGGGCAGCAGATTGACACCGGGGTCGCTCATCAGGTCCGCGGCAGCGACGCTGACCGGACGCTCGTAGACGTCCAGCGGCCGGCCGGCCTGCACGGGTGCGTGGTCGGCAAGCAGGAGCACCTCGTCGCCCAGGTTGAAAGCGTCCCGGGGGTCCGAGCTCGTATAGACCACGGCGATACCGGCATCCCGGAGCAGCCCGCGCAGCTCCAGCTCCAACGCCTCACGAAGCTTGAAATCAAGGTTCACCAGCGGCTCGTCCATGACCAGGACGCGCGCCTGTTTGGCCAGCGCCCGGGCGATCGCCAGACGCTGCTGCTGGCCACCGGACAGCTGGGCCGGGCGCCGGTCGAGCAGCTCCGAAATGTGCAGCCTTGCCGCCAGGTCCTCGACCCGCCGGCGACGCTCACGCGACGGCAAGCCCCGGGCCCGCATGGGCGAGGCGATGTTCTCCGCCACGGTGAGGGTGGGGTAATTGACGAACGACTGATACACGAAAGAGACCGGCCGTTGGCCCGCCGGGATATTCGAGACGTCGACCCCATCCAGCAATATCCGGCCCTCACCCGTGGGCTCCAGGCCGGCCAGCAATCGGCACAGGCGCGTCTTGCCCGAGCGGTTGCGGCCGAGGACCACGGTAATCTGCCCCGACCGGAACTCATGGTCCAGGGGCGCGGCGCCCTCGGCCAGACGGATTCCCTGCAGCTTCAGCACCGCTGTCCTGGACCCGCCGGCCGCCTGCGTCGCTGGGACATCATTGACCTCGACGTGCAAAGGCCAAAGTATAGCGTCCGCCATCCCCAGCAGAATCGAAGGACCATTGGACGAGCTGTTCGAAACCTATGACGAGGCGGGCAGGGCCATGGGGCTCATGGCACGCCATCGGGTCCACGCTACCGGTGCCTGGCACCGCTCTGCCCACGTCTTTCTTTTCGACACCACGGGCGCGCTGCTCATCCAACGCCGCGCGCCGGGCAAGGACCTCTATCCGGATCTGTGGGACTACAGCGTCGGCGAGCACCTGGTGCCCGGCGAGACATATCTGGCCGCCGCCCGGCGCGGCCTAGAGGAGGAGCTCGGCGTAAGGGGCGTTTCGCTCGAGCCGATTGGCGACGTGCGGCGGTGGCGGTCACATCAGGCGGAGCTGAACTTGCGGGACAACGAGCTCCAGCAGGCGTTCACCGGCGTGCACGACGGCCCCTTCGAGCCGGATGCCGCCGAGGTCGCCGAGGTCCGCGCCGTCGGCCTTCAGGAGCTCGCCGCGGAAATCGAACGGTGGCCCGCTCGCTTCACCCCCTGGTTTGTCAGGGACCTCGCGGAGCTGGGCTTCGTGAAGTAGGCGCCTCGACTTGTCGAGCAACCTCACTTGCCAGCAGGACAGGACCAGGCGTAGCCTCAACCCTCTTCGCTCGATGGGACGCCCAAGTGGCTGACGTGCCGACGCCCGCCAGCCGGCTGGCCAGATACCGCACCGATTACCTGCTGATGACCTGCGCGGCCATCGCGCTGGTTCTTCTGATCCTGGCGCTGACGGGCGCCGCGCCCATGGGGACCCCGCTCGGCCATGCAGCTCACACCGTGCACGAGATGCTCGCGGCCATGTGGTGGGGCATCGCGCTGGCCATCCTCATCATCGGCGTCCTGGAGCGGATACCCCAGGAGTTCATCATCGCGCTGCTCGGACCTCCCGGAAGCCGGAACGGCGTTCTGCGGGCCGCTGTCGCCGGCGTGCTGCTCGACCTGTGCAGCCACGGGATCCTCGCCGTCGGGGCCAAGCTCTACCAGCGGGGCGCAAGCGCCGGGCAGGTCATGGCATTTCTCATCGCCAGCCCGTGGAACTCCGTTTCTCTGACCTTCATCCTCGTCGGCCTCATCGGGCTCGGCTGGACCATCGCCTTCATCGGCCTGTCGCTGGTGGTTGCCATCACCACCGGCCTAGCGTTCGACCGCCTGGCCCGCACGGGACGAATCCCGGCTAACGACGCCCAGGTCGATCTTCCGGTGAACTTCCGTTTCGGTCCGGCTTCCCGTGAGCTGGTCAGCACCATCGAGTGGGAGCCTCGCCTGCTCGCGGACATCGTCATCAACGGACTGCGCGGGACCCGTATCGTGCTCCGCTGGCTGATGTTCGGGCTAGTCGTCGCTGCCGCGTTGAGGGCCTTTCTCAGCCCCGAGGACTTCGCGCAGTGGTTCGGACCAAGCCTGCTAGGCCTGGGCCTCACCCTCGTCGGCGCGACCATCTTCGAGGTCTGCTCCGAGGGCTCCGTGCCCATCGCCGCGGATCTGATGAACCGAGCGGGGGCCCCGGGAAACAGCTTTACCTTCCTGCTCGCCGGCGTGGCCAGCGACTACACCGAGATCATGGTCCTGCGCGAAGCCACCGGATCGACGAAGATTGCCCTGATGCTGCCCGCCATCTGCGTTCCCCAGGTTCTGCTGATCGGCTGGGTGCTGAACCAGCTCTGACCAGGTGCCGGCGGGCGGGAGCCCTCCCCTTCAGAACAGCCCCATCTGCCGGTCGTCGCCGATCACCCGGGCGAATTCCAGACCCAGCGCCCCGAGAACGGGCTCGGCCACCGGCTTTATCTGCTTGTCGACGTAATGCTCCCGATCGGGCTCATGCTGCAGCGCGTCGAGAGGCTCGGGGCCCGCGCTGGTCACAAGGTAAGCCACGGTGCGCCCAGGCGGCTCTCCCGACTTTCGCGCCGCAGCCACGTGGGGAGGGTTGCTCGCCGTGTAGCTGTCCAGTCGCTTCCTGAGCCCTTTGCGATAGACCAGAAGCTCGTCCAGCTCGCCGCGACGCAGCTGCGCGACGACTCCGGCCAGGTAGTCATCCACGGCGGCTCCGGAGAAGAGCCTGGCATACAGCTCCCGCTGAACACGCTTGGCAAGCTCGGTCCAGTCCCGGCGGACGACCTCCATGCCCACGAACTCCACCTCTTCGGCCCCGACAGGCAACCCCGCATAGCGCTTTCGCGCGCCCGCCGCACCGTGACGAACAGACGGCAGGAAGAGCTTGGCGTAGAGCTTTTCAAATTCCAGCTCGAGGCGGCTGACGACCCCCCAGCGCTCGAGCACCTCGGCGGCAATGTCCGCATTGAGCCGCGCGGCGAGATCCCTCGCTTCCGCAAGGGCAGCATCCTCGTCGCCCTGCCGCGACCGCACGAAAAGGCTGTCGGTGTCGCCGTAGAGCACGTCGAAGCCCCTCGTCTCGAACCAGCGTTTCGACCACTGCAGCAGATGGCGGCCCTGACCGGTGATGGCGTTTGCGATCTCGACGTTGTGAAACCGACAGGCCGGGGTGCCTAGCACACCGTAGAAAGAGTTCATGAGGATCTTGATCGCCTGTGAGGCAACGCTGTCCCCAGCTGTCTTCGCAGCCTCCCGGCGCGGAAACAGGTCATCGAGCATGCGCGGCAGGATGGCCGGATCCCGCCGGAATCCAGCGCCGTTAACGAGCCGGATCACGTCAGGCTCCGCGTCGCCCGATGGCACGAACCCCAGAGGATCGACGTTGAAAGTTCGGATGATGCTCGGGTAGAGGCTTTTGAAATCAAAGACCATGACGTTGCGATGCACGCCGGTCACGGGCTCGAAAACCTGGCCTCCAGACTGCGCAGCGTGGACGCGGCTGTCATCGGAACGCACCGTGGGCGCAACCAGGCCCCGCTTGCCCAGAGCGGACAGGTAAAGGAAGTCGAAAGAGGCGATGCTGGCAGCCACCCGATCCGGCGTCATGCCCGTCAGCCGGCTGCGAGCGAAAGCCAGGTTCATGAGATCGAGGCGAGTGACGATGTCCAGCGCCAGGCGCGCATCCGTTCGCGCATAGCGCGCAAACCCCGGCAGATCCTGGCGGTAGCGCTGCATGATCTCCCCCGCACGGTCGCGCACGTCGCCATCCAGCGTTTTGCCCTCGCCGAGGACCTCCCGCGCCACGGCGTCCAGCGAATATTCTTCCATCCGCACGAACGCCCCGCGAAGCAGGTCCATGCCGTCGAGCACCAGCCGGCCGGGAATGGTCGCGTTGCCGCTCCCGAAGTAACCCTGGGCGGGGCGGATGCGGAGCGCGCCCGCCTGCCGACCGAGCTGAAACGGATGGCGCACTCTGGCGGCAACCCTCCCGAGCACCGTCAGGTCGAAATCGACCACGTTCCAGCCCGTCAGCACGTCCGGGTCGACGTCGCGAACGAGCTGACAGAAAGCTTCCAGCACCGCCCGCTCGGAGGGCAAGCCCCGGGCACGCTCGGGCATGGGCCGTCGCTCGGGGTCGACGATGAGAACCTCGTCCACGCCGGCGCCGTAGACGGCGATGCCGAGCAGCCGGTCCGCCTTGGCGTCGGTCTCGATATCGAAGGAAAGAACCACCGGCTCGATACCGGCTTCGGCGGCGCCGACCTCAGGATCGTCGAACACCCAGCCTACCCCTTCTCCGCGGCTTGCCGCCCCGCGGATGCGGCAGCCGCCGCGGATGCCCCGGTCGATCAGATAGCGCATGGCGAAGCGGACGTCCGCCTCGAAGGTGTCGACCCCAAGGCCGTGAAGCCGCTCGCGCGCGGGCGGCGCATCTGAGGGGGTGGGCACGGTCACCCGACACACCGCGTCCCCGGAGAACGTTCTGGCGCCGGACGCCTCGAGGGCGATGCCGTCTAAGGCCTCGGCTCGCCGGGCATCCTCCTGCCGCACGTAGAAATGAGGCCGCTGCCGATGGTCACGCACCAGAAACGTTTCGCCGGACTCCAGGCGGCCGAACAGGTAAATCACGGGCACCCCCGCGTGAATGCGGTAGGTGGCCTGCAATATGAAACCGGTCGCATCCATGGATCTATCGGCTCGACGCCATGCGAGCGCCCATGTCGGGGGGACGGATCATTGTGCCCATTGCCGCGAGCCGAAACCAAGGGGCTTCGAGGGCGTTGCGGCCGGCGTGACCCTGCCTCTAAGATGCGCCGATGAGTCGACCCGAAGGCAGTATCCTCCTCGTGGAAGACAACGCGGACCTGGCAGAGACGGTCGGCGCGTTCCTGGAGGCAAAGAACTACGTGGTGGACTACGCCGCGGACGGGCTGCTCGCCGTGCAGCTCGCGACCAGCGAAGCCTTCGACGCCATCGTGCTGGACATCATGCTGCCCGGCATCGACGGCATAGAGGTCTGCCGGCGCCTGCGCAGGGATGCCAGGCTCTCCACGCCCATCATCATGCTCACCGCCCGGGACCAGCTTCAGGACAAGCTCGACGGCTTCGACGTCGGCGCGGACGACTATCTGGTCAAACCCTTCGACATGCCGGAGCTGGTCGCGCGCATCGAGGCGCTCATCCGCCGCGGCCGCGGGGTGAGCGCAGCCTACAACGTGGGCGAGCTGAGCATGGATCTGGACACCATGTCCGTGTTCCGGGGCGACACCGAGATCCTCCTATCGCGTACGCTGTTCGACATCCTCAAGATCCTGCTGCGCGAGCACCCGAAGGTGGTCCCACGCGAGACCATCGAGCGGGAATTGTGGGGAGACGACCTTCCCGACAGCGACACCCTGCGCAGCCACCTCTACAACCTGCGCAAGGCCGTCGACCGGCCGTTCAACGAGCCGCTCATCGAGACTCTGGCAGGCCGCGGATACCGCGTGCGGGTTCCTGAGCCAGACGCCGGCTGACGGGCAACGCCTTTCACACCCCTTTCACCGGCGCCCCTCTAGCTTGATCTCATCAGATCATTGATCGAGGGGATAACCCATGAGCACACCAAAGCCCGTCGAGCTGGCCTCCATGCCCGACATCGCCGGACGACCCCATGCCAAGCCGCAAGGCACCCTGGACTGGGTGGGAATGAGCGACATCCATCAGCCCATCCTGATCCGGGCCGGCAACGTCAACCAACGCGTTCAGGCCAGGGTCCAGGTGTACGTGGACCTGAACGACCCCCATGCCAAGGGCATCCACATGTCCCGGCTGTATCTTCTGCTCGACGAGCACGCCCGCACCCGTCCCCTGTCCGTCGCGGGGCTGAAAATGCTGCTCGGCTCCATGCACAGCTCTCATCTCGACCTGAGCAGCCGGGCGTTCGTGCAGTTCGACTTCGAGTACGAGCTGCGCCAGATGGCGCTGCTTTCGGACAATGCCGGCTGGAGCTCCTACCCCATCACCGTGAAGGGCACCCTGGCCGACGGCAAGATGACCCTGGAGCTGGGGGTGGAGATTCTCTACTCGAGCACCTGCCCTTGCTCGGCCGCGCTGGCCAGGCAGCTGATCCAGCAGGCGTTTGCCGACCGCTTCGACAGCGGCCGGCCCATCGACTTCGCCGACGTCAACGAGTGGCTCGGCACGGAGCAGGGCATCGTCGCCACGCCTCACAGCCAGAGGAGCGTGGCAAAGGTCATCACCCAGCTGGCCGACGACGTGACCGAGCTCCCCATCGCGGCCCTCATCGACACGCTGGAGACCGCCATCGGCACGCCGGTTCAGGCCGCCGTGAAACGCCAGGACGAGCAGGAATTCGCCCTGCGCAACGGTCAGAATCTGATGTTCTGCGAAGATGCCGCGCGCAAGCTGCAGGCCGCGCTCAACGACGATTCGTCCTTCAATGACTTCTGGCTGCGCGTCGAGCACCACGAAAGCCTTCACCCCCACGACGCGGTGAGCATCGTCACCAAAGGCATCGACGGCGGCTACCTGCCCATCCCCTGACCTAGTCGTCGGGGAAGAAGGCCACTTCTACCCGGGTCCCTTCACCAGGCTTGCTGTGGGCCGAGATGCTCCAGCCGGCCTGGTGGGCCAACCGCTTCACGATGGCTAGGCCCAGGCCGTGGCCTCGGATCGCCCCTCTGCTCTCGTCCACCCGGTAGAACGGCTCGAACGCGTTCTGCAACTCCTCACCCGACATCCCGACGCCCGTGTCGCCCACCTGGACGGAGCGGTCGGTTACCGTCACATCGACGCGGCCGCCGTGGGTGTAGTTGATGGCGTTTCGGATCAGGTTGCCAAGCACGATCTCGAGCACTTTCTCCGGGGCGCGCACGCGCAGCTCAGCGCGCTCGTGCAGCGCCAGGCTGTTCTCGGCGCGCTCGGCCATGGGCTGCAGCAGCTCGAGCTGGCCCGCCACCAGGGCGTTGACGCTCACGTCCTCCCGAGGCATCTCTACCTGCTCCTCTCTGGCCAGCAGCAGCAGGGTCTCCAGCAGCGATTCCATGTCCGAGACCGTGCGTCTCATTCGGGCAAGCGCCTTGTGCTCGTGAGCCGGTCGATCCCCGCTCTGCTCGAGCAGATCCAGGCTGCCTTTGAATATCGCCACCGGCGTGCGCAGCTCGTGGCCGGCGTCGCGGGTAAAAATCCGCTCACGTTCGACGAAGGCTGCCAGCCGGGTGGTGAAATGCTCCACCGCCTGAATCATGCTCACGACCTCCGCGTCGGCATGGGCGCGCAGCGGTTCGAGGTCGCGACTGATCTCGAGATTGGCATTGAAGTCGAAGTCCTCCAGATAGGCCGCCAGGCGCACGATGGGTGACACCGCCCGCTGGGAGAGTCGGTAGGTGACGAAGGACGTGCCGTAAATCAGCAACAGGACCAACGCGAGCGGGACGATGCCGAAGAAAAAGGCCAGGGCGGACACCTGATCGTACTCGAACACCAGAAAGAGCCGCTCGCCGTCACGTTCCGATACGTGCACCAGTGCCTGGGCGTCCTCGTATGGCTGCCGGCTGAAGCCCACCGGAGCGAGGCCCCGGTATTGCTCCGGCACGCCCGAGAAGTCCCCGTCCACGGCCATGAAACCCTGCAGGTTGTATACGTCCGGCAGGCTGTGACTCGGATCCGATTCGTAACGGCTCCAGAAGTGCGCGGCCTCGTCGTTGAGGGCTTCCCGGAGCATGACGCCGTAGATGATGTTGTACGCCACGGCTATGCCCACCAGGGTGACGCAGCTGATGATCGTCACCTGAATGAAGAAGGCCCGGACGAGCTTGGATCTGATTCCCTTGGGTTTCATTTCAACCCGTTCTCCGGCGGGCGCAGCGCCGCCCCGTCAGCGTGGGGCAAAACGGTAATGGCACACGAGCCACTCCTCGCCGCCACGATAGGCAAAGAGCTCCTCGCAGGCCATGAAAAACATGCGCCAGCGCTGAACCCATCGGGCGACCTCGGCAGCCCCGTAGGTTCCTTCGAGAGCCTGCACTACTCGGCTTTCGTTGGCATCGAGATTGTCCAGCCAGGCGCGGGCCGTTTTCTCGTAGTTCACTCCGGAAACGCTCCACCGCCGCTCGCACCGCAGATCGTCCTGAAAGAACAGCAGCGTGTCCGCTGCCGGCATGAGCCCGCTGGTAAAAAAGTAACGGCCCATCCAGTTGCCGTCCCCCTCGGTCTCGTAGGGATAAAGGAGGTGGCGGTGGCAGAAGATGTGGACGAACAGCTTTCCGTCGGACGCAAGCCAGCCGGCGATACGATTCAGCAGCAACGCGTAGTTGCGCATGTGCTCGAACATCTCGATGGATACGATACGGTCGTAGATCCCGGGCAGCCGCAGATCGTTGACGTCGGCCGTGATGACCTCGACGTTTTTCAGCCCGCGAGCGGCCGCCTGTGACTCGATGTAGGCGCGCTGGCCATTTGAATTGCTGACGGCTGTGAAGCGGCTCCCCGGAAAACGCTCGGCGGCCCAGAGCGTGAAGGAACCCCAGCCGCAGCCCAGATCGAGAACCCTCTGGCCGTCGGCAAGCTCCGCCCGCTCGCCGTAGAGCGCCAGCATGTGCGCCTCCGCCTCGTCGAGGTCGGCAGCGCCGCGTTCCCAGTAACAGCTGCTGTACTTGAGGTGCTTTCCAAGCACCGCACGAAAGAACTCGGCGGGGACCTCGTAGTGCTGCTCGTTGGCCAGCTCCGTATCCAGCGCAACGGGGCTTTCCTGGAGCTCGCGCAGCAGGCGCTGGTGTCGCTCCGCCTGAGCGGCGACGCCTTGCGACCCCTCGTCTTTCAGCCGCTGCGCGACGAGCCTGCGGATACCCGCGCGAACCAGGGCGTCCGGAAATCGGCGCGCCTCGGCCAGATCGATGAGTATGCTCATGAAACCGTCTCCTTGTTGATTCGAGCCGCCCCCTCAACCGTCGAGGGCACCCCGCCAGGGCTGCCCCCGGTACGCGGGCTTTGCGAAAAGAAGCTGTACGTCGCTGATGGCCCGCTCCAGGAACCCGCCTTCGCAATAAGCGAGGTAAAACCGCCACATGCGCAGAAACCGCTCGTCGAAGCCCAGCGACTGAATCTCCCCGCGCCGGGCTTCCAGGCGCTCACGCCAGGCGCGCAGGGTGCGCGCGTAGTCGAGGCCGATGTCCTCGAGGTTGACCAGCACCGCGTCGGTCCGGCGCGCCGCCGCGTCCACCAGCACGCAGACCGAGGGAATGAAGCTGCCGGGGAAGATGTGTTTCTTGATGAAGTCTGCTTCTGCGAGCGCTGCGCGGTACCGCCGGTCTGCAATGGTGATTGCCTGCAGGGCGATGAGCCCACCTGGTCGGGTGAGTCCGGACAGCGACTCGAAGTAGCGATCGAGGAACTCGTGCCCAACCGCCTCTACCATCTCAACGGATACCACCTTGTCGTAACAGCCGTCCAGATCGCGATAGTCCGACAGAACGGCCCTGACGCGGCCCTGGAGCCCGGCGGCCCGAACCCGCGCTTGGGTGGCTTCGAGCTGAGCGGGGGAAATCGTGACCGTGGTGACCCGACAGCCGAACTGCGCTGCCGCGTACACGGCGAGCCCGCCCCAGCCCGAGCCGATCTCCAGAAGGTGATCCTCCGGGCCGAGCTCGAGTTTTCGGCACAGCCGCTCCAGCTTGGCTTCGCTCGCCTCCTCCAGGGTTGCATCCGGCGACTCGAACACGGCCGACGAGTACATCATCCTGCCGTCGAGAAAAGTCTCGAAGAACTCGTTGCTCAGGTCATAGTGCGCTTCGATGTTGCGCCGGCTTCCCCGTCGGGTGTTGCGCCTCAGCAGGTGCCTGGAGCGGTTGGCCCATCGCACAAGAACGCTGCCGGCGCCATCCACCACATCCAGGGCGTCGCGGTTGCGGGCAAAGATTCTGATCAGAGACACCAGATCGTCGCAGGACCAGTCCGCGTCCATATATGACTCGCCGGCCCCGACGCTTCCGCCCATGACCAGGCGCCGGAAGAAACGCGGATCACGGACCTCCACGTGCACCTCCGGGGCGCCGCAACCGAAAACCTCGGTACGGCCCGCCTCGGTCAGCCGGATGGTGCCATCTCGCAACCTGCCCAGCGCCTTGCGAGCCAGCGCGGCAAACGGGCCCGAGGGCGCGGTTCGTCGGCCGTCGCCATACAAGGTGTTGTCGGTCATGATGCCGGCGCCTCCTCAGCGCGATCGGGGTGCGGATAGAAACGGCTGCGCTTGGAATAGAGCCGGAGGGCCTGCCAGTAGATTCGTGCCAGCGTCGCCACGTTCTGCAGCGGATAGCGGGCCATGCCCAGGAGCAGGCGGCGCCGGGTCATGGGCACTACCGACAGCCTCAGCCCGGCGTTGAAGGTCTCTTCCCCTTCCCTGAACAGACCCATGGCGATCTTCACCGCTTCGGGCTCGATGGCGAACCGCCAACGGTATTCGAGATCCATCGGCATGAAAGGCGAGACGTGAAAGGCCTTGGGAAAAGAGAAGGAGAACTCGCCCGACTGGCCGCGCGCGTCCAGCACGTAGGTATGGCGTTCATCCCAGGGCGTGTTGTTGATCTCGGCAAGAATGCAATCAAGCCCTGCTTGGCCCACGCAGAAGTAGAAGCTGACCGGATTGAACCCGGAAATCCAGCTGCGGGGCTGGGTGAGCAGAAACACCCGGGCCGGCGCCGGGTAGCCGTGACTGGCCAGGCGCGCGCGAACCGCGCCGAGAAGGTCGTCGCTGCCGTCGAGAAAGTCCTTGGGCGCTATCCCGAGCGGGCTCAGTCCCAGCCGGCGCCGCAGCAGGCGCAAGGGCCCCTGGCCGAGGCGGGCAACATCGAGCCAGAGCATCCAGACGCGGTACCGGAAACGGTGTTCCGGGGCGGCGCGGCGGTGGTAAACCCACCCCTCACAGACGCTATCGCGGAGGAGCTCAGGCGGCATCGGCCATAGACCCAAGCATGCCTTCGGCAACCTCCATGCCGCTGACGAAGCCGTCCTCGTGAAAGCCCCAGCCCCAGTAAGCACCGCAGAACCAGGTATTGCGAACGCCGCTGATCTCGGCCTTGCGACGCTGGGCTGCACGGGCACGGCGAGTGAACACCGGGTGAGCGTACTCGCGCACGCTCCACACGCGCTTGAGGGGCATCTGCGGGTTCAACGTCACAAAAAAGTTTTCGCGCCCGGGCAATGACTGGAGCAGGTTCATCCAGTAGCTCACCTGGCAACGCTCGGGGCGCTCGGCCCCGACCAAGGCGTTCCAGCTCGACCACGCCGGCCGATGCTCGGGCATGACCCGGTCGTCGGAGTGAACGACGACCCGGTTCGGCTGGTAGCCGATGGCGCCCAGCACGTCCCGCTCCGCCTCGCTGGGGTCGGCCAGCAGACCCAGGGCCTCGTCGCTGTGGCAGGCCAGCACGACGGCATCGAAGCGCGCGGTTCCCGACGCCGAGGTGATGTCCACGCCCGACGCCGTCCTGGCTACCGCCTGCACCGGGTCGGCCAGCCGCACCTCGCCGCTGAAACGGGCCAGAAACGCCTGCAGATAGGTGGACGACCCGCCCTTGATCACCCGCCACTGCGGGCGACCGTCCAGCTGCAGCATGCGGTGATGCGTCATGAAGGCGATCACGTGGCGGGCCGGTATCGCCAGAGCCGCGTCCGGCGCAGCGGACCAGAGCGCACCGCACATGGGCCCGATGTGATCCTCGACGAACCCGGCGCCGTAGCCGTGACGTTCGAGCAGCTCGCCGAGGGTGAGCGACTCGTCCAGGGGATAATCGACGGCGTCACGGTAGAACCTGCGAAGATCGGCCAGCATGCGCAGGAACCGGGGTGAGACCAGGTTGCGCCGCTGACAGAACAAAGCGCCCAGTCCGCGGCTGCCGTACTCGACGCCGGTAGCCTGGTTCGAGACGCCGAAGGACATGTCCGACGGCTGAGATTCAACCCCCAGCTCGTCCAGCCACGACGAGAAACGCGGGTAATTGTCCGGGTTGAACACGATGAATCCGGAGTCCACGGCGTGGGTGGCACCGCCGACGAGCACGGCGTGGGTGTCGGTGTGACCGCCCAGCCGCCCCTGCCCCTCGAAGAGGACGACGTCGGCCTCCTGCTGCAGCCGATAGGCGGCGGCGATACCGGATACGCCCGCTCCCACCACCGCGATTCTCACGAGCGCCCCTCCCGGAGCACCGAGCCAGGGACCGGCTTGAGATCCCAGATCAAGCCGAGCCAGGACATGAGCTTCAGCAGGTAGAAAGAGACGTCGAGCTGCCACCAGTAGAATCCCTGTCGGGCAGCGCCGGCAAAGCGATGATGATTGTTGTGCCAGCCCTCGCCGAGGGTCAGAACGGCGACGATCCAGTTGTTGCGGCTTTCGTCCCGCGTGTCGAAGCACCTGCGGCCCGAGCGGTGCGCCAGGGAGTTCACCAGCAGGGTCGCGTGGATCAACGCGACGGTAGATATGAAATAACCCCAGATCAGCATCTGCCAGCCGCTGGTGCCGAGGCCGGGTGCCAGACGTTCGAGCCCCCATCCCAGAGCGAACATGGCCGTGCCGAGCAGGATGGGCACCACCGTGTCGAACCGGTTGAGCCAGACCAGCTCCGGGAAGACGCTCCAGTCGCGAACCCGGGCCATGTCGGTCTGAAAATGCTCGCCGGAGAGAAACCAGCCCATGTGGGACCACAGGAAGCCGTCCTGTGGGCGGTGCGGATCGTCCGCGGTGTCCGTGTGCATGTGATGTCGGCGGTGGTGCGCCGCCCACCACAGCGGTCCCCGCTGGGTGGATGCCGCGCCGAGCACGGCAAACACGAACTGGCAGGCGCGCGAGGTGCGAAACGCCTTGTGCGCAAAGTAACGATGGTAGAAGGCCGTGATCGCAAACATCCGGATCAGGTAGCAGGCCACGGCGACCACGACCGCCACCGGGCTCACCCCGACCCAGAACACGGCCAGGCAGGCCAGGTGAAGGCCGATAAAGGGCCAGATGCGCAGCCAGTCCAAGCCGCGGCCGCGGCGCACCATGGCCCGTTCGGAATCCAATTGCCTGGAAAGCGTGGCCAGCATCGCCCCCACCCTGAACGAAGAGGACGGCCACTATGCGCGGCCGCGCGTGAAAGCCACGTCAACAGGGGAGCAGACGAGCGAGTCGCGGGCGTGGGCCGTCCTAAGGGTCGATGAGCACGCCGGGATTGAGGATCCCGTTGGGATCCAGGGTGCGCTTCATCGCTCTGAGCGCCTGGGCATAGAGAGGTGGATGCTGATCCTCCCACCCCGCACGGTGCATGCGCCCTACGGCGTGGTGATGCGTCACCGTTCCGCCGGCGTCCACCACCGCAGACGTGGCCTCGTCCTTGATGACCCGCCATTGCTCGTGCTCTGCCCCGAGCCCGGCAACGCCGGAAAAGCTGTAATAGGGAGCGGGGCCGTCGGGGTAGACGTGGGTGAAGCGGCAACTGAGCCTCGCTCCCGGCCCGAGCACCTCCTCGAGCACCCGACCCACCCTTTCGCGAACCGACGCGTCGAACTCGGGCCAGCGATCCCAGGTGATGGCCGTCTCGAAGGTGTCCGCGAGCAGACCGAGCCCGCTGGTCAGCCCGGCGTTGACGCCGATGAAGGCCGATCGCCAGGCCCCCACGGATCCTTCCCTGCCGGTGGCTTTCCCCGACCCGTCGTCCACGCGGACCGCATCGTCGTCCACCAGGCCGCCCGCTCCCCGTGCGATGGCCAACGCGTCGCGCATCAGATCGCCCTGAGGCAAATCCGCGGACTCGAAACCGACGATGAGCAGGGACCGGCCGCCGCCGAGGCCCGCGCTCTGGGCAGCCTCAGCCGGATCCAGCAGGCGCAGGTTGGCGGGCCAGAGCTTGGCCTGCACGATCTGCCTGGCGGCTTCCGCACCCGCCTCCCAGCTGTCGAACACCACGCCCGCCGTGGCCCGATAAACGGGCCGTTTCTGCAGCCGCAGCCAGCATTCCGAGATGACGCCTAGAATGCCTTCCGAGCCCATGACCATGCGATCGGGGCTGGGTCCGGCGCCGCTGCCGGGGAGACGCCGAGATTCCCACCATCCGGCCGGGGTGAGCATGCGAACGCTCTCGACGAAGTCGTCGATGTGGGTATGGTTGGTCGCGTAGTGCCCGCCGGAACGGGTCGCGACCCAGCCACCGACGGTGGACCAGGGAAAGCTCTGGGGGAAATGCCTGAGCGTCAGGCCCAGAGGACGGAGGGTGTTCTCCAGATCGGGCCCCAGGACGCCCGCCTGGATGCGGGCCGCCCGGGACACTTCGTCTATCTCCAGCACCTGATGGAAGTGATCCATGTCGATGGTCACCGCGGCATCCGCGCTCTCGGGCACCCGCACGCCCCAGACCACTGAGGTGGCGCCCCCAAAGGGAATCGCGGCGTGGCCGTGCTCGTCGCACCAGGCGAGCGTCGCCTCGAGTTCTGTTTCGTTGCGCGGATGGGCTACCGCATCCGGCGGCGCGTCGAACTCTCCTCGCACGGCAGAGAGCAGCTCGAGCGGGTGACCGCCGTGGGTGTGCACCACACGCTCCTCATGATCGGTGGTCACCCAACCCCGCAGGCCGGCAGGAACGGACAGCCGCGGCTTGCGCAGCGCAATTTCCCCGATCCGCGGGATGGGGGGCGGCTCGACCACCCGGCCAAGCCGTTCGGATACCCGAGCCGCGGCCTGATGGCGCTCCTCCTCCGAGGGCTCATCAGACCGATAGCCCCACGTCCAGAAGCTTCGGGGTTGCTGCCACTTAGCCATCGTCATCCTCCTTGGCCGCCTGCCGGGCGGCAACGGGAATCTCCAGGCCCGGCACCGGCGTGCCCTCGGATTCGAGCGGGGGCTCGATGCCCAGGAGCGCGGCGATGGTGGCAGCCAGATCCACCTGATGCACCGCCCGTAGAAGTGCCCCTGCCGGAACGCCACGGCCGAGCGCCAGGAACATGCCCGGCATCTCGGGATGGTCCGGCGGGTAGCCGTGGCTGCCGAAAGTCCATCCCACCATGCTCAGGGTCGCCACCATGGCTCCCTCCCAACCAGCCGGCCGGCTGAAGGTCAGGGGAGGAGTAGCGACCACCAGCCAGTCGCCCGTTCTGGCCGCGTGGGACAGGCGCATCCAACCCGGCAGCGCATCCCCAGGGTAGGCCCGCGCGCCCTCTATCTTGCCGAGCAGTTCCCCTGCCCGGGCATGGTCATCCGGATCGTCGAGGTAGACGTGCACCACCGTGCTGCCTGTGACGTAGGCGCCGATGCCGGCGGCGGCCAGCATGCCGCGCAGATCGGTGTAACGGTAGCTCGCGGTCATGCCGTGGTCGCTAACGATCAGGAGCGTGGTAGACGCCCAGCGATCCAGCAGGTCGAGGCCCTGGAGCAGCCGCTGCAGCTGCAGATCCTGAGCGGCTATCTGGGTGGTGACGCGCTCGCTGTCGGGACCGAAACGGTGGCCGATCCGATCGGCGCCAGCCCAGTAGCTCATGATGAGGCGCGGCCGCTGCCCCTCCGGAAGCTGCAGCCACTCGAGAATCCGATCCACCTTCAAAGCTTCGGGTCGGGAACCGTCGAAGGGGCTCTCGCGGTAACGGGTGCCCCGGCCGCGCCAGTCGCTCTCCGAGCCCACCCAGAAGTAGGTCGCCGCCATGACCCCCTGGCGCTCAGCCGCGATCCAGATGGGCTCAGCCAGCAGCCAGTCTGCATCGGAGTCCATCCTGTAGACGCCGCGCTGCCGGTCGACGAAGTGATTGCCGACGATGCCGTGCCGGTCCGGGTACGTGCCCGTGGCTAAAGAGACGTGTCCCGGAAAAGTAGAGGATGGAAACACGGTAACGAGCCGCTCGGCCCGGGCACCTTCGCTGATCACCCGGGCCAGGCCGGGAAAGTCGCCCCTGTCCGGATAGTCGTGGCGCATGCCGTCCCAGGAAAGCACGATCACCGTGCTCTCCCCGGCGGCGGCGGGCTCGGCCGAAGCCGAGCTGACAAGAAGCGCCACGGCCAGTGCCAGGCGCACGGGAAGGGTGCGCTCACCCGCCATGCTTGAGCCTGCGCAAGGATTCCAGAACCGGCATGGCCGCCAGCTGCTCGGCGGAGAGCTCGCCCCATTGAATCCCGGCAGGCGCGGCGGGCGGCGCCTGGACGCGGATCGTGCGCGTCGGCGTGCAGATCAGGCTTAGGGGCAGGTCGTTGTGGGCAATGGGAAAGTCCTCTACCAGCTGCACGTCGTGGACCGTCGTGGCCACCGGGACGGGGTCGTGGCCGAGCTCCCGCAGGATGGCGAACTCCAGGTCGCTGTACCCGGCGCCTTTCCCCGCCCGCTTGCCCGACGAGGTAGCCGCCGCGCACCCGGTCACGATGGCATCCAGCTGGGGCAGGTCTTCGAGGGCTACCGGCCGCGCCCAGCGCAGCATGGTCTTGAGCGCCGCTGCCTCGCGGAACCGCTCGGGGGGGATCCGCGCCGGATCCAGCAGAATGAATCCCGCTGCGAGCTTCGGTGTCGGCACGTAAACCCGGATCCCACGCTGCAGCGCCAGGAACCGAACGGGCAGCTGGGGCGAGTCGGGATTGACCTTGATAGCCCCCGCCTCGGACCAGGGGGCTTGCGCAAAAATCCGCATCGCGGCTGCCGCCGCGCCGGCGAAGTTCGGAATCCGCCCATGGGGTGGGAACGGAAATCTGGCCAGACGACGCTCGTCGAGGGCATCCCACGCCCATTGACGCGCGTCCGCCTTGGAGCCGAACCTGGTGACGTCTTCTAGCAAGGCGAGTGGTGCCAGCCAATACGGTCACGGCATACTACACGGCCGCTCAGAGAGATGGCATGACCAACTTCCTTCTGCAACGCTACCCGGCTTTCGGCTTCCCGCGCTACCGAAAGTACTGGCTGGCGTCTCTTGCCTCCGTGGGCGCGACCCAGCTGATCACCCTGGCCCAGGGTTGGCTGGTATTCGAGCTATCAGGGTCGGCGCTGCAGCTGGGAATTCTGGGCGCCGCCGTCGCCGCGCCGAACATCGCGATGACGCTGATCGGCGGCGTGTTCGCCGACCGCTTCGACAAGCGTCTCATTCTGGTCTGGACATCGGGGGCCATCGCCACGCTACTCGCGCTGCTGGCCTGGCTGGACTACAGCGGTACCGTGCGCGTGTGGCACGTCCTCGCCGTGGCGGCCGCAGTCTCTCTCATCACCGGGCTCGACTGGCCCGCCAGGGTCTCCATCTTTCCACAGCTCATCGACCGGCCGGCTTTCATGAGCGCCGTAGCGCTCAACTCCATCATCTGGCAGGCCACGCGCATGGCCATGCCGGCACTGGGCGGGATCATCATAGCGGCCAGCGACACCTGGGTGCTGTTCGCCCTGGGCAGCGGCGGCTTTCTGACCATGATGATCGTCATCAGCGGCCTGCACGTGACCACCAGCGACGCGCGCCACGGCTCGCCGCTGGAGCAGATCGCCGAGGGCGTGCGCTTCATCGTCAACGAGGAGCTGTTCAAGTGGCTGATGCTGCTCACGTTCATCGGCATGTTTTTCGCGGGCAGCTACGTGCAGATCATGCCCGTGTTCGCAGACGTCCTGGAGTCCGGTGAGGCCGGCTACGGTTATCTGCTCTCGGCCGGAGGCGTGGGCGCGGTTGCCGGCACGCTGCTGGTCGGGGGGGTGCAGGAGCATGCGAGGCTCGGGTTCGTCATGCTTGGCGGCGCAACCCTGTCCGCCGCCCTAACCGCCGTGTTCGCTCTGGTCGCAGTGGGTGGTTGGTTCATCGCCGCGCTGCTGGCGACGTTTTTCGCATCGGTCTTCACCTCAGTCTTCATGATCAGCTCCATGGCCGTCCTGCAGCTCGTCGTTCCCGACGACCTGCGCGGCCGGGTCATGGGCATCCACGCGATTGGCTACAGCCTGATACCGTTGGGAGGCTTGTTCATGGGCGCTCTCGCCGAGGCCGCTGGGCCGGCGCTGGCGGTGCTGATCGGCTGTTGCGTGTTCGGCTTCGCCATCGCCGGCGTAGCCATGACCAGCACGACCATTCGCGGTCTCGATGGTCGCCTGATCGGGCACAAGCAAGCATGAGCGAGGTGGGCAAATGGCTGGTGCTCGCCGGAGCGTTAACCGTGATCGTCGGGTTGCTGCTGCAGACGGGGTGGCTCGGATGGTTCGGCAGGCTGCCGGGAGACATCCGGGTGGAGCGCCCGGGGCTCTCCTTTTACTTTCCCATCACCTCGATGCTCATCGTCTCGGCCATCCTCTCGGTGGCCGCCTGGATCCTCCGACGCTTCCTCGGCTGAGCCTCAACCACCGGCCTCGGCAGCGCCCTCCCTGCTCTTCCGGGCCAGCTCCAGCTGCTTGTGCAGAACCTGCAGAGAGCTGTTCTGAAGATCACGCTGCCGCTCGAGCTCCTCGACCTTGCGGTTTTCCTGCTCCAGCGTTTTGGCGAGCCGGTCCTGCTCCTGAGAAGACTCCCGGAGCCGGCCCTCGAGCTCGAGGATCTCGCTGCGCAGAACTTCCTCCATGGCAGCCGACGCGCCGTGGGATCCCTGGGCCTCCTCCCGCGCGGCTTCGAGCTGCTCGCCGAGAACGCGGACCTGCTCCTTGAGCTGCTCGGCTTCCTGTTGAAGACGCCGGGATATCTTTGCCAGCTTGTCGGCAGCGTTGAAGCGGCGATCCCGCCTTTCGAGCTCGCGGCTCAACGCCTCGACCTCTCGCTCCTTCTGCCTGATCGTGGCGGCCAGCTTCCTCAGCTGCTCGTCCTGGGCGTCGGCGCGAGCCGCGAGCTCGAGATCGTCGACGCCCACGGAACCGAGCCCTCTGCGCTCGCCGGAAGCCTTGCCTGCGAGGGATCCGTGCAGCAGCCACCCCACACCGACGCCGGCGACCAGGGCAACCAGCAGATAGCCGACGATGTTGACGACGAGATAGATCACGCGGTGCCTCCGACCACCCGGAATTCAACCCGGCGATTTTCCCGACGTCCCGATTCGCGGGCATTGGAAGCGACGGGCTGGGTCTCGCCGTAGCCGGCAGCTACGAGACGGTCCGGGCGAACGCCTCTTTGGACCAGAGCCTTGCGTACCGCGTCCGCTCGCCGCTGACTCAGCTTGAGGTTGACGGCGGCATCGCCGAGGGAATCCGTGTGCACGGCAATCTCGATGGGCGTCGCGCATGCGCCCATGGTCCGGGCAAGCTCGGCAATCAACGGGTAGCTGGAGTCGCCGATCTCGGCGCGACCGGTCTTGAAGGTCACGCCAAGCTCCGCCAGCGCCGAGTCCATCTGCCTCTGACACGCGCCGTCGGGGCCGAGCACCTCGATCTCGTTCTGGACCGAAGTGACACCTGGGAGCGCGGCGACCGCTGCTGCCGCGTGAAGCCTTTGGGCATCGCTTGGCGCGGCACCCGTCAGCCTGACCCGCTGGCCCAAGGCCTCCACACCCGCCCAGTAAAGGCCGTGCTCGCGCGCCTCGCCCTGGGCGCGTATGCCGACGTCGTCCTGGATATCTGATGCCTCGTTGAACACGCAAATGAACGCCAGGCAAAGAAAGAATGCGCCGGCGGCTGTGAGGATCTCGAACTGTGAGAAACGAAGGTCCATTTTCCTTACTTACAGGATTCGAGCCGAGTTGGTCCCTTGGGGGATTTTGAAGCGATGGCGGCTCGTTTTACGTGAACCGATTCTCAACTTACCCGACCCGCGCGGGCAAAGGCAACGCCAATCCGGGGCCCCATCGGCGCATGCCCCAGAGCACATCCCGCGCCCCTCAGCCCTCAGCGGGGTTCGCCTTGTCCAGGGCAAGCCCCGCCTTGGCCGCAAAGCCCAGCGCCACGTCACGCTCGAGCCGGTTGTTCTGGGCCAGGGACGACAACGCGGCGAACGCGATCCACTCGGCGGAAACTTCGAAGTAGCCGCGCAAAACCCGGCGATCCTCCGACAGCCCGAAGCCGTCCGTGCCCAGCACGGTATAGGGGCCCGGCACCCAGCGAGAAATGCTCATGGGAAGGGACTTCTGGT
Source organism: Pseudomonadales bacterium (assembly GCA_036526135.1). Classification (GTDB taxonomy): domain Bacteria; phylum Pseudomonadota; class Gammaproteobacteria; order Pseudomonadales; family Azotimanducaceae; genus UBA2965. The sequence continues at coordinate 286,251 of DATCZA010000017.1, read as the reverse complement.
AGTCCGAGGCGGCCACGAATATCCCTTCTTCCCCCTCTAGCAGCGCTTCGGCGTAGGCCCGCTCATCGCCGTCGCCGACACCGAGCAGGCGGGCTCGCTCCGAGGCGAGCGCCTGCCGGGCCAGCTCGTTGTAGCTCGTAACGCTCCAGACGTTACACGCAATGCCATGCTCGGCAAGAAGGCTCTCCGCCCGCAACACCTCGGTCATCAGCGCGCCGCTGCCGAACAGGTTGACCACCGCCCCCGGAGCACGGCTGAAGCAGTACATGCCTTTGAGAACGCCGTCCTCCACGCCTTCGGGCATGGCCGGCATGGGGTAGGGCTGGTTGGTCAGGGTGAGATAGTAGAAGACGTCTTCCTGCAGCTGATACATCCGCCTGATGCCCTCACGAACCAGCAAGGCTATCTCGAAGGCGAACGCCGGGTCGTAGCTCTTCAGGTTGGGAATCGTGTTGGCAACCAGATGGGAGTGCCCGTCCTGATGCTGCACCCCCTCGCCGTTCAGGGTGGTACGCCCTGAAGTGCCGCCGAGGAGAAAACCCCTGCACATCATGTCGCCCGCGGCCCAGATCATGTCGCCGACACGCTGAAAACCGAAGATCGAGTAGAAGATGTAGAACGGAATCATCGGCAGGCCATAATTCGCGTAGGCCGTGCCCGCGGCCAGGAAAGACGCCATGGCGCCCGTTTCGCAGATTCCTTCCTGGAGAATCTGACCATCCTCGGCCTCCCGATACGGCGCGATGGTGCCCGCATCCACCGGCTGGTAGCGCTGACCGGCCGGCGAGTAGATGCCCGCCTGGGGAAAAAGGCCGTCCATCCCGAAGGTGCGCGCCTCGTCGGGAACGATGGGCACGATGTATCGGCCGAGAGCCGGGTCACGCAGCAGGCGGGACAGCATACGGACCACCGCCGCCGTGGTGGTCACCGGCCTGTCCGATCCTTTGAGCATGGCGGCAAAAAGCTCCACCGACGGGGGCTCCAGCGCCGCGCAGCGCACTTCCCGGGCCGGCAGGTAACCGCCCAGGCTATGGCGCCGGTCGCGCAGGTAGACCAGCTCTGCAGAGTCCTCGGCCGGGCGATAGAAAGCCGCTCGCGATATCTCCTCCCGGGTGAGCGGAATGCCAAGCCTCTTCGCGAGCTCCTGTCGCTCCTGCTCGTTGAGCTGCTTCTTCTGGTGCACCGTGTTGCTGCCTTCGGTGCCTGGCCCGAGACCGTCGCCCTTCACCGTCTTGAGAAGCACCACGCACGGCTTGCCGCGAACGTTGGCCGCCCGGGCAAACGCGGCATAGATCTTCTGGTGATCCTGGCCGCCACGCTTGATGGACCGGATCTCCTCGTCGGAGAGCGTCTTCATCAGCTCCTCGAGCTCGGGGGATGTTTCCACCCAGTGCTCGCGGACCACGTCGCCGCTGGACACCGTGTACATCTGATAGTCGCCATCCACGGCCTGCTCCATACGCTCCTGGAGAATGCCGTGCTCGTCCCGGGCAAGAATGGCATCCCAGCCGCCGCCCCAGATCACCTTGATCACGTGCCAGTCGGCGCCGCGAAAGGCGCGCTCGAGCTCCTGAATGATTTTTCCGTTGCCCCTGACCGGGCCATCGAGCCGCTGCAGATTGCAATTGATCACCAGAACCAGGTTGTCCAGCCGCTCCCGGCTGGCGATGTTGATGGTGCCGAGCACCTCCGGCTCGTCGGACTCTCCGTCCCCGATGAACGTCCAGATCTTGCCGCCGTTGTTGGCCTTGAGCCCGCGGCTTTCCAGATATTTGGCGAACCGTGCCTGGTAGATGGCGCTGGGCGTAGAGAGCCCCATGCTGGCCGTGGGCATCTGCCAGAACCACGGCAGGCGGCGCGGATGAGGGTAGGAGGGCAGACCACCACCGGGCGCCAGCTCGCGGCGGAAGTTGGTCAACGCCTGCTCGGAAAGACGCCCTTCCAGAAACGCCCTGGCATAGACGCCGGGCGAGGTGTGGGCCTGAAAGTGCACCTGATCGCCGCCGTAGGATTCGGACGCGCCTCGAAAGACGTGATTGAAACCCACTTCCATCATCGTCGCGGCGGACAGGTAGGTGGCGATGTGACCACCAACCCCCGAGCCGCTGTCGTAGGCCTGCAGCACCATGGCGACCGCGTTCCAGCAGATGATGTCGCCGATCTTCATCTCGAGCTCGATGTTGCCCGGGTAGGCGGGCTGATCGCGCACGTCGATGGTGTTCTTGTACGGGGTGTTGAGCGCGGCGTCGGTCAGAATCATGCCGCGATGACTGACATGGGCCTGCAGCCGCCGAAGCAGCTCCTTGACCTCGTCCTCACCCCTGAAGGCGAGCACGTCGTCAATGGCGTCGCACCATTCCTGCTGCTCCGACAGCCAATCGTCGGGGTTACGCTCCGCCATCTCCGTCACCGTACCCAATGTCTTAGGCAAGCGGGGAAGCTACGCCATGGGGCAAGCGCGGTAAACCGCTCCGAGAAACGGTCGCTGAGCCGGGAACGGGATCTTGGGCGAGAATGCGGCCGGACGAGCACGCCAGCCTACTGCTGAATCGTAACGGGCTCCCCGAGGCGCAGGGTGACCGCGATCGGTCGATGATCGGAGAGCCGGCAGTCCAGAACCTCGTAGTCGTCGATCGACAGCCCCGGCGAGACCAGCACGTGATCCAGAGCAAACGCAGGCTGCCAGGCGGGATAAGTGGGGTGCACCTGATCCGCCGGCACCAGATCCGTTTCCGAAAGCGGCGAGTTGAAGAGCAGCTGGGCAAGATGACTGTTCATGTCTCCCATCACCACCACGTGCTCTTCGGCGTCGATCAACTCGCGCACATACTCGAGCTGCACCTGGCGGGAACGCCCGCCCAAAGAGAGGTGCAGAACCACCAGCGAGACCGTCGACTCGCCGAGCTTGAAGCGCATCAGGATCGCGCCGCGTCCCGGAATGGCGCCCGGCAGCTTGTGGTCTTCCATGTGCACGGGCGCGATTCGCGACAGAACCCCGTTGCCGTGCTGGGCGAACGGACCCAGGTCACGGTTGCACTGGGTGTACCAGTAAGGAAAACGCGCGCGATCGGCAATGTACTCCACCTGATTGATGAAGCCGCTGCGAAGGCTGCCGCCGTCGATTTCCTGAAGCGCGACCAGATCGTAGTCGCGCACCAGATCGGCGATGTGGCGGATATTGATGGCCCGCGCTTCGTGAGGCAGCACGTGCTTCCAGCCCTTGGTGACGTAGTGGCGGTACTTGGTGGTCCGAATACCCACCTGAATGTTGAAGGTGAGGAGCCTGAGCGAATGCGCCGCCTCCTCGGGAGCCACATCGGACTCCAAGTGCATGTTCACGACCGGGGTGACAGCCGTACTACGGTTCTCGCCGCGCCTAGACCAAGCCAACATGGCGGACTGCTCCATCGACTTGGTCATGAGTCTAGCCTTGCGCTGCGGATTGGACTGCGTACTAACTAACATTTCGTTCGATCACGAGGCCCCAGAAGTGGCCGCGTCCTCTTCCTCAACGGACGCCGGCTCCGGGGCGGCGATGCCACGCGCCGCTCGCTGCTTTGCGACAAGGTGGTTGACCACTTCCAGCATGGCGGCGTTGCTGCCCGCCATCCGACCGTCCACGCGATAGGTGCCATCCACCACCAGGGCGGGGACCCCGGAGACGCGATAAGCCCGGGCATGGGCCTTGGCCTGCTCGATCCGGCTGCGAACCCCGAAGGAGTTGAAGACCTGAGCGAACTGCTGGGGGTTCACGCCGGCGACTTGCTGGAACAGGGCGGCAATGGCGCCAGGTTCGCGCAGGTCCCGGCCCTCTTCGTGCACCGCCCGAAAGATGGAATCGTGCACGGCGCCGCCGAGATCCAGGATCTGGGCAGTGTAGAACGCTTTGGCGAGGGTTTCCCACTCGGCGCTGAAAATCGCGGGAACGCGCCTGAAACCCACGTCCTCGGGCTGGTTCTCTCGCCAGGCTTCCAACGCCGGGTCGAAGGTCTTGCAGTGTATGCAGGCGTAGGAGAATACCTCCACCACCTCTACCCTGGCGGCGTCTGCCGTGGCCACGCTCACCGGCAGCCGCTGATAGTGAACGCCCTCTTGCCATTCCTGGGCAAAGGCGGGGCCCGTTGCCCCGAGGGCAACCACTAGCAGGAAAGCGAGCACGTCTCTCATTTCTACCTCTCTGGAGGACTCTGTTCGGCCCCGACCATGACCCTGCGGCGACGGGTAGGCCTCGTCCCCGCCATGCGCGATTCGAACCGAGGGCGCCTTGGGAACCACTCGTTGGACAACGTCCGGTTCGCTTAGTGCAGCCCCTGAAGATAGTCAGCCAGGGCCGCGATCTCACCATCGGTCAGGCCGCCGGCCACGCCACGCATCATGCCGCCGTATACCTCGTCGGTCTGTCGGCGACCTTCCCGATAGGCCGTGAGCTGGGCGATGGTGTAACTACCCGCCTGCCCGCCAACGGCGGGAAAGCCGGCAGAGGCGTTGCCTTCGCCGCTCGGCGCATGGCAAGCGGCGCAGGCCGCCACACCTTTCTTGGCGATCCCGCCGCGATAGATCTGCTCGGCGAGCGCAATGGAGTCGTCGTCTCCCTCAGCCTGGCCCAGCTTGGCGGGCAACGACGCGTAGTATGCCGCCAGATCCTGCAGGTCCTGGTCGCTCTTGCCGATGAGCTGGCCCGTCATGAGAAGGATCTTGCGGTCGTCTTTCTGGATCATGACGAGCTGGTTGTATAGATACTTCTCGTTCTGGCCGGCCAGGTTCGGGTAGCTGGGATCCACACCCGACGCACCGTCCTGCCCATGGCAGGCGGCACAGACCACGGCCTGAGCAGCCCCTGCTTCGGGATCACCCGCGGCCCACGCCAGCCCCGGCGCCCACAGCCCGAGGCAAACAACGATGGCCGAAGCGCACGGCAACCAACGAATCTGCATGGCTCTGATTCCTTTACACTACCCGCCCCCGAGCGGGGCGCGCGGATTATATAACAACTCCGCTGAGCTGGCAGAATGCAACTTCAAGGACCACCAGGGCAACAGGGTGACGGAGACCGAAAGGACCCACAAGGCCAACAAGGACCGCGGCAGCGCGGACCGCCTGACCGTGCAATTCATCTCCAGCGCCCCGTCGCTGCGCAAATGTCCCCGGCCCGACGGCCCCGAGATCGCCCTCGCCGGCCGCTCGAACGCCGGCAAGTCCAGCGTGCTCAACCGGATCACCGGAAGCCGCACCACGGCAAAAGTGGGCAAGACGCCGGGCCGGACCAGGCTGCTCAACTTCTTTGCCGTGGAAGGGGGCGGGCGCCTGGTGGATCTGCCAGGCTACGGTTACGCAAAGGCCGCCCGGTCCGCACAGCACGAATGGCAGGCTACCGTGAACGACTACCTGTCAAACCGCGAAGCGCTCCGGGCCGTGGTGCTCGTAAGCGACGTCCGGCATCCCGGGCAGCGCTTCGACATGGAGCTCCTGGCGTGGGCGGACGCGTCGGAACTGCCCTTGCTCGTCCTCTTGAACAAAGCCGACAAGCTGGGCAGGAACGCTCAGGCCAAGGCGCTGAAAGCCATGCAGCGCGCGGCCGAAGCCATGCCGCTGGTGGACGTCATCCTGTTCTCCGCAACGAGCGGGCTCGGCAACGACGCGGTGGTGGCCTGGCTGCGCGAGCACCTCAACGCCGGAGCCTAGTGCGCCTCGTCCCAGTTGGCCCCGGTACCGCAATCCACAACCAGCTCGACATCCAGGTCGGCAGCGCCCTGCATGTGATCACGGACGCCCGCCAGCAGATGGTCCAGGTCAGCATCCGCAACCTCGAACACCAGCTCGTCATGGACCTGCATGATCATCACGGCATCCAGCTCCGAGCCCGCCAGCCAGGCATCCACGGCGAGCATCGCCTTCTTGATGATATCTGCCGCGGTGCCCTGCATGGGCGCGTTGATCGCGGCGCGCTCCGCAGCCTGACGCCGCTGCATGTTGCGGGCGTTGATCTCCGGGAGATAGAGCCGGCGCCCGAAGACGGTTTCCACGTACCCCGCATCGCGTGCCCGCGCCCGGGTCTCGTCCATGTAGGCCAGGACGCCGGGATACCGCTCGAAGTAGCGGTCGATGTATTCCTGGGCCAGGGTTCGGGAAATGCCCAGCTGGCGCGCGAGGCCGAAGGCGGACATCCCGTAGATAAGCCCGAAGTTGATGGCCTTGGCGCTGCGGCGCTGATCATCGGTGACCGCATCGACGCCGACGCCGAATACTTCACCGGCCGTGGCTCGGTGGATGTCCCGGTTCGCCGCGAAAGCCGCCCGCAGGCCGTCGTCGGCCGAGAGATGCGCCATGATGCGCAGCTCGATCTGAGAGTAGTCGGCGGCTACGATCCTTTTGCCCGGCGGCGCCACGAACGCCTGCCGGATGCGTCGGCCTTCGGGCGTACGCACCGGAATGTTCTGCAGGTTCGGATCCGACGAGGAAAGCCGGCCCGTGGCGGCCACCGCCTGATGATATGAGGTGTGAATCCGCCCCGTGCGCTGATTGATCTGCAGCGGCAGCTTGTCGGTATAGGTCGATTTCAGCTTGGCCATGCTGCGGTACTCGAGGATGACGCGCGGCAGGTCGAAGTCCCGGGCCAGGTCGACCAGAACGGGCTCGGCGGTGGAGGGCTGACCTTTCGGCGTCTTCTTCAGCACGGGCAGCTCGAGCTTGTCGAAAAGAATCGCCTGCAGCTGTTTGGGTGAGTCTAGGTTGAATTCCTCGCCGGCGAGCGTCCAGGCCTCCTCCGTGATGCCCCGCATCCGCTCGGCCAGCTCGCGGCCGTGGGCTTCGAGGAGGGCGCCGTCCACCAGCGTGCCCTTGCGTTCCATCCGGGAGAGGACGGACAGCAGGGGCATCTCGATCTCCCTGAAAACCTCCGTCAGACGCGGCTCCTTCTCGAGCCTGGGCCAGAGGGTCTGGTGCAGCTGCAGCGTGATGTCCGCATCCTCCCCGGCGTACGACACGGCCTGTTCCACGGGTACCTGATTGAAGGTCAGCTGCTTGGCGCCCTTGCCGGCGATGTCCTCGTAGTGAATGGTCTCCCGGGAGAGATAGTTCTTTGCCAGGTCGTCCATGTTGTGACGGGAAGCGGTGCTGTTGAGCACGTAGGACTCGAGCATGGTGTCGAAACCCACTCCGGCGAGCTGCACGTCGTAGCGTTGAAGCACGCTCATGTCGTACTTGAGGTTCTGCCCCACCTTGATGACCGCCGGGTCCTCGAGCAGCGGTTTGAGCCGGTCAAGGGCGGCTGCCACGCCAAGCTGATCGGGCGCCCCGGGATAATCATGGGCCAGCGGTACGTAGGCGGCCTTGCCCGGCTCGCAGCTGAACGACACCCCCACCAGCTCGGCGAGCATGTAGTTAAGGCTGGTGGTCTCGGTGTCGAAAGAAAACAGCGGGGCCGCGCGCAGCCGCTCGATCCATTCGTCCAGCGCCTCCGCGGAGCTGACGCATTCGTATTCCCCTTCGGCTTCGGCCGAGGCCGCTGCCGGGGCAGGCGCATCCTCCTGGGGACCTCCCACCTCGGCGAGCCAGCTTCGGAATTCCAGCCGCTCGAACAGCCCCTTGAGGCGATCTTCGTCCACGGGCCGAGGGGCGAGATCGTCGATGCCGACTTCCAGAGCCACGTCGCATTTGATGGTGGTGAGCGCCTTCGACAGCGGCAGCTGATCGAGATGATCGCGCAGGCTCTCGCCCACCTTGCCCTTGATCTGCTCGGCGCTCGCAACGACGCCGTCCAGGTCACCATATTCGTTGAGCCATTTTGCCGCCGTCTTGGGGCCCACCTTCGGCACCCCGGGAATGTTGTCCACGCTGTCCCCCATCAGCGCCAGGTAGTCGATGATCAACTCCGGCGGCACGCCGAACTTGTCGACCACGCCCTCCGGGTCCAGGGTGGTCTCGCTCATGGTGTTGACCAGGGTCACGTGCTCGGTCACCAGCTGGGCCATGTCCTTGTCGCTGGTCGAAATGACGGTGTCGCGCCGCTTCCTGGTGGCCTCCGCAGCAAGGGTGCCGATCACGTCGTCTGCCTCGACGCCCGGGACCACGATCAGCGGCAGGCCCATGGCCTGGATGATCTGATGAATCGGCTCGATCTGCTCACTCAGATCATCGGGCATGGGCGGCCGGTTGGCCTTGTACTGGACATAAATGTCGTCCCGAAACGTTTTGCCCTTGGCGTCGAAGACCACGGCGATGGGGCTTTCCCGGTAATCCTTGGCGAGCCGGCGCAGCATGCCGATGACGCCGCGAACGGCGCCGGTATGCAACCCGGTGCTCGTTTTCAACTCCGGCAGCGCGTGGTACGCCCGGAACAGGTAGGACGATCCGTCCACGAGAAGAAGCGGCGGGCTTACCGCCCCGGCGGTTTCGTCGCTGGCCATGTGTCGACCTTTTTTATGATGCGGATGCTTTGCCTTGCACAGCCGTTTCGGTCAACATCCCCCTGTGCAACGCTCGCTCCGGACACTATCACAGACGGGCCGCAAAGGCGCAGCAGTGCTGGCGATGGCGGCTGCCGCGACCCTGCCGCCCACCGCGCTGGCAAGCGAAGCGCAGGACGGGCTGCAGGGCCCGGACATCACCATCATCGCGCAGGAGGACAAAACCATCCTGGAGTTTCGCCAGGCGGGACAGCTCAGAATGGTCAAGATCGTTCCCCGCCTGGGAAAACCCTACTACCTGGTTCCAAGAGACTCGACGACGGGCTTCGGCGATCTTGAGCGCGCCGACATGCTGCTGCCCAGCTGGGTCATCGTCGAGTTCTGATACGGCCATGCTGGACAGCTGGAATAGCCAATGAACGCCATCACCGAGCCCGGCCACCCGGGAATCGAAGAGACCCTGACGCGCTACGGGGTCGGCGAGCTCATCTCGGCCTGGCCAGGCTCAGCTGCCAGCCGTTGCGCTTATCGCGTCAGAACCCGGCGGGCCGGAAGGGAGCACGACTACCTGTTATTGCGGGTGCAGGCGCCCCGATTCGAGGCCGAGCTCGCCGCTTTGGAAGCCTGCGACCGGGCAGGCCTTCCGGTGGCAAAGGCGATCCCGAATCTGGATGGGCAACCCGTGGACACGTTGAACGGCGAAACGGTGATCCTCACCCGGCGCTTGCCCGGCCGCCACGTTTACAACCCTACCGTCCGGCAGGTAGCGGCATTGGGCCGGTTCATGGCTCGTTTTCACGAAGCGGGCGGCAACCTCGGACCGCTGCCGGCATGGGCCTGGGACCAGAGGTGGCTCGCCGAGGCGTCGGCCGCTCTCGACGGCCGGCTCTCGTATCCGAGCGCGAGGCTCATGGAAGCAACCGTCCAGCAGGTAGTCTCCATGCTGGACCGGGAAGACGTGGCGGGGCTGCCTGCCGGGGCCATTCACGGTGACATCTGCCGTGACAACGTGCTGTTCAACGAGCACGGGCTGAGCGGCGTGGGCGGGTTCAGCCAGGTGTCCAGCGGGTTCCTCGTCTACGATCTGGCGGTTGCCGCCAACGACTGGTGCATTGACGCCAACGGCATGCTCGACCCCGAGAGAACGCTGGGCTTCCTTCGGGCGTATCAGAAACTGCGCCCCCTCGTTCGAGCCGAGCTCTGGTTCTTCTCGGGTTTTACCCTGTACGCGGCTTTGAACGGCTGGATCAAGCGCCTGGCGTTCGCTCAGGGCCGTCAGGTGTCCCCAGGGCTGCACTTCAACACGCCGTTGGAGCTCGAGAAAGTCGTCGAGCAGCACGCCGCGCACTTTTTCTACCTGGACGAACGGCTGCTCACCTGAAGCCGTTTCGGGCTTGCCGGCTGGGCTCACCGGGTGAGCTTACCGGCCGGGCGTAACAGCCGGCCGATCACACCGGCCCCGGACGGACAGAGCGGCGGAAACCGGCCGCCAGCCGGCGACGCGGGCAGGCCGCGCTCAGAACCGCGCGGCCAGTGACGCAAAGGTCTGCACGATCGTATCCGCCGTGTGGGGCGCGCGGATGAAGCCGTGATAGTGGCCCTGCGGGTTGATGATGACGATCTGGGCGCCGTGATCGACCAGATACTCGCTGAAAGACCCTTCTGGAGCGGGAACTTTGCCGAATCCCACGTTCAGCTGCCGGGCAAACGAGGCGAGCTCGTCGAAAGGTCCGGTCACACCAAAGAAGCGGGGGGAGAAAGCGGCCGTGTACTCACCCAGCGTCCTCACGTCGTCCCTTTCCGGGTCAACCGAAACCAGCACCCCGGCGAAGCGGTCGGCATCCTCCGGTGAGCCTGCAAGCAGCTCCCGCTCAGCCTGGGCCAGCACGGCCATCGTGGTTGGGCACACGTCGGGACAATTGGTGAAGCCGAAAAAGAGGAACGACCAACCGCCCTGAAGGTCGGCGGCGGTGAAGGAACCGCCCCGGGTGCTCTCCAGCTGAAACGCGCCAATGGCGCGCGGGCGAGGCAGCACGAACACACCGAGATCGCGAAGCTCCGCATCGCTGAGTACCGGCTCGCGCAGGACGCTGTACACGAAGGCGCCTACGGCGGCTGCGGCCAGCGACAGGCACAGCAGCACCGTCGCTGTAACGGATCTCACTGCAGGCTCGATCCCACCAGGTGGTCGGCGAAGACGTAGTGATCGGCGAGCAGGGCGACGAAGAGCAGGCCGAGGTAGACGATGGAGTAGCGGAAGGTTTCCAGGGGTGCCCGCGGGTTGCGGTTGCGAAGCAGGACGACGGCCCAGTAGATGAACCCGCCACCCAGGGCAGTGGCCCCAGCCAGGTATAGCCAGCCGCTCATGCCTATCACGAACGGAAGCAGGCTGACGGCGACCAGAATCAGGGTGTAATAGAGGATGTGCAGCCTCGTGTAGCGTTCCCCGTGGGTGACCGGGAGCATGGGCACGTCCACCGAGGCGTACTCCTCCTTGCGGTCAAGGGCCAGAGCCCAGAAATGGGGCGGGGTCCAGGCGAAGATGATCAGCACCAGCAGCAGGGCGCCCGGCTCCACGCTGTTGCTCACCGCCGCCCAGCCGAACAGGGGCGGGGCCGCCCCGAACAGGCCACCGATGACGATGTTCTGGGGTGTGGCGCGCTTGAGATAAAGGGTGTAGATCAGGCCGTAGCCGATCCAGGAAGCGAGGTTCAGCCAGGCCGTGAGCGGGTTGACGAGGAAGTAGAGAACCACCATTCCCGACACGCCCAGGACGGCTGAGAACAGCAGTCCCTGGAGCAAACCAACCCTGCCCGTGGCCACCGGCCTCGCCTGGGTGCGCGCCATTCGCGCGTCGATCTGAGCGTCGGCAATGTGGTTGACCACCGCCGCAGAGCCAGCAACCAGGGCAATGCCGACCAGGCCGAATACCAGCACGTCCACGGGAACCATGCCCGGCACGGCCAGGAACATCCCGACCAGCGCGCAGAGCAGCATCAGCAGGACGACCCTTGGTTTGGTCATTTCAAGGTAGTCGCTCCAGCTGGCGGCTTGCAGGCTGACTTCGCTCAACTTCTCATCCCCCCCAAGTAGGCCCGATAGTTTACTGTAACCAAGGCCAGCAGTAATACCGCGCCGAAACCATTGTGCAGCGTGGCGTTGCTCAGGGGTAATGCCAGCAACACGTTGAGGATTCCCAGCACCACCTGCACGGCCAGAAGAACGAGAACGGGCCAGCCGAGGGGCGAGCCGGTGCGCAGCAGCAGCAAACCCAGCCAGCCCACGGCCAGGGTGGCGACCAATGCACCCAGGCGGTGGCCGAGCTGGATCGCCACGCGGGCTTCACTCTCCAGCATCCCGCCCAGATAGTTCGGGCCCACGGACTGGGCGAAGTTGAACCCCTCACCAATATCCATTTCCGGCAGCCACTCGCCGTGACAGGTGGGGAAGTCCGGACACGCAAGGGCGGCGTAGTTGGACGTCACCCAACCGCCGAGCGCGATCTGCATCACCAGCACGATCAGCGCGATCAGGGCCGGCGTCCTGAGCTTTCCGGACACCTCCCAGCCACTGCCGACACCGAGCCGCAAACAGAGCAGCCACAGGAGACTCAGGGTGGTGAAGCCGCCAAGAAGGTGGGCGGTCACCACCTGAGGCCAAAGCTTCATGGTCACGGTCCAGGCACCGAAAGCGCCCTGCAGGATGACCAGCGCCAGCAGCGCCAACGGCAGCTTGACCGGCCCCCCCTGCTCCCTACGCAGGTAGGCGCGCCCGGCCATCACCAGGACCAGCAGCCCGAGGCCGGCGGCGAAGTAACGGTGAACCATCTCCCACCAGGCCTTGGCCCGCTCCACCGGCGCGTCCGGAAAGAGGGTCTCGGCCCGGGCGATGTCTTCCGCCGACTCGGGCACCGTGAGGAATCCATAGCAGCCGGGCCAGTCCGGGCAACCCAGGCCCGCATCCGCCAACCGCGTGTAGGCTCCCAGCACGACGACCAGCATCGCCAGCGCCACGCCGGCCTTCGAGAGCGTCAGGAGGGTCTTGTCAGCCAATTTGAGACACCTTCAACAGTCGTTTCAGATCCTCCAGCACCGCTTCGCCAGCGTCGGACAGCGGGTAGCGGAGCACGAGGTTTCCGATAGGATCCACGATGTAGATACCGGAAGCCAGCCCGTCCGCCGGGCCGACGAGCCTCTCGAGATCGGAGACATCCAGCCCTGGCGGCGGCTCGAGCCCCGGCGTCGAGGTGACCAGCGCGCGCCTGACCCTCGATGCATCCTTGTTGAGCAGCGCGTGCACCTGCCGCAGCCGCTCCACCGCGAACCGGCACTGCTCGCCGCACCCGCCGGGCGCGACCGTCCACAGCCACCAATGCCCGTCTGCCGTCGCGGAAGTGCCCGCGGCGTCGCGCAGGTCGAGGGCCTCCATGGTCATCGCCGGGGTCACGAACTCGCCGTTGTTCGTGGTGCCCCAGACGCCACCGCTGCTGGCGAGAAAGAAGACCAGATACGCCCCCGCCATGGAAAAGCCGGCCACCAGCAGGATCACCACCAGCTGGCTGCGCCCGGCGCGGCCTCTCTGATCCCCGGTTTTGTCTTCAGCTTGGGTCATCGACTCTCATCCGTTCGTCCGTTCAATCGCCTGGCGCGCTGCGCGCCCCGCAGCCCGTAGACCGCGTACCCGACGATCAGCACGCCTGCCAGGGCAAACCACTGCGCCGCGTAACCTTCGTGGCGCTCCGCCTGGAGGCCGACCGTCAGCGGCGCCGCACGCAGGGCGCCGGGCTGGGCCGTTTCCAGCCGGATTTCAACGGGCACGGCATCCTCCAGCCGTTCAGCCATTCTTGCGACATCGAGCCGCTGCACGCGGACGGGCCAGGCCAGGGGCCAGTCATCCTCGTCCAGAAGCGGGACCAGGCCCAGGTCCGGCCAGGCCACCCCCACCGTGACCACCGTGCCCGTGGGCGCCGACACCCGGGGCAGTTGGTCGCGACGATCGCCGCCGGCAATCCAGCCGCGGTTGACCAGCCAGCGCACGCCCTGCGGAGTTGAAAAGCTCTGGACCACCCAGTAGCCCACCACGCCGTCAGCCACCTGGTTATCCACCAGAAAATAGCGATCGGCCTCGAACCGCCCTTCCAGCCGAACCCGCTGGAACGGCTCCGGGGCGAGGGTATCACGGCCCGCCACGGGAGCTGAGGCAAGGCGCGAGAACAGCGTGTCCTGATGTGCGCGCTTCTGATCGGCGCGATCGAGCTGCCAAAAGCCCAGCCCGAGCATCAGCGGGACGAGCAGCGTCACGGCCAACGACATGCGCCAACCGGGCGCCCATCTGCGCGCAGCCCCCAACGCGGTTAATCCCGCCGGATGGATGCGTTACTCTGGCAGCTTCTCGCGCCGCCGGCATCCTCCATGATAAAGATCGTGATCATCTTCCTCCTGGCAGGGGTGGTGCTGAGCCTCTTCAGCAGCCTGGCCTTCCTGTTCAGGGACAGCGAACGCCCGGAATCAAAGCGAGCGCTTTATGCCCTGGGCATAAGAATAACCCTGGCGGGCGCGCTGCTACTCACCGTCCTGTACGGCTTTGCCACGGGAGAGCTCTCGATGGGCAGCAACGCCCCGTGGCATCAGTCCCAGACCTCCGGCGACTGAGCGGCTTCAGAATACGTAGACGAAGAGGAACAGGCAGACCCAGACAACGTCCACGAAATGCCAGTACCAGGAAGACGCTTCGAAGCCGAAGCAGTCCTTGGGTTGAAAGTGCCCCCTGAAGGCACGAACCAGCTGCACGAAGAGCATGAACGTGCCGAGCGTGACGTGGAACCCATGGAAGCCGGTCAGCAGGAAGAAGGTCGAGCCGTAGATCCCGCTGGACAAAGTCAGGCCCAGCTCCTGATACGCGTGCACGTACTCTTCCACCTGCAGAAACAGAAAGACCACGCCCAGCGCGACGGTCAGCCCGAGCCACCTCAGCAGCCTGGTCCGGTCAGCGTTCTTGATCGCCGTGTGGGCGAAATGCACCGTGACGGAAGAGGTGAGCAGGATGACCGTGTTCCAGAACGGCAGGTAGCCGCCCCAGCTCAGGAGCCCGGGGGAGGCCATATCACCCCGGGGGTTCTCGAACACCGCCGGGTCGGGATTGCTGATCACCGGCCAGACGGCCTCGAATTCGGGCCAGAGGTACTCCCCGGTGAATCCTTTCGCGCCCTCGCCGCCGAGCCACTGAACCGAGAGCACCCGGGCATAGAGCAGCGCGCCGAAGAAGGCGAAGAAGAACATCACCTCGGAGAAGATGAACCAGCTGATGCCCCAGATGTAAGAACGATGAAGCTGGGGGCTCGTGAGGCCCTCGAGATTCTCGTTGACCACCTTTGCAAACCAGGCGAACAGCACCACCGACAGGATGACGGCCCCGGTATAGAACAGCGCGCGGCTCGGCTCCGTCTCGGCCTTGAGATCGTTCAGCCAGGAGCCCAGCCCGAACAGAAGCAGGGCCGACCCGACGGCCACCCAGATCGGGTACCACCCGCTGTGGGGGATGTAATAAGTGGCTTGGTCTGATGAGCTGGCCATGGCCGTTCTCTCCCTTTTAGGTGTCGGGTTACTCCGCCGCCGCGAAACCGGTGGCGTCGAACAGGGCGTAGCTGAGCGATATGGTCTGCACGTTCTTCGGCAGCCCCGCATCGACGATGAATCGCAGCGGCAGCTCCATTTCCTCGCCAGGCTCTAAGACCTGGCTTTCGAAACAGAAGCATTCAGTTTTGTGAAAATAGTCGGTTGCCGTGATCGGGACCACCGAGGGGACCGCCTGGCCCACCATGCGCCGATCGGTGGTGTTCTTGACGTAGAACTTCACGTCCTTGGCCTCACCAGGATGCACGCGCATGCCCCCCACCTCGGACCAGAACCGCCAGGGCATGCCATCGTTGGTATTGGTCAGCAGGTTGACCTTTACCAGTCGGGAGCGATCCACCTCCACGACCGCCGGGTCGTAAGCGTAGGGCCCACCGGTCCTGCCGCCCAGGCCGGTGACCTCGCACAGCAGATCGTAAAGCGGGACCAGGGCGAAGCCGAAGCCGAACATGCCCACGACCATCAGCCCGAGTTTCCATACGATGCCTTTGCTGCTCTTGTGCATGCGGCTTCGCTGCCTCCTACCCGATTAGCCCCTCCCCCATCAGGAGTGGGCTTCGGCCTCGGTGACGGTGGGCGGAGTCGTGAAGCTGTGGTAGGGCGCCGGCGAGGGCAGCGTCCATTCCAGCCCATGGGCGCCCTCCCAGACTCGGTCGGTGGCCGGCCGCCCGCTCCTGATGGCTTTGATCACCACGTAGAGGAAGACCAGCTGGGAGAAACCGAAGATGAACGCCCCGACGCTGGAGACCATGTTGAAGTCCGCAAACTGCAGCGCGTAGTCGGGGATTCGCCGCGGCATGCCGGCGAGGCCCGAGAAGTGCTGAGGGAAGAACGTCACGTTGACCCCGATGAACGACAGCCAGAAGTGCACCTTGCCCAGGGTCTCGTCGTACATCCGGCCGCACCACTTGGGCAGCCAGTAGTAGACGGCGGCGATGATGGAGAACAGCGCGCCCGGAACGAGCACGTAGTGGAAGTGCGCCACCACGAAATAGGTATCGTGATACTGATAGTCCGCGGGGGCGATGGCGAGCATCAGGCCCGAGAACCCGCCGATGGTGAACAGCACGACGAACGCGATGGCGAACAGCATGGGCGTCTCGAACGTCATGGATCCACGCCACATGGTGGAAACCCAGTTGAACACTTTTACCCCGGTGGGCACCGCGATGAGCATGGTTGCGTACATGAAGAACAGCTGCCCGGCCAGCGGCATGCCCACGGTGAACATGTGGTGAGCCCAGACGATGAACGACAGAAAGGCGATGCTGGCGGTGGCGTAGACCATCGAGTCGTACCCGAACAGAGGCTTGCGCGCGAACGTGGGGATGATCTGGGAGACGACGCCGAACGCGGGCAGGATCATGATGTAGACCTCCGGGTGCCCGAAGAACCAGAAGATGTGCTGGAACAACACGGGGTCACCGCCGCCGGCCGCGTTGAAAAAGCTCGTCCCGAAGTGGATGTCGAACAGCATCATGGTGACCGCCCCGGCCAGCACCGGCATGACGGCCAGCAGCAGATAGGCGGTAATCAGCCAGGTCCAGACGAACAGCGGCATCTTCATGAGCGTCATGCCCGGCGCGCGCATGTTCAGGATGGTGGCGATGATGTTGATGCTCCCCATGATGGAGGACGCACCCATCAGGTGAACGCCGAAAATGAAATAGGTCACCGTGTCCGGCGCATAGGTCGTCGACAGGGGGGCGTAGAACGTCCATCCGAAATTCGGCCCGCCCCCCTCCATGAACAGCGTCGAGATCAACATGCCGAAGGCGAACGGCAGGATCCAGAACGACAGGTTGTTCATCCTCGGCAGCGCCATGTCGGGCGCGCCCACCATCATCGGCAGCAGCCAGTTCGCCAGACCGACGAAGGCCGGCATGATGGCCCCGAAGACCATGATCAGGCCGTGGTTCGTGGTCATCTGGTTGAAGAAGGCGGGTTCCACGAACTGCAGCCCCGGCTGGAACAGCTCCGTACGTATCACCAGCGCCATGGCGCCGCCGATGAGCAGCATCAGGAAGCTGAACCAGAGGTAGAGGGTACCGATGTCCTTGTGGTTCGTGGTGAACAGCCAGCGGGTGATTCCGGAAGCGGGCCCGTGATGATGGTCGTCGTGATGAGTCAGTACGGCTTCACTCATGGCGTTTCCTCGGCTTCCTTCCCAGACATGAACTCGATGACATCGATGGGCTGCGTAACGTCGCCCACGTCGTTACCCCAGGCGTTCCGCTCGTAATGAGTCACGGCCGCGATCTCCGCCGCGTCCAGCTGGTTGCCAAAGGCATTCATGCTCGTCCCGGCACGGCCGTTGACGATGATGTCCAGATGGTCGCTGAGCGGCCCCGTGGCGATAGGGCTTCCGGCAAGGGCCGGGAACACCGGTGGCAGCCCTTTGCCGTTTGCCTGATGACAGCTTGCGCAGAACGTCGCGTAGACGCGCTCCCCCTCCTCCATGAGCTCCGCCGGCGTAAACGTCTTGGAGAGCGCTTCGTGGCGCGCTTCCTCCATGCGCACCCGGTCCGCATACCAGGCGTCGTAGTCTTCCTCCGCCATGACCTCGACGACGATGGGCATGAAGCCGTGGTCCATACCGCAAAGCTCAGTGCATTGCCCCCGGTAAACGCCCGGCGTCTCCACGACGGTCCACAGCTCGTTGAGCATGCCTGGGATCGCGTCTCGCTTGATGCCGAAATCCGGAACCCACCACGCGTGGATCACGTCCTCCGAGGTAATGAGAAAGCGCACCTTCCGATTCGCCGGGATCCTGAGCGGCTCATCGACCTCCAGGAGGTAGTTGTCGTTCTTCACCACACGGTTTTCGATCTCGTCCCTGGAGGTTGCCAGGTTGCTGAAGAAGCTGAACGTGCTGTTGTAGTCCTCGTCCAGATACTTGTACTGCCACTTCCACTGATAGCCACGCACCTCGACCGCCATGTCCTCTCCGCCCGTGTCGTACATGGCGACGAGGGTCTGGGTGGCCGGAAAGGCCATGCCGATGAGGATGAGGATCGGAATCAGCGTCCAGGCAATCTCCAGGCGAGTGCTTTCATGGAAGCTGGCCGCCTGCGCGCCCCGCGACTTCCTGTGCTGAAAAATCGACCAGAACATGACCCCGAAAACCACCACGCCGATGGCGACGCAGATCCAGAAGATCACCATGTGAAGGTCGTAGATGGAGCGACTGATCTGCGTCACTCCCGGCGTCATGTTCAGCTCGTCCGCTCGCGCAGCGGCGGCCAGTCCAAGGCCCATCAGGCACGTCGGCAGCCCATGCCAGTAATGTTTCAAACCTGCTCACCCTTGCGTTAGGTTGTGGCATCTTCGGAAGCAACAACGACCCCCGGCGACCGTCGGTCGCCTGATAAGGGAGCCGCTAAAGAGTTGCGCCTCGGCGCACCAGCGACCCGGTCGAGTCAAAGCGTCCACCTCCCAATTGGGGGGCGGACGGCGGTCAGACCGTGACCTCTTGGTCGTGCCCGAAAACGGGCTTGAAGGTGCTTCCTGGAAGCTCTTCGTCGGCAGAGCAACCGAAGAGCGGGCGCATTATAGCAGCGCGCCGCCAGATCACAACGAAGGCAGTCGAAATTGTGAGGTTTTCAACGCCTTAGTCGAACAAAAGTGCCCGGCGATCAGGAGTCTGAATCGCCTTCGCCCAGCAGACGCACGGGGCGCGCCTGCTCCGAATCGACGCCCCTTCGCGCAAACCGCGTCGGCAAAGCCACTTCCGGCTCAGACGCGCTGACGTCGGTGAATCCGCAGCTCACGCAGCGGCGGCGCTTACCGTCAGGCATTTCCTCGACGACCAGGCGATCCTGCGCGCCGCAATCGGGGCAAACGGCCCCCGCAATGAATCGCTTCTTGATCGTCAAGCCGAAAGCTCCATTCCTGTTCAATACGCCGGCGGCGCAACGCGACGGAGCGCGTCGATGACGGGCGCGGTGTCCGGCCTGACCCCACGCCAGATCAGAAAGGCTTCGGCCGCCTGCTCTACCAGCATGCCGAGCCCGTCGATGGCGCGAACCGCCCCCACGCCGAGCGCCCACTCGCAGAAGGCCGTGGCAGCGCCCGCCCCCGTGCTGTAAACCATGTCGTAACACACTGCCCCCGCAGCCGCGTCGGCGGGCACGACCTCGCCGTGACCTTCCAAACCTGCCGAGGTGGCGTTGATAACCAGATCGAACGGACCCGTCGCCGCCTCTGGCGCGCAGGCTGCCACCCTTGCGCGGCCGGCGGCAGAGCCCAGCGAACCGACCAGTTCAGCGGCTTTCGAGACAGTGCGGTTGGCGACGGTCAGCGCTTGGGGGCCGAGGGCGATCAGAGGACGCACCACCCCCTGGGTGGCGCCGCCGGCACCGACCACGAGCACCCGGGCACCGGAGATGGAAAGCCCGTGATTCACGGTGAGATCCCTGACGAGACCCAGGCCATCGGTGTTGAAGCCTTTGGTCTGCCCCGATTCAAGGGAGATGGTGTTGACGGCCCCCGCCTCCCGGGCGGCCCCTTCCAGAAGATCGACCCACCCGGCGGCTTCCTGTTTGAAAGGCACGGTCACGTTGAGCCCGCTCCCACCGCCGGCAAAGAAGTCGCTGGCCGTCCGGGCAAAACCGTCTCTCGGGGCCGGCAGCTTTGCGTACGCCAGATGCTGCCCGGTCTGCTCTGCGAACATGGCGTGGATCGCGGGCGAGAGCGAATGCGACACCGGATGGCCGATCACCGCGTAGCGATCCGGTTCCCCCGGCTTTCCGGCGCTCACGGGCCTCCTCCGCGCAGCACCTCGCCACCCAGGGTCTGGATCCGGCTGGGGGCGCCCGCGTTGAGAACCTCGCCGGGGAGGACGTAATCCACGCGCCCCTGGAAGTACGCTCGTGCCCTGATCTGGCTGGTGGCCGGCAATCTGCCGGTGGGGTTCGCCGAGGTGGACACCAGGGCTCCGCCAAAGCGTTCGCACAGCGCTCTGACCTGGGGATGACCCGAGACCCGAACGGCTACCGTTTCCCGACCGCCGCTGATCCACTCCGGAAAGCGGGTGCTGGGAAGGACCCAGGTCACCGCACCGGGCCAGGTGCTTTCGACCTGAGACCGGACAGCCGGCTCGAGCAGGTCGAGCTCCTCAGCGAAGTGATCCCTGTTCCCGCCAACAAGGATCAGGCCCTTGGCCACCGGGCGACCTTTGAGCACCAGTACGCGAGCCACCGCTTCCACGTCGAAAGGATCGCAGGCAAGGCCCCAGACACCCTCCGTCGCGTGCAGCACGACGCCGCCAGCCTTAAGCCCCCGGACGGCGCGCGCCACGTGCACGGAAGTCATCAGCGGCCGAGTTCTTCCTGCAGCTGCTCGTTCTGGGACTGGACTTTGCGTGCGTTCTCCGCCCGCTCGGAGGCGACCCGGTCGGCGAGGGCCGCATCACCCAGTCCCAGGATCTGCGCGGCCAGGTAACCGGCGTTCTTCGCCCCTGCTTTGCCCACGGCCACGGTCGCCACCGGGATCCCGCCCGGCATCTGCACCGTGGAGAGCAACGCGTCGAATCCGGAAAGCGGGCCGCTGTCGATGGGCACCCCGATCACCGGTCGGGTGGTGTGCGCCGCAACGGCGCCCGCAAGATGGGCCGCCATGCCGGCGGCGCAGATGAAGACCGCGCATCCTCGCTGGGTCGCGTCCTGCACGTACTCCATGGTCGCCGCCGGGGTCCGGTGGGCAGAGGTGACCCGCACCTCGAACTCCACGTCCAGGGCGCCGAGCACCTCGGTGGTGCTCTGCATCACCGGCCAGTCGGAGTTGGAACCCATCAAAATGGCCACAAAGCTCATGTTTTTTCCTCCTGAGCCGGAAATTTATATCCCCGGCGAAAAAGGTCGCCGAATATAACCCTCGTGGACCCGCTCGACAAATCCCGCGAGCTCCAGATCGACCAGACACACCGACAGGGCCTCGGGAGCCATGCCGGTGACGGCGACCAGCTGGTCCATGGTGGTGGTCACAGGCTCCACCGCCGACAGCACGCTGTTCAGAGGCTCGCCCAGGTCCAAACCCGCCCTTTGTTCCGTCTCGGCGGATCCGGGGGTGGGGCGGGTCAGGTTCAGCGCTTCGAAGACATGCTCGGCGCACTCCACCAGCGCGGCCCCCTCCCGCAGCAGGCGATGGCAGCCTCGACTCGTCCCGCCGCTCACCGGTCCGGGAACGGCCATTACCTCCCGCCCCTGCTCGAGTGCCAGTCGCGCGGTGATCAGAGAGCCGCTGCGATCGCCGGCCTCGACCACGACCACGCCGTGGGAGAGCCCGCTGATCAGCCTGTTGCGCTCGGGAAACCGATGCTTCGCGGGGGGCACTTCCGGCGGGTACTCGCTGATCAATGTGCCGCCCTCGCCCACCACGCGCTCGGCGAGGGCCTGATTGCGCCGCGGATAGATCCGGGCAAGCCCGCAGCCCAAGACCGCAACGGTCCGACCGGCCCCAGGGGCATCGAGCGCGCCTTCGTGGGCGGCTTTATCGATACCGAGCGCCAGCCCACTGACCACCCTGACGCCCGCCGTCGCGATTTGCCGGGCGAGCTGGTAGGCGACCTCCCGGCCGAGCCGGCTGCAACGCCTGGCGCCCACCACGGCAACGGCAGTCCCGTCGCGTCCCGGCAGCGCGCCGAGAGAGAACAGTGCAAGCGGCGGGTCGGGGATGTGCCGCAACAGCTCGGGAAAGCACGCATCCTCCCCGCCGAGCAGCGAGATCCCGTGCCGGGCACAATCCGCGAGCAGCCGTTGGGGTACCAGGCGGGGGTTCCAATCCCGGGACGCTGCCCGAGCTTCGACCGCCGAGGTCGCATTGCCATGAGCGGCGATTGCCGCCCGTGCCCGCGGCCGACCAAGCTCCATGGCAAGGCAGGCCGCCGCCGCGTTCTCCGACTCCACGTCCCCAGCCAGGTCCCCCATAAAAAAATCGCCCCTCGACTTGAGGGGCGATTCTATTGAAGACCCTGATTGCCGCCGGTCAGCCCGGCGGCCGGTCAGCGGTGCGATTTCGCCGCACCGTAGCGCAAATCAGGGATTACGTACCTCGTCGTTGACGGCGAGCGGACGCTCGGTCTCGAGCACCAGGCCGTAAGAGAGCTTCTCGAACGCCCGGAAGACCATCAGCAGACCGGCCCGTTCGCTGGGGAGCCGGATGGTCTGATTGGCGATACGGTCCTTGACAAGAGCGCCGCGCTTGTAGATCGCCATGACGTTGCCGACCTCGATGCCCTCCCGCTCGCCGCGATTGAGCACCACCACGTCGTACTGGCCGACCTGGGTCACGCCACCGAACACGGAAATGATCTGGCCGTTGACGTCCCCGTCCGGCGCGCTCGGGAAGAACGTGGAGTCAACCCGCCGCTCTTCGGTTGGCAGCACTCGGTCACCGATCTGGGCTTCCTCGCGGGTGCTCTGCAGCGACATGGTGGCAATATCGTCTTCCTGCGCCACGGCCCTGCCCAGCCCGATGTAGGTAGCCTCCTGGCCAAGCACCTCTTTCGTCTCCGGGTCCACATAAAGGGGCCCTTTGCGGACGACGTTGAAGCTTTCGCTGTCCGGCAGCACGCCCCGCACGTAGAGCCGGTCGCCGGCGCCCAGAACCAGGCGCTCGTTTTCGCCCTGCACGACGTATGGCGCGCTGGACAGAACCTTGGGATCCACCACCCGATTCTGCACCAGGAACCCCTGAATGGCCTCCAGCCGAATGGTGGGGATGGCCGACTCCAGCGGGGTGGAGCGAATCTGCGGTTGCAGGCTCACCGAATCCGCCGGCGTCATCTTGTAGGTTCGCGCCGCGTCACCCCTTCTCAGAGACAACCGGGGCTGTCCCTCCACCCACTCGAGCGCGATCTGATCGCCCGGGTAGATGAGATGGGGATTATCGATCTGGGGGTTTATCCGCCAGATCTCCGGCCAAAGCCAGGGCCGATCCAGGAACTTGCCGCTGATATCCCACAGCGTGTCGCCCTTGACCACGGTGTAAACCTCCGGATGCCCCGGCTTGAGGTACTGAGCCAGGCCGTCCGTGGCACTCCATGCGCTTGCCGAGATCCCAAGACCGATTCCGATCAGAACCTGGAAAATGATGCGCAGTTTCCTCATGATTCCTTTCCTTTTAGCTGTACCTGCTAGTCGTGCCGGAAGCATCCCTGAAGAGGATCGCCGAGGCTGGCTCGCTTCGAACTCTTGCCGCCGGATGCTGTCCATTTCGAGTTGTAGGCCTTTAAGTCCAAATGAAGGCTCATTAACATCCGCTCAACCGTCGCCGGGTAAGGCTTGAGCCCGCGACCGAGCCGGGTTTCCGAGCGAAAAACATATACTCGTCACAATGTTATCAGCCTGAATTGCAGCAGAAGTAGAGACACATCACATAGGCCGCAAAGGCGCTACAACAATCCATGGCAACCCTCGACATACTCGAATATCCCGACCCCAGGCTGCGCACTCAAGCCAAACCCGTGACTGAGGTGGACGCGCAAGTACAGCAACTGGTCGAAGACATGTTCGAGACCATGTACGCCGCTCCCGGAATTGGCCTGGCGGCCAGCCAGGTCAACGTCCACCAACGGATCATCGTGATCGACGTTTCCGAGAACCGAGACGAGCCGCACGTTTTCATCAATCCCGAGCTTTCGCTGCAGGGGGCCGCCATCGAGTCGGAGGAGGGTTGCCTGTCGGTTCCGGGGTTCTACGAGCCGGTCATCCGCTCCGAGCAGGTAATAGTGAGCGCGCTCGACAGGGATGGACAGTCCTTTACGCTCGAGGCCCAGGGCATGCTGGCCGTCTGCATCCAGCATGAATGCGACCACCTGGAGGGCAAGCTCTTCGTGGATTACCTGTCCAACCTGAAGCGCACGCGGATTCGCAAAAAGCTGGACAAACAACGCCGCGTCCGCGCATGACCAGGGCGGGCGGCAGCGCGCCGCGCCTTGGGTTTGCAGGCACACCCGAGTTCGCGGCCGCCATCCTCCAAGCGCTCGTCACGGCCGGCCACTCGCCGGTGGTCGTGTACACCCAGCCCGATCGGCGCTCCGGTCGTGGCCGCAAGGCGCTCCCGAGCCCCGTCAAGGCCCTGGCCGCGAAGCAGGGCATCGAGACCCGCCAGCCGGCCACGCTGAGGGAGACCGGGGCCGCGGCGGATCTGGCGGGGCTTGAGCTCGACACGCTGGTGGTAGCTGCATATGGACTGATCCTCCCCCAGGCCATCCTGAGCGCGCCCAGGTACGGGTGCATGAACGTTCACGCCTCGCTGCTGCCGCGCTGGCGCGGGGCCGCGCCGGTCGAGCGAGCCATCATGGCGGGGGACGAGGAGACGGGGGTTACCATCATGCAGATGGACGCCGGTCTGGACACCGGCCCGATCATCGAGCAGGAGAGGTGCCCCATCGAAAGCGCAACCACCGGCGGCGAGCTCGAAGCAACGCTGGCGCGGCTTGGCGCCCGCTGCCTGCTGGACTGCCTGGGGAATCTGGGCAGCCTCGACCCCACGCCCCAGGATGAGGCCGGGGCGACGTACGCCCACAAGCTGACGCCGGCCGATGCCAGCATCGACTGGAACCGCCCCGCCGAAGCGATCGAGCGCCAGATCCGAGCTCTGAATCCAAGATTGCCCGCCACCTGCGCCTCCGGCGACCTGCGCATCCGCATTCTCCAGGCGCGGGCGATCCGGGACCCTGGCGGGGAACCCGGAAGGATCGTCTCCGCTGACAGGAACGGTATCCGCGTCTCCTGCAGGGAGAGCACCCTGGTCATCCAGTCCGTGCAACTCGATCGCGGGCGCGGGCGTCCCCTGTCCGCAGCCGACGCTGTCAACGGCTACGCCGCCTATTTTGAAGAAGGCACAAAGCTTGCCCAGCCCAGCTGAAGGCGCTCCGGCCACGGCGTCGCGCCTGCTGCTCGCCGTGCTCAGGGACAAGCAGACGTCCGATCAGGCTCTGGAGCGCATCCCGTCCACACCGCAGGTCCGCGACACGTTCTACGGCACCCTGCGACACGTTTTCTGCCTGCAACGCGGTGTGGACAAGGCGCTGCGCAAGCCTCTGGCGAACAAGCATCGGGACGTCTACTGTTTAATGTTAGTGGGCGCTTACCAACTGGCATACGCCCGCGTACCGGACCACGCCGCCATCAACGAGACGGTCGCCGGGTGCCGGGCGCTTCGCAAGCCCTGGGCTACGGGTCTGGTCAACGCCGTTCTCCGCCACATCCAGCGAAAGGGTCTGCCGAACGATTGTTCGGATGCTTCGGAGCATCCGGCCTGGATGGCTGAACGAATTCGTCGAGACTTTCCGGACCGGGCGGGCGCCATCTTCTGCGCCAACATGGGCCGTGCGCCCATGTGCGTTCGCATCAACAGGAGACTCGTCGCGACGGACGGCTACCGACAGCGGCTCGCGGATTCCGGCATCGCCTTCTCGGAGGGCTTTCAGGACGAGTTCATCATTCTGACGGCGGCCATGCCGACGGCCCGGCTGCCAGGCTTCGACGATGGGCTGGCGGCCATCCAGGACGCGGGCGCCGGATTCGCCGCAGACATCCTGGCTCCGGAGACGGGGTCCAGGGTGCTCGACGCCTGCGCGGCCCCGGGCGGAAAGCTCTTCCACCTGGTCGAGCGGTT
This sequence comes from Pseudomonadales bacterium, assembly GCA_036526135.1. Lineage (GTDB taxonomy): Bacteria > Pseudomonadota > Gammaproteobacteria > Pseudomonadales > Azotimanducaceae > UBA2965. The sequence goes on along the minus strand of DATCZA010000017.1, from coordinate 260,591 downwards.
CCCGGACGCGGCCACCCTGGCCATCGACACCTCCACGGCACGCCTGGAACGGCTCGAAGCCGAGGCCGCTCGCCTCCATCACAACGTGAACGCCCAGCAGGGGGATGCCACGGACCTGAGGTGGTGGGATGGCCAGCCCTTCGATCGGGTCCTGCTGGACGCCCCCTGCACGGGCAGCGGGACCCTGCGCCGGCACCCCGACATAAGGCTCCTGCGGGCAGCCTCGGACCTCGACGACTACGCCCGACTGCAGGGACGGCTGCTGACTAACCTGTGGCAGACCCTGCGCCCCGGCGGTAACCTTCTTTACTGCACGTGCTCGCTGTTTGCGGAAGAGAACGATGAGGTGATCGGGGCGTTCCTCAAAGCGGCTGACGATGCCGAGGCCCGCCCTCTGTCGCTGGCTACCGGCGTGGTCAGGGCTCACGGGTGGCAGCTTCTGCCCACCGACAGCCGCACCGACGGGTTCTACTACGCTCTTCTGACCAAGCGGGTGTAACAAGGCAGCCAACATGAAGATTCTCATTCTCGGAGCGGGGCAGGTGGGCGGAACGCTGGCCGAGAACCTCGCCAAGGAATCCATCGACATCACGCTGGTCGACAACAACATCGAAGCCCTCGAGGAGCTGCAGACCAAGCTGGACATCAAGACCGTCTTCGGGTCCGCGAGCCACCCGGACGTGCTGCGCAAGGCCGGCGCCGACGACGCCGACATGCTGATTGCGGTGACCTCCAGCGACGAGGTCAACATGGTCGCCTGCCAGGTCTGCTACTCCCTGTTTCGAACGCCGCAGAAAATCGCGCGGGTTCGCTCGTCAGCATATCTGAAGGGGGAAGGGTTCTTCAGCGGGGAGCACATGCCCATCGACGTGCTGATCAACCCAGAGGAGGTCGTCACAGAAAACATCCGACAGCTGCTCGAGCACCCCGGAGCGCTTCAGGTTCTCGGGTTCGCCGACGACAGAGTCCAGCTGGTGGCCGTGAAGGCGTACTACGGCGGCCCCCTGGTCGGTCAGGAGCTTCGCTTTCTCCGCCAGCACATGCCGAACATAGACACCCGCGTGGCGGCCATCTTCCGTCGCGGTCGCGCCATCACGCCCGAGGGCAACACGGTGATCGAGGCAGACGACGAGGTCTTCTTCATCGCTGCCGCCGAGCACATCAACGCCGTGATGAGCGAGCTCAGGCGGGTGGAGCGGCCCTTCAAGCGCGTGATGATCGCCGGCGGGGGCAACATCGGCGTCAAGCTTGCCCAGAGCATCGAGCCTTACTTCTCGGTGAAGGTGTTGGAGCAGAACGCCCGCCGCTGCGAGGAGCTGGCCGAGGTTCTCGACCGGTCCGTGGTCCTCAACATCGACGCCACCGACCGGGAGCTTCTGCTGGAGGAGAACATCGAGCAGTGCGACGCCTTCTGCGCCGTCACCAACGACGACGAGGTCAACATCATGTCCTCGTTGCTGGCCAAACGGCTCGGGGTCCGACAGGTGATCACGCTCATCGGCAAGCCCGCCTACGTCGACCTGATGCAGGGCGGCGACATCGACATCGCCATCTCGCCTCAGCAGGCCACCACCAGCGAGCTCCTGACCCACGTGCGACGGGCCGACGTGGTCAAGGTGCACAGCCTGCGCCGCGGTGCTGCAGAAGCCATCGAGGCCATCGCCCACGGCGACGCGAAAAACTCCAAGGTGGTTGGCCGGGCGATCGGGGATGTCGACCTGCCGACCGGCGCGTCCATCGGCGCCGTGGTCCGGGGCAAGGAAGTTTTCGTCGGCCGTGACGACGTGGTGGTGGAGCCCGACGACCACGTGATCCTGTTTCTGGCGGACAAGCGTCAGGTGGCGGCGGTGGAACGGCTGTTCCAGGTCGGGCTGACCTTTTTCTGATGCATTTCTCCGTCATTCTCCGAGTGACCGGAACGCTGCTGATGCTGTTCAGCATTGCGCTCCTGCTGCCCGTGGTGGTGGCCGTCTACTACGGGGAGAGCACCACCCGCACGTTTGCCCTGGCTTTCGCCATCACCCTGATTTCGGGCCTGGCGCTGACCCTGGTCGCACGGTCCCGGCGCGAGTTGCGAAGCGGCGACGGGTTTCTCATCACCGTGCTCTTCTACCTGGGTCTCGGCCTGTTCGGGGCAATCCCCATCTACCTGGCCGAGAGCGTCGATGCGTCTTTCACCGACGCCGCTTTCGAGTCGCTGTCGGGGCTGACGACCACCGGGGCGACGGTCCTGACCGGGCTCGACGAGCTCCCCCGTTCCATCCTTTTCTACCGGCAGCTGCTTCAGTGGCTCGGCGGTATGGGGATCATCGTTCTCGCGGTGGCGATCCTTCCCATGCTGGGCATCGGCGGCATGCAGCTGTATCGCGCCGAGTCCCCGGGGCCGGTCAAGGATGCCAAGCTAACGCCGCGCATCACCGAGACGGCGAAGGCCCTGTGGTATCTCTACGTCGGCATCACGGCATCCTGCGCGCTCGCTTACTACGCCGCCGGGATGGACGCCTTCGACGCCCTTTGCCACAGCTTTTCCACCGTCGCCATCGGCGGCTTCTCGACCCACGACGCCAGCATCGGCCACTTCGACAGCGCGGCCGTGGAAGGAGTGGCCATCTTCTTCATGATTCTCGCCGGGATCAATTTCGGCCTGCACTTCATGGCATGGAACCGACGCAACCCGTTTCTGTACACGCGTGACGCGGAGGTTCGTCTCTACCTGATCGTTCTGGTAGGAGTCGCGGCGCTGGTCTGCGCCATTCTCGCAAGCTATCCGGACGCCACGGAGTCCCCGTGGCGGGACGGCCTCTTTCAGGCCGTATCCATCGCGACGACCACCGGTTTTACCACCCAGGACTTCAGCGTCTGGCCCTCGGCCGCGCCCGTCCTGCTGATGTTCGCCGCGTTCGCCGGAGGGTGCGCCGGCTCGACGGCGGGCGGGGTCAAAATGATCCGCGTGTTGCTCATCTACCGCCAGGGCATTCGCGAGATCCGCCGGCTCATACACCCCCAGGGCGTATTCCCCATCAAGCTGGGCCGACATCGCGTCCCCGACCGTGTCGTCGACGCCGTCTGGGGGTTCTTTTCGTTTTACGTGATCATCTTTCTGGCCATGGTCGCCTGCCTGATGCTGATCTCCGATCTGGATTTCCTCACCGCCTTCTCGGCGGTGGGCGCCTGCCTGAATAACCTGGGGCCCGGCCTCGGCGAGGTGGCGCTCAACTACGCCGCGCTCCCCGTATCGGTGAAGTGGTTGCTGATCTTCGCGATGCTGCTGGGCCGACTGGAGATCTTCACGCTGCTCGTTCTGATGACCCCAGCCTTCTGGCGCCGCTGAAGCGCCCGGTTACCCGACGCGATAGGGATCCGCAACTCCTGCGGGTTGCCGCCTGAATCGCTTGTACTCCCACTGGTACTGGGACGGGTCGGTGCGGACGAGCGACTCGATGGCCGAGTTCATGGCAGCCGCTGAAGTCTCGGGATCCGGCGCGAGGATGTCCGGGGGCGCGGCGTGAAATTCGATCCGGAAGCCGCCGCTTACCCGTCTGGCCGCGACAAGCAGCACGACGGGCCGGGTCCGCCGGATGAGCCGGTGAGCCAGGGTCATGGTCAGCGCGGGGTGACCAAAGAAGGGGGCGTACACACCCGCGTTCCGGCCCGGAACCTGGTCGGGAAGAATGCCCGCGGCGGAGCCGGCGCTGAGCGCCTGATACACCCCGCGCAGCCCACGGGCATCGATGGGCAGCAATCGCATGCCGTTTCTTTCCCTGGCAGCCCTCACGGTTTTTTCCAGAGCGGAGATTCGGGGCGGGTCGTAGAGCCCGGTGACCGCGTAGCGGCCGAGAAACAGAGGCAGCGCCTCCCAGTTGCCGAAATGGGGACCGAGCAGCAGAACGCCTCGACCGGACGCCATTGCTTCGTTGAATAGCTCATCTCCCACGAGCGTCAAGCGGGTTTGCCAACGCGCCCGGGGCCAATGGTAAAGCGGTCCGGCCTCCGTGACGACGCTTGCCGAGTGCGCGAGGCTATCGCGCACCAGCCGAGCCTGCTCTTCGGGACCAAGCTCCGGAAAGCAAAGCGCGACGTTGATTCGGGTCGTGCGGGCGGCGCGGACGTCGAGTGTCAGGGCGGCCGCGGCAGCGGCCCTTGCCAGCGCCCGGGCCGCCGCCAACGGCAGGATGCTCGTTGCCCGCAGCAGGGCAAGGATGAGCCAGCCCTTCAGCCGCCGCAAAGGGCCGTCCAGGCATCTGCGCACCTTTGATGCGCGGGGCAGCTGACCAGGTGGTCGTTGACCAGCCCCGCACTCTGCATGAACGCGTAGCAGGTGGTGGGCCCCACGAAGCCGAAGCCGGCGGACTTCAGCATCCGGGCAAGATCCCGGGACTCCCCGGTCTGGCTGGGTACATCGCCCAGATGCCGCCACCGATTCTGCCGCGGCGCGCCGCCAACCGCAGACCACAGCAGATTGGAGAAGTCTCCCTGCCGCAGATAGGCCCGCGCGTTGGAGATCATCGCCTCGAGCTTGCCGCGATGCCGGATGATACCCGGGTCGTTCAGCCACGCCGCCACCTCGGCCTCGCCGGCTGCTGCGAGGCGAGCAGGGTCGAATGCGAAGAAGCGCTCGCGCATGTTTTCGCGTTTGTTGAGAATCGTGAGCCACGAAAGGCCTGCCTGCATCCCCTCGAGCACCAGCCGCTCGAAAAGGACCGTGGGATCCCGTTCCGGCATGCCCCACTCGCGGTCGTGGTAGGCAACGTAGAGCGGGTCGTCGCCGCACCAGCCGCATCGGCGTGCTTTGACCATGCCTTTCAGATCCCTTAGATTGCGCCGGCGATTTTACCCGGCTGCTCAGCGATGGCCAGACTCATCCTGCTGGACCGCGACGGCGTGATCAACTTCGATTCGCCCGACTACATCAAGTCACCCGACGAATGGCGGGCTATCCCCGGATCCATCGAAGCCATCGCTGCGCTGAGAAGCGGCGGCCGCATCGTGGCCGTGTGCACCAACCAGCGAGGGATCGCTCGCGGCAAGTTCTCGCTGAGCGATCTGGAAGCCATCCACGCGAAGATGAGCAAAGCGCTCGCCGACGCTGGAACCCGCGTGGATGCGGTGACATTCTGCCCCCATGCCGCAGACGCCGGGTGCAATTGCCGCAAGCCAAAGCCGGGTATGCTGCTCTCCATGATGGAGCGATTCCAGGTATCCCCGGAAGAGACGGTGTTCGTGGGCGACACCATCCGCGACCTGGAGGCTGCCGCTGCCGCCGGGTGCGCGGCGGTTCTGGTCCGGTCCGGAAAAGGGCCGGAGGAGGAAGCCGAAGCCCTTCGGCGCGGGCTCAGCTTCACCGCGTACGACGATCTTGCCCAATTTACGCGAGCCATGGGGCCATGATGGCGGGACTGAGATCTCTCGTGTTCTTCGCCGGTTACGCGGTCATCACGATCGCGTGGGGGGCGCTTTCGCTCCTGATCGCCTGGCTCATGCCCTATCGCGCCCGATTTCTGTTCATCGTCGGGGCGTGGACGCGCATGATACTGGCCTGGCTCAGGCTGACCTGCGGCATCCGCTGCAAGGTTGAAGGCCGGGAGAACATACCGGAGCAACCCTGCATCGTGCTGGCCCGTCACGAAAGCACGTGGGAAACCCTGTTCCTGCAGAGCCTGTTCTCGCCTCAGGCCACCCTGATCAAAAGGGAGCTGCTTTGGATTCCTTTCTTCGGCTGGGCATTCGCGCTGCTGCGGCCCATCGCCATCGATCGCAGCGAGCCCCGAAAGGCCCTGCGCCGCCTCATCAACCAGGGGCGCGAGCGGCTGGAAAGCGGAATTTGGGTCGTCATGTTTCCCGAGGGCACCAGAATGGCGCCCGGAAAGCCCGGGAAATTTCAGGCCGGGGGCGCTGCCCTCGCCGCCGCCACGGAAGCACCCGTCGTGGTGGTCGCACACAATGCGGGAAGCTTCTGGCCTGCCCACGAATTTCGAAAGCGCCCCGGTACGATCACCCTCCGGATCGCACCAGCCATTGAGACGAGCGGGAAATCCACCAAGCAGATCAATCAAGAAGCGGCTAAGGTGATGGCGGACCTGGCGCCCGCGCCAACACGACAAAGCTGACCGTGTGGGGGCGAAGGGGCCGGCTTTCGCGCCTTGCCCCAAACAAAGCGCTCAGACGTCGAGGTTCACCACGGACAGCGCGTTGGCCTCGATGAACTCCCGTCGCGGCTCCACCTGATCTCCCATGAGGGTGGTGAACATCTGGTCCGCCGCCACCGCATCATCCACGGTTACCTTGAGCATGCGCCGCACTTCGGGATCCATGGTGGTTTCCCACAGCTGAGCGGGGTTCATTTCCCCCAGGCCCTTGTATCGTTGTATGTCCAAACCCCGGCGCGCTTCCCGCAGCAGCCAGGCGAGGGCCTCGCCGAACGTGGCAACCGCCTGCTGCTTTTCGCCGCGCTGCACGTAGGCTTCGGGTTCCAGCAAGCCGTTCAACCGCTCTCCCATGGCAACGGTCATCCGGTACTCCTGGCTGGAGAAGTAGCCTGAGCTCAGGGAATAATCCGACGACATGCCGTTTTCCACCAGCGTAACGGTGGGGCAATAGGTCTGGTGCTCAGGGTCCCTTCGCACGACTGGATCTGCATCTTCCAGGCCTAGCGCGGAAATTAAGTCCTTACTCCAGCTGAGCATCGCCTCTTCGTCGGCAAGCATGGCCTCATCGACCGGAGCCAGCTCGACCAATCGTTCGGTCAATTCGACCGGATAGACGCGGGACCAGGCGGCCAGTCGGTCCAACAGCCGCCGATAATCCTGAGCAAGCGACTCCAGGGCACCGTCATCGAGGGCGGGGGCGCCTACATTGACATGTAACTTGGCGCCCTCCAGAGCAAGCTGCAGAAAATAGCCGTTCAATTCGTCATCGTCCTTGACGTATCGCTCCTGCCGCCCCTTCTTCACCTTATATAAAGGCGGTTGCGCAATGTAGATGTGGCCACGCTCGATCAACTCGGGCATCTGCCGGAAGAAGAAAGTGAGGAGCAGCGTGCGGATGTGCGATCCGTCCACATCCGCGTCGGTCATGATGATGACCCGATGGTACCTAAGCTTCTCCGGATCGAATTCCCCACGTCCGATTCCACATCCAAGGGCAGTGACCAGCGTGCCGACCTCCACAGAGGAAAGCATCTTGTCAAAACGCGCCTTCTCCACATTGAGAATTTTTCCACGCAGGGGAAGGATGGCCTGAGTACGCCGATCGCGCCCCTGTTTGGCGGAGCCGCCGGCGGAGTCGCCCTCCACCAGATAAAGCTCTGACAGCGCGGGGTCCTTTTCTTGACAATCCGCCAGCTTGCCCGGCAGCCCGGCGATGTCCAGGGCGCCCTTGCGGCGAGTCATTTCTCTGGCCTTGCGCGCGGCTTCCCGGGCTCGCGCCGCGTCGATCATCTTCGACACCACGGCCCTGGCATCCTGGGGGTTCTCGTCGAGATACTCCGTAAAGTATCGGGCAAGCTCCTGCTCCACGGCCGGTTTGACCTCGCTGGAAACCAGCTTCTCCTTGGTCTGTGAAGAAAACTTTGGATCCGGCACCTTCACCGACACTACAGCCGTCAGACCTTCACGGGCGTCGTCCCCCGTGGTGGAGACCTGAATCTTTTTCAGCAGCCCCTCCCGCTCGATGTAATTGTTCAACGATCGGGTAAGCGCGCCGCGGAATCCGGCCAGATGGGTGCCGCCATCACCCTGCGGGATGTTGTTGGTGTACGCGAACACCTGCTCCTGAAAGCTGTCGTTCCACTGCATGGCTACTTCTACGCCGATGCCGTCTTCCCGTTCGACCGAGAAGTGAAAGACCTCATTGAGCGGGTTCTTTTTCTGGTTGAGGTACTCCACGAAAGCCCGCAGGCCCCCCTCGTAGACGAAAGACTCCTGTTTTCCCGTGCGCTCGTCCTGAAGGTTGATGTGAACGCCCGAGTTGAGGAAGGCGAGTTCCCGCAGCCGCTTGGCCAATACCTCGTAGTGAAACTCTATGTTGCTGAAGGTCTTATCAGAGGGCTTGAAGAAGCACTCCGTACCGCGACGCTCCGTCTCGCCGACCTCTTTCAACGGTGCCGCAGGCACCCCGTCGTTGTAGATCTGCTCGTAGACGCGCCCATCGCGGCGAACGGTGAGGCGGAATTCCTCTGAAAGCGCGTTGACGACCGAAACGCCGACCCCGTGCAGGCCGCCAGAAACCTTGTAGCTATTGTCATCGAATTTGCCGCCGGCGTGCAGCGTGGTCATGATTACCTCGGCTGCGGACACGCCTTCTTCCGGGTGGACGTCCACGGGTATGCCCCGACCGTTGTCGCGCACCGTTACCGCTTCTCCTGGGTGGACCACCACGTCGATGACGTCGCAATGGCCGGCCAGGGCTTCATCGATGGCGTTGTCCACCAACTCCTGAACCATGTGATGCAGGCCGGTGCCGTCATCGGTATCACCGATGTACATTCCCGGGCGCTTGCGGACGGCGTCAAGGCCTTTGAGCACCTTGATGTTGCGTGAATCGTATGATTGATCAGTCATTCAGGCTCCTTTGCGCGCGACCGTGTTCCACGTGAAACACCGTCATCCTCTCTCCGGCGAAGCAACTGCCACCTAGAGGCAGACGGGTGGACGTAGCCAGAATCTGGCTATCCATGTCGTCGAGCAATTGAAAAAAACGGGCGTTATGACCTTCGTCCAACTCGGCGCCCACGTCATCTATCAGAAATACGCTGGTCTGCTTGAGCCCATCGGCCAGCAGCTGAGCCTGGCTGACCATCATGGCACTGGCGACCGCTTTTGCCTGACCCCGGGACAGCAGCCCCGCGGCTCGAGCATCACCTACCCGCAACTCCACGTCCGCCCGATGGGGCCCTGCCTGCGTAGAACCCAATTTTACCTCTCTCGGCGCCCATTCGCCCAACACTTTGTCCAAGGTTTCTCCGGAGGGCCAACCTCTGCGATAGATGAGCTCGACCTCCAAGTCCGGGGCAAGTCGGGCAAGAGTGGCACGAAACAGCGGGCCAACCTCTGCAATGTGGCTTTTCCGCTGGGCGTCTACCCGGTCTGCCGCCTGGACGAGCTGCGCGGTCCAGGCCTCGAACTCCGGCGAGGAAACGTAGGCGGCCTTCAACGCCGCGTTACGTTGCCGAAGTAGTCGAACGTACTCCCGCTGCGTCCTGAGGTAATCAGGTTTCACGTGAAACACGCCCCAGTCCAGCCACTGGCGGCGAACTCCAGGGCCGCCAAGCACGAGATCTGCCACGTTTGGCAACATGATCTGCAGCGGTATGAGCCGCGCGGCCTCGGAGAGCCGGCGTTCCTGCATCCCGTTGATCTTCAGCTCGGTACGCCCGGACAGGTCCCGCCCCATGGCGATGGTGCGCTGGCCCATGGCTCCATCCGCCACCCTCGCCCTGACGGTGAGCTGCTCTTGGCCCTGCTGAATCAGCTCCCTGGGGCGGTGGCTTCGAAAAGACCGCCCGCGGACCAGGAGATGCGCGGCCTCGAGAATGGCCGTTTTGCCCGCGCCGTTATCTCCGTGAAAGAAGTTGAGACCCGGATTCAGATCCAGAGCCACATCATCCAGTATCCGAAAATGGGAAATTTCTAACCGTTCGAAATGCACGTTCGGGCGGGTTCGACGAACATCATTGCATTATCCGCTTTTGCAGCGCAGGCGTCCCCTGTCCACGGCGTGCAGGCGCGGGTCGCCCGCGCCTTGGGGCTAGAGCCGCATGGGCATGACGACGAAGACCGCGTTCTCGTTGCCGGTGCCTTCAACGAGAGCGCTGCTGTTCGCGTCGGATACGCTGATCTTGATCTCGTCCGTATCCAGCACGTTTAGCACGTCCTGGAGGTAGCTGACGTTGAAACCGATCTCCAGGCGCTCTCCCTCGTAATCCACCGGAACGATCTCCTCCGCCTCTTCCTGCTCCGGGTTATTCGCCTGAATGGTCAGCTGTTCCGGCTCGACGATCAGGCGCACGCCACGATACTTCTCGTTGGAAAGAATGGAAGCACGCGTGAATGCCTGTTTGAGCGTTTCGCGATCGCCGGTGACCGACCGGGCCGCATCTCGAGGAATGACCTTCTCGTAGTCCGGAAACTTGCCGTCCACCAGCTTGGTCGTCAGAGAGTAGGGCCCCTGGGTGACCCGCAGGTGATTCGCGCCCATCTGGACCACGACCTCGTCATCCCCATCGTCGATGAGGCGGCTGAGTTCGAGCACACCCTTTCGGGGAACGATGGCCTGCACCCGATCCACACCCGCCGCTCCGCCGGGCAGCGTGCACATGGCCAGCCTGTGACCGTCCGTTGCCACGGAGCGTGTGTGTTCCGTGGTGACCTCCAGCAACATTCCGTTAAGAAAGTAGCGTACGTCCTGCTGGGCCATGGAGAAACTCACCTGATCTAGCAGGCTTCGAAGACTGGACTGATCGAGCTTCAGTTCCAGGTCGCCAGGGCCGCTTTCCACTTTGGGAAAATCTGCTGCTGGCAGGGTGGCTAGAGAAAAACGGCTGCGGCCGGAGCGCACGTTGGCGCGGTCGCCTTCCACCGAAACCGTAACCTCGGCGCCCTCGGGGAGCGATCGCCATATGTCCGCCAGCTTCCGGGCGGGGATGGTAGCCTCTCCATCCCGCTCGATCTCAAGATCCGACGACTCCGCTACCAGCTCGACCTCGAGGTCCGTGCCGGTCATCGACAGCACGCCGTCCCGGGCGCGGACTAACAAGTTTGCCAACACGGGCAGGGTCTGGCGCCGTTCAACGACCCCCGTCACCAACTGCAGCGGTCGAAGCAGGGCTTCCCGATTGGTCGTGAATTTCATGTCTTCCTACGATGTGAAATCAGCTGGACAACACGCGGTTGAGGTTCTTGAAGTCCTCAGCCACGTCGGCGCTACTTTCCCGAAGCTCCGCGATCTTGCGGCAGGCGTGAAGAACCGTCGTATGATCCCTGCCGCCGAACGCTTCACCGATCTCCGGCAGAGAATGGTTGGTCAGCTCCTTGGCAAGACACATTGCCATCTGCCGGGGTCGGGCTATGGACCGGTTGCGCCGCTTGGACAGAATATCCGAAATCTTGATGTTGTAATACTCAGCGACGGTGCGCTGAATGTTGTCGATGCTGACCTGCCGATCCTGAATCGCGAGCAGATCCCGCAACGCCCGCTTGACCTGCTCGATGGTGATCCTGGTTCCGGTGAAACGCGCATTGGCTATCACTCTGCGCAACGCTCCTTCGAGCTCCCGCACGTTTGACCTGATCCGCTCGCCGATGAAGAACGCCACCGCCGGGTCCAGATCGACCTGCTCCGCTTCTGCCTTCTTCATCAGAATGGCTACCCGGGTTTCGAGCTCGGGCGGCTCCACCTCGACGGTCAGACCCCAAACGAACCGCGATTGCAGCCGCTCCTCTAGACCATCTATCTCCCGCGGATAGCGGTCGCAGGTGAGAACCATCTGATGGCCACGCTCGAGCAGGCCGTTGAAAACGTGAAAGAATTCCTCCTGGGAACGCAGCTTCTTCGCAAAGAACTGAATGTCGTCGATGAGCAGGGTATCCACCGAACGGTAGTACTGCATGAAGTCCTGCATGGTGCCCTGCTGGAGCGCTTTGACCATGTCCTGAACGAAGCGCTGAGAGTGAAGATAGACCACCTTGGCATCGGGATTTTCATCCAGCACACAGTTGCCGACCGCCTGCATGAGATGCGTCTTGCCCAAGCCCACCCCGCCATAGAGCAGCAACGGGTTGTACGACTTGCCGGCGTTGGCCGCAACCTGAAGGGCGGCGGCCTTGGCCAGCTCGTTTGACTTGCCCTCGACGAACGTCTCGAAACGAAACTCGCCGTTTAACTGATGAACCGGCTGAATGCGAGCGCCGCCGCTGCCGTCGGCACGAAGCGGTCGGGACTCGCCCTCATCGGCTATGCCCACGTCCACCTTGACCTCGAGCGGGCTCAACGGATCTCCCAGCTGATCGAGCAGCTCGGTTATTCGATCAAGATAGGCGACCTGCACCTGGTTCTTCACATAGCGATTGGGCGCCATGAGAACCAGGGCGCTGTCGTGCTGACGTGCCTGCAGAGGTCTTATCCAAGTGTTGAACTGCTGAGCGGAAAGCTCGTCCTGCAACCGATCAAGGCACTTATGCCAAACGGACCGTCCCACCAAATGCCCCCGTATGACCCGTTCTCTTGGCAGAGAATCTGTAGTTTTGATGTGCGCGAACTGCGAAGCATTCTAGCCAGTAAACGAAAGCATTTGCCATGCAATAGGAAGCATTTCCGGCAGGTTTTTTGGTATCGACTGCAAATTCAGAAACTTACGTCTGCCGTTGGCCATGGTGAGGTCGCGATTCGAGCTTGCGGCGATGTGAGCAACTCGTTGAAGAACCTGTGGATAGTTTTCCGCCGCTCGCTTTACCCCCGATGATCCCGCCCGGGTCCTCAACGGGCCCCAAGCATATCCACACCCTTGCAGCGAGGAAAACAACTTGCCGGGGCAAAGACTTACGCCCGATATCAACAGATGCTGCCGTCTCAACAAGCAACAACTACAAATTATCTATATATATTTCTTACTATGAGAAGGAGTGATGTCGCAGCTGCGTTGACACTCAAGGGGCCTGATCCATAAAATCCCGCTCCCTCGCGATCCCGGCCGCCAACTAAAGCGCGCCAAAGGGGCGGGAGCTTCGGTAAGTCAGCAACGGAAACCCGAACATGAAGAGAACGTTTCAGCCAAGCAATCTAAAGCGCAAGCGCACTCACGGCTTCCGTTCGCGTATGTCCACTCGAGGTGGCCGCCAGGTCATCAACGCGAGGCGCGCCAAAGGTCGCAAACGCCTCTCCGTCTGAGGCAGGCGATCGCGCAGCTGCTTCGATCCACTCATTTCCGCGAAGGCGCCGGCTAACCAGATCGCGGGACTTCGACCGCGTCCTGAAGAACGCCGAGGTGCGCCGCCGGAGCGGGCCGTTACGGCTGACGGCGGTAGCGAATACAATGCAGGGCGCCCGCCTGGGGATGATAGTCGGCAAGCGGGCCGTCGGCAGGGCCCACGAACGCAACCGAATGAAGCGCGTGATCAGGGACGAGTTTCGTCGACGCCACGCAGAGCTGGCCGACATGGACATGGTCATTCTGGTGATGGCTGAGCTGGAGAACCGAGAGCTTCGCGCCCATCTTGCGAGGCTGTTTGAGTCGGAGGTGCAAAAAAGATGATGCTTCGCAACGCACCGCGCCGCTTGCTTCAGGCGGGCATCCGTGTGTATCAGTGGACGTTGAGTCCGTACCTGGGGCGCCAGTGCCGCTTCTACCCCACCTGCTCTCACTACGCCCACGAGGCCATTGAAGAGTTCGGCGCCGTCCGGGGCTCCGTCCTTGCCGCGCGAAGGCTGGGGCGCTGCCACCCGTTTCATCCCGGCGGCGTCGATCTGGTTCCGACCCAAGAGGAGGGTTGATCAGCCATGCTGCCAACGGAAGTCCTCAGGATCGTTCTCCTCATCGCGCTGGGGGTGGTGGGTTACCTGCTCATCCTGCAGTGGAACGAGGATTACATGCAGCGTCCTGCTGCTCCCGACTACGCGGCCGAACCCTCGCCATCCGCTGCGGAGCCTGCGCTGACGGCCGCGCCGGATTTGCCTGTTGGCGCGGAACTCCCTGCGGGTACGGGACCATCCGACATCCCGGACGAATCGTTGATCGGTCAAGACGGTGCTGAAACCCAGCCGGCCCTCAGCGTGCCGATGCCGGACATCGGGGAACGGCTCGTCGTCGTCAGGACGCCGTTGCTGCACGTCTGGATCGACCGGCTGGGCGGGGACGTGGTGCGCGTCGCGTTGCCCAAGTTTCCCGTGGACCTGGATCGGCCCGACGTCCCGTTCGTGCTGCTCGACAACGGGCTCGATCGCACCTATGTGGCGCAGAGCGGGCTCATCGGCCCGGACGGCATCGATGCGGGCGGCGATCGACCGCTGTATGCCACCCAGGCTCAGAGCTACACCCTGGAGGCGGGGGAGCTCGTAGTGGAGCTCTCGACGCTCCGGGACGGTCTCGAGGTCGCCAAGCGCTACATGTTCAGAAGCGACGACTACCTCATGGAAGTGTCCTACCAGGTTAGAAACCTGACCGGGCGCACCATCTCGGCTCGGATGTTCGGCCAGCTCAAACGGGATCGCAAAGAGCCGTACGTGGATACCTCGATTGCTCTCGGACCCCAGCCCTATCTGGGGGCTGCGTTCACCACCGCAGAGAACCGCTACGAGAAGCTCGATTTCGACGATCTCGACGAAGGCCGCTTCCGGACCACCGAGCAGGGCGGTTGGGTGGCCTTCCTGCAGCACTACTTCTTGAGCGCCTGGATAGCCAACCCGGAGGAAACCAACAGTTACTACGGTCAACGCCGACCCGATGGCACCTACATGTTCGGATTTTCCAGCCCGGTTAGCCAGGTGGCCAGCGGGGCCTTGGGCGAGTGGGCGGCCAGCCTGTATGTGGGCCCCAAGGATCAGAAGCGCCTGGAAGAGATCGCTGAAAATCTTAATCTCACCGTGGACTACGGGTTTCTCTGGTGGTTGGCAGTCCCTCTCTTCTACCTCCTCGACTGGCTGCACGGTTTCGTCGGGAACTGGGGAGTCGCCATCATTCTGCTCACCCTGCTGGTCAAGCTGGTGCTCTACCCGCTCTCGGCAACGAGCTACAAGTCCATGGCGAACATGCGGCGCGTTGCCCCTCAGATGAAACGGTTGCAGGAGAGGCATGCGGACGACCGTCAGAAGCTGTCCCAGGAGATGATGGCCCTATATAAGAAAGAGAAGGTCAACCCGTTGGGTGGATGCCTTCCCATGCTCCTGCCCATGCCCATATTCATCGCTCTGTACTGGGTGCTTTTCGAGAGTGTGGAGCTCAGACAGGCGCCCTTTGCCCTCTGGATCAACGACCTCGCGGCCATGGACAAGTATTTCGTCCTGCCTCTTCTGATGGGCGCGAGCATGTATCTGCAGCAGCTGCTGAGCCCCGCGGTCGGTGATCCCATGCAGGTCCGCATGATGCGGCTCATGCCCATCATGTTCACCGTGCTGTTTCTCTTCTTCCCGGCCGGGCTGGTGCTCTACTGGCTCGTCAACAGCGTGCTGTCCATCGCCCAGCAGTGGTACGTCATAAGGCAGACGGAGCGTGCCTACGCCGCCAAAAGCTGACTCTCTCGGCCTGGACGTCGACACGATCGCGGCCGTGGCGACGCCTGTCGGTTCCGGGGGCGTGGGCATCGTGCGAATCTCCGGGCCCCGAGCCCGCGCCATCGGAGAGACGGTCTCGGCCCGTAGCCTCCACCCACGCGAGGCCTTCTATTGCAGGTTCCGAAACGCCCAGGGTGAGGTCGTCGATGACGGCATCGTTCTCTACTTTGCCGGACCGGCCTCCTTTACAGGAGAGGACGTGGTGGAGCTGCAGGGGCACGGCGGGCCGGTAGTCGTGCAGATGGTCCTTGGTATCGTGCTGGAGGCAGGGGCCCGGCAGGCACGCCCCGGGGAGTTCTCCGAACGGGCCTATCTGAACGGCAAGATGGATCTTGCTCAGGCCGAGGCCATTGCCGATCTGATTTCCAGCTCGTCCACGGCAGCCGCTCGCGGGGCCGTGCGCAGCCTCCAGGGCGTTTTCTCCGAGAGGGTCCGGAAGATAGATGAAGCGGTACTCGGTGTGCGGATGTACGTGGAAGCGGCCATCGACTTTCCGGAGGAAGAAGTGGATTTTCTCAGCGAAGGCGACATTGCTGCCCGGATCACGGCCATCCTGGCTGACGTCGACGATCTGATCCGGGATTCCCGGCAGGGCGTTCTGCTTCGGGACGGAGTCACCATAGCGCTTCTCGGCGCGCCCAACGTGGGTAAGTCGAGTCTGCTGAACGCGCTGGCCGGAGAGGACCGGGCCATCGTGACCGACATTCCCGGGACCACGCGCGATCTCGTGCGCGCCGACCTCGAGCTCGCAGGCATACCGGTCACGGTGGTGGACACGGCGGGTTTGCGAACCACCGATGACCCGGTGGAACGCGAAGGCGTTCGGCGGGCAGAGGATCAGGCGCGCTCGGCAGATCTGATCCTGGTGGTCACCGACGTTACCGACCCGAACGAATGTTCGATTGAGCTGCCCGAAGCGTCGCAGGAGATCCCCGTCATTCAGGTGCACAACAAGATTGACCGGACAAGCGCGCCACCTGGGCCATTGACGGGCGAACCCCTGCCCGTGGTCAGGGTTTCTGCGCTCACCGGAGACGGTATCGACGAGCTTCGCGCCCAGATTCTCGCTGCCGTCGGCTACACCGAGCACGCGGGAACCTTCACTGCCCGGCAAAGGCACCTGCTGGCGCTGCAAGCTGCTGCTGCGGGCCTGGCGCGAGCCGCTGGTCTGGCTGCTTCGGCCGACGGGGGCGAGCTCGTGGCGGAAGAGCTTCGCGGCGTGCACACCGAACTCGGCACTCTGCTGGGCGGCATTACGGCCGACGACCTGCTCGGCGAAATTTTCTCGAGCTTCTGCATCGGCAAGTAGCCCCGGCCGCGCCCTTCCAATCGGAATCCGAGTACTTATACTTCGCGGGCTTGCAACCTGGCGGATATTAGCTTTGCAGTTTCCCGAGTCGTTCGACGTGATCGTCATTGGTGCCGGCCATGCCGGCGCCGAAGCTGCCGCTGCGGCAGCCCGGGTGGGGGCCCGGACTCTGCTGCTCACCCAGAGCATCGAAACCATCGGGCAGATGTCGTGCAATCCGGCCATTGGTGGAATAGGCAAGTCCCACCTCGTCCGGGAGATTGACGCGCTGGACGGGATCATGGCCAAAGCCGCCGATCGCGCCGGCATACAGTTCCGAATCCTCAACTCCAGCAAGGGGCCAGCCGTCAGGGCCACCCGCGCCCAGGCGGACAGGGCCCTTTACCGACAAGCCATCCGGGAGCTGTTAGAGGCCCAGGAGAACCTTTACCTCTTCCAGCAGTCGGTGGTGGATCTGATTGTCGAAGACGGCTCGGTCCGTGGTGTGGTCACCCAGATCGGCCTGGAATTCCGGGCGCCCTGTGTTGTGCTGACGACGGGGACGTTTCTCGGCGGCCGTATTCACATCGGCCTGGACAATCACCCCGGCGGCCGAGCGGGAGATGCACCGTCCAACGCGCTGGCGGAGCGTCTGCGCGCGCTGCCGTTCCGCGTGGACCGGCTGAAGACGGGTACCCCCCCGCGAATCGACGCCCGCTCCGTGGATTTCTCGGTGATGGCCGAGCAGCCTGGGGATGAGCCGATCCCCTGCCTGTCTTTTCTCGGCTCCCCCGACGATCACCCCCGTCAGGTCAGTTGCCACGTCACCCATACCAACGATCGGACCCACTCCCTTATTCGCGCGGCGCTGGATCGCTCACCTCTCTACACCGGGGTCATCGAAGGCGTTGGGCCGCGATACTGTCCGAGTATCGAGGACAAGGTCGTGCGGTTCTCGGAGCGAACTGAACATCAGATATTCGTCGAGCCGGAAGGGCTGGACACTCACGAGCTCTACCCCAACGGGATCTCCACGAGCCTGCCGTTCGATGTGCAGGTCGCCCTGGTGCGCAGCATCGCCGGATTCGAGCGGGCCCACATCACGCGGCCGGGCTATGCCATCGAGTACGACTTTTTCGACCCCCGGGACCTGCATTACTCGCTGGAGACGAAGGCGCTGGAAGGGCTGTTTTTCGCCGGTCAGATCAACGGCACCACCGGATACGAGGAGGCGGCGGCTCAGGGCCTGCTCGCCGGAACGAACGCGGCGCTCAAGGTGGCCGGCCGGGCGCCCTGGTGTCCCCGCCGCGACGAGGCCTATCTGGGCGTTCTGGTGGATGATCTGGTGAACATGGGCACCAAGGAGCCCTATCGGATGTTCACCAGCCGGGCGGAGTTCCGGCTGAGGCTTCGCGAAGACAACGCGGACCATCGCCTCACCCCGGTAGGCCGGGATCTGGGGCTCGTGGGCGAAAAGCGCTGGGATGCGTACACCACGAAGCGTGAGCGGGTCGAGCGCGTCCACGGGCGGATGGCGACCCGCAACGTAATCGCGGGGTCGGAGGTGGCTGACCGGCTCGCCAGCCTCACCGGTGAGCGGATGACTCGAGATCAAACGCTCATCACCTATCTCAAGCGTCCGGGCGTGGGCATCGCCGCGTTGGTCGGTCTCCTTGGGGATGTCCTGGACCTGCAGGATGGGGACCTCGACGGCCAGGTGCTGGCGCAGGTGGAGGTGGAAGCTAAGTACGAGGGCTACATTGCGCGCCAGGAAGAAGAGATTGCCAGAATCCGTCGGCACGAGGGCCTCAAGCTCGACGAAGGCCTGGACTTCGCCGGTATCGAAGGGCTTTCCGCAGAGCTCAAGCAGAAGCTGACCGAGGCTCGACCCTCGACGCTTGCTCGCGCTGCGCGTATCCCCGGAATGACGGCGGCCGGCCTGTCCGTTCTGCTGGTGCACGCCCGAAGAGCCCGGGCTACAGGTGCTGTCGCCGCCCCGGAAGACGAGCCGGCGCGTGGTTCCGGTGGCTGAGGCGATCGCCGAGGAGCTGCGGGGGGGCGCCGCCGAGCTGGGAATGACCCTATCGGCCTGCCAGGTGGAAAAGCTCGTTGCCTACGCCGATCTCCTGCGCCGATGGAATGACAAGTTCAACCTGATCTCGCGGCGGGATGTTCCTCGGTTGGTATCCCGCCACCTCCTCGACAGTCTGAGCATCTCGCCATGGCTGGGCGGGGAGACTACTCTGGACCTCGGCTCGGGGGCCGGCCTGCCTGGAATCCCTCTGGCCATCGCCCATCCGGAACGCGAATTCCTGCTGGCTGACCGGTCGGCGCGCAAGGCGCGGTTTGTCGAGCAGGCGGCGATGCGTCTAGGCCTTTCGAACGTGAGCGTGTTTGCCGGGGACGCCGCCGCCCTGGAGCAATCGTTCGCTTGTGTGGTTGCCCGGGCGGTGGCCGGACCTGCCGAGCTGTGGCGTATTGCCGGGCACCTGGTTCGTCCGGGGGGAAGGTTGGTCTGCATGAGCCGGACGGCAGGCTCCGGGGAAGGCGCAACCCTTGCCGCCGACGTGCCCGACGCCGGTAGCGTTCTCGCCGAGCGGGTGGCAGTTCCTGGCAACGCAGGGCCCCACGAGGTGATCGTCATCGAGGCCGCTGCGTGACGAGGATCATCGCGGTTGCGAATCAGAAAGGGGGGGTCGGCAAGACCACCACCAGCGTGAACCTGAGCGCATCCCTTGCGCTTTCCGGCTCCCGGGTTCTTCTCATCGACCTGGATCCCCAGGGCAATGCCACCATGGGCTCTGGTGTGGAAAAGGGTGGGCTTGAGCGCAGCATTTACCACTGGTTGATGGAGGAGGTCCCGCTGGACGACGTCCTGCAGCGATGCGCCAGCGGCTACGCCTTGCTGCCGTCCAACACGGATCTCACTGCCGCCGAGGTGGAACTGCTGAGCCAGCCGCAGCGCGAGCACAGGATGCGGCGGCGGTTGGCCGAGGATGCGGCGCGCTTCGACTTCGTCATCATCGACTGCCCACCATCGCTGAACATACTGACCCTCAACGCTCTGATCGCCGCTGACGGCGTGCTCATTCCCATGCAGTGCGAGTACTACGCCCTCGAGGGCCTGACGGCTCTGCTCGAAACGGTCGAAGGCGTCCGGCAGCAGGCCAACCCCTCGCTGTCCATAGAGGGCCTGTTGCGAACCATGTATGATCCCCGCAACGCCCTCACGCGGGACGTTTCCCGGCAGCTGATCCAGTATTTCGGCGACCGGGTGTTCCGAACAGTGATCCCGCGGAACGTCCGGCTGGCAGAGGCGCCCAGTCACGGGCTTCCAGCCATTCTCTACGATCGGCAGTCGCGGGGCGCGGTGGCCTACATGGCGCTTGCGGGGGAAATCAAGCGCAAGCACGAAGAGGACGACGACCCGTGAGCAATTGCGCGTGACCAAGAAGAGACTGGGCAGAGGTCTGGACGCGCTGTTGTCGGGCGAGGTTGTGGCCGATCTGGGCGCGGGTCAGAAGGGCCCTGGAATCCCCGAAGGCGTTCAGGTCGCCGAAATCGGGCTCGACCAGGTGGTACCGAACCGCTACCAGCCCCGCCGGGATTTCAACGAGGAAGCCCTTGCCGAGCTGGTCGCCTCCATCAGATCCCAGGGAGTGATGCAGCCCGTTGTGGTCAGACGACGAGCCCAGGGCGGATACGAGCTCGTCGCCGGTGAGCGGCGGTGGCGTGCTGCCGGCCTTGCGGGCCTGGACGCCATTCCGGCCCTGATTCGTGATGTTAGCGATGAGCAGGCTTCGGCCATGGCGCTCATCGAGAACATCCAGCGCGAGGATCTCAACCCGCTGGAAGAGGCCCACGCCCTGCAGCGGCTGCGAGACGAGTTCGGCCTCACCCAGCAGCAGGTCGCCGATGCGGTAGGCAAGTCGCGCGTTGCGGTGACCAACCTGCTGCGCCTGCTGAATCTGGGGCCTGCGGTGCGGGACCTGCTGGTGGCAGGAGCGATCGAGATGGGCCATGCGCGCGCCTTGTTGTCGCTGGACAGCGTTGTTCAGGAGCGCGCGGCCAACGACGTGGTCGCCCGGGGGCTTTCGGTTCGCCAGACCGAGGCGCTGGTGAGGCGCCTGCAGCAGGGCAAGGGGCCCGGGCGCCCGTCCGAGGCCGTCCGCGATGCAGACACCGCGCACCTGGAACGCGAACTCTCTGAGAAGATCGGCGCGCCGGTTTCGATCTCCTGCAATGCCAAGGGCCGAGGTCGCCTCGTCATTCGGTACGGATCGCTCGAGGAGCTCGACGGTATACTCGGTCACATCAGGTAGGCGCCGGCGCCGCTCAGATGCGCGTCGTTCGAAATGGCCGCTTTGTCAGGATCACGCTAATTGAACGCGCTCTGGCCCGTCTCTATAATACGCGCCGCCTTTCGGGGGTTGGTGTTTGTCAGGCTGTCCTGACGTGGACATGTCTGTGCCGTATCGAACCGTGGCGCTGCAGGCGCTCGCCGGGCTCGGGGTGGTGCTGGCAGCGCTGGCGTGGGACGCCCGTGAAGCGGTGGCGGCGCTGGCCGCTACGATCGTCAGCGTCGTGCCAAACGCTTACTTCGCCTGGCGCGTCAGCCGCGAGCGGGCGGCAGCCAGGATCCTCGCGGCAGAGGTCGTGAAGGTGGTCGCCACCGTGGGCATGATGGGATTGGCCTTTGCGACGATGGAGTTGCGGCCTCTGGGTTTCTTCGCCACCTTCGGCGTGCTGCAGCTGGCGCACGTGGTTGGCGGAACGAGCCTGGCGGGAAAAGCGACTTCACGCTGAACGCCGGCGCGTTTGTTGACGCGCTGGTCAAATTGCCGGGGACGTGGTCTTCGGCAGACATTGGGGACGAGAGCAACGCAGCATGTCGAGCGGAACCGTAACCTCCGGGGAGTACATCCAGCATCACCTGACGAACCTGACGTTCGGTCGCCATCCTGACGGCACCTGGGGGTTTGCCCAAAGCGCCCAGGAGGCGGCGGCCATGGGGTTCAATGCCATCAACGTGGATTCCATGGGATGGTCCATCGGGCTCGGCCTGGTTTTCGTGGCCGTTTTCTACACCGCGGCGCGCAAGGCTACGTCCGGCGTCCCGGGCGGTCTGCAGAACTTCGTCGAGATCATCATCGAGTTCATCGACGAGATAACCCACAGCATCTTCACCCACAAGAACGACATGATCGCGCCCATGGCGCTCACCGTCTTCGTCTGGGTGTTTCTCATGAACCTGATGGACCTGATCCCGGTGGATTGGATCCCGGGGCTGGCCGCAGCCATGGGGATCAGCCACATGAAGATCGTTCCGACCACGGACGTGAACATCACCATGGCCATGGCCGGGTCGGTGTTCGGCCTCATCATCTACTACAGCATCAAATGCAAAGGTGTCGGGGGTTTCCTCGGCGAGCTGGCCTTCCACCCCTTGCCCAAGGCGGCCGCGCCGGCGAACCTGTTTCTAGAGGGGGTGACCCTGATTGCCAAACCGCTTTCTCTGGGCCTGCGACTGTTCGGCAACATGTATGCGGGGGAGATGATCTTCATCCTCATCGCGCTGCTGTTTCCGGCGGGCATCGTCTACGGGCTGCTGGGAGGCGTGCTGCAGTGGGGATGGGCGGTCTTCCACGTCCTCATCATCACCCTGCAGGCTTTCATCTTTGCGGTCCTGACGGTGGTTTACCTGGCACAGGCCCACGACGTGATGGAAGAGCACTAAGCTCTCCTGATGGGAAATTCCGAGAGCGGAAACAACAACTCGTAACTGGGAGTGATCATGGAACTAGAAGTTCTCTTATATGTAGCCGGTGGACTCATGATGGGTCTGGGCGCCATTGGGGCCGCCATCGGCGTGGGTGTTCTCGGCGGCAAGTTTCTGGAAGGCGTCGCGCGCCAGCCCGAACTGCTTCCGATGCTCCGGACCCAGCTCTTCATCGTGCTGGCGCTGGTTGACGCCGTGCCCATGATCGCGGTGGGTATCGGTCTGTACACCCTCTTTGCGGTGGCAGGTTAGCCACCCGACGGAACTGCCGGCCACGGTGTGCCGTGACGGTCTGTCGAAACGAATCGAAGAGGTGAGTTCGTGAACATCAACTGGACCATCGTCGGGCAGAGCCTGACGTTTTTCGTTTTCGTCTGGTTCTGCTGGAAATTCATCTGGCCGCCCATCGTCAAAGCCATGCGCGAGCGTCAGGAAGCCATTGCCGAGGGACTGGCATCGTCCGAGCGTGCGGCCAAGGACCTGGAGCTTGCCCAGGAGCGCGCCACGGATCAGCTGCGCGAGGCCAAGGACGAAGCCCACAAGATCATCGAGCAGGCCCGGGGCCGGGCCAACCAGATGATCGACGAGGCCAAGAACGAGGCGCGCGAAGAGGTCGAACGCATCAGGGAAGGCGCCCGGGCGGAGATCGATCAGGAGATCAACCGCGCGAAAGAAGCGCTCCGGGGTCAGGTTGCCGCGCTGGCGGTTTCCGGCGCCGAGCGGGTGCTGGGTTCCGCCATCGATGCCGAGCGGCACCGCGAGCTGCTCGACCAGCTTGCCACCGACCTGTGACGGTCTGACCAATGGCAGAACTAGCAACCCTCGCCCGCCCTTATGCCAACGCGGTATTTGCCACGGCTCGCGACGAAGGCAACCTGGAGCGCTGGTCCCGGATGCTCGGCTTTCTCGCCGCGGCTGTTCGGGAGCCTGAGGTTCGTCGGCTGATCGGCTCACCGGACGTGAGCGACGAGCAGAAGGCGTTCCGGCTTGCCGATGTTTGCGGC
Source organism: Pseudomonadales bacterium (assembly GCA_036526135.1). Classification (GTDB taxonomy): domain Bacteria; phylum Pseudomonadota; class Gammaproteobacteria; order Pseudomonadales; family Azotimanducaceae; genus UBA2965. Next base: position 237,259 of record DATCZA010000017.1, on the reverse strand, counting down.
GACGAGCTGAACGACAAGGCGCGCAAGCTCGTCCAGGTGCTGGCCGGGAACAAGCGGCTCGGGCTCATCGACGAGATACTCGAGCAGTTCGAGCACAAGCGCGCCCAGGACGAGCAGACCCTCGATGTTGAGGTGGTGACCGCCTACCCCTTGAGCGACGATCAGGCCGCCAGGCTGAAGCAGGCGCTGGGGGAAAAGTACGCCAAGGAAGTGAACCTCTCCAGCGTCGTGAACGAAGATCTGATTGGCGGCGCCATCATCAGGGCCGGGGATACCGTCATCGACGGCTCCGTGCGCGGGCGTTTGATCAAGCTGGCAGAGTCGCTGCAGCGTATCTGAATACAGAGGCCTTCGGCGGGAACGACACCGTCGAGGCTCCAAGAAAGAGACTGAGGAATTCGAAATGCAACAACTGAATCCTTCCGAGATCAGCGACATCATCAGGCAGCGGATTGAAGGATTGGACGTACGCGCGCAGGCGCAGAACGAAGGCACCATTGTGGGCGTGTCAGATGGCATCGTCCGCATCCACGGCCTTGCCGACGCCCAGTATGGCGAGATGATCGAGTTCGACGGGGGCCTCTACGGAATGGCGCTCAACCTCGAGCGCGACTCTGTCGGCGTGGTGATCCTCGGCGACTACGAGGGTCTCTCCGAGGGGATGACGGCTCGATGCACCGGGCGGATTCTCGAAGTCCCGGTGGGCCGCGAGCTGCTCGGCCGGGTGGTGGATTCCCTTGGCAACCCCATTGACGGCAAAGGGCCGCTGAACGCCTCGGAAACCGCGCCCATCGAAAAGGTTGCCCCCGGCGTGATTGCGCGGCAGTCCGTGGACCAGCCCGTTCAGATCGGGCTGAAGTGTATCGACTCCATGGTGCCCATCGGCCGGGGCCAGCGCGAGCTCATCATCGGCGACAGGCAGATCGGCAAGACGGCCATCGCCATCGACGCCATCATCAACCAGAAGGACAGCGGCATTCGTTGTGTCTACGTGGCCATCGGGCAGAAGATGTCGACGATTGCCAACATCGTCCGGACCCTCGAAGAGCACGGCGCCATGGAGAACACCATCGTCGTGGCTGCTAGCGCATCCGATCCGGCGCCCATGCAGTTCATCGCGCCTTACTCCGGCTGCAGCATGGGCGAATACTTCCGGGATAACGGTGAAGACGCCCTGATCATTTACGACGATCTCACGAAACAGGCCTGGGCCTACCGGCAGATCTCGCTCCTGCTGCGCCGGCCGCCGGGCCGCGAGGCTTATCCCGGCGACGTCTTCTATCTGCACTCGCGTTTGCTCGAGCGTGCGGCAAGGGTGAACGCCGATTACGTGGAGCAGTACACGGGGGGTAAGGTCAAGGGCCGGACCGGGTCCCTGACGGCGCTGCCGATCATCGAAACTCAGGCGGGGGACGTATCCGCGTTCGTGCCGACGAACGTCATCTCCATCACCGATGGGCAGATCTTCTTAGAGACGGACAACTTCAACTCGGGGCTGCGCCCTGCCATGAGCCCGGGCATCTCGGTATCCCGGGTGGGGGGATCCGCCCAGGTGCCCTTCATAAAGAAGATTGCCGGTGGCATTAAGCTCGCCCTTGCCCAGTACCGGGAACTCGCAGCGTTCTCTCAGTTTGCTTCAGACCTTGACGACGCGACGCGGCGCCAGCTCGAGCACGGCCGGCGAGTCACGGAGCTCATGAAGCAGAAGCAGTACGCGCCGATGAGCGTAGCGGAAATGGGCGTGAGCCTGTATGCGGCGAACGAGGGCTACCTGGTGGACATCGCGGTCGATCAGGTGCTCGAGTTCGAGCAGGGCCTGCTTGCCTACATGAACTCCGAGAAAGCCGACTTCATGCGGCGCATCAACGAGACCGGCGACTACGACGACGGCATCGTTGCGGAGATGCGCCAGGGCATCGAAGCCTACAAAGCACAAGCGAACTTCTAAGGCAGCGGATATGGCGGTCGGCAAAGAGATCAAGAAAAAGATCGGCAGCGTCGAGAACACCAAGAAGATTACGAGCGCGATGCAGATGGTTGCGGCGAGCAAGATGCGCCGCACCCAGGAGCGGATGCGGGAAGGCAAGCCCTACTCGGAAAAGATCCGCGCGGTCATCGGCCATCTGGCGAACTCCAACCCGGAGTACCGGCACGTCTACATGGAGCCTCGCGAGATCAGCCGGATCGGCTACCTCGTGGTCTCCACGGACAAGGGACTCTGCGGCGGCCTCAACATCAACCTGTTCCGCACCCTGATCCGGGACATGGCGGAGTGGCATGCCAAGGGCAAGGAGATCGACCTTGGCCTGATCGGCAACAAGGCGGCGGCGTTCTTCCGCTCGGTTGGTGGAAACATCGTCGCGGCCATGAACAACGTCGGCGAGGATCCTGCGCTGGCCGACCTCATCGGCGGGATCAAGGTCATGCTCGACGCTTACGAGGAAGGCAAGATCGACCGGCTGTTCATCGCCAGCAACGAGTTCGTCAATACGATGACCCAGCGCCCGGTGGTCCGGCAGCTCCTGCCCCTGGACCCGGAAACCGACGACAGCATGAGGCATCGCTGGGACTACATCTACGAGCCGGACGCGCGCCAGCTCATCGAGGGCCTGGTTACCCGCTTCATGGAATCCCAGGTCTACCAGGCGGTGGTGGAGAACGGTGCCTGCGAGCAGGCGGCTAAGATGGTCGCCATGAAGAGCGCCACGGAAAACGCGGAGAAGCTCATCGACGAGCTGACCCTGATTTACAACAACGCTCGGCAGGCGGCGATCACTCAGGAGATTGCGGAGATCGTCGGCGGGGCCGCGGCGGTTTAGATAGACAGATTAGATTGAAGAGGCACAAAGCATGAGCAGCGGACGAATCGTACAGATTATCGGCGCGGTGATTGACGTCGAATTCTCGCGGGAGGATGTCCCAAAGGTCTACGACGCCCTTAAGGTTTCCTCAACGGGGCTCACCCTCGAGGTGCAGCAGCAGCTCGGTGACGGGGTGGTTCGTGCCATTGCCATGGGGCCCTCGGACGGTCTCTCGCGGGGTCTGGAGGTGACCAATACCCAGCAGCCCATCTCCATCCCCGTGGGTGAAGAAACCCTTGGCCGGATCATGAACGTGCTCGGCGAGCCCATCGACGAGAAGGGGCCAGTTAACGCGCAGCAGAAGATGCCCATTCACCGCAAGCCGCCCTCATACGAGGACCAGAAAGGCGGCAACGAGATTCTCGAGACGGGCGTCAAGGTCATCGACCTCATCTGCCCGTTCGCCAAGGGCGGCAAGGTGGGCCTGTTCGGCGGTGCCGGCGTCGGCAAGACGGTCACCATGCTGGAGCTGATCCGCAACATCGCCACCGAGCACTCCGGCCTGTCGGTCTTCGCCGGTGTGGGCGAGCGGACCCGGGAAGGAAACGACTTCTACCACGAGATGGAGGAGTCGGGCGTGCTCGACAAGATCTCGCTCGTTTTCGGGCAGATGAACGAGCCGCCGGGTAACCGTCTGCGGGTAGCGCTCACCGGCCTGACCCTGGCCGAGCAGTTCCGCGACGAAGGTCGCGACGTCCTCCTCTTTGTGGACAACATCTACCGCTACACGCTGGCGGGAACCGAGGTGTCCGCGCTGCTCGGCCGGATGCCGTCCGCGGTAGGCTACCAGCCGAACCTGGCCGAGGAGATGGGCGTGCTGCAGGAGCGGATCACCACCACCAAGACCGGATCGATCACGTCCGTGCAGGCCGTTTACGTGCCCGCCGATGACCTCACCGACCCGTCTCCGGCCACCACCTTTGCGCACCTGGATTCCACGGTGACGCTCTCCAGGGCCATCACGGACCTCGGCATCTACCCCGCCGTGGATCCGCTGGATTCCACGAGCCGTCAGCTCGACCCGCTGGTGGTCGGTGAGGAGCACTATCAGGTGGCCCGGGGCGTTCAGCAGGTGCTTCAGCGCTACCAGGAGCTCCGCGACATCATCGCCATCCTTGGGATGGACGAGCTTTCCGAGGAGGATAAGCAGCTGGTCTATCGCGCGCGCAAGATGCAGCAGTTCTTCTCGCAGCCCATGTTCGTCGCCGAGCCCTTTACCGGCCAGCCGGGCGTGTACGTCTCCCGGGAGGATACGGTGCGCAGCTTCAAGGGCATTCTCGAGGGAGAATACGACCACCTTCCGGAGCAGGCGTTTTACATGGTGGGCACCATCGAAGCGGCGATCGAGAAAGCCGAGACGCTTAGCGCCTAAGGAGAGCGGCCATGGCCATGACCTTCCATTGCGATATCGTCAGCGCGGAGCGCGAGATCTTCTCCGGCCGGGTGACCATGCTGAGCGCCATCGGGACCATCGGTGAGCTGGGCATCCTGCCCGGCCACGCCCCGCTGCTGACGGGCATCCGTCCGGGGCCGGTCCGGCTGCGCATGGACAATGGCGAGGAAGAGGTCTTCTTCGCCTCCGGAGGGTATCTCGAGGTCCAGCCAGGGGTGGTCACCGTTCTTGCCGACACGGCGCTGCGCGCGGAAGACATCGACGAGGCCGCCGCTGCTGCCGCTCAGCAGGATGCGGAGCGGGCATTGCGGGAGCAGACGGCGGATATCGAATTTTCCGCTGCCGCTGCCATGCTTGCCGAGGCGACCGCGCGGCAGAGGACGCTGGCAGAGCTTCGCAAGCGCCGGCGCTGACGCGCCGGGCGAATCTGCCCAAGGTTCTTGTCCAATGCAGGGGTGATCTGTGTCACCCTTTATTCGTTCCCCGGTTCTATAATCGTCAGAGCATAGAGGTTCGGCCGCCCGTGACGCGGGTGCGGTTCGGCCCGGCCTGAAACCAGGGACTGTTTCTGCTCAACATGGTTATGTCTTCCAGCCCTCGCCTTGAAGTCATCGTGCTGGCCGCCGGCCAGGGTAAGCGCATGAACTCGCGGTTACCGAAAGTGCTGCACCCGCTGGCCGGGCGTCCCCTGCTCGCCCACGTCCTGGAGACCGTTGACGAGCTAGAGCCCGCCGGCATTCACGTGGTCATCGGTCATGGCGCCGATCTGGTGCGTGAGGCCATTGGCGCGGCGGCGCTGCGGTGGGTGGTGCAGACCGAGCAGCTGGGCACCGGCCACGCCGTGCAGCAGGCCCTGCCGGACATCGACGATTCAGCCGTGGTTCTGGTTCTGTGCGGCGACGTGCCGATGGTGACGGCCCAGACGCTCAGGCGCTGCGTCACCGGCGCCGGCAACGGCGCAATGGCCGTCATCACCGCGGAGCTGAGCGATCCGGCGCAGCTGGGGAGGATCCTGCGAGGTACCGACGGCGCCGTGCGCGGCATCGTGGAGTACAAAGATGCCAGCGCTGCCGAGAAGGCCATCTCGGAGATCAATTCGGGAATCATCGCCGCGCCTGCGGGCATTTTGCGGGACCTGCTTGCCGAGGTCCGCCCGGACAACGCTCAGGGAGAGTACTACCTCACCGACATCGTGGCCCTCGCGGTCAGCCGCGGTATCGAGGTGCTGGGTCTGAAGGCGGAGCGGCCCGAAGAGGTGCTGGGCGTGAATGACCGAAACCAGCTGGCCGTCCTCGAGCGGCGCTACCAGCTCGAGCGGGCCGGCGAGCTGATGGCCGCCGGGGCCACCCTGGCGGATCCGTCGCGACTGGACGTGCGCGGCGCGGTCACCGTGGGCGCCGACTGCTTCATCGACGTCAACGTCGTTTTCGAGGGCACCGTGGTCATGGGCCGGGAAGTGAGCATCGGTCCCGGCTCGGTCATTCGGGATTCTCAGCTGGGCGACGGTGTGCGCGTCGAAGCCCACACCCTGGTGGACGGTGCCAGGGTCGAAGCCGGTTGCAGCCTGGGGCCCTTTGCCCGGATCCGACCGGGCACGCAGCTGGGCGAAGGCGTGAAGATCGGCAACTTCGTCGAGACCAAGAAGGCCGTGCTGGGTGCAGGAAGCAAGGCCAGTCACCTGACCTATCTTGGTGATGCCATCCTCGGGGCCAACTGCAACGTGGGCGCCGGCACGGTGACCTGCAACTACGACGGTGTCGACAAGCACCGAACGACCATTGGCGACGGCGTCTTCGTAGGCACCAACAGCACGCTGGTCGCCCCGGTCACGCTGGGCGACGATGCTTTCGTGGCGGCGGGGTCCACGATCACCGGCGATGTCGAGAAGGGCGAGCTGGCCGTGGGGCGGGGCCGACAGCGTAACGTTCAGGGCTGGGTACGACCTGGCCGGCGCGACCGCGCGGACGAGGATTAGCATGAGGAGCCTGGCATGTGCGGGATCGTAGGGGCCGTCGCCGACCGCAACGTGGCGCCCATCCTCTTGGAAGGACTTCAGCGGCTGGAGTATCGCGGGTACGACTCCGCTGGCCTTGCCGTGATCGATGGGGCGGGTGAGATGGATTGCCGGCGTCGCGTCGGCAAGGTCAAGGAGCTCGCCGGAGACCTGAGCGCCCGGCGATGCGATGGTCACATGGGAATTGCCCACACGCGTTGGGCAACCCACGGCGTTCCCAGCGAGAACAACGCCCACCCCCACGTCTCCAACGGCCGCATCGCGCTGGTGCACAACGGCATCATCGAAAACTTCGAGGAGCTGCGCGAAGAGCTTCAAAGCGAGGGTTATGCGTTTGCGTCCGAGACCGACTCGGAGGTGATCGTTCACCTGGTGGATTCATATTTCGACAAGGGATTGAGCCTGCTCGAGGCCGTCAGGTCCGCGGTCAAGCGGCTGGAAGGCGCTTACGCCATCGGCGTCATCGCGCTCGCCGACCCTGATCGGATCGTCGCCGCGCGCATGGGCAGCCCGCTGGTGGTTGGCAAGGGGCTGGGAGAAAACTTCATCGCTTCCGACCCCCTTGCCTTGAGACCGGTGACCGACCGATTCGTGTTCCTGGAGGAAGGGGATCTCGTCGAGATTACCCGAGATGAGATCTCCATCTGGAACGTGGAGAACGAGTCGGTGATCCGCGCCAGCGTCCGGGTAGAGCTCGGTCACGACGACGTGGACCGGGGCAATTACCGGCACTTCATGCAGAAGGAGATCTACCAGCAGCCGGAAGTGCTCGCAGCGACTCTGGAAGGGCGCATAGGCCGTACCCGGGTGCTCGAGCCCGCATTCGGGGTGCAGGCCGGGCAGATCTTCGACAAAGTCCAGGCGGTGACCATCGTGGCCTGCGGGACGAGCTACTACGCGGGCTCCATCGCGCGTTACTGGATCGAGGAGCTCGCGCGTATCCCCTGCCAGGTGGAGATCGCCAGCGAATTCCGCTACCGGCAGGTGGCGGTTACCCCGGGCAACCTGTTCGTGACCATCTCCCAGTCGGGTGAGACCGCGGATACCCTGGCAGCGCTGCGCGTGGCCAAAGAGCTCGGCTACGTCTCGACGCTCACCATCTGCAACGTCGCCACCAGCACGCTGGTGCGCGAGTCCGACATCGCGCTGATGACCCAGGCCGGGACAGAGGTGGGCGTGGCGTCAACCAAGGCGTTCACCACGCAGCTGGCCGACCTGTTGCTGCTGACCATTCTCATTGCCCGCCGGCACGGGATGGACGCGGCCAGAGAGCAGGAGCTGGTGGAGGCGCTCGCCGGGCTTCCCAATGCCGTTGAGCAGGTGCTCGGCCTCGACGGGCGCATCCGCGTTCTGGCGGAACGCTTCATGGACCGGAGCAACGCGCTGTTTCTCGGACGCGGGCCCATGTTCCCGGTGGCAATGGAAGGCGCGCTGAAGCTGAAGGAAATCTCCTACATCCATGCCGAGGGCTATCCCGCCGGGGAGCTGAAGCACGGCCCTCTGGCGCTTGTCGACGAGAACATGCCGGTCGTTGCCGTGGCGCCGAACGACGAGCTGCTCGAGAAGGTGCAGTCCAATCTGCAGGAAGTGCGCGCGCGCGGCGGTGCCCTCTATGTCTTTGCCGATGAGCGCACCGGCTTCAAAGAAGAGCCCGGGGTCACGGTGATCCCGCTGCCCCCCGTTCACGACACGCTGGCTCCCATCGTCTACGTCGTGCCATTACAATTGCTCGCCTATCACGTCGCGGTGCTCAAAGGCACGGACGTGGACCAGCCAAGGAATCTGGCTAAGTCGGTCACGGTGGAGTAGTCCGTTCCGGCCCTAAGCCGCGCCGGGCGGTTCCCTGAACCCCCGTCCCTTGGACAGGCTTAGGGCGGGTAGCAGTGGACGTCACGAACATTCTCGAGCATCTGAACAAGGACCAGCGGGAGGCGGTCTCGGCGCCTCTGGGCAATGCCCTGGTGGTGGCTGGCGCCGGCAGCGGCAAGACGCGGGTGCTGGTTCATCGGATTGCCTGGCTGATCGAGGCCGAGCGGGTATCCCCCCACGGCATCCTGGCCGTCACCTTCACCAACAAAGCGGCGGCGGAGATGCGGGCTAGGATCGAAACGCTCCTGGATCTCTCCGTTCGCACCATGTGGGTCGGCACGTTTCACGGCATCGCCCATCGGCTGCTTCGCATGCACTGGCAGGAAGCGGGCCTCAAACAGAACTTTCAGATTCTCGACGCCGACGATCAGCTGCGCCTGGTCAAGCGCGTCATGCGGGCGCTGGACATCGACGAGCAGAAATGGCCCGCCCGCCAGGCGGTCTGGTTCATCAACGCCCAGAAGGATGAGGGGCGGCGCGCAAAGGACGTCGCCGCGGGTGACGATCTGTTTCAGATCACCCACAAGAAGATCTACGAGAGCTACGAAAGCCTTTGCGAAAGCGGCGGCCTAGTGGATTTTGCCGAGCTGCTTCTGCGCAGCCATGAGCTGTGGCTCAACCGCTCGGATCTCCTCGCCCACTATCAGGAGCGGTTTCAGAACATTCTCGTCGACGAGTTTCAGGACACCAACACGATACAGTACGCGTGGCTGCGGGTGCTGGCAGGAAGCTCGGCGAACATCATGGCCGTGGGCGACGACGATCAGTCAATCTATGGCTGGCGAGGCGCGCGGATCGAGAACATCCATCAGTTCTCCCAGGACTTTGCTGGGGCATCGCTGATCCGGCTGGAGCAGAACTACCGCTCGACGGCCACCATCCTCAAAGCGGCGAACGCGCTCATACGTCAGAACGTCGACCGGCTCGGCAAGGAACTCTGGACCGAAGGCGGGGACGGAGAACCCATTCGCGTCTATTCCGCCTACAACGACCTCGACGAAGCGCGCTTCGTGGCCGAACGCACCGCCGAAGCGCTGGCCTCGGGGGCCAGCGCCGATGACGTCGCCGTTCTGTACCGCTCGAACGCCCAATCTCGGGTGCTGGAAGAAGCATTCTTGAGGGCGCAGATTCCTTATCGCATCTACGGTGGCGTGCGGTTCTTCGAAAGGGCGGAGATCAAGAACGCGCTTGCCTACATGCGTCTGACCGTGGACCGGCATTCGGACACGGCCTTCGAGCGGGTTGTGAACACCCCGGCTCGCGGTATCGGGGACAAGACCGTGGAGGCGATCCGGGCCCAGGCGCGCGCCCGCAACGTGTCCCTGTGGCAGGCGTGCAAGGAAGCCCTTGCCGAGAATGTGCTCGCCAGCCGAACGGCGGCCAAGATCGCCGATTTCCTCGGGCTCATAGACGGGCTGGCGGAGCAGACGGCCGAGCTGGATCTGCACGAGGTCGCCGACGCCTGCATTCAGTCCAGCGGCCTTCTGGAGTACCACATGCGCGAGCGGGGGGAGCGTGGCCTGGCTCGCAAGGAGAACCTGGAGGAGCTGGTCAGCGCCTGCCGCCAGTTCAGCGGCGAGCAGGTATTCCCTCTCCTGGCCGACGCCGCCGAGCAGACGTCGATACTCGAGGAGTTTCTCGACCAGGTAGCTCTGGACGCGGGTGATCGCCAGGCGGAAGCGGGTCCTGCGGTGCAGATGATGACCCTGCACTCGGCCAAGGGGCTGGAGTTCCCCATGGTATTTCTCGCGGGGATGGAGGAAGGCCTCTTCCCCCACCGCATGTCCGCCGAAGAGCCCGGGCGCATGGAAGAGGAAAGGCGGCTGTGCTACGTAGGCATCACCCGCGCCAAGCAGACGCTCTACCTCACCCATGCGGAGACTCGGCGCCTGCACGGAACGGATACTTACAACCGGCCGTCGCGCTTCCTGCTGGAGATTCCGACGGAGCTCGTTCACGAGGTGCGCATGGGCGGCGCGGTGCAGCGACCCTACGGCCGGCCTGCAGAAGCCGGGCACGCAGTCGGGGCTGAGGGCGGCCTGCGAATGGGTCAGCGGGTGCTACACGCCAAGTTCGGCGAGGGCGTGGTGCTCCAGGCCGAGGGTTCCGGTGAGCGCGCCCGGGTGCAGGTCAACTTCGCCGGCGCCGGCGCGAAATGGTTGATGCTGGGCTATGCAAACCTGCAGGCCCTCGATTGAAACTGGAGAAGAGCGACATGATGGTGATGCGGATCCTGGCCCTGGTGCTCATATTTGGCCTCGCCGGCTGCGGCGCGCCGCAGCAGACGGCGCCCGAAGCGGTTCCCGATCCCGATAAGGTCTATCGCTGGAAGCTCATTACGACCTGGCCGAAAAACCTTCCGGCGCTCGGCATGGCGCCGGAGCGCCTGGCCGAAAATCTGCGGGTCATGAGTCGGGGTCGGCTAGACATCCGGGTCTACGGCGCCGGGGAGCTGGTCGGCGCGTTCGAGGTGTTCGATACGGTACGCCAGGGCACGGCGGAGATGGGCCATGGAGCCGCCTACTACTGGCGCGGCAAGCTCCCGGTAGCCGCCATGTTCGCCACGGTTCCTTTCGGCATGATGGCCCAGGAGATGAACGGCTGGCTGCGCTACGGCGGCGGCATGGAGCTGTGGCGCGAGGCCTACGAACCGTTCGGCCTCGTGCCCCTCGCCGCCGGTAACAGCGGCGTGCAGATGGCGGGCTGGTTCAACAAGGAAATCAACTCCCTGGAGGATCTTCAGGGATTGAAGATGCGCATCCCGGGGCTCGGCGGCGAGGTGCTCAAGCGTGCCGGGGGCGTGCCGGTGTCCATGGCGGGGTCGGAGATTTACACGGCCATGCAGACGGGCGTCATCGACGCCACGGAATGGGTGGGCCCCTACAACGACCTGGCCATGGGGCTTCAGGACGTGGCACGCTACTACTACTACCCGGGCTGGCACGAGCCCGGCCCCACCCTGGAAGCCATCGTCAACAAAGCGGCGTGGGATTCGTTGCCCGAGGATCTGCAGAGAATGGTGGAGGTCGCCGCGGCTGCCGCCAACGAAGATCTCCTGAGCGAGTTCACCGCCCGCAATGCCAGCGCCCTCAAAACGCTTCTTTCGAAGCACAACGTGGAGCTCAGGCGCTTGCCGGACGACGTGCTGGCAAAGCTTAAAGTCGAGTCCGAGGCGGTGGTGGTCGAGGCTACCGGTGACTCCGATCTTGCCCGTCGTATTCGTGAATCCTACGGGCGGTTTCTCAGCGACGTGCGCGAGTACCACGCCATCAGCGAGCAGGCCTACATCAATGCCCGCTGAGCCTCTGCGCGACCGGCCGGCGGGGAGGTCGCGTTGGAGCTGAAGGCGACGGAGTACTCGGTCGCGTCCGGCATCGCCACCGTGCGCCTGAACCGGCCTCATCGCCTCAACGCGTGGACGGGTCGAATGCACAGCGAGTACCGCTGGTGCATCGATCGCGCGGAGCGTGACCCAGCGGTCCGCGCGATTGTCGTCACGGGCAACGGGAGGGGTTTCTGCGTCGGGGGAGACGCCGAAGCGCTGGAAGGGCACGCGCGCAAGGGCGGCTACGATCCGGGAACGCCTGCCCGGCTCGCAGCGCCGGGATACGGTCGGGCGCCCGAATTCGACGCCAGCTTTGCCTATCACTACGGGCTTTCCAAACCCGTGATCGCAGCCGTGAACGGCCCGGCCGCGGGGGTCGGTCTGGCGCTCGCCTGCTTCGCAGACCTGCGTTTCGCCGCTGCGGGCGTCAAGCTCACCACCGCCCACGGCAAGCTGAACCTCCCCGCGGAGTACGGGCTGTCCTGGCTGTTGCCACGGATGATCGGCCTCACCCGGGCGAACGACCTGCTGCTGTCGAGCCGTGTCTTCCTCGCCGAGGAAGCCCTCGCCATGGGGCTCGTCAACGCCGTGTACCCCCAGGCGGAGCTCATGGACGAGGTCTACGCTTACACCAGGGAGCTCATCCGCACGGTGTCCCCGGCGTCCCTGGCCCAGACCCGCTGGCAGATATACCGCGACCTGCATCGAAGCGTTGCCGAGTCCGTCAGAGCCTCTGAGCAGCTGCTCGATGAGATGATGCGGCAGGAAGACTATCGCGAAGGGGTGGCGGCGTTTCTGGAGAAACGCGCCCCCAGCTGGTCCGGATCAGCTGGAGAGACTGGCGAGTAATCGTTTGGCTCGGGGCCGTTCGACCCAGGCGCCCCGTTGCTCAGGCGCCATGCGGGTCGACAACCCTCCGGCCGCGGGCCCAGACCCCCACCGGGTTTGCGAGGGCGTCGAGGTCGTCGAGAGGATTTCCATCCACCACCAGAATGTCGGCGGCAAGACCCGGCACGAGGCGCCCCGTCATCCCGTGAACGCCCAGGGCTCGAGCTGCGGATGACGTCGCGGTTCGCAAAGCGGCCTGGGGGCTGAGCTCGGCAATCAGGGCGAAGACCTTCAATGCCAGTGGCAGGTGGTGATGAAACACCCCGGGAATTCCGGCGTCCGTAGAAGCGATGAAGGGAATTCCCAGCTCCAGCATCGCCCGGTAGGCGGCACGAACGCGGCCGAGCACCCGCCCTTCGCGGCTGTCCAGCATGCGCTGCCAGCCACGATTGACGGTGGGCGACACCCAGACGCCGCGCTCGAGGATCACGTTTGCCACCGGCTCCTGGAAGTCCGATGCCCAACCTTCCGCACCGGCCCAGGAGCAGTGCTCGATGGTGGACACGCCGGCGCGGGCGGCCAACTCGATGCCCGTGGTGCCGTGGCAGTGGGCGGCGACGGGCAGCCCGTGCGCCCTGGCGGCCGCCGTTATCTCGCTCAGCGTCTCCAGGTCGAACTGGGCGGCCAGCGGATCGGATCCGTTGGTCATCCGGCCGCCCGTGGCCATGACTTTGATCAGGTCCACGCCCTGGGTCACCTGACGCTCCAGCACGGACAGGGCTTCTTCGGCGGAGCCCGCTTCCCCGCCCCAGAAGTGGCAGTGACCGCCGGGACACGTGATGGGTTGCCCGGAGCAGAGCAGTCGGGGCCCGATAGCCTGGCCGGCCGCCGTTTTGTCCCGGATGCCGAGCTCGAGCCAGGCACCGCCGCCGAGGTCGCGCGCGGTGGTAATTCCTGCCCGGACCATGGCCGCGGCCCGTTCCAACATTCTCGGCACCTCGTCCGGGCTCGTCGACTCGGGAGGCTTGTGATTGTCGGGGTTGAGCTCCAGGTGGACGTGGGCGTCGATGAGCCCAGGGAGCGCGGTGGCCCCGGGGCAGTGGACGGCCACGGCGCCTTTGCTCAGCTCCCGGGCGTCGCCGACCGCCGCGATGCGTCCATTTTCGATGCGAACGGCATCGGCGTCGCAAAGAGCCTCCCCGTCCCATACGCGGCTCACCGTAATGGTGGTTGGCCGCTCGCTCACCGGTAGATGCGCTCCGGTAACCAGGTCGCAAGGCTGGGCCAGATGAAGAGCAGGCACAGGAGCAGGATCTGCAGCAACACGAACGGGGCCACGCCGCGGTAGATGTCGGCTGTGGAAACCGTGGGGGGAGCCACGCCGCGCAGATAGAAGAGCGCGAAGCCGAACGGTGGCGTCAGGAACGAGGTCTGGAGATTGACCGCGATCAGCACCCCCAGCCAGATCGGGTCTACACCCATGGCCAGAAGCACGGGGCCGACGATGGGCACCACGACGAAGGTGATTTCGATGAAGTCGAGCATGAAGCCGAGCAGGAAGATCACCAGCATCACGATGGCGAGCGCTCCCCAGGTGCCGCCCGGCATATCGTTGAACCAGCTGTGAACTAGGTCGTCGCCGCCGTATCCCCTGAAGACCAGAGAAAACAAGGAGGCGCCGACCAGGATGAAGAAAACCATGGCCGTGGTGTCAAACGTCGACCGGCACACCTGGCGCAAGACGCCGACGTCCAGCGCGCGATAAGCCGCCGCCAGGATGGTCGCTCCGGCTGCGCCGACACCGGCGGCCTCCGTCGGGGTTGCGTAGCCCGCGAGGATGGACCCCAGCACGGCAACGATCAGCAGCATGGGAGGAAGCAGCCCGCCCAAGAGCTGCCACCCTGAGCCGTCCGGGACCGCGTCCGGAACCGCGTCCGGGACCGCGTCCGCGACCGAGCTGGCGGCGGGCGCGGTGCCCGGCCGCAGGAAGGCGACCAGCATGGTGTAGGCCAGATAGAGCCCGACCAGGATGAGTCCGGGCACCACCGCGCCTGCAAACAGGTCCCCGACCGACACCGTGTCCGGGGCGAAGATGCCCTGATTCAACTGGGCTTGCTGATAGGCGTTCGAGAGAACCTCGCCCAGCAGCACCAGGGCAATGGACGGAGGAATGATCTGGCCCAGCGTTCCCGTCGCGCTGATGGTGCCGCTAGCGAAGGCCGGGTCGTAGCGATCGCGAAGCATGGTGGGTAGAGACATCAGCCCGAGGGTGACCACCGAGGCGCCGACGATACCGGTGCTCGCAGCCATGAGCATGCCGACCACGATGACGGCAAAAGCCAGCCCCCCGGGCGTTCCCGCCATCAGCCGCGAAAGGCTGCTGAGCAGGTTCTCGGCGATCCGCGTCTTCTCCATCATCACGCCCATGAAGACGAACAGCGGCACCGCGATGAGCGTGGGGTTCGTGATGATGCCGAACAGCCGGCCGGGCAGGAAACCCAGATCACGGCCGTCGAAGGTTCCGCCGGCCATCCCGCCCAGGGCGAACAGCAGGGCAACCCCGGCCAGGGTCAGCGCTACGGGGTATCCGGCCAGCAGGGCGGCGAAGACGGCCAGGAACATGAAGATCGGTATGAGCTCGACCACGTTGTCAGCGCTCGCTACCGAAATGGGAGGGCAGAATGATGGGCAGCCGGCGCACGGTCTCCGCGAGGCCCTGCAGCAGCAGGGCAACCGCCATGACCGGAATGAGCGTTTTCAGGAGAAAGACGGCCGGAATGCCGCCGACCTCGGGTGATCCCTCGAGCACGAGCCACGCGTTGCGGGCATAGGGAATGCTGAAATAGAGGATTAGCAGGCAGGTAGGCACGAGGAACAGCAGGTGCCCGGCAACGTCGATGATCCCCCGGGCGCGTTCGCTCAAGCGCGAGTGAAGGATGTCCACCCTGACGTGGACGCCGTCTCTCAAGGCGCAGGGAATGCCGAGCATGATCACCGTGGCGTGCAGATAGACGATGGCTTCCTGAATCGGTATCGCGCCCTGGTCGAACGCGTAGCGCAGAACGACGACGGTAACCATCAGCACGACCATGAGGGCGGTTAGCCAGGCCACGCTGCGGGCCGTCGCCTCGGTGACGCGATCGGCGTGCTCGAGCAGCCGTGTGTTCAGCTCAGCCCCCCACCTGGCTGGAAGGCGCCGCGGGTCATGGTTTCCCATGCGACGCCGACGAACAGCGAAAAACCGACCCACACGTTGTTGGCGAAGGCGCGGAAGCAACCCTCCCGGCTTCGGTCCCGGATCAGGTATTGCTGATAGCAGAACAAGCCGGCCGCGACGGCGATGCCCCAGAAGTAGGCGCTGTGGTAGCCGAGCCGCTGGCCGACCAGGACCAGGGTGAGGATCGTGCCGGTCTGCAGAAGCCCGATCATCAGACGGTCGGCCTCGCCAAACAGTATGGCCGTGGACTTGATCCCCACTCGCAGATCGTCCTCCCGGTCCACCATGGCGTACATGGTGTCGTAGGCGACGATCCAGAGAACGCTTGCCAGGAAAAGCAGCCAGCCGGGCTCCGGCACCACGTGCCGTACCGCGGTAAACGCCATGACGATGCCCCAGCTGAACGCGGCGCCCAGCACCACCTGCGGAAGGTAGGTCCATCGCTTCATGAAGGGATAGGCCACCGCGATGGCCAGGCCTGCGACGGCGAACCATCGGGTCAGCGTGTTGAGGAAGAGCAGCAGGGTCAGGGCGAGGAAGGCCAGCACGAAGAAGGCGCCCAGCGCGGCGTTGGTGCTGACGGCTCCGGTCGCAAGGGGTCGATTAGCGGTTCTGGCGACGCCGGGATCGAGGTTACGATCGGCGTAGTCATTCACCACGCAGCCGGCGGCCCGCATCAGAAACGTGCCGACGGCAAAGACCACGATGAGATCCACGGGCGGCAGCCCCTCGGCGGCTACCCAGAGAGCGGCCAGGGTCGGCCACAGGAGCAGCAGGGTGCCCACGGGCCGGTCGAGGCGCATCAGGCGCGCGTACGCGATCACGGCGGAGAGCGGCGGCTGACGGGTTTTCTCCATGTTCGCGCGGGCGGGCTTGAGCTTGGCGGCGGAGTGTAGCGTTTCGCCACCAGGCAGGCCAGGCGGCCGCCGGCCGCACGATTGATTTTTCCGCGGGGGATGAGTAGTTTATCGCGCCTTTGCGCCGGCGCCGGCTTGAACAAAGGGAAGCGACCAAGAATGCGAAAATGGCAATGCATCGTCTGCGGCTGGATCTACGACGAAGCCGAGGGTTATGAGGAAGAGGGCATTGCGCCGGGTACGGCTTGGGAGGATGTGCCCGAGGATTTCGTTTGCCCGGAGTGCGGCGTCAGCAAAGAAGACTTCGAGATGATCGAGGTCGGCTGAGGCCGATTAGAACGTCGTGAACCTTACGATCCGCATTCTACTCGGCATGGGCTTGGGGCTCGTCCTCGGCTCTTCGATCCAGGCGGCGGAATTCGATCCTTCCCATTGGGTCCACGTCTACCTCGTCGGCGGCCTGATAGACGCTGGCGGCCAGATATTCGTTCGCAGCCTCCAGCTCATGGTGGTTCCCCTGGTATTCGTGTCGTTGGTGTGCGGTGCTGCCAGCCTGTCGGCGACGGACAGCATCGGTCGGGTGGCCGGAAAGACCGTTGCCCTTTATCTGTTCACCACGGCCGTGGCCATTTCCATCGCCCTGCTGCTTGCAACGATCGTTCAGCCTGGTGCCGGCGTCGCGCCGGCCTCCCTGGGAACCGACTTCCAGCCGGCGGAGCCGACGAGCATCAAGGACACGCTGGTCTCCATCATCCCGACGAACCCGGTTAGCGCCATGGCGGAAGGCAGGATGCTGCAGATCATCCTGTTCGCTCTTCTGCTCGGCCTGGCCCTGAGCCGGTCGGGGCAGGCCGGCCGGCGGCTGGCCGGCGTTTTCGACGATCTGAACGAAGCGTTGATGAAGCTGATCACGCTGCTGATCAAGCTCGCGCCCATCGGGGTCTTCTGCCTGATGGCGAAGCTGTTCGCCACCCTGGGCTGGTCGGAGATCACGCGGCTCCTGCAGTATTTCCTGACGGTGGTGGGCGCTTTGCTCATTCACGTCACCCTGGTCTACCCGACGCTGCTAATGGTGCTGGGCAGGGTCAGCCCGATCCGTTTCTTCGGCAAGATGCGCGAGCCGCTGCTGGTGGCCTTCAGCACCGCCTCGAGCGGGGCGACCCTGCCGGTCACCCTGCGCACCGTGGAGGAGCGGGTTGGCGTGAAAAACGAAGTGGCAAGCTTCGTCGTGCCCCTGGGCGCAACCATCAACATGGATGGAACCGCCATCATGCAGGGGGTGGCGACGGTGTTCATCGCGCAGCTGTACGGCATCGAGCTGGGAATGTCGCAGTTCCTCATCATCATCCTCACGGCGACCATGGCCTCCGTCGGCACGGCGGGGGTCCCCGGCGTCGGCATGATCATGCTGGTCATGGTGCTGGAGCAGGTCGGGCTGCCTCTCGACGGCATCGTCTTCATCCTTGCCGTGGACCGGCTGCTGGACATGTTGAGGACGGCGGTCAATGTGGCCGGTGACGGCATGGTGGCGACCGTGGTGGCCCGGTCCGAAAACGAGCTGGATCTCGACACGTTCGAGGACCCCGATGCCGGCCGTGTGATCGGCTCATAAGAGCTGCCCGGAAGGGCCCTCCTACACGGCGATGTGCCCGTTGTCCTCGGGTGCCCAGGCATTGAGAAGCTCCCGGGCCGTTGTCGGGTCCGTCTGCAGGAGGCGTTCGCCGCGTGCCAGCACCTCGGCAATCAGATGGCTGTGGCGGGCGAGATCGGCAACTCGGAACTGCTGCTCGCCCGTCTGGCGCGCGCCCAGCAGCTCGCCCGGTCCGCGCAGCTCCAGGTCCTTCTCGGCGATGTGAAAGCCGTCCTGGCTCTCCCGCATGACCGAAAGACGCTGGCGTGCCGCCGCGCTCAGCGGTGTCTTGTAGACCAGCAGGCATCGCGATGCTTTCTCTCCCCGCCCGACCCTGCCGCGCAGCTGATGCAGCTGTGCCAAGCCCATGCGCTCCGGGTTTTCGATGACCATCAGCGTGGCGTTCGGCACGTCTACGCCGACCTCGATCACCGTGGTTGCGACCAGCAGCCGCGTGCGGCCCTCCTTGAAGTCCATCATGGCCTTGGCTTTCTGCTCGCCGGTCATCCGACCATGAAGCAGGCCTATCGGGGGCTCGAGGCGCTCGGCGAGCAGCTCGGCAGTGGGTTCCGCAGCGGCAGCGTCGAGCTGCTCGGAATCCTCGATGAGGGGGCATACCCAGTAGACCTGCTCACCCCGAGCCATCGCATCGGCTGCGCTTCGAATCACTTCCTCCTTGCGGGCGTCGCTGATCACACGGGTGTCGATGGGCGTCCGCCCCGGCGGAAGCTCGTCGAGAACGGAGACGTCCATGTCCGCGTACAGGGCCATGGTCAACGTGCGCGGAATCGGCGTGGCGGTCATGACCAGCTGATGGGGCGCGGCCCCCTTGCTGCGCAGCGCCATGCGCTGGTGCACGCCGAACCGATGCTGCTCGTCGACGATGGTCAGCGCCAGGGCGTTGAAGTTCACCTTGTCCTGGAACAGGGCATGGGTGCCCACCGCCACCAGCGCTTCGCCCTCCTCTAGCGCCTGCTGCCTTGCGGCACGTTCTTTCGCCGACTGGGAACCCGTGAGCAACACGACGGGGATCCCGAGCGGTTCGAGCCAGGCGGAGAAGTTCACGTAGTGCTGCTCCGCAAGGATTTCGGTCGGCGCCATCAATGCCGTCTGGCGGCCGTGCTCGGCTGCCCTAATGGCTGCGAAAGCGGCGACCACGGTCTTGCCGGAGCCGACGTCGCCTTGCAGAAGCCGCAGCATGGGGGTTTCGCTGGACAGGTCCTCCAGCACCTCCGTAATCACCCTTCGTTGGGCATGGGTGAGCCTGAATCCGAGCCTGCGCAAGAGCTCCCGGCCGAGCTGCTGGGATTGGGGCAGCGGCAGCGCGCGGGATTTGGCGCGATCGCGCTGGCGCTGCTTCATGACCAGGTAGTAGGCGGTGAGCTCGTCCAGGGCGACCCTCTCCTGGGCTCGTTCGATGTCGGCGGCGGGCGCGTCCGCCGGCGGCCGATGCAGATAGGCGAGGGTCTGGTATGGCGCGCCGGAGTCGCTGGGCCATTCCAAGGAAAGGGCCTGATCGATCAGCCCGCGCAGGCGGTTCTGCCCTAGACCCTTGGTCGTGGGGTAGACGGGCGTTAGCTCCGGATCTGGATCCGGGGGCTCGGAGGTAAAGGCGCGGTACTCCGGGTGCGCCATCTCCAGCCCGGGACCGCCGCCCCGGGGGCCGAAACGGATCTCGCCGAAGCAACGCACGTACGTCCCCGGCTGCAGCCCGGACTGTTGACGCTTTGAGAAGTGAAAGAATCTCAGGCCCAGGTAGCCGGTGCCGTCCTCGATGGTCACCAGCCAGCTGCGACGGCGACCGTAGCCGAGGGATGAATCCACCACCTGCCCCTGCACCAGGCACTCCTGTTGTGGGTGGACGTCGCGAAGGGGGACCACGCGGCTGCGATCCTGGTAGCGAATGGGCAGGTGCAGCAGCAGGTCGCCGACCCGGAAAATGCCCAGGCGCTCGAGCTTCGCCTTCAAGCTCGGTCCGACACCTTTCAGGGATTCCACGCGCTGTTCAGCGATCACGGCGCCTGCCGGCTCAGGGCTTTGACGAATCAGCCGTCACCGGGGTGAGCCATGACGCCTTCCACCTCCACGGCCGCGCCACGTGGCAGCGCGGCCACGCCGATCGCGGCGCGCGCGGGATACGGCTCGCTGAAATAGGCTGTCATTACCTCATTGACCGACTGAAAGTCGTTGAGATCCGTGAGGTAGACGGTGACCTTCACCAGATCGTCCAGGGACCCGCCTGCAGCGCTGGCAACAGCGCGCAGATTCCTGAATACCTGATGCGCCTGCTCGATCACGTCGCCCGCAACCATGTCCATGGTCGCTGGAACCAGCGGAATCTGACCGGAGAGAAAAACGAGACTGCCCGTTCTCACCGCCTGTGAGTATGGGCCGATGGCGGCTGGGGCGTTTTCCGTGCTGATGGTTTGCTTTGTCATGCGGTTTCCGTTGTCACGCAGGATGTTGGCCGAAGACGGGGGTTATTGGCTCACCCTGCCTATGGAGAGCACGCTGGGAATGGCACGCATTTTTCGCATGACCCGGGCCAGGGTGTCGCGGTCGGTGACGGACACGTTGACGATCACGCTGGTGACCTCGGCGCTCCGCTCCTCCACGGAAATGTTCTCCACGCCGGCATCGGCGTCGGCTACCGCGGCAGCCAGCTCCGCGATGATGCCCTTCTTGCGGTTGACCTGAATTCGCAGGGTGGTCAGAAACTCGTTGTCGGGTGAGTTGGCCCAGTACGCGGGAATGAGCTCCCTGTTGCCGCGTCGACGGCGCACCTCCTGCATGTTGGGGCAGGAGGCCATGTGAACTACGAACCCCTTCCCCGGTGTCATGTGCCCGACGATGGGATCTCCGGGCACGGGGCCGCAGCAGCGGCCGTAGGTGATGACCAGGCCCTCCCCGCCGCCGATGGCAACCGGGCCGCCGGTCTCTACCGGCACTCCCTGAAAGTCAGGATCGTCCGCGGCGAGAAGGCGCTGGGCGACGAGGTAGGCCATGAGCTCGCCGCTGCCGATCCTCGCCAGCACCTCGTCGAGCCGACGCACGCCGAATTCCGTGAAAACGCGACGCAGGCGCCGGAAGTCGAGGTCGTTGATGCTCTTGTTGGCATGGGCGAGCGAGCGGTTGAGCAGGCGTCGGCCGAACGCGATGCTGTCCGTTGCCTGCTGGGCCTTGAGCGCCTGACGGATACCGCTGCGGGCCTTGCTGGACACCACGAAGGTTAGCCAGTCGGGGTTGGGTCGCGCGCCTTCGGAAGTGATGATCTCTACGCTCTGGCCGCTCTGCAGCTGCTGTGAGAGAGGCGCCAGATTGCGGTCGATGCGACAGGCCACGCAGCGGTTGCCGATGTCCGTGTGAACCGCGTAGGCGAAATCCACGGCGCAGGCGCCGCGGGGCAGCTCGAGAATGTCGCCCTGGGGCGTGAACACGTACACCTCGTCAGGGAACAGGTCGATCTTGAGGCTTTCCACGAATTCCATCGGGTTGCCCGCACGCTGCTGCAGATCGAGCAGATCCTTGACCCAGCGCCGCGCCCGCTGCTGGCTGCTCTGGAAATCCTCCCCTTCGGATTTGTACAGCCAGTGGCCGGCGATGCCGTTGTCGGCGACGGCCGCCATGTCCCGCGTGCGAATCTGCACCTCGATGGGAACGCCGTGCATGCCGAAGAGCGTGGTGTGCAGCGACTGGTAACCGTTCACCTTCGGGATCGCGATGTAGTCCTTGAAGCGGCCGGCAACCGGCTTGTAGGTGTTGTGCACCACCCCGAGGGCCCGATAGCAGTCCTCTACCTCGTCCACGATCACGCGGAACCCGAACACGTCCATGATCTCGGCGAACGGCTTGTGCTGCGCCTTCATCTTCCGGTAGATGGAATAGAGGTGCTTCTCGCGACCGATTACCTCCGCTGTGACCGATTCCTGGTCCAGCGCGTCCTGGAGGGATTTACGCAGCTCTTCGACCAGCTCTTTCCGGTTCCCCCGGGCGGCACGAACAGCCCGGCCGATTCGGTCGGCGCGCAGCGGGTACAGGGCCCGGAAACCAAGCTCCTCGAACTCCACCTTCATGGTGTGTATCCCGAGCCGGTTGGCGATGGGCGCGTAGAAATCCAGAGTCTCCCGCGCGATGCGCTGACGCGCCTCCCGGGACATGACGCCGATGGTGCGCATGTTGTGCAGCCTGTCGGCCAGCTTCACCATGATCACCCGGATGTCCTTGGCCATGGCCAGAGCCATCTTCTGAAAGTTTTCCGCCTGGGCCTCGGCTCGGGAGCGGAATATCTTTGACAGCTTTGACACCCCGTCGACGATCTCCGCCACCGACTTCCCGAAACGCTGGGCCAGGGCGTTGCGGTCCGCGTCGGTGTCCTCGATGACGTCGTGGAGCAGAGCGGCCATGATCGTCTCGTGATCCATGCGCATCGTGGCGAGGATGTTCGCTACCGCCAGGGGGTGCGAGATGTAAGGGTGCCCCGTGCGGCGGAACTGCCCTTCGTGGGCGTTGATGGCGTAGGCGTGGGCGCGCTCGACGCGGCGAACCTGATCTGGCTCCAGATAAGTGGACAGCAGGGTCGTCAGGGATTCGATCGATACCGGCGCGGCGATGTCGTCGCGCCTCGACTCGTCGGCGAGCAGGCCGACGAAGTAGGATTCGGGTTGGGGGAGCTTCGGTTTTTCGCCAGCGCGTGTTTTCTTGCGGACAACGCGAGACCCGGGGTGCTTGGAGCCCTGGTGGTCAGATCTCGCCGGTTTCGCCATCTCCTATACCGAAAGAAACCTCAAGTTCCTCATCCTCCGTGGAGGCTTCTTGTGCGTCAAGCATTTCATTTGATATGAGCCCTTCGGCAATTTCGCGCAGAGCGATCACGGTGGGCTTGTCATTTTCTTCCGGAACCAGGGGCTCCGCGCCGAAGCGGCGCATCTGGCGTGCCCGCCGCGTTGCGAGCATCACGAGCTCGAAGCGGTTTTCTACGTTTTCCAGGCAATCCTCGACGGTGATGCGGGCCATGGCGAACCTCTGATGCGATCTTCTAAAGTGGCTCCGAGAGAGCCGGTGTGCAGCGAGCGCGCGAGTGTAGCCGCCCTTCCGGAAGATTGTAAAGTGCCGTCACTCCTGCCGGAGGAGGTCTTTGAGCAGCGCGCCCAGCCGCTCCCGCTGGGGCTGCAGCCCGAGCCGGCTCGCCGCGATGATCTGCGTCAGCTCGCTCAGGGCTGTGGCGAAGTCGTCGTTCACCACCAGGTAGTCGTACTCCCCGTAGTGCGAAATCTCCTCCCGGGCTTTGTCGCTGCGCGCCTCGATGACGTTGGCGGCATCCAGGCCCCGCCCCTCCAGCCGCTGCACCAGGGCGGCGCGGCTGGGCGGCAGGATGAAAATGCTGGTCGCGTCCGGGTAAGCGGCGCGAACCTGCCGGGCACCCTGCCAGTCGATCTCGAGAATGACGTCGACGCCTGTGCGCAGCTGCTCGTCGACGGTCCTTTTCGACGTTCCGTAGCGGTTTCCGAAGACGTCGGCGTCCTCCAGGAAATCCCCTCGTTGCGCCATCTCCCGGAACAATTTCGGTTCGACGAAGTGGTAATCCACGCCTTCCTGATCGCCCGGCCTGCGCGGACGCGTGGTGTGGGAGATCGAAACGGCCAGGTTGCCGTCCTGAGCGATGAGCGCACGAACGAGGCTCGTCTTGCCTGTTCCAGAGGCTGCGGAAACGATGAACAGCAGGCCCTGGCGAGACGCTTGGCTCATTCGACGTTCTGAACCTGCTCGCGGATCTGCTCGATGGCGACCTTCAGGTCCACCGCCTTCTGCGACGTCTGGGCCAGCACCGACTTCGCGCCCAGCGTATTGGCTTCCCGGTTAAGCTCCTGGGTGAGAAAGTCGAGCCGGCGCCCGTGGGGCCCCGGGCCGCGCAGGTTGCTGCGGGCCTCCTCCACGTGAATGACCAGCCGGTCGAGCTCCTCGGCGACGTCGGCCCGCTGGGCCAGCAGGGCGACTTCCTGGTCCAACCGGCCTTCGTCGGCCTGAACCTTCAGATCGTTGAGTCGTTGGGTCAGCCTGGAGCGCACCTCGTGACTCATCGTCGCGGTCAGCGCTTTGACCTCGCGAGCGATGCTGTCGATCTCGTCCAGCCGCTCGGAGATGACGGAGGCGAGCTGCGCTCCCTCCCGTTGCCGATTGTCGATGAGCTGGACGAGCGCTTCCTCGAACAGATCAGTAGCGGCCTGGACGAGGGGTTCGTCCTCCAGAGTTGACGCATCGCCAATGATGCCCGGCCAGCGCAGGACGTCCATGGCGTTGCCGGGCCCTATCTCCGGAGCGTCCCGGCGGATCTGCTCGACCGCGGCGAGCAGTTGGAGGAGCAGCGGGCGGTTGAGCTCGATACCGTCGCCGCCGGTGCTTCGGTCGATCTTCAGCGAGCAGTCGAACTTGCCGCGCTTGACGTGACGCCGCAGGGTTTCACGCAGGCCGTGCTCCAACGGGCGCATCTGCTCGGGAAGCCGGAACTGAGTTTCCAGAAAACGGTGATTCACCGATCGCATCTCCCAGATCAGCGAGAGCCCCTTGGCGCTGCCCTGGACGCGGGCGAATGCGGTCATGCTGTGGATCATCGGTAGGTCAGCGGCACGTAAAATGGCGAGCGCGCATTCTACCCGGGCGGGGGCCCTGCCATCCAACCGCGCCGCGCGATCGCGTTGCTGCCGGCCGTTGCCTTTATAATGCCCGCCCACTTCTGCCGTCCCGAGGATTTTGATGACCGAAACACAGGTTCAGCGTCCCAGTGGCCGGGCGCCCTCAGAGATGCGGGAAGTCCGCTTCACCCGCGGATTCACCAAGCATGCCGCGGGCTCCGTCCTCGTGGAGTTCGGTGATACCAAGGTGATCTGTACGGCCAGCGTGGAGAACTCGGTGCCCGGCTTCCTGCGAGGCAAGGGCGTGGGCTGGGTGACTGCCGAGTACGGCATGCTCCCCGGCGCCACCCATGTGCGAACCGATCGAGAGGCAGCGCGTGGCAAGCAGGGCGGTCGCACGCAGGAAATACAGCGGCTCGTCGGGCGCGCCTTGCGGGCGTCCGTGGACATGCAGGCGCTCGGCGAGCGCACCATCCGGCTGGATTGCGACGTGATCCAGGCAGACGGCGGCACGCGGACGGCATCCATAACGGGCTCCGCCCTGGCGCTGGCCGACGCCATCGCCTCGGCCGGTTGCAACGGGGCGCTCAAGGAGCTGGTTGCCTCGGTGTCGGTTGGTCTGTGGCGCGGTCAACCCGTGCTGGATCTGGATTACGCCGAGGACTCCACGGCGGAGACCGACATGAATGTGGTGATGCTGGAATCCGGTGGGTTCATCGAGATTCAGGGAACGGCCGAGGCGGGGGCGTTCAGCGACAGCGAGCTGATGAGCATGCTGGCCCTGGCTCGGTCGGGCACGGCGGAGCTGCTGCGCCGCCAACGACAGGCGCTGAGCTCTTGAGCGCCTCCCGGAACGATCGCTCCCTGGTGGCGTTTCTCATCGAACAGGGCGTTCTCGCGTTCGGGGATTTCACGCTGAAATCCGGCCGCAGAAGCCCCTACTTCTTCAACCTGGGGGCTCTGAATACGGGTTCAGCCCTGGCGCGGCTGGGCGCCGCCTACGCCGAGCGCATTCGCCGGCTGGACGTGCCGTTCGACGTGGTGTTCGGTCCCGCTTACAAGGGCATTCCCATTGCGGTTTCCACTGCGGAGGCGCTTGCTGCTCTTGGTGGCGACGTTGGTTGGGCATTCAACAGGAAGGAAGCCAAGTCCCATGGGGAGGGCGGCCTCTTCGTAGGCGCAGACGTCTCGGGCAGGGTCATGCTCGTGGACGACGTGCTTACCGCGGGTACCGCCGTGCGGGAAGCGGCCGCGCTCATTGGATCTGCAGGCGCGGCGATTGCCGGCGTTGTCATTGCGCTTGACAGACAGGAGCGCGTAGCCCCGAACTCAGGGGAAACGGCGGTTTCTGCCCTGGAGCTGGAGCTTGGCGCACCGGTAGTCAGCATTCTCAAGCTCCAAGACGTGATCGAGTACCTTGATCTGGACGTCGATCGGGACAAACATCGAGCCGAACTAATCCGCGAAATGAAGCGGTACCGCGACGAGCATTGCGTTCTGAACTGAACCGGCTAGTCGCTCATAACTCGACGATTGAGCGATTGATGGGAACACGATACCGAGGCAATTTCCGATGTCGCCCGCGGGCGGCGGTCTTGATCATGGTGGCGATCCTCCTGATGCCGTCCTGGGCTTCGGCCAATCGCCTGTACCGGTATCTCGATGCCAGCGGTCACATAGCGATCTCTCACACCATCCCCAGCGACCGGGTCAAGTTCGGCTACGAGATCGTCGACGCCGGCAGCGGGCGGGTGATCGAGGTCGTGGAGGCCCAGAAGAGCCCTGAGGAAATCGCCAGGCTGGAACAGGAAGCGGCCGCCCGCAAGGCGTGCGAAGACGCGCTCGAGCGCGTCTATTCGGTGTACCAGTCTGAGCTCGATATCGAGAACGCAGAAGAGCAGATGCTGGAATCTCTAGAGCAGCGCATTGCGAACGCCGAGTTCAACCTCGAGCGCGCGCAAAGCCAGAAAGACGGCTTCGAGGCCACCGCTGCCCGACTCGAGCGCTCCGGCAAGGAACTGGACACTTCCCTCATCGCCAATATCGAGAGGTCCCAGGTTCAGGTGAGGAGCCTGGAGACGGAGATCGTTCAGCGCCGCCATGAGCAGGCGAAAGCCAAGGAACGTTTCGCCCGTGATCGGGCTCTTTTCCGCCAGGAAATCTGTGTCGAGCAGACGGCCATCAGCGCGGTTACGGAAACGAACTGAGGGCGTTTGCCGTTCCTTGGCTGGCTAGCCGAAGACGGCCCCTTCCAGAGCCTTCCACTGTTCCTCCCAGCCGGAGGTCGGCAGCGCGCGAAATTCGCTTCGAACGAACTGGCTGATGCGACCCTCCGCACTGGCCAGGAGCAGGTTGGCGGCCGTCGTGGCACCGAGCGTTGGTGCCGGCACCCGGGCGGCCGACCAGTCCCGGATGATCGACCGAAGCTCGGTTTCCAGCCGCTCGAAAACCTGGCGCATGCGCGCCCGAAGCCGTTGGGTCTCGCCCTGCAGGGCGTCCCCGACCAGCAAGCGCGCCAGTCCCGGATTCCGCTCGGCGAAGGAAAGCAGCAGCCACAGCACGGCCCGGCAGCGGGCCGCGGCGCTGGCCTCCTCTGCGAGAATGCGATTGATGCGGCTGAAGAGGCTCTCCTCGATGAACTCGATGAGCCCCTCGATCATTTTTGCCTTGCTGGGAAAGTGCCGGTAGAGGGCGGCCTCGGATACCCCGATCTGGCCGGCCAGGGCGGCGGTGGTTATCCGCGTTCCCGGGTTGCTTTCCAGCATTCGCGCGAACGCGCTGAGAATTTCGTCGCGGCGGCCCGATCTAGGAGGCATCGGACCCGCTCGCCTCGGCGGTGGTGATCTGCGTACCGATTCCGGCATCGGTGAAGATTTCCAGCAGGAGAGCGTGAGGTATGGTTCCGTCGATGATCTGTGTGCTCCCTACGCCGCGCTCGGCAGCGGACACGGCGCACTGCGCCTTGGGCAGCATGCCCGAGCCGATGGTGCCCGCGGCGATGAGCTCGTTGATCTCCGCGACGCTCAGCGAGGTGAGTGTCTGGCCATTGGCGTCCAGGATGCCGGCGGTGTTGGTCAGCAGTATCAACTTTTCTGCGCGCAGCTCCTCCGCCAGGCGGCCTGCGACGAGGTCGGCATTGATGTTGTAGGACTCGCCATCGGGCCCCACGCCAATGGGCGCGATCACCGGGATGAAGTTGCTGCGCACGAGGGCGTCCAGGACGGCCGGGTTGACGCTTTCGACCTCGCCGACGTGGCCGATGTCGATGATCTCCGACGGGGCGAGCTCCGCCGCGTCGGCGCTCAGCGCCAGCCGGCGCGCCCTGATCAGATCGCCGTCTTTACCCGTTATCCCCACGGCGCGACCGCCGTTCTTGTTGATCAGGGATACGATGTCCTGATTCACCAGCCCGCCGAGAACCATCTCCACCACGTCCATGGTCTCGGCGTCCGTGACCCGCATGCCTTTGACGAAGCGGGTGGGAATGTTGAGCCGATCCAGGAGCTCGCCGATCTGCGGCCCGCCGCCATGGACGATGATGGGATTCAGACCGACCAGCTTCAGAAGCACGACGTCGCGCGCGAAGGTCGTTTTGAGCGTCTCGTCCACCATGGCGTTGCCGCCGTACTTGACCACCACGGTGCCGCCGTGGAATCGCTGTATATAAGGAAGCGCCTCGGTCAGTACGCTCGCGATGTTGCGGGCTTGGGATTCGGAGATCGGCATGGCTTCAGGAGATCTTCAGCGAGGGGTCGACCTTTGCGATCTGCACCGCGAAATCCGACTGAATGCGCGCGAGCGCCTCGGCGTCGTCGGCCTCGAAACGTAGCGTGAGCACGGGGCTCGTGTTCGAGGCTCGGATCAGCCCCCAGCCGTCGGGGTAGTCGACGCGCACCCCGTCAATGCTGGTGACCGTGCCGTCGCCGAAATCGGCCGACCTGCTGAGCTCCTCGATGATCCCGAACTTCGCATCCTCCGTGGTCTGGATCTTGAGCTCGGGCGTGCTTTGCCCCGTGGGGAACTGCTCGAACACCTCGTCCACGGTGCCGCCCTCGGCGCCGAGGATTTCCAGCAGCCGTGCCGCGGAGTAGAGGGCGTCGTCGAACCCGTACCACCGATCGTTGAAGCAGATGTGACCGCTGAACTCTCCGCCCAGCAGCGCTCCGGTCTCCTTGAGCTTCGCCTTGATGTGGGAGTGTCCGGTCTTCCACATGATGGGCCGCCCGCCGTGGTCTCCGATGATGGCGTTCAGATGCCGGCTGCACTTCACGTCGTAGACGATGTCGGCACCCGGATTCCGGCTCACGATATCCTGGGCGAACAGCATCAGCAGCCTGTCCGGCCAGATGATCTGGCCGGAAGAGGTCACAACTCCCAGGCGATCGCCGTCGCCGTCGAAGGCGAGTCCCAGGTCGGCGGATTCGGCCTGGACCACGGTGATCAGGTCTTCCAGGTTCTTTGGGTCCGCCGGATCCGGATGGTGGTTGGGGAAATCGCCGTTGACGTCGCAGTAAAGCGGGACGACCTCGCAGCCGGCTTCCTCCAGAAGCACGGGCGCGACGGCACCCGCCACGCCGTTGCCGCAGTCGACGACGACCTTGAGCTGCTGGGCGACCACGATGTCGTCCAGCGCGCTGTCTATGTAGTAGCGGACGATGTCGACTTCTTCCACGTCGCCCTCGCCCTCAGACAGCTCGTTGTTCTCCAGCCGCTCCTTGAGCCGCTGGATGCGTTCTTCCGCGAGGGTGTCCCCAGCGATCATCATCTTCAGCCCGTTGTACTCGGGTGGGTTGTGGCTGCCCGTGATCATGATGCCCGTGCCCAGGTCCAGAGCGTGGGTGGCAAAGTAGAGCAGCGGGGTCGGCACCTCGCCGACATCGGCGACGTCGAGACCGCCATCGGTCAGGCCCTTGATGAGCGCGGTGCGCAGCGCCTCGCTCGAGTGTCGGCCATCGCGGCCTACGGCCGCCCGGGTCTGCTCCTGGGCCAGCGCCTCGGCGGCAAACGCCCGCCCGATCCAGTACACGACGTCCTCGGTCAGATTATCGGTGACGATGCCGCGAATGTCGTAGGCCCGGAATATCTGCGGGTCCAGATCGATCCCCATCTCGCCCAGAGACACTTCCTCGCTGACCTCGATGCCGAAGTTGTCCTTGGCGTCGTCGGTAAAGCCGCGGCTGGGCAGCGTGCTTGCCGCTCCCGCTCCCGGCTCGGCCTCCTCGCCGACGGGCTCGGCTTCCTCCTCGACGGCCGTCTCCTCCGCTGGCGCTTCCTCGGGCGGTTGGGCCTGCACCGGCATGGCGGCGGCGGCCTGGCGCAGACGCTTGGTAACGCGCGTGGTGGAGAGGTATCCGCCGGCGATTACCAGCAGAAGGGCGACCCCGAATGGCAGTGCCAGGTCGACCATCTTGGTCACCGGCTGCAGAATCGCCGAACCGGGCTCAAAGACGAGATTCCATTTCTGGTTCTCCAGCGTGACGATCTCCGCGGCGGCGGGGTCGGATTGGCCGCCCCAGCCGAAAATCTCGATGGGGTCGACGCTCTCGGAGAGCTGCTCGATGCGCACGCGCCCGATGCGCTCATCCAGCCAGGCCAGCCCGCTCAGGAAAAAGTCCGGAGAGACCACGGCGAACAACACCCCGGCGCGGGAGCCCGGCTCTCCAATCTGCGCAGCCATGTAGACATAACCGCGCTGATTGATCGATGCGCCCTCGGGCCCCACCATCGCCGCGGCCTCGGCTCTTCTGATCAGATCGAGGGCGGCGTAGGAAATTGGCACCTCGGCTTCTTTGTCCAGGACGGCCTGGCCTGGCCGGAAGATGTCCACGCGCAGGGCAAAGGCGGACAGGTCGCTCAGCGCGCTGCCTGCATCGGCGATGGTGGCCGGGTCTTCGCTGGTGGCTGCCTCGGTGACGGTGCGCGTTCTCGCGATGGAGCGCACCTGATTGCGCAGATTGGCTATGCGGTCGTTGAAGTGGGCGACGAGGAAGTCGCGGTGCACGGCCGTCTGCAACTCTCGATGATTGGCGTTGCCGGATTCGATCAGCTGCAGCCAAAGCAGCGCGAAGGCGCAGACCACGCCGAGAGTGCCGAGAAGCGGTGCCCAGACCGTCGAGCCGAACGCGCCGGTGGGAGCGGGCTTTGATCTCTTCTTAGCGGGCTTTCCGGTGGTCTTCTTGGCGGCGGGCTGGTCGTCTTTGTCGCTTTCCAAGGGTCAGGATCCAGGCGTCCGGGGCGGGGCAATGGTAATGCGGATATGCCAGGGCAATCCAGCGCCGCGCGCTATTTTGCGATGCGTTCGGGGTTTGCGCCCGCTAACGGGTCGCGTATCTGCCGGGCAATCAGATCGATCACCGCGCGGGCAACGAGGTCCTTGCCCTGCCGCGGAATCGACAGCTCTCCGTCTTCCCAGATGACCGTGGCAGCATTCTGGTCGCTGTTGAAACCAATGCTCGAATCCGACACGTCGTTGACGACGATGAGGTCCATGCCCTTGCGCTTGCGCTTGTCGCGCGCGTGGCTCAACGCATCGTGGGTCTCGGCGGCGAACCCGACGACGAAAGGACGTCGCTCCAGGCTGGATACGCCGGCGATGATGTCCGGGTTCTCGACCAGTCTCAAGGAGAGGCCCGATTCGCCGGATCCTGTGTCGGTTTTCTTTATCTTCTGGTCATGAGCGCGGTCGGGACGATAATCGGCTACCGCGGCCACGCCGATGAACACGTCGCAAGTGCTGGCGTGTGCCAGGACGGCCTGGTGCATCTCTGCGGCGCTCGTGACGTCGATGCGCCGCACGCCGATGGGTGTGGGGAGGTGCACGGGTCCGGAGATCAGGGTCACCTGGGCACCGGCGGCCCGTGCGGCGGCGGCCATGGCGTACCCCTGCTTTCCGGAGCTGTGGTTGGTTACGTAGCGAACCGGGTCGATGGCCTCGCGGGTGGGCCCGGCTGTAACGAGGACGTTCTTGCCGGCCAGCAGATGGTCCTTAGGCTCGAAAGACGCACACAGGTCGGCAACCAGATCCGCGGGCTCGCGCATGCGGCCCGGACCGAATTCCCCGCACGCCTGCTCGCCGCTGTCGGGCCCCAGCACGTTCACGCCCCGGTCTGTCAGGGTGCTCGCATTGCGCTGGGTGGCCGGGTGATCCCACATGGCGTTGTTCATCGCGGGAGCGACGAAGATCGGCGCTCTAGTGGCCAGAACCAGGGTCGTCAGCAGGTCGTCGGCGCGGCCGGTGGCAAGCCGGCTGAGCATCTCGGCAGTTGCCGGGGCGATGAGCACGGCGTCGGCCCAGCGGGCGAGCTCGATGTGGCCCATGGCGGCTTCGGCCGCGGCGTCCCAGAGGTCGTCCCTGATGGGCCTGCCGGAGACGGCCTGCAGGGTAGTCGCGGTGACGAACCGCGTCGCGCTGCGGGTCAGAACCACCTGGACGTCTGCCCCGGCCTGTCGCAGAAGGCGCACAAGAATTGGGGCCTTGTACGCCGCGATGCCTCCGCTGACCCCGAGTAGGATCTTTCTGCCCCCGAGATTTGCCGGCGCCTGGTTGTCTGGCTGCGTCATCGTTTAGCTGTTGGGCCTGGCTGGAAACTGATTGAGCCTAAAGATACCACCGCCACCGATTCGCCGCAGGAGGTTTTCCCATGGCCACGGTCAAATGGCCTGACAGTGACCAGCCCCGAAATCGTCTTCTCCAGGCCGGACCCGATCGTCTGACGGACGCCGAGCTGCTCGCCGTGTGCCTAAGAACCGGGCACGGCCCCCAGGACCCGGTTACGTATGCGCGCTCGCTGCTTCGGCGTTTTGGGCACATCGGCAAGCTGCTGGACGCCTCTCCCGATCGCCTGCTCGGAATGCCTGGGATGGGGCCGGCGAAAGCCGCCGCGCTGAAAGCCAGCCTGGGGGTCGCCGAGCGGTACCTGCGTGCCGGCCTCGGCGGCGGCCGTCTGATGGGTGACTCTCGGGCCGTGACCGACTTTCTCAAGCATCAGCTCGGCAGTTTGCAGCGGGAAGTGTTCGCCTGCCTGTTCCTGGACGCCAGGCATCGGTTCATCGCCTTCGAGAAGATGTTTCTCGGATCGCTGGATCGGGCCAGCGTGCATCCAAGAGAGGTGCTTAAACGGACTCTGGAGCTCAACGCGGCGGCGGTGATTTTCGCTCACAACCATCCCTCCGGCGTCGCCGAGCCGAGCGCCAGCGACGTCCAGATCACCGAAGAGCTCAAAGCGCTGCTGGAGCGGCTGGAGGTGTGCGTGCTCGATCACGTCGTGATCGGGCGCGGTTGCCAGGTCTCCTTCGCCGAGCGAGGCCTGCTCTGAACGCGGCCGGCTGTTGCCGGCCGAAGGGCGCTCTGGTATAAACGCGCCTCTTTTTCGCCAGGAAAACGGGACCATGTCGCGCGTTTGTCAGGTAACGGGTAAGCGGCCGATCACCGGCAACAACGTCAGTCATGCGCACAACAAGACGCGCCGGCGTTTTTCGCCTAACCTGCATTACCATCGCTTCTGGGTTGACAGCGAGAAGCGCTTCGTGCGGCTGAAGGTTTCGTCCCAGGGCATGCGCATAATCGATAAGCTGGGCATCGATCAGGTCCTTGCCGACATGCGCAAGCGCGGCGAGAAGGTCTGAGTGGGCTAACGGCAGGTAAAGACAGATGCGCGACAAGATAAAGCTGGTTTCCAGTGCGGGCACCGGACACTACTACACCACCGATAAGAACAAGCGTACGACGCCGGACAAGCTGGAGATGAAGAAGTACGATCCCGTCGTCCGCAAGCACGTCGTCTATACCGAAGCGAAGATCAAGTAACCGGCGGATCAGCGCCCCCTGCTGATCGGTGCCCGAACTACCTGAAGTCGAGACCACCCGCCGCGGCGTAGCACCCCTGGTCGACGGGCGCTACCTGCTCGACTGGAATCTGCGCAACCCCAATCTGCGCTGGCCGGTGCAGCTACCCGATGAGCTGCGCGGTTCCCGGATAGCCAGAGTCAGGCGCCGGGCCAAGTACCTCATATTCGAGCTCGAGCCATCGGCCCTGGGCGCTGCGGGCAGTCTCATCATCCACCTGGGCATGTCTGGAAACCTGCGGGTTCTGCCCCAGGGCTCGCCCTACCTGCCCCACGATCACGTGGAGTTGGCCCTCGCATCGGAGGGCGAGGGGGCCGCGACGCGCGTGCTTCGGCTGAATGACCCGCGTCGGTTCGGCAGCCTGCACTGGCAGCCGGGTGAGGCCGAAGCCCACTGGCTCCTGGCGGGGCTCGGCCCGGAGCCGCTCTCTGAGGCCTTCTCGGGAGAGTATCTGAAGCGGGCGGCCAGAGGCCGCCGGGTTGCCGTCAAGAACTTTGTCATGGACGGCAGGGTGGTGGTGGGCGTCGGGAACATCTATGCCAACGAGGCACTGTTCCTGGCCGGCCTGCGGCCTACGGCACGGGCAGGCCGTGTCACCAGGCTTGGCTACGATCGGCTGGTGGCGGCCATCAAGCAGGTGCTGACGGAAGCCATCGACATGGGCGGCACCACATTGAGAGATTTTGTCAACCAGGATGGCAATCCGGGTTATTTCAAGCAGTCGCTCAACGTCTATGGCCGGCTCGGATTGCCCTGCCGTCGCTGCGCGACGCCGCTCAAAGGGACCCGCACCGGGCAGCGAGCTACCGTTTTTTGTCCAAATTGCCAAGGCGCCCAAAGTTTTAGCGGACGCAATCGCTAAAGTAGGCGCGGTGCGCTCGGCACCAGGAAAAGGGTCGAGGGCGGTTGACTAGCAAAAAGGACATGAAGCGAATGAAACGCGCAATTCTGGCATTCACCCTGGCCCTGTTCATGGCCACTCCGGCACTTGCTGCGCCGGAGGACTCACCCTCTGCATTCACGATGACGGGCGATCTTGTCGTCGCCAGGCCCCTTGGCGTCGCCATGACGGCAATCGGCGCCGCAGTATTCGTCGTCAGCTTGCCGTTCTCGGCACTTGGCGGAAACGTCGGCGAGTCCGCGGACGCGCTGGTCATGGGCCCCGTCAACGAAACGTTTGTGCGTTGCCTCGGTTGCCCCAGCGCCGGTCGCCGCCAGGCGCCGCCCGCCAACTGATTTCCCCCTGATGCCGGGGCTCTTCGATAGGGGCCCCGGTGCTGGTGGCTAGTCCCGGTGGTAGGCCTCGACCACCGCGGGATGGACGAATTGGGAGATGTCTCCGCCCAGGGAGGCGATCTCGCGCACCAGCGTGGACGAAATGAAAGAGCAGTTCTGCGCTGTGGGCAGAAACACGTACTCGATCTCCGGTGCTAGCGACTGGTTCATCTCCGCCATCTGAAACTCGTAGTCGAAGTCGGTCACCGTGCGCAGGCCGCGCAGAATGAACCGCGCGTTGCGTTCCCGCACGTAGTTCACCAGCAGGGAATTGAATCCTTCCACGGTGACTTTGTCGCCGAACTCCGCCAGCACCAAGCGGCAGAGATCGATCCGGTTCTTCAGCGCCACTGAAGGATCTTTCTGTGCCGACGTGCCGATGGCCACGATGACATGGTCGAAGAGGTTGAGCGCCCGCTTGACCAGATCCGTGTGTCCGTTAGTGATCGGGTTGAACGAACCCGGGTATACGACCGTGCGCATTGTCCCCACCCCACTGAGAAGCCCGCGATGGTATCGGGGCGGTCAATCCCTGACAAGCAGGCCGAACTCGCTGGCGCCGGCGCGGCTCTTCTTCAGCAGGCGCCAGCCAGGGCCGGCGGGCTCCGTGCCCCCCCTTTCGGCCTGCTCGAAGTAAACGCAGCCGCCGGGCCGAAGCAGGCCGCGCTCGGCGATCACCTCTAGGGCGCGGGGCAGCGCATCGTCGGCGAATGGCGGATCCAAGAAGATCACGTCCCAGGTGCGGTCCGTGGCTTGCAGGAAACGTTCGGCTGGAATGCCGTGAACGCGGGCTGGCGCCTTCAGCAGCTGCGCGTTGCGTCGCAGCGCGGCCACGGCGGTACGCGCCCTCTCCACCATGTCTGCCTCCGCGGCGCCGCGGGACAGCGCTTCGAAACCCAGCGCGCCGGTGCCGGCGTAGAGATCGAGGCAGCAGGCGCCGGCGATCCGGCCCGCAAGCCAGTTGAACAGAGTTTCGCGGACGCGACCCAGGGTGGGCCTGAGCGTGGCGGCATCCGGGAAGGCGAGCTTTCGTCCCCTCCACTTACCGCCGATAATGCGCACCTGGTTGCTGGCCATCCGAAGGATGGTGAGCGAACCGTGCCAGTCAGACAAGCCGTAGACCGGCGAGCGCATCGCCGGGAAAAGGATCATCGTGAGCGAGCAGGATCAGTCGAGTGCGGAGGGAGGAGGGCTGTGGAGCCGGCTGAAGCGGGGGCTCGGCCAGACGCGCAACCAGCTGGCCGAAGGCGTCGGCAATCTGCTTCTCGGCGAGAAGGAGATCGACGACGAAGTTCTCTCGGAGCTGGAGACCGCGTTGCTGCTCACCGACGTCGGCATCGACACCACCCGGGAGATCATGGACAAGCTCGCCGTGCGCGTCCGCCGCAAGGAGCTCAACGACACCGTCGCCCTTCACCAGGCATTGGGGAGTCTGCTCAAGGAGCTTTTACTGCCCGTCGAGAAGCCCTTCACCATTGCACAGGACAAACGTCCGTTTGTGATTTTCATGGTGGGCGTCAACGGCGCGGGAAAGACGACGACCATCGGCAAGCTGGCCAAACGACTTCGCGACGACGGCCTGAACGTGGTGCTGGCCGCGGGCGACACCTTTCGCGCTGCGGCCGTGGAGCAGCTTCAGACCTGGGGCGAGCGGATTGGCGTGCCGGTCATCGCCCAGGGTCAGGGGTCCGACAGCGCCTCGGTGGTCTATGACGCCGTGGCGGCGGCCCGGGCTCGCGGCCACGACGTCGTGCTGGCGGACACTGCGGGGCGCCTGCAGGCGAAGGCCAATCTCATGGAGGAACTCGCCAAGGTGAAGCGGGTCGTGAATCGCATGGACCCGGACGCTCCCCACGAGGTCCTGCTCGTGCTCGATGCCGGCGTGGGGCAGAACGCCCTCAGCCAGGTCCGCGAGTTCGACGCGGCCGTTGGGGTGACGGGGCTGATCTTCACGAAGCTGGACGGAACGGCCAAGGCCGGGGTGCTGTTCGGGATCGCGCGTCAGGTCATGAAGCCCGTCTACTTCGTCGGCGTGGGCGAGGGTGCGGACGACCTCAGGCCCTTCGATGCCAAAGATTTCGTCGACGCCCTTCTCGCGCCCGAGTAAGCAAAGCGGGCACCATGGGACAGATCGAGTTTCATCACGTCACCAAACGATTCGACGACGGCTTCGAAGCGCTCAAGGACGTCAGCGTCGACTTTCCCGAAGGCTCCATGACCTTTCTGACCGGGCACTCCGGGGCCGGCAAGAGCACGTTTCTGAAGCTTTTGCTGTGTGCCGATCGCCCGTCGGCTGGGCAGATCATAGTCAACGGAGTGAACGTCCGGCACATCAGCGCCAGGCGTCTCGCTCACTACCGACAGCACATCGGCGTGGTTTTCCAGGATCATCACCTGCTGCATCATCGTGACGTGTACGAGAACGTAGCGCTGCCGTTGAGGGTCGCCGGAATGCGCGAGAGGGCAGTGGCTCGGCGGGTCAGGGCGTCGCTGACCCGGGTCGGGCTGCTGGCGAAGGAGCGGATGTTTCCGCGTTACCTTTCCACCGGTGAGCAGCAGCGGGTTGGCATTGCCCGGGCGGTGGCCACACGGCCGAGGATCCTTCTGGCGGACGAGCCCACGGGCAATCTGGATCCCGAGCTCTCCCGGGACATCATGCACGTCTTCGAGCAGGTCAATCAGGTCGGCACCACGGTGATCATCGCGAGCCACGATCGAGACCTGATCGAGTCCATGGGGCTGCGCATCATTGAGCTTGCCCACGGCAATATCGTCAGAGATACGGACAGAGAAGCGGACATTGGCTTCGAATAATGAGGCGCAAGGGGGTCGGCCCGCGCCGGCCACGGGCGGCGGGCGAGGCCGCACGAAGAAGGGATATCCCTGGCCCCACCGCCGCGTGGGGCTGGTGGCCTGGTGGCAGGACCATCTGCGCACGGGACGGGAGACGCTGCATTTCATCAGCGCCCGTCTGGGAACGAGCCTGCTGGTCTGGTTGCTGGTGGGGATCGCGCTGGCTCTGCCCGCGGGGCTGATTCTGCTTCAGCTCAACCTCGCCGGCATGACGGCCGATTGGGATGGGCGACCGGGGCTGTCTGTGTATTTCGAGCTGAACACCGACGCAGGAAAGGTTGCGGCGATTGCCCAACGGCTGTCCGAACGTGCCGAGATCGAGGGTGTCAGGGTGACCTCGCCCGAGGAAGCGCTGGCTGAATTTCAAAGTCACGCGGACGTTGGAGACGCTCTCGACCTGCTGACGGAGAACCCGTTGCCGGCCTCGCTGCGCGCCACCCTGGTGCCGGGGTCTTCGCTGCTCGATCTGGAGCTGGTCGCGGGGCTTGTCGAGGGAGCGCCGGGAGTATCGGAGGTGGTGGTCGAGAAGACCTGGCTGGAGCGGGTCATCGACATTTCCCGGGTGGTCAGCCGCCTGGGGATCATTCTTGGGGCGCTTTTCGGTGTCGGCGCGGTGCTGGTCACCGCAACTTCCGTGCGGCTGGCCATCGAGGCGCGGCTGGAGGAGCTCAGAGTGCTGAAACTGGTTGGGGCCACCGACCGACAGATCCGTCGGCCCTTTATGTACTTCGGCGCGCTTTACGGGCTTGGTGGCGGTCTCGTGGCCGCCATGCTGATCAGCCTTTGCCTGGTTGCCATAGAGACACCGGTCTCGAATCTCCTCGGAAGCTACGGCCGTGACCTTGAAACGCCGGGGTTCGACCCGACCTTCCTTTCCGGGCTGCTGCTGGTCGGCGCTTTCCTGGGAGTGTCCGGGGCGCTTCTGGCTGCGCGGCAGCGTCTGAAGGATCTCGAAATCCTTTAGTTTTCGGCGGGTTAGGGAACCATTCGCGGGGTTAGCAGTCTCACCACCAGAGTGCTAAACTGCTGAAATTAGTGTTACCGGAGGTATCACATGAGCACCGACGTGCTTTCTATGAAAAGTCTCGCCCCGGGACGCGATCTGGATGCTTACGTTCAGACGGTCAGCGCGTTTCCGGTTCTTTCTGCAGAACAGGAGAAGGATCTGGCGGAGCGGTTTTACTATGACAACGACCTGGAAGCCGCCCGGGAACTGGTGCTCTGCCATCTGCGCTTCGTCGTCCACCTGGCCCGTTCGTACAGAGGCTACGGGCTGCCTCAGGCGGACCTGATCCAGGAGGGCAACGTTGGCCTGATGAAGGCCGTCAAGCGGTTCAATCCCGAGGTGGGCGTTCGCCTGGTCTCTTTTGCCGTGCATTGGATCAAGGCGGAAATGCACGAGTTCATCCTGCGTAACTGGCGGATCGTCAAGGTTGCTACCACCAAGGCCCAGCGAAAGCTCTTCTTCAACCTGCGCAGCTCCAAGAAGCGGCTCGCCTGGCTCACCCAGGAAGAGACCCGTGCCATGGCCCGGGAGCTGGGCGTTTCCGAGGAAGAGGTCGCGAGGATGGAGGGCCGGATGGCAGCGTCCGACCTGGCCTTCGACGGCTATGCTTCGGACGACGACTCCTCGCCCCTGGCCGCCCCCGTCCACTATCTGGAACACGAAGGTTCGAATCCCGAGGACCTGGTGGCAGAGGAAGACTGGCACGACGAAGCCAGTGCGCGTCTGGGCGCCGCGCTGGCCGAGCTGGATGAGCGAAGCCGGGCAATCGTGGAAGCCCGATGGCTCGCCGAGAAGAAGGCGACGCTCCACGAGTTGGGCGACACATACGGCGTGTCGGCGGAGCGGATCCGCCAGATCGAGCAGAATGCGATCAAGAAGCTGAAAGCCGCGTGTATGAGCGACGCCGCCTGATCCGCTGGGCATCGGGGGTACGATGCCGGCCAACGTTCCTTTAGCCGCGGGAGCCCTCTTCGGCCTGACCGGCGTAGTGATGGGCGCCCTTGGCGCCCACGGGCTTGCCGGGCAACTGTCTGAAAGCGGCGTCGATATCTGGGACACCGCCGTGCTCTACCATCTCACGCACGCCCTAGCCCTCGTCGCCGTGGGCGTGCGCTTGGGCCAGAAGGTGCCGCCGCCGTGGCCGGTCGTTCTGGCCGGCTGGGGGTTTGGTGTCGGCATCCTGCTATTCTCCGGCAGCCTTTACGTGCTCGCTCTGGGCGGGCCACCCGTCTTCGGCCCTCTGACGCCCCTGGGTGGCCTCGCGCTCTGTGCCGGCTGGGTCGCCCTGCTCGCCGCCGCCCGCCGCTGAGCGCCGCTCGGGACACGCATTGGAAGAAAGGACTTACCTGCGCCGCCGCGGGCGGATGACTCGGGGTCAGGCTCGGGCCCTCGACCGAGCGGGCGACACGATGATCGTCGACTCGACATCGCCCGACTGGCCTGCGGTGTTCGGCCGGCAAGCCCCGCTGGGGGTGGAGGTCGGCTTCGGGATGGGACATGCCCTGCTGGACTGGGCGGCCGAGTGCCCGGATTGGAACCTGGTGGGGATCGAGGTCTATCAGCCGGGGATAGGCGCTCTGCTGCTGGGCCTGGACTCCCAGGGCTCGACCAACGTTCGCGTGCTGGAAGCGGACGCGAGGCAGGCGCTGGCTGCGGGCTTTGAGCCCGACTCAATCGACGAGGTGCGGATACTCTTTCCGGATCCCTGGCCCAAGAAACGTCACCACAAGCGCCGGTTGGTGCAGCCCGATTTCGTCCGTCTCCTTGCGTCGAGAATGCGGCCTGGGGCTCGGCTCGGCTTGGCTACCGACTGGCAGGACTATGCCCAGCACATGCTGACCGTTCTCGATGCGGAGCCGTTGCTGCAGAACCGATCGGGGCAGGGTTCCTATGCCGAGCGCCCTTCGGGTCGCCCGACCACGCGCTTCGAGGAGCGTGGCCGGCGGCTCGGGCATCAGGTGTGGGATCTTGGCTACGAAAGAAAGCGCGAGACCACCGAGTCCAGGTAGCGATAGCCCTCGGGGGTGGTTGCGAGGCGATGGCGGTGAACGAGGCCTTCATCCACTAGCTCGCCCCAGACCGGATCGAGAGCCTCCAGGGCAAGCCCCGTGCGCTGGGTGAACTGGTCCAGGGGGACACCATCGCGGAGGCGAAGCGCGTTGAGCATGAACTCGAAGGGCAGAGCTTCGGCTTCAACGATCTGCCGCTGCTGGCTTTCGGGGTCCTGCAGGTAAAGGCGCGGCTGGCTGGGCTTTACCGTGCGGGCCACCCGACCACCGCTTGTCAGCTTGCCGTGGGCGCCCGCTCCGATCCCGACGTAGTCGCCGAACGACCAGTAGTTCACGTTGTGACGCGATCGCCGACCTGGCCTGGCGTACGCTGAGACCTCGTAGCGCTCGAAGCCTGCCTGCTCGAGCCGATCACGACCCCGTTGCTCCGTCTCGTCGATTCGGTCCTCCGGGGGAATCGGGGGGGGTCGCCTTGCGAACTCGGTGCGCGGCTCGATGGTGAGCTGATACCAGCTGATGTGATCCGGTTCCAGGGCCAGGGCGGCCTCGAGGTCCTGAACTGCCTGGTCCGGAGTCTGGTGCGGGAGACCGTACATCAGGTCGATGTTGATGTTCTCGAACCCGGCCGATCTGGCGCGCGCGGCGCAATCCAGGGTTTCGGCGGCATGATGGATGCGCCCAAGCCTCTCGAGCGCCTCGTCGTCGAACGACTGCGCTCCGATGGACAGGCGGTTGATGCCCGCCTGCCGATAGGCGCGCAGGTCTGAATGCTCGGTGGTTCCGGGGTTGGCTTCCATGGTCACCTCGGCGTCCTCCGTCAGCTGGGAGGCGACCTCCTCGAGGACGGCGGCGAACGCCGGGGCATGGAACAGGCTGGGCGTCCCACCGCCGAAGAAGACGCTGCCGATGGGCACGTCGCGCGGCAGGTTCTTTCGCAGGTCGGCAAGCAGCGCGCTCACGTAGCCGGCCTCGTCGATAGACCCTCGAACGGGGTGAGAATTGAAATCGCAGTACGGGCACTTGCGCACGCACCAGGGAAAGTGGGCGTACAACCCGACCGGCCCCATCAAACGACTCCGGCCAGCGCGGCGCACAGCGCGCGCATGGCCCGACCGCGGTGGCTGATCTCGTTCTTCACGGACGGGTCCAGCTCGGCGGCCGTGCAATCCGTCTCGTCGATGAAGAAATGCGGATCGTAACCGAACCCGCCCGTGCCCCTGGGATCGGCAACGATGCGACCGCTCCAGGCGGCCGTGGCGACGACGGGTACAGGGTCGTCGGGTGCGCGCATGAAGACCACGGCGCAGTGAAAGCTTGCGCGGCGGTCGTCCATGTCGGCCATGGCGGCGACCAGCTTGGCGTTGTTCTCCGCATCTGTGGCATCTTCGCCCGCATAGCGGGCGGAGCGCACGCCGGGCGCCCCGCCCAGCGCCGGCACGGCGAGTCCGGAGTCGTCGGCGATCGCCGGCATGCCTGCCGCGGCGCTGACGTGGCGGGCTTTCTCCAGCGCGTTCTCGATGAACGTGGCCCGTGTTTCCGGTGCGCTCGCAATGCCGAGGTCGCGCTGGCTGACCGCATCCAACCCCAGCGGGGCGATCAGGAGCCGCAACTCGGCAAGCTTGCCGGGGTTGTTGCTGGCGAGAACGATGCTCACCGCGGGATCACGTGTCTTCCCAGTACAGCTTCTGCTGGAACTTGAGCTGCATGGGCGGCGCGTCGGGAGCGCTAAGGGAAATCTCGAACCGGAGCACCTCCTCGTGGGTGTGCTTGACGGCCGCCAGATAGTAGACGGCCTGGCCCTCGGTGACCTCCCGGAACGCCAGCGGCTGCAGCTGACCCAACAGATTCTTCACGGTGCCTTCGATGGAGACCTTCTGGGGAGCGCCCGTCGGGTCGAGCACGGAAATATTGACCAGGGCGCGGTCGCGGCCCCGAGTGATCCCGTATTGCGCGGCGATGGCCGGTTTCAGGAAGCCGGTCGGCAGCACCACGTAGTGCACGTCCCAGCCACCGAAGGACTGCCGCTGCTCGGCGTGTCCCGGCGTCCCCGCCCACGACAGGATGAGCGCGCAGATCCAGCCAGCGCCCGTCTTCACCATCAGGCCTCTCCCGAATTCGGTCTGCCCAGCCTATAGAAGGCGATGTGACCGAAGAAGTTGGGAAATCGCTGCATCAGCCGTCTTGCGAGATGCCGCTCGTCGACGACGAAGCGATCGATGACCGGTAGGCCTTTGCTGTGGCACAGCCGTTCGAAATCCTTGAAGGTGCACAGGTGGATGTTGGGCGTGTCGTACCAGGCGTGAGGCAGGTGCTCGGAGACGGGCATACGGCCGCGCAGCGCCAGATACGCGCGGCAACGCCAGTAGCCGAAATTCGGAAACGTGACGATGCACTCGCCGCCGATCCGGAGCATGTCGTCGAGCATGCGGTCGGGGTTCTGCACCGCTTGCAGCGTCTCGGTCATCACCACCAGGTCGAAGCTGTCATCCGGAAAATTGTCGAGCCCCTCATCGAGATCCTGCTCGATGACGTTGACGCCGTTGTGCAGGCAGGTGGTGATGTTGTCGGGATCGATTTCCAGCCCGTAGCCGTTGACCTGCTTTGAAGTCTGAAGATAAGCGAGCAGCTCGCCCTCGCCGCAACCGAGATCGAGCACCCGGGCTCCAGGTTTGATCACCTCCGCGATGATCTCCAGGTCAGGGCGCATCGACGGCCTCCGTGGCGATGCGGCCCAGATAGGCCCGAAGCACGTCGAAGTATCGCGGCACGTTCAGGAGAAACGAGTCGTGGCCGTGCTCCGACTCGATGATGGCGCTGGCCACGTTCTTGCCCGCCGCGATGAGCGCGTCCACCAGCTCCTTCGAGCGCGCCACGGAGAAGCGCCAGTCCGTGGTGAACGAGATGACGCAGAAGCGGCAGGTGGCGGATGCCAGCGCTTTGACCAGGTCGTCGTCGTGCTCCCGGGCCGGGTCGAAGTAGTCCAGTGCCCTGGTCATCAGCACGTAGCTGTTGGCGTCGAAGCGCTGAGAGAACGAGCGGCCCTGGTGGTGCAGATAGCTCTCCACCTGAAACTCCACGTCCTGGGCGGTTTCGATATCCCCTGACTTCAGCTGCCGGCCGAAGCGCTGGCGCATGCCATCGTCGGACAGATAGGTGACGTGACCTACCATGCGCGCGAGCATGAGGCCCAGGTCCGGGTTGACGCCCAGCTGCCGGTAGTTGCCGCCGTGAAACTCCGGATCCGAGATGATGGCCTGCCGTGCGATCTCGTTGAAAGCGATGTTCTGAGCGGACAGCCTGGCGGCGCAGGCGATCAGCACGGCGGCGTGAAGGCGATCGGGATAGTCGGTTGCCCAGCGCATGGCCTGCATGCCCCCCAGGCTGCCACCGACGACGGCGGCGAAGCGATCGATGCCCAGGTGGTCGGCGAGCAGGGCCTGAGTATCTACCCAGTCTTCAACGGTGACGACGGGAAAGTTTGGCCCGAACGGTTCACCCGTGCGGGGGTCGACCGTGGTCGGCCCCGTGCTGCCGTGGCAGCCGCCGAGATTGTTGGGGCAGACGACGAAGAACCGGTCTGTGTCGATTGGCTTGCCGGGCCCGATGCAGCTTTCCCACCACCCGGGTCGTTTGTCGTCCTCGGAGTGGTAGCCGGCAGCGTGATGGCTCCCGGAGAGAGCATGGCAGACGAGAATCGCGTTGCTCCGCGCAGCGTTGAGCCGTCCGTAGGTCTCGTAGACGAGCTCGAACCCCTCGAGCGTCTCACCGCAGCGAAGCGAAAAGCCGGAGGGATGCGCGAAGACCTGCGGGCTGACCAGGCCCACGGAATCGGATGGCAAGCTGCTCGACACTGAGTAGGCCACGAAGAACGGGACGGCGAGTCTAAAGCAAGGGCTTCAAGGCCATCAACCGGGTCGGTCGGGGCATCCGGCCGGGGCGCAGCCGATTAGCTCAGATCTGCAGCAGCACCCGTTCGATGACGCCGAGGATCAGGAAAACGAGGATCGGCGAGAAGTCGAGACCGCCCATGGGTGGCAGGAGCTTGCGGGCCGGTGCCAGGACGGGCTCTGTGAGCTGCTGGAGCAGGGCCAGCGCCGGGTGGTAGTTACCCGGAGCGAGGAAGCTCGCGATGATCACGATC
Organism: Pseudomonadales bacterium; assembly: GCA_036526135.1. Taxonomy (GTDB): domain Bacteria; phylum Pseudomonadota; class Gammaproteobacteria; order Pseudomonadales; family Azotimanducaceae; genus UBA2965. The sequence goes on along the minus strand of DATCZA010000017.1, from coordinate 192,507 downwards.
AGAATCGACCACTTGATGATGAACAGCCCCAGCAGAATCATCTGCAGCACCCCTGAGGTTGCGATCTGCACAGCGGTTCCCGTGGGCCGATCGGCGATGGCCCCCAGGGCGAGGATCATCACGACCTCCACGATGAGCGCTGCCAGGAGGGCGGCGAAATCCAGATTTCGGTATCCGGGCAGCACCATCCGGACCGGCTTCAACACCACGTCGGTGGCTTTGACGATCCCTTGAGAAATGGGGTTGTAGAAGTCGGCCCGGCATGCCTGCAGCAGGAAACGAACCACGAACAGGAAGGCAATGACCTGCAGAATGAAGCTGGTTGCGTAATATAAGACCTCTGCCATGCTCGTTGCCTATTCCCCTGATTACGACGTTTAGCGACCGAACTCGATGGCGAGCTCGCGGGATCGTTCCGCGGCGGCCGCTACAGCGGCGTTGATGATACCCCGGCAGTCGGCGGCATCCAGTATTTCCAGCGCCGCCTGGGTCGTCCCGCCCGGAGAGGTCACATTTGCCCTGAGCTGCGCGGGTGGGGGCCCTTCGAGAGCCATCAGCGCGGCGCCGCGGGCGGTTTCCAGCGTCAGGGTGACGGCGGTCTCGGCGCTGAGCCCCAGGGCCTGGCCGGCTTCGATCATCGCTTCCATCAGGTAAAAGAAGTAGGCGGGCCCGCTGCCGGAGACGGCGGTCACCGCGTCGAGCTGATCTTCCAAGGATACCCAGAGGGTCCTGCCCGCGGTGGCCAGCACGCTTTCTGCGAGCTCCCTTTGAGCCGGCGAGACGCGCTCGTTGGCGCACAGGGCGGTGACTCCGGCGCCGAGAAGGGCCGGCGTGTTCGGCATGCAGCGGACGATGGGCTGCTCGCTGCTGGTCCAACCGGCAAGGCTCGACATGGGAACGCCGGCGGCGATGGAGACCAGGAGCTGATCCGTGCTCAGCGCCGTCAGCCCCCCGGCTACCGAGGCCATGACCTGCGGCTTGACCGCGAGGATCACCACGTCCGCACCGCGTACCTGGGCATTGTTGTCGTCGGAGGTTGCCACGCCGAGCTCGGCGATCTTGCCCAGCTGCTCGGGTGCGGGGTCGCTGGCGCGAATGGTCGCCGCATCGTGACCGCTGGCGATCAGGCCTTTGATCAGGCTGGTCGCCATGTTGCCGGCGCCAATGAAAGTAATGTGACTGCTCAACGGATCGGAACTCCGGGTAGTGGCTCGTTCGGGTTAGCCCTCGCGCGCGCCGAAGATGGCGGTGCCGATGCGCACGTGGGTGGCGCCGGCCATTATGGCCTGCTCGTAGTCGTTGCTCATCCCCATGGACAGGGTATCCCAGCGACCGGCGGCGAGGGGCGCGAGCCCGGCGAACAGCTTCGCCATGCGCGCAAAGCTCTCCGGGGCATCCGCGTTCGGGTCGAGGATGGTCATGAGGCCGCGCACGCAGATCCGCTCGAGATCAACGAGCTCCTTCAGCAGATCGGCGACCGCGGCTGGGTCGACGCCGGCCTTGCCGGGATCGGCGTCTATGTTGACCTGCAGACAGACCTGCAGGGTTTTGTCGTCAGGACACTGCTCGTTGAGCCGGCGGGCGATCTTGGGTCGATCCACCGTATGCACCCAGTCGAAATGCCGCGCCACCTGGCGGGTCTTGTTCGACTGCAGCGCGCCGATGAAGTGCCAGGTCAGGGGCAGATGCCCGAGCGCGGCGATCTTCGGCAGCGCTTCCTGCAGATAGTTTTCGCCGAAGTCCTTCAAGCCGGCGCCGTGGGCCTCTTCGATGGCACGGGCCGGTTGCCGCTTGGAGACTGCGATCAGGCAGACCTCGTCGGGGTCCCGCTGTGCGGCTCGCGCCGCAGAGACAACACAGGAACGCACGCTGGCGACGTTGTGAGAGATCGAGTGCAATTTCGTTTTGCCAACTGCGTCGCAGATTTCGCATGTCTCCGGCAGAGCGAGGAGGGATTCATGGTTAAAGCCCAGGTCAGATAATACTATACAGCCCGGATTCGCAGCGGCTTTCGTTGCCATTTCGGCGAGTTTGAAGCCCAAGCGAGTAGACAAGGATCGCTGATGGACATTACCGAACTCCTCGCTTTCAGCGCCAAGCAGGGCGCATCGGACCTCCACCTGTCCGCGGGGCTTCCGCCGATGATTCGTGTTGACGGTGACGTTCGCCGGATCAACCTGCCGCCGCTCGAGCACCAGCAGGTGCATTCGCTGATCTACGAGATCATGAACGACAAGCAGCGCAAGGACTTCGAAGAGTTCCTCGAAACCGACTTCTCCGTGGAAGTTCCCGGCGTTGCGAGATTCCGTGTCAACGCGTTCAACCAGAATCGTGGCGCGGGCGCGGTGTTCCGGACCATCCCGTCCAAGGTGCTCACCATGGAAGACCTGGACATGGGGCAGGTTTTCCGCGACATCTGCCTCGTTCCCAGGGGCCTGGTGCTCGTCACGGGACCTACGGGATCCGGTAAAAGCACGTCGCTCGCCGCCATGGTCGACTTCATCAACGACCATCGCTACGACCACATCCTCACCATCGAAGATCCCATCGAATTCGTTCACGAGAGCAAGAAGTGCCTGGTGAACCAGCGCGAAGTGCATCGAGATACTCACGGGTTCAACGAAGCCCTGCGCTCGGCGCTGCGGGAGGACCCGGACATCATCCTCGTCGGCGAGATGCGCGACTTGGAGACGATCCGGCTAGCGCTCACCGCCGCCGAAACGGGCCACCTCGTGTTCGGCACGCTGCACACGACGTCGGCGGCCAAGACCATCGACCGGGTCATCGACGTGTTTCCCGCAGAAGAGAAGTCCATGGTTCGGTCCATGCTCTCGGAGTCGCTGCAGTCGGTGATCTCGCAAACGCTCCTCAAGCGGGTCAACGGCGGGCGCGTGGCCGCTCACGAGATCATGATCGGCACGGCGGCCATCCGGAACCTGATTCGCGAGGACAAGGTCGCGCAGATGTACTCGGCCATCCAGACCGGCAGCTCCGTAGGCATGCAGACGCTGGATCAGTGCCTGCTCGATCTCGTTCAGAAGCGCACGATCACCCGCGACTCGGCTCGCGAGAAAGCCAAGAACCCGGATGACTTCTAACGGCGGAGGTTAGCGCCATGCAATTCGAAAAGCTGTTGAAACTGGTGGTGGAAAAAGGCGCGTCGGACCTTTTCATCACCGCCGGCAAGCCGCCCATGCTCAAGGTCAACGGGAAGCTGTTCGCCGCTGGAACCACCAACCTGTCTGCCGATCAGTCCCGGGATGTCGTGCACAGCATCATGGACGAGGACCAGAAGAAGCAGTTTCACGACCATCACGAGTGCAACTTCGCCATTCATTCCGAAGGGCTGGGTCGTTTTCGGGTGAGCGCGTTCCAGCAGCGCAACCTGGCAGGCATGGTGCTGCGGCGCATCGAGGTCAACATCCCTCTGGTCTCCGATCTGGGCCTGCCGCCCATCCTGGAGGACCTGTCGATGACGCGGCGCGGCCTCATCATTTTCGTGGGGGCGACCGGCACCGGTAAGTCCACGTCGCTGGCCGCCATGATCGGTCATCGCAACGAGCACTCCTCGGGTCACATCATCAGCATCGAGGACCCCATCGAATTCGTGCACCAGCACAGGGGCTGCGTCGTGACCCAGCGCGAGGTGGGCGTAGACACGGAAAGCTTCGAGGTCGCCCTCAAGAACACGCTGCGCCAGGCGCCGGACGTCATCATGATTGGTGAGGTGCGGACCCGGGAAACCATGGAGCACGCGGTGGCCTTTGCGGAAACCGGTCACCTCTGCCTCTGCACCCTCCACGCCAACAACGCCAACCAGGCGCTGGACAGGATCATTCACTTCTTCCCCAGCGACCGTCACTCCCAGGTGTGGATGGATCTTTCTCTCAACCTGCGCGCCATGGTGGCCCAGCAGCTCGTCCCCACGGTGGACGGACAGGGACGGCGGGCAGCGATCGAGATACTGATCAACACGCCGCTGATGGCCGACCACATCCGTAAAGGTGAGGTGCATCTGCTCAAAGAGCTGATGTCCAAATCCACCGAGCACGGCATGCAGACGTTCGACCAGGCGCTCTATCAGCTCTACAGCGAGGGCGAGATCAGCCACGAGGCTGCGCTGCAGCATGCGGACTCGCCGAACGACCTGAGGCTGATGATCAAGCTGGGTTCCGATGCAAACCCGGACCTGATGGGTCAGGTCGAAGGGTTGACCATCGAAGAAGACGAGCCGGCGGGTACCTTCCTGCGCTGAGAGCCGCTCTTCCCCAGCGGTTCAGCCATCGGCCGCCAACCAGGATTCCGCGATCATCGTTGCTGCGGCCTCGTGAGGCCGATCGCTGCCGGATTCGCGCGCCGCAAACGAAGTCAGCCGCTCGTCGACCAGCTCGATGGGAACGCCGAACCGGCGGCCCATTCGCTCGGCGAACCCGCGAGCCTTGAGCGACATTTCGCTCTCGCTGTCGTCCATGTTAAGGGGTAGGCCCACCAGCAGCACCGCCGGCTGCCACTCGGTAATCAGCCGTTCCACGTCCGACCAGTCCGGCGTTCCGTCCCTGGCCGCGATGGTGATCAGCGGGCTGGCCGTTCGGGTAACCGATTGGCCAACGGCCACGCCGATGTGCTTCAGCCCGAAGTCGAACGCCAGCACGTGACCCTGCTTCACGCGGCTGTCAGGCGTGGCCCGCCTGTGAGGACATCAGCCGGAAATCGATGCCCAGCGCGGCAGCCGCCTGGTTCACGCGTTCTGCGAAAGGCGTGCGAAAGAGGACGTCGGTGTTTCCAGGGCAGGTGAGCCAGGCGTTTTCCAGCAGCTCCTGCTCCAGCTGGCCCCCGCCCCAGCCGGCGTATCCCATGGCGACCAGGAAGTCCGCGGGCCCCTCGCCGGCCGCAATGGCCTCGAGCACCTCGCGGGTGGAGTTGAGCATCAGCCCGTCCCCCAGAGAGAGCGAAGAGTCAAAGGCTCGGTCGTCGCTGTGCAGCACGAATCCGCGCTCGCTCGCCACGGGCCCCCCTTCCATCACGGGTATGTCCGCCGACACGGCGCTGGAGTCTATGCCGAGATCGGCCAGCAGCGCCTGCAGCGTAACTTCCGTCGGGCGATTGACCATCAGGCCCATGGCGCCGTCGGCGCTGTGCTCGCATACGTAGGTGACCGTGTCCCCGAAATAGGTGCCAGCCAGGCCGGGCATGGCGAGCAGGAACTGGTTTTTCAGGCTGGTATCAGCTGCCAAGGCGGGCTCCGGAGCGTGAGAATTTCCAGGTGCGAATGATCTCCAACTGATCGTACTTCTTGCGCATCTCCACCGGAAACTGCTGGTAGGGCGCAGCCAGACGGACGATTCGAAGCGCGGCGTCGTCGAGGGATTTGTGCCCGGAAGACTCCAGAATCCGGACGTCCTTGAGCGTGCCGTCGTAGCTCAGCACCACGAGCATCCGCAGATTGCCGTACACCCGGCTGTCGGGATAGTTGGCGTTGCCGATGCGCTCGACCTTCTGACGCCACATGTTCAGGTAGGCGGCTTCGTCTGCTGACTTGGCGGACACGCTGGTGAGCCGCTTCACCCTTGGCTGCTTCGCCTTGGCCTGCTGGTCCGCGGCGATCCTGGCTTCCAGGCTCGCGATCTCCTTCGCCAGATCGTCGAAGCGAATGTCGGTTGCCGGCTGCGGATTGACGTTTTCCTCCACCGGCGTCTCTTCTTCAATGGGCGCCACGTCGTCTACCTCGGAGATGGTCGTCACCAGCTCCCGAGAGTCAAGCTGGTTCTGCTCGATGGTCGGCAAGGGGTTGGATATCGCGTCGGCGAACTCGTTGGCGAAAAACTCCGCTTCCTGGTCCGTCGTGGTCTCCAGCACTTCGCTCTCGGTGCCGCTGCCGAGCTGGTTGGTCTGAGCGATGAAGTCGGCATCCTCGGGTGCTTCGAGGTCGCTGTGCTGGGCAAACGTCACCTCGACCGTAGGGCTTTCGAGCAGGTCGAGGTCTGCCGTGAAGCTGACGCCGAGAATGATGGCGGCGTGCAGCGAGACGGCCAGAAACAGGGTGAAGCCCAGACGGTCTCGTGGAGTGATGGCGGCGGCGCTCATGTTTGCAGGGTGTCGACGGGGCGTTCAGGCCTGAGCATCTAGCTTGGCAGATATCGTGTCCATGAGCATACCGCCGATATTCAGCGAAAACTGTGCATCGAGTTCCCGTATGCAGGTCGGGCAGGTGACGTTTACCTCCGTGAGATAGTCGCCGATGACGTCCATGCCCACGAACAGCAGGCCCCGCCGACGCAGCTCGGGACCGACCTGAGCGGCGATCCATCGGTCGCGCTCGGTGAGCTCCCGTCCCTCGCCCGTGCCGCCCGCCGCCAGGTTGCCTCTCGCCTCGCCGGCCATGGGGATTCTGGCCAGGGCGTAGGGGATCGGCTCGCCATCGATGAGCAGAACGCGCTTGTCCCCGCTGGCAATCTCCGGAATGAACTTCTGGCCCATGATCTGGGCGGTGCCGCCTTTCGTGAGCGTCTCGATGATGACGCCCAGGTTCTCGTCGCCCTCCATGATGCGGAACACGCCCTGGCCCCCCATGCCGTCAAGGGGCTTGAACACCACGTTGCCGTGAGTCCGTTGAAACTCGCGCAGCGCCGCTTCGGACCGGGTCACGACCAGTGGGGGGCAACATTCCTGGAAGGCGGTGGCAAAGAACTTCTCGTTGCAGTCGCGCAGCCCTTGGGGTTTGTTGACCACCAGCACGCCCAACGCTTCGGCCCGTTCGAGGAGGTAGGTGGAGTAGATGTACTCCATGTCGAACGGCGGGTCTTTGCGCATCATGATCACGTCCAGCTCGGCGAGCGGGGTAAGGGCCGCTTCGCTGAGCTGATACCAGCGATCGCCGGCCTCGGCCGGATCGAGGGAATCGGCAAACGGCCCGACGAGCTCCAGGGATCGGAGCATCCCGCAGGGCGCGCCCTCATGGAGCAGCAGGTCCCCCTGCTCGAGATAGCCTACCTGCCACCCCTTGAGCTGGGCTGCGCGGATCATTGCCAGCGTGCTGTCCTTCTTCAGCGACAGGGTGGGCAGAGGGTCCATCACGAAGGCGATTTTGAGACTCATGGGTTCTGTGGTGCTCCGGGCGAGCCGGGACAGAAGTTGCTCCGGCTGGGGCGGTAACTAGCTTGGCGGTCGTAGCGTAACCCCAAAAATGAGAACGAATTCCCTTTCTTATCCAACGCTTATAGATCGTTTCGGGACAATCATGATACAACGGGAGCGTTCGGTAGGTACGTGAAAATCCTGCCGACAGCCTTGATGACGCCATACTCAATGGACGGTGACACGACGGTCAAGTCGGAAGTAGAAGGACCAGATATGGAACAGGAACTCAAAGGCGTTAAGGTGCTGGTAATCGACGACAGTAAGACCATTCGTCGAAGCGCCGAGAATCTGCTGACCAAGGAAGGGTATGACGTCATCACCGCCACGGACGGCTTTGACGCGCTCGCGAAAATCGTCGATTCACGGCCGGGAATCATCTTCGTCGACGTCATGATGCCTCGTCTTGACGGTTACCAGACCTGCGCGCTCATCAAGAACAACAGCGAATTCAAGACTACCCCCGTAGTCATGCTCTCGAGCAAGGACGGCCTCTTCGACAAAGCCAAAGGCCGGATCGTGGGTTCGGATCAGTACATCACCAAGCCCTTCAGCAAGGACGAGCTGCTCGGCACGATCCGGAACCTCGTCCATTAGGAAGCAGGCACAGGACGCGCAGAAGATGGCAAGGATTCTCGTAGTCGACGACTCTCCCTCGGAGACGCACCAGCTGGCCAACGCGCTTTCGCGTCATGGTCACCAGGTGCTGACGGCTGCCTCCGGCAGCGACGGGATCAGTCTGGCCAACGAAGAGCAGCCTGACATCATTCTGATGGACGTCGTGATGCCTGGTATCAACGGCTTTCAGGCAACGCGGCAGCTCACGAGAAGCCAGGGTACCAGCCACATTCCGGTGATCATCGTCTCCTCCAAGAGCCAGGATGCGGACCGGGTCTGGGGCAAACGCCAGGGCGCGCAAGGCTACCTGACCAAACCCGTGGACGATCGCACGCTGATCAGCACGGTCAACGAGGCTTTGAGCGCCTAATCCTTGTCATGAACGGTCAAGCGCAAAACATACTCACGGACATCCGGGCCACCACCATCGCCAACGCGGCGCCTCTTCCTTCCCGGGAGAACGAGCATCTGGAGTGGCAGGGTGTCGGTTATCAGCTGGGCGGTGTCCGCCTGGTTTCTCCAATGGGCGAGATCAGCGAGATTCTCGCCGTGCCGAAGTTCGCGACGCTGCCCGGCGTCAAACCCTGGATGCTCGGGGTGGCCAACGTCCGCGGCAGGCTCATACCGATCATCGACCTCCACAATTTCCTCGACATGCGCACGACCACGCCCATGGTTCAGTGGCGCGTGCTGGTAGTGGAAGACGAGGAACTGATCGCAGGCTTCGTGGTGGAGCAGTCGCTCGGCATTCAGCATTTTCTAGAAGACAGTTTTGAAGAAAGCACGGCGGAGGAAGTAGCGGCACTGAAGCCCTACTTGCGCGGTGCTTTTCATCAGGGAGGGTGCGTTTTTTACGAGGCGCATCTTAAGTCGATATTGAGGGACGAGAAGTTCTTCGATGTTGCGGACAAGACTAACTAATCAGGTTGTACGGAAATGAAAACAGGAAAGTTGTCTCCGTTGCTAGTGGCGTTGATGTGCTTGCTGGTCGGCACGATTGCAGGGATGGCCTACGTTGTCGTCACTGATGAAGCATCCATCATCAACAATACGGGTCTTCTGTTCGCCGTTGCCGGTATCGTGCTCGTCGCCGCCATCGCGGCGATGATGGTCAGCCAGACGCGCCGGCAGCTCGTTGAGCAGGCGTCACAGAACGAACGCAATCAGGCCGCGATTCTTCAGCTGCTCGACGAGATCGCCGATCTCGGTGAGGGCGATCTGAGGATTCAGGCCTCGGTGACGGAGAACTTCACCGGCGCGATAGCCGATTCGATCAACTTCGCCATCGACCAGATGCGCGGGCTCGTATCCAACATCAACAACCTGTCGCGCCAGGTTGCTAAAGCCGCGGGCGACAGCCAGGAGACGGCATCCAGCCTCGCTGGCGCAGCCGAGAGCCAGGCACGAGAGATTGCCGCCGCGTCCCAGGCGATCAACGAGATGGCCGTCTCCATCGATCACGTCTCCTCGAACGCCGCCGAGTCTGCATCGGTTGCAGAGCGGGCCGTGGGCATCGCCAACAAAGGATCGGACGTGGTCCAGGACACCATCCACGGCATGGACGTGATTCGGGGCCAGATCCAGGAAACGTCGAAGCGGATCAAGCGCCTCGGCGAGTCCAGCCAGGAGATCGGCGACATCGTATCTCTCATCAACGACATCGCGGACCAGACGAACATTCTCTCCCTCAACGCCGCCATTCAGGCCTCCATGGCCGGTGATGCCGGTCGAGGATTTGCCGTTGTGGCCGACGAGGTGCAGCGGCTGGCTGAACGATCCAGCGCGGCAACCAAGCAGATCGCGGCTCTGGTGAAGACCATTCAGACGGACACCAACGGGGCCGTAATCTCCATGGAGCAGACCACCGCAGAGGTCGTCAACGGTGCCAAGCGCGCCCAGGACGCCGGGGTGGCTCTCGAGGAGATCGAAAGCGTATCCACGTCGCTGGCCGAGCTGATCCAGAACATCAGCAACGCGGCACGCCAGCAGGCTGCCTCTGCGGGCCACGTTTCCAATACAATGAACGTCATTCAAGAGATTACCGCGCAGACCGTTGACAGCACCGAGCAAACGGCGACTTCGATCGGTAACCTGGCCGCCATGGCCAACGAGATGCGCGAATCGGTCGAAGGCTTCAAGCTGCCGGCCCAGTACCAAAGCCAGGATTAAGACCTCGGTATGGCGACAAGCCGGGAAAATTTTGCCCTCGACTGGGTAAAGGGCGCGCTGCAGGAGTCTCTGGACGAAGCGATCGCGGCGCTAGACTCGTTCGCTGAAGCCGGTCACGGCGAAGCGCAGATGCGCGAATGCATGACGGCTCTGCACCAGGTGCACGGCGCTCTGGTGATGCTGGAGCTGAAGGGCACCACGCTGCTGGCCGAGCACCTGGAGCGGCTGGCCCAGCACCTGATGATCGGTGCGGTCGGCGATAGCGTTGGGGCCGGTCAGTGCCTCATGCAGGGGCTTCTCGAGCTGCCCGGGTATCTCGACGAGGTGCAGCGCGGGCTCTCCGACGCGATCGAACCCATGATCCCGCTGATCAACGAGGTCCGCGGTCATCTGGACGAGCGGCCGTTGGAAGGCGCGATGGTCACCGACCTGGGCGTCGCCAGCGAAGCGGCCATAGAGCGCTTCGATGGGATCGACGGCGTAGAGAAGGCGGGGCGGATACGGGCGGCTTACCAGCAGGTCCTGCTCTGCATCCTGCGGGGAGACGATCGCGAACGGGCGGTCATCACCCTGCGAAAGATTGCCGAGGTGCTGTCCAGGGTATGCCTGGGCACTCCTCATGAGACCCAGTGGCGCGCGCTCGGCGAATTTGCCGCGAGCCTGGCCACGGACACCGGCCCCATCGACCCGGACGCGGCAAAGCTGCTGCGCCGGATCGACTCGGAGATCCGCACGCTGTCCAGAGACGGTCTCGGAGTTGCCGGCAGCCCGGTTTCTCTAGACCTGATCAAGCAGCTTCTGGATGCGTGTCGCCAGCGGGGGTATCGCAGCGAAGCGATCACCGACATTAGCAATGCGCTGGCGGGCCGCGGAGACGGCGGCGGGCTGGCCATGAACGGCTTAAAAGCCCTGGTGAGCGCAAGCTTGGTGGTGCGCGAAGAGCTCGCGCTGGTCAAAGACCAGCTGGACCTGTTCGCGCGCGCGCGTGGTCGTGCCAGCGTTGACCTGAACTCGCTCTTGGCGCCCCTCAAGCAGATCCGCAGCACGCTGACGCTGCTCGGTTTCGCAAGTGCTCACGAGATCGTCACGCAGCAGCTCGAAGCGCTCGAGCAGCTGGCGTCGGCCGAAGCCGTCGACCCCCAGGACCTCTTCAGCGTCGCCAGCGCGCTCGTACGTGTAGACGAGAGCATGGCGAGCTTCACCGAGGGCGATCAGGAGGTCGAAAAGATCACCAACGACGCCCAGCGCACCGTCACCGTGGAGGTGCGTAACGGCCTCGAGCCGGTCAGACAGGCCGTGCTCGAGTACATCGCCGCGGGTTGGGACTCGGAACCCCTCGCCGGCGTGCCGGAGCAGATTGCCGCTTTGTGCGGCGCTCTGGAGATGATTCCGCTGCGGCGCGCGGCCCGGATTCTGAGCAGCTGTGGCGCATACCTGCGACGAGACCTGCTGGAGGCGGGTGCCACCCCGGGCATGGATGCCATGGAAACCCTGGCAGACGCCATCACGGCCGTCGACTACTACCTCCAGCGCACGGCTGAGGACATTACTGGCGGGATCGAGGACATTCTAGACGTCGCGGACGCAAGCCTCGAGAAGCTCGGGTATGCGGGCATCGTCGACGAGCGCCCGGCCGCGCAGCCGGGCGCAGCGTTTCAGGCCGAGACCGCCGGCGTCGAAGAGACCGCGGAGGAAGGCTTCGACTGGGAGGGCTTTGTCTCAGAGGCTGCCGACCTGCGCGAAGAGCCTGCCTCGTCGGATGCTCAGGATCAGGAAGCGCCCGAATCCGAGCCGGAGCTCATCGACTTCGAGCCCGTTGCCCTCGAGGGCGGCTCGGACGACGAGCCGGAAGCAGCGCAGGCTGCTTCCGCCGACGCCGAGCCGGAAGCAGAGCCGGAGGACGCCTCCGCTGTGGAAGAGACTCCGGTGGCCGCCAGCGCGCCGTCACCCGCGCTGCCGCCGCTGTCGCCGGCCATCGCCGAAAAGACCAGCCGGCTGGCCGACGCGTTCGAATCCGACGAGGAAATCGTCGAGATATTCGTGGAGGAAGTCGACGAAGTTCTGGAGACCATCAACGGGTGTCTGCCTCGCTGGGGCGAGCATCTGAGCGACGAGGACTCGCTTACCGAGCTGCGTCGCGCGTTTCACACGCTCAAGGGCAGCGGCCGCATGGTCGGCGCCAACATCATCGGCGAGCTGGCCTGGTCGGTGGAGAACATGCTCAACCGGCTCATTGACGGCACCTTCGAGCCCACCGGACAGTTTGCGCTGGTCGTTGAAGAAGCAACGTCGTTGATGCCGTATCTGCGCGATGCGTTCGAAGCCCAGCGGGCCCCCGATCTCGACGCTATGGGCCGAATCATGGAGAAGGCCGACGTGCTGGCGTCGGGCGGCTCCCTGGAGGAGCAGGCGCCGGTCGCGGAGGAAGAGCCGGCCGTGGAAGCTGCGGAAGCAGGCGAGGGCTTCGAGGCGCTTGGCCTGTTCGTATCGGAATCCGAGGAGCATCTGGCCGTGCTTGCCCTCTGCGACGACGGAGAAGATTTCGTTCTCGACGAGGATGCCTACAGAGCGCTGCACACCCTGGCTGGCAGTGCGGGCATGGCGGGCATTGAGGTGGTGAGCGAGCTGGCCCGTCCTACCTATGAGGTGGCTCTCGCCGCCCGGTCTGAACAGGAGGTCACGCGAGCTTCAGGTGCGGTTGCCGAGTTCCTTCGGGCCGCGACGACGGCGCTGGCCTGCATGATAGAGACGTTGAGAGCCGGCTCGGAGCCCGAGGAAGAGCTGCAGCTCATCGCAGATGCCGATCGGCTGCTGGTGGAGATACAGGAGACCGGAGAGAGCAAGCTCGACGAGCTCATGAAGCTGCCGGCCCTGGCAGTCGTCATGGATGCAGAGGAGTTTCTGGGCGGTTGGGCTCGCGGCGTCATGGACCTCGAGTTCGCCGGTAAGCTGATCGGGGCTCTGGGCGAGATCGCTGACCTCGCGCGAGCGACTGAGCGCTCAGCGGTCGCCGATCTGGCAGCCGCGCTGCGAGCCACTCACGAGGAGCTCGAGCAGGAGACGATCAGCCCGGAGAGCCATGTGGCTCTATCGCGCGCCCACGAGACCCTGCTCCAACAGTTCGACGCCATGGCCGCCCAGCAGACGGTTGCCCTGGCTACCGCGGAGATCGCATCGCTCACGTCACTGCGTGAGGCGGTCACGGAACCGTCCTCGGTGGAAGCGTTCGGAACCGGAGCGGGCTCTTCTGCCGGCAGCGACTACGCCGAGGGTGCAGGATCCCGCGGCGCAGAAGATGTCGCCGCGGGCGACACCGGCACGCCGGCCGAGCCGCCGGCGGAGGCCGGCCCACGGGTCGCCTCCCTGCCCATCGCTTCGCTGCTTCCTGAAGAAGTCGACGAGGACATCATCGGTATCTTCTTCGAGGAAGCCGAGGAGATCCTTGAATCGCTGGACAACAGTATTCACGAATGGACGGGTGAGCCCGAGAACAGGTTGTTCCTGGAGAACCTGCTGCGTGGCCTTCACACGCTCAAGGGCGGGGCCCGTCTTTCGGGGTTGTCGGTCCTCGGTGACTACACCCACGAGTTCGAGACCTTCCTCATCGACTTTCAGTTATCCAGCGCGCCGCTGCCCGAGGGCTTCTTCACCGATCTAGGCGCCCGTTACGACGAGCTCGAGATCCTGGTCAGCAGGATTCGCAAGGCCATCGAATCGGGTGAAAGGGGCGAATCCTTCGCCGAGGCGCCGGCCAGCGCGACGTCGACGCCCCCGGCAGAGCCCGTTGCGGAGCCGGAGCGTGTGGCGGAAGAAGACACGACGGGCGCAGCCGCTCCGACAGACGAGCAGCCGCAGCCCGCCGAGGAGGCGCCAGCGCAGGCGAGCGAAGTGCCCGACCTGGCGGCGGCCGAAGCATCAGCCGAGGAAGCAGAGGCCGAGGAGCTTCCGGCCCAGGAAATCGCGGCCAGCGAGGAGACCGACGAAGCCGAGCCCGAGCCGGTCGCAGAGCCGGAGCCGGTTGCAGAGCCGGAGCCGGTTGCTGCGCCTGCCCCCGTGCTGCGGGTGGCCCCGGAGCCGTCCGAGGAAGCGCCGAGCGCGCCCGATCCCACACGGGCCGACCGGGCCAAGGAGATGGTCCGCGTAGGGGCCGGACTGCTCGAAGAGCTCGTGAACCTTGCCGGCGAAAGCAGCATCGTCAGGGCCCGCATCGAGCAGGGCATGAGCGACTTCACCGGCGCCCTGGACGAGATGGAAACCACCATCGAGCGCGTGCGCGAGCAGCTGCGGCGCCTCGAGATCGAAACCGAAGCGCAGATCCTGTTCCGTCGGGACACGCTGGAAGGCCCGGGTTACGACGAGTTCGACCCGCTCGAGATGGATCGATACTCGCAGCTTCAGCAGCTCTCCCGAGGGCTGTCGGAGTCCGCATCCGACATGCTCGATCTGAAAGACACCCTGCTGTTCAAGGCCCGTGAGTCCGAGACTCTCCTGCTCCAGCAGGCGCGGATCAATACGGAACTGCAGGAAGGGCTCATGCGCACGCGCATGGTGCCGTTCGGCCGCCTGTTACCGCGCCTGCGAAGGATCGTGCGACAGGTTTCCCGTGAGCTTGGCAAGGACGTCGAGCTGCACGCGCACAACATGGAAGGCGAGCTGGACCGCAACCTCCTGGAACGGATGGTGCCGCCGCTCGAGCACATGTTGCGAAACGCGGTGGACCACGGGATCGAGAGCGCCGAGGAACGACGCCGCGCCGGCAAGCCGAACACCGGGCGTATCGACATCCGGCTGACCCGCGAAGGCGGCGACGTGGTGATCGAGATCGCCGACGACGGGGCCGGCATCAACGTCGATTCCGTTCGTGCCAAGGCCATCGAGCGAGGGCTGATGGCAGAAAACTCGGTCCTGGGCGACGAAGAGATCTGCCAGTTCGTTCTGGCTCCCGGATTCAGCACCGCCAAGTCGGTAACGCAGATATCCGGTCGCGGCGTGGGCATGGACGTGGTGCACAGCGAGGTCAAGCAACTCGGCGGGAGCATCAACATCGTCTCGCGGGCGCGCAAGGGCTCCCGCTTCGTCGTTCGCGTTCCCTTCACCGTATCGGTAAACCGCGCGCTCATGGTGTCGGTGGGAGAGGATCTCTACGCCATCCCGCTCAACACCATCGAAGGCATAGTCCTGCTCAGCGCCGAGGAGCTGGATAAGGTGCATCCGCCCCTTTCCAAGCCCTTCGAGTACGCCGGCGTCCGCTACAACGTGCGATATCTCGGCAGCTATCTTGGCCGTGAATACCGCGGCAACCCGTCTCAGGCGGCGGTGCCGGTGGTGCTCGTCCGGTCTGGTGACCGGGCAGTGGCCGTGCATGTGGATGCGGTCCAGGGCAGCCGGGAAATCGTAGTGAAGAGCCTGGGCCCGCAGTTCGCGGGTGTGGGCGGTGTGTCCGGTGCAACGATTCTCGGGGACGGCAGCGTTGTCGTGATCCTCGATCTCCTTGCGCTGATTCGCGCGCAGAAGGGCGACGGGCTGACCGTCACCCGTCGGGTCATGCCTGGCGCGGCGAAGACACGATGCGTCATGGTGGTGGACGACTCGGTCACGGTTCGCAAGGTGACCTCCCGGCTGCTGGAGCGGCAGGGCATGGACGTCCTCGTGGCCAAGGACGGCATCGAAGCCATTGCCATGCTGCAGGAACGCCGCCCGGACGTGATGTTGCTCGATATCGAGATGCCGCGCATGGACGGCTTCGAGGTGGCTCGCCAGGTGCGGCGCGACGAGCGCGTGCAGGACCTGCCGATTGTCATGATCAGCTCGCGAACGGGCGAGAAGCACCAGGAGCATGCCGCCGAGCTCGGGGTGAACCGCTTCCTCGGCAAGCCGTTCCAGGAGAACGAGCTGCTCGCCACCATCGACTCGCTGGTGAACTAAAGAGAAGCCCATGGAACCTGCTACCGCACAAGAACTCATCGAAATGTCCTGCGTGATGATCCCGCTGCAGGAGACGAATCTGCTGCTACCCAACATCTGCGTAGCGGAGATTCTGCCCTGGCGCCGGGTCAGCAGCATCGAGGACGCGCCGAAGTGGTGTCTCGGGATGCTGGAGTGGCGTGGCGAGGTCATCCCCGTGGTTCGTTTCGAGCGAATGGGCGATGCGTCGGTGGAAGATGCGGAAGAGGGTCGCTGCCTCATCGTGATGAACCGCTCTCGCACCATCGAGGGGCTGCCGTTTTACGCCCTGGCGGCGGAGGGTCTGCCGCGCATCGTGCAGCTCACCGCCGAGGACATGGCGAACGTCCCAACCAATCTTGGTGTGTCCGAGACCATGGCCCTCAGGGTTGGCAGCGAGCCGGCCATCATCCCCAACCTGCAGTATCTCGAGGTTCAGGTGGCCAACCTGGTGCGAGGCCAGGAAACCGCCAAGCAGGCTTAGCGCCAGCCCCAGGACTGTCGGACCGCAGCGAGGGCGGCGATGGGCGCGGTTTCGGCCCGGAGCACAAGATCCCCCAAGCCGTAGCGATCGGCTCCCGCCGCTTGAGCCAGCTCCCGTTCGTGCTCGGTCCACCCCCCCTCGGGTCCGACCATCAGGACCAGCGAGTCGAAAGGCAGCGCGCCGGGAAGAGCCGCTGCCCCTGGATCGAGCAGGATGAGCCGCTGGCAGGGGCGTTCGGTCAAAAGCGCTTCGAGCCGTCGGGGCTCGTGCACCCGCGGCAGGAACAGCCGCTCGCTCTGCTCCGTTGCGCTCTTGGCGATTCCCCGCCAGTGCATCAGGCGGCCAGCCGTGCGCCCCGCGTCGATTCTGACGTTGCTGCGCAGGGCCTCGATGGGCCAGATGTCCGTGACCCCGAGCTCGGTTGCTTTCTGAATCACGAGATCCATGGCCTGGCCTTTCAGCCATGCCTGGGCCAGGTGCAGCCGGACAGTTGCCGGCGCGGCGTTGCGCAGCTCCTCGGCGATCTCAATCGAGCAGGAGCGGGGGTTGGGTTCGGCCAGCCGGGCAGCATGCTCGCGCCCGCTGCCGTCAAAGCATCGCAGAGCGTCCCCGGCCTTCAGGCGCATCACCCGCGTGAGGTAGTGGGAATGGTCAGGATCGAGGCGAACGGTTGCACCGGGCAGCAGCGACGCCTCCAGGTAGATGCGCCGACTCATCCGTCCCGGTTAGCCAAGCCCAGGTTCTGACAGATCGCCCGGCTCGCGCCCCATCGGTTGAGGGTATAGAAATGCAGACCGGGAGCGCCTGCGCGCAGCAGGTCGTCGCACAGGCGGCTGACGGTTTCGATGCCGAACCGGCGCAGGCCGTCGTCGTCATCGCCGAAGGCTTCCAGATGCTTGCGCAGCCAGCGGGGCACGTCCGCGCCGCAGTTGTCGGAGAAACGAATCAGGCCCTCGTAGCTGGTAATGGGCATGATTCCCGGGTAGATGGGTATGGTCACCCCCGCCCCCACGCAGCGGTCGACAAAGTCGTAATAGGCGTGCGGGCTGTAGAAGTACTGCGTGATCGCGCTGTCGGCCCCGGCGTCTACTTTGCGCCGGAAGAATTCCAGGTCGGAGCCGGGGGATCTGGCGTCGGGATGGACCTCGGGATAGGCGGCCACCTCGATATGGAAGTGGCTGCCGGAATGCTTCCGGATCCGGCCCACCAGGGCTTGCGCGTTTGCGCGAAAGCGCGAGCGTCCGATGCCCGAAGGAACATCCCCACGCAACGCCACGATACGGTCGATGCCCATGCCGCGATACCCATCGAGCATGGCGAACGTGGTCTCCTCCTCGTCGGCCCCGATGGACAGGTGCGGCGCGGTGGCGTGCCCGCTGCTCACGAGCCGCGCGACCGTCTGCTTGGTGCCGTCCCGGGTCGATCCGCCGGCGCCGTACGTGCAGGAATAAAAATCTGGCCGCAACTCGTCGAGTTTAGCCGTCACCCGGGCGAGGCTTGCGAAACCCTCCTCGCTGCGGGGCGGGAAGAACTCGAAGCTGAGCCTTGGCCGCTGGCCTCGTTCGGGCATGCTGACGCGTTACTCCGGGTTGACGTTACAGCGCTGCCGCCAGTGCCTCCGCCTTGTCGGTGCGCTCCCAGGTGAATTCGGGCTCAGATCTGCCGAAATGACCGTATGCGGCCGTGTTCCGATAGATCGGGCGCTTCAGATCCAGCATGTCGATGAGGCCTTTCGGGCGCAAATCAAAATGCTCACGTACGAGTTGAATGATCCTCTCGTCGTCGAGCTTGCCCGTGCCGAAAGTGTTGATGCTGATGGACGTGGGCTCGGCGACGCCGATGGCGTAGCTCACCTGGAGCTCGCATCTGTCGGCCAGCCCCGCGGCGACGATGTTCTTGGCCACGTAGCGCCCCGCGTAAGCGGCGGAACGGTCGACCTTGGACGGGTCTTTGCCCGAGAAGGCTCCGCCCCCATGCCGCGCCACGCCGCCGTAGGTGTCGACGATGATCTTCCGCCCGGTCAGCCCGCAATCGCCGACGGGACCGCCGATCACGAACTGACCGGTAGGGTTGATGAAGATGCTGGTGTCTTTCGAGATCCAGTTGCTCGGCACCACGGGCTTGATGATCTCTTCCATGACCGCCTCGGCGATGGTCTTCTGGTCCACGTCTGGCGAGTGCTGGGTGGACAGCACGATGGCTTCGATGGCCGCGGGGTTGCCGGCCTCGTCATAGCGAAACGTGAGCTGGCTTTTGGCGTCGGGCCGCAGAAATTTCAGCGAGCTCCGGCGGACCTCGGCCTGCTTCTGAACGAGCCGGTGGGCGTAGGTGATGGGGGCCGGCATGAGCACGTCGGTTTCGTTGGTTGCGTAGCCGAACATGAGGCCCTGATCGCCGGCACCCTGCTCGTGCTCGCTGGTCTCGTCCACGCCCATGGCGATGTCGGAGGACTGCACCCCGAGCGCGTTCATCACCGTGCAGTCCCAGGGGTCGAAACCTTCGTCGTGGCTGCCGTAACCGATGTCCGAGATGACCTGACGGGCCAGCCGGTCGACGTCGACCCATGCATCGGTGCGGATCTCGCCGGCGAGAACGACCAGATTGTTCTTGATCAGCGTCTCGCAGGCGACGCGGGACTCTGCATCCTGTTCGAGCATGGCGTCGAGCACCGCATCGGAGATTTGATCCGCCATCTTGTCGGGGTGCCCCTCGCCCACCGACTCCGAGGTGAATATGCTGTATTCGTTCATGTTTCTTCCTTCCGGTTCTCTTCCAAGCCCTGCCAGGCCCTGTTGCGGCAAGCGGCGCATTGTACAGCTTTTCTCTGGTTCGACTCACGGCGCGGCCTTTCCGAGCCCAGGCGGCCAGTGCCCGATGGGGCGCGCGGCATTTGCGCATGTCGGTGCGAGTAACGGACAATAGACAGGGTCGGCAGGGGGCTGGCACCGATCCTTACTCTTACATCGCTAGCGAAAACCAAATGGTAACGAGGACTGACAGGGCGAACGCCATTCGTGCGCTCGCCATGGACGCGGTGCAGGCCGCTAACTCCGGTCATCCCGGGGCGCCCATGGGTCTGGCCGACATTGCAGAAGTGCTGTGGCGCGACTTTCTCAAGCACAACCCGGCGGATCCGGCCTGGGCCAACCGCGATCGGTTCGTCCTTTCCAACGGTCACGGATCCATGCTGCTGTACAGCGTGCTGCATCTGTCGGGGTATGCGGTCACCATGGACGACCTGCGCTCGTTCAGGCAGCTTCACTCGCGCACGCCCGGTCACCCGGAGTACAGCGAATGTCCGGGTGTCGAAACGACCACCGGTCCGCTGGGCCAGGGCCTGGCTAACGCAGTGGGAATGGCGCTGGCCGAAGAGCGGCTCTCCCGGCGCTTCAACCGCGACGGTTTCTCGGTGGTAGATCACCGGACCTGGGTGATTGTCGGTGACGGCTGCCTCATGGAGGGGATCTCTCACGAGGCGGCTTCGCTTGCCGGCACCCTGCAGCTCGGCAAGCTCATCTGCATCTACGACGACAACGGCATCTCCATCGATGGGGACGTCAAAGCCTGGTTCACGGAGGACGTCCCGGCTCGCTTTGAGGCCTATGGTTGGCGCGTCATACGCGACGTGGACGGGCACGACCCGAATTCGATTCAGCGGGCTCTGGACGACGCGGTGAGCCGGCAGGATCGACCAACCCTGGTTTGCTGCAGGACGGTGATCGGTTTTGGCGCGCCCAACAAGCAGGGAACTGCCGACGTGCACGGCTCGGCGCTGGGCGAAGAAGAGGTGGCAAACGCCCGCCGGGAGCTCGGCTGGGCTGCGCCGCCCTTCGAGATTCCGGAGCCCGTCTACGCCTCCTGGGACTGTCGGGAGAAAGGCGCCGAGCAGCAGCGGTCCTGGGAGGCGCTGCTGGCGGAGTATCGCGCCGCGCACCCGGAGGATGCGGCGGAGCTCGAACGCCGCGTGTCCGGCGATCTGCCGGAAGGTTGGGAGGGTCCGATCCGCGCCCTGGCCGAAGCGTCCCAGGAGGCGATGGAGCCCCTGGAGACGCGGAAATCGTCCCAGCGATGCCTTGCCGCGCTGGCCGGCGCCCTGCCGGAGCTTTTCGGAGGCTCCGCCGATCTCACGGGCTCCAACGGGACCCGCTGGGATGGTGCAGACGAAGACCGGTATTTGAGCTTCGGCGTTCGCGAGTTCGGCATGACGGCCATCACCAACGGCATGGCCCTCCACGGGGGCTTTCGACCGTTCTCCGGAACTTTTCTGGTGTTCATGGAGTATGCCCGCAACGCCGTGCGGCTTGCGGCGCTGATGAAGATCCCCAACATCTTCGTGTACACCCATGACTCCGTGGCCGTCGGTGAGGACGGCCCGACCCATCAGCCCATCGAGCAGCTCACCAATCTTCGGACCACGCCCGGATTGTCGACGTGGCGCCCTTGCGACACCGTGGAGAGTGCGGTTGCCTGGGAAGCGGCGGTGGCGTCCCGGCAGCGACCGACCGCGCTGATATTCACCCGCCAGAAGACGGCGCCCCAGCCCCGTTCTGCTCAGGCGTTCGCCGACATCCGCCGGGGAGGTTATGTCCTGAAAGCCGAGGCCGGCACGCTGGCCGCCGTGGTCATCGCCACGGGGTCCGAGGTGGAGATCGCCGTGGCGGCGGCAGCGAGCCTCGAGTCGGACGGCGTCGGGGTGCGGGTGGTCTCCATGCCCTCCACCGACGTTTTCTTGTCCCAGGACCGTGCCTACCAGGACGCCGTATTGCCCCCTGCGCTGCGAGCGCGGGTGGCGGTGGAGGCCGCGCATCCTGACTACTGGTATCGATTCGTGGGCCTGGACGGCGCCGTCGTGGGCATCGACCGCTTCGGTCTCTCCGCGCCGGGTGGCCAGGCCATGGCCGCCCTCGGCATCACCGCGGACAACGTCGCCGAGGCCGTCCGGAGCGTTCTGAAGGAGGCCTGATCTTTTCATGTCGCAGCGAAGGAACATGACGGATCTGGATCTCGCGGAGCGGCGGGTGCTGATCCGGGAGGATCTGAACGTGCCGATCCGCGATGGCCGTATCACGAGCGACGCGCGGGTCCGGGCGGCGCTGCCGACCATCGAGGCCGCCATGCGCGCCGGCGCGAGAACCCTGGTGATGTCTCACCTCGGCCGCCCGGTGGAGGGCGAGTTCGACCCGGCGTTGTCCTTGGCCCCCGTGGCGGGGCGGCTGGGCGAGTTGCTGGGCGTGGATGTCCCATTGGTCGGCCTGGACGACGTGGGCGTGATCGACCCCGGCGCCGTCTCGCTGCTGGAGAACGTTCGCTTTCTAAAGGGCGAGGGTGCCGATGACGAAGCCCTCGCCAGGCGGCTGGCGTCGCTGTGCGACATCTACGTCATGGATGCGTTTGCCACCGCCCATCGCGCACAGGCTTCCACCCACGGCGTTGCGAAGTTCGCCCCGGTGGCCTGCGCCGGACCGTTGCTGGCCGGTGAGCTCGAGGCGTTGGAGCGCGCCTTGAGGGCGCCCGCCCGGCCCATGACGGCCATCGTCGGGGGTGCGAAGGTTTCGACCAAGCTCGAAGTCCTGGACACCTTGGCGACCATTGCCGACCGCATCATCGTTGGCGGCGGCATAGCCAATACCTTCATCGCTGCCGCCGGTCACCCCGTGGGGCGCTCGCTCTACGAGGAGGACCTGCTGGAAGCGGCGCGCAGCATTGCCGCCAAGGTGGAGGTGCCGCTGCCGGTGGACGTGATGGTGGGCGAGCGCCTGGACGCGGGCGCGGTGGCGGTGCTGCGGGGGCTCGACGAGGTCCGCCCCGACGAGATGATCCTGGACATCGGTCCGGAGACGGCCCGACGTTACGCGGCAGAGCTTGGGTCTGCGGGCACCATTCTCTGGAACGGCCCGCTGGGCGTCTTCGAGTTCGACCAGTTCGGCGAGGGCACTCGCGTGGTTGCCCAGGCCATCGCGTCCAGCGGTGCGTTCTCCATAGCCGGCGGCGGGGATACCCTGGCAGCCATCGACAAGTACGACGTGCGCGATGGGGTGTCCTACATCTCCACCGGGGGAGGCGCGTTCCTCGAGTTCGTGGAGGGCAAGACCCTGCCCGCCGTGGCCGTCCTCGCGAGCCGGGCTGAAGGTTAACGGTCAGCGGTCGATGGAAGTCGGTTTCGACCCGGACAGCCTCAGGCAGGCGCTTAAGCCCCTCGTCCCCGGCTCTCCCACGGTGCTGACGCCGCAGGAGGATGCTTACCTGCGGCACTACGGCATTCACTTCGTCGAGGAGTATCCCGACCTGGCCCATCATTTCGGGGCGGTGGAAACGGATTCGCACAGCGTCGCCGCCCATCTCTGGTCGCCGCGCGATGCCCGGGGCACCGCCGTGATCGTGCACGGCTACTACGACCACACGGGCCTTTACGGGCACCTGATCCGCCACCTTATCGACCGCGGGCTTGCCGTGCTGTCGTTCGACCTGCCCGGGCACGGGCTATCCACCGGCGCGCCGGCCACCATCGAAACGTTTGATCACTACGTCGCCGCGTTCGACGCCTGCATCGCGGCGCTCGGCGCGCACCTCCCCAAGCCATGGCACCTGCTGGGCCAGAGCACGGGAGGCGCGGTGGCCATGGAGTGGCTCCTGGCCAACGGCGTCGCTCGGGCGACCAGCCCGTTTTCGGGCATCGTGCTCCTAGCACCGCTGGTGCGGCCGTACCTGTGGCCCGTCGGCCGGCTCTTCTACGAGGTCGTGCGGCGCTTCATCACCGAGCGGGAGCGAACGTTCTCCGTCAACGCCGAGAATCCGGAGTTCATCGAGTTCCTCAAGCACCACGACCCGCTGCAGGCGCGCGTGCTGCCCGTTCAGTGGGTCACCGCCATGGTGGCTTGGAAGAAGCGCTTCGTCAGCCGCGCGCCAAGCGATCTGGGGCTGCTGGTGGTGCAGGGCACCGCCGACCGCACGGTCGACCATCGCTACAACCTGAAGATCATCGAGCAGCTCTTCGATGCCAAGGTGGTCTATGTCCCCGAGGCGCGACACCACCTGGTCAACGAGTCGGTGGTCCTCCGCCAACAGATTTTTCAGGCGGTGGATGCGCAGCTCGATGCCGCCGGATGAGCGGGGGATGACATCTGCGCACGGGCAGCTGACCTCCGCGCTATCGCCTTCGCAGGTCCGCACTGACCCCGACAGCCTGCACGAGTGGGGGCGGGACTGGACCCGGACTGCCGAGCCTGCGCCTGCCGCCGTCGTTTTTCCCGAGACTACCGCTGACGTGGTCGCCATCGTCCGCCTGGCCAACTCCGAGGGCCTGAAGCTGGTGCCGTCGGGTGGGCGCACGGGTCTTTCCGGGGGTGCGGTGGCCGCGGACGGAGAGGTGGTGGTTTCCTTCGACCGGATGAACCGGGTGCTCGAGTTCAGCGCCGCAGACCGCCTGCTCAGCTGTCAGGCTGGCGTCGTCACGCGGACCGTCCAGGACTTTGCCCGGGAGCGTGGGCTGTCTTACCCGGTGGATTTCGCGTCCTCCGGGTCGAGCCAGATCGGCGGCAACATTGCGACCAACGCGGGGGGCATCAAGGTGATCCGCTACGGGCTCACCCGGGACTGGATAGCCGGGCTCAGGGTCGTGACGGGCGCCGGCGAGCTGTTGGACTGCAATCGCGGATTGGTCAAGAACGCGACCGGATACGATCTCAGACACCTGTTCGTGGGCTCCGAGGGCACGCTGGGTTTCATCGTGGAGGCGGATGTCCGGCTGGCTCCCGCTCCGGCTCCGCAAACGGTCATGCTGCTCGGCGTGACCGAGTTCCCGAGGCTGATCGACGTGCTGTCCGTGCTGCAGAGCACCGTCGTGCTCTCCGCGTTCGAGTTCTTCTCCGAACTTGCGCTGCAGAAGGTTCTCTCGCATCGGAAGCTCAGGCGACCCCTGGCCGAGACGGCGCCCTTCTATGCGCTGGTGGAGTTCGACACGGCGGACTTAGAGCCCGCGACGGCGGCCTATGAGGCCGCGGTGGGCGGCGGCTGGGTGTGTGACGGCGTCGTCAGCCAGTCCGAGGGCCAGGCGGCGGCGCTGTGGTCGCTCAGGGAGGGCATCTCGGAGAGCATCGCGCAGTTCACGCCTTACAAGAACGACCTGAGCGTTCGCGTCTCGGTGTTGCCGGAGTTCCTCGCTCAGGTCGACGGCCTGGTTGCCCAGAGCTATCCCGGCTTCGAGGTGTGCTGGTACGGGCACATCGGCGACGGCAACCTCCATCTCAACATCCTCAAGCCCGGCGGGCTCTCGCTTGCGGAGTTCTACGCTCGCTGCCACGCCATCAGCCCCAGCCTCTTCGAGCTCGTGGCCCGCCACGGCGGCAGCGTATCTGCCGAGCACGGCGTTGGCCTGCTGAAACGCGACTTCATCGGCTACTCCCGCAGCGCGGCCGAGATAGAGATCATGCGCGCGCTCAAGGGCGTGCTCGATCCGAATCAGATCATGAACCCGGGCAAGCTCCTCTCCTGAGGCTCATGCGCCGCAGGGCGCGGATCCCGGCTCCTCAGAACGACGTCACGCCGGATGCGCCGGCGACGATGACCAGGTCGGCGGCCTGGGCGGCAAACACGCCGTTGCATACCACGCCGACGATGTTGTTCACGGCCGACTCCATGGCGGCCGGGTCGGTGATGGTCAGCTCGTACACGTCGAGGATGATGTTGCCGTTGTCGGTGACGAAACCCTCGCGCAGCTCGGGAGCGCCGCCGAGGCCGACGATGGCGCGCGCGGCCAGACCTCTCGCCATGGGGATGACCTCCACGGGCAGAGGGAACGCGCCCAGTGTCTGAACGACCTTTGATTCGTCGACGATGCAAACGAACTCGTCGGCGGACGCCGCCACGATCTTTTCCCTGGTGAGCGCCCCGCCGCCGCCCTTGATGAGCTGCCTTGCCGCGTTCACCTCGTCGGCGCCGTCCACGTAAACCGCCACGGCCGCCGCAGCGTTCAGATCGATGACCGGAATGCCGACAGCCTTGAGCCGGGCCGCGCTCGCTTCGCTGCTGGCAACGGCGGCATCGAATTTGTGCCTGATGGCGCCGAGCGCGTCGATGAAGTGGTTGGTGGTGGAGCCGGTACCCACGCCGACGATGCTCGCGCTGCCGAGCTTGGGCTCGATGTAGGCCAGCGCTGCCTCTGCGGCACTGCGCTTGAGCTGATCTTGGTCCATACTTACGTCCCCGAAGCCGTGCTCGATGCGCGGCGCCCACAAACCGCTGCGACCCTAACTCATACGATTGCCGTGGAAAAGTACGTTAAAAAGATTCTCTCCTCGCGTGTGTACGAAGCGGCCGTGGAGACCCCGCTGCAGCCCGCGCGCAATCTGTCGATCCGCCTGGGTAACCACGTGCGGCTCAAGCGGGAAGACATGCAGCCCGTCTTCTCGTTCAAGATTCGCGGTGCCTACAACAGGATCGTTCAGCTCACCGAGGAGGAGCGGGCCCGGGGGGTCATCGCGGCGTCTGCCGGCAATCACGCCCAGGGCGTCGCCTACTCTGCCCAGCAGCTCGGAATCAAGGCGCTCATAGTGATGGGGCGCAACACGCCGAGCATCAAGGTGAACGCGGTGCGCGCCCTGGGCGCCAAGGTCGTGCTGCACGGGGACGCCTACGACGAGGCGGCCGCCCACGCGTTGAAGCTGGCCGAGCGCAACGGCTACGTGTTCGTCCATCCCTACGACGACCCCGACGTCATCGCGGGTCAGGGCACCGTGGGCGTGGAGATTCTCAACCAGCACGTCGCCGTGCCGGACGCCATCTTCGTTCCGGTGGGCGGCGGCGGGCTGATCGCCGGTATCGCCGCCTACGTCAAGTACCTCGCGCCCGATACGCGCATCATCGGTGTTGAGGCGGAAGGCTCGGCGTGCCTGGCGGCGGCCATGGCGGCCGGTCGGCGGGTGAGGCTGCCCTTCGAGAGCCTTGATCTTTTCGCCGACGGCGTGTCTGTGGCTCAGATCGGCAAGGAAACCTTCAAGGTGGCCAGGCGGTGCGTCGATGAAGTCATCACCGCCAACACAGACGAGATCTGCGCCGCGATAAAAGACCTCTTCGACGATACCCGCTCAATCGCGGAGCCGGCGGGCGCCCTGGCGGTGGCCGGGCTGAAGAAGTTCGTCGAGCGGGAGGGCGTTCGGAACCTGAACCTGGTTGCCGTGGTCAGCGGTGCCAACGTGAACTTCGACCGGCTGCGGCACATCTCCGAGCGGGCGGAGGTGGGGGAGCACCGCGAAGTCGTCCTGGGCGTCACGATCCCGGAGAAGCCGGGCAGCTTCCTTAAGTTCTGCAAGATGCTCGGCAACCGCCCTGTCAGCGAGTTCAACTACCGATTCGCCACGGACCGGGAAGCACAGGTCTACGTCGGCCTGCAGGTATCGGCGGCCGACGATAGGGCCGAGCTCATGAAAAGCCTCTCCACAGGCTACGTCGTGCACGACATGACGGACAACGAGGCTGCAAAGCTGCACGTCCGACACATGGTGGGCGGGCGCACCTTCGGCAGCAAGCCGGAGCTCCTCTATCGATTCGAGTTTCCCGAGCGGCCGGGTGCGCTGCTTCGCTTTCTGACCGGCCTGGGGTCTCGCTGGAACATCACGATGTTTCATTATCGTAATCATGGGGCCGCATGGGGGCGCGTTCTGGTGGGCTTCGAGGCTCAGCCACGCGACCGGCGCTCCCTGGGCGAGTACCTCAAGCGCATCGGCTACCGCTACTGGGAAGAGACGGACAACCCGGCCTACCAGCTGTTTCTGCGCTAGGGGCCGTTACTCGGCCAGATAGCGCTCGAACTCCTCGTCGAATGCCAGCAGGGCTGGATCCTTGAGATGGTCCACGTACAACCGACCGTCCAGATGGTCGAACTCGTGCTGAAACACCGTGGCGAGGAACCCTTTCAGCTCCAGATCGAGCGGTTTGCCCTCCTGGTCGAGCGCGTTCACGCGAACATGCTGGGGCCGTTCCACGAATCCTCGCAGCCCCGGAACCGACAGGCACCCCTCCCAGTAGCCCGCGGTGGCAGGATCCACGACCTCCACGGACGGGTTGATGAACACCGTCAGCGGCAGAGCGGGGATCTCGCCGTAGCGGGTGGGGCCGCCGGGAATCTCGATGATGGCCAGCCGCACGGACTCGTTGATCTGCGGGGCCGCGAGACCTATGCCGCCGTAGTCGTGAAGGGTGTCGATCATGTCGCCGATCAGACGGCCCACCGCCTCGCTGCGGATCTCTTCGCCGGCCAGCGGCCTGGCGACCCTTCGGAGGGTGGGGTGTCCCATGCGGATGATTTTGCGAACGGCCATGGGCGGAGACGATACGGGGTCAGGTGAACGCTTGCCAGCCGCGCTCGGTCACGATGCCGTCCAGAGGGATGTCCCAGTCCTGGAACGGCAGCGGGTCGGCGCTTCGCTGCACTTCGTGGGCGATGCCGACGATCCGGGGCCGAAGCGGTTCGGGCAGCGCGCCCAGGAACCGGTCGTAGTAGCCCGCACCCATGCCCAGGCGAACACCGTACTCGTCGAAGGCGACCAGCGGGAGAAGGATCAGGTCCAGGCTTCTGCCGTCCACGAAAGCCGAGCCGGGGCCCGGCTCGGGAATCCCGTAGCGGTTCACCAGCATGGGCGCGGCCCTATGGTAACGGTAAAAGGCCATTCTCCCTGCGGTGCTGACTACCGGCAGAGCGAGCTGGCGGTTTCGGTACTCCAGCTCGCCGAGCAGGGGCGCGAGGCTCACTTCTCCATCGTTGGCCCAGTACGCGCCGATTCGCCTGCTGCGCCATGACACGGGGTTGTTGAGCAGGTGTCGGGCTACCCGGAGCGCGTGCTCTCGCTGCTGATGAGAGCCGAGGGCCCGCCTGCGCTCACGGAAGAAACGGCGAAGTTCCTGACGTTCGAGGGTGCTGGTCATGGCAGGGAACCGGGTTGGAAAGAGTCTCCCGAAAATGCCGCTGTTTGGTTTGCCCTGAACCGTTGTGGTTCAAGGCGGGGACCCGGGCGACGTCTAAGGCTTCCCGATCTGCACCACCGTTTGGATAACCGCGGGCGGTATCGGACAGGCTCACCGGCGTCAGCGCCGAGGTCTCCTATAGTTTATCTAACGGCTCAAGGACGACACCAACTGGCGAACATTCCAGGAGACAGCACGGAGTATAGCCCAATTGACGTCGTTGCCACGGGTTGACAACCGGTCACGATCGAGAACTGTGAAACCGTTAAAGGTTCAGCTGTTTCTGTTCCGAGAGCGCGCGGCCGACCCGCTCGGTGAGCTCGGTCACCTTCTGGCTGACGACGCCGTGAGTGGATTCCAAAGACTTGGAGCTGTTGATGAACTCGTTGGCGATGTTCAGCGCGGCCATCACGGCGATCCGGTCCATCCCGAAAATCTTGCCGGACTCGCGTATGGAACGCATCTGCTCGTCAAGGTAGCGGGCAGACCTCGAGAGCGCGTCCACCTCTTCGGCGGGACAGCTGACCTGATACTCCTTGTCGAGGATCTTCACGCTTACGGTGGTGGCTTCTTCGCTCATGTCCCCTGCTTCGCTAATCCTGCTCGAGCGCCTTCAGTCGGGTGATCATCGATTCGACCCGGGCTTTGGCCAGCTCGTTTTTCTCAATGAGCTTCGCCCGCTCCGTGGTCCAGTTCTGCTGTTGTGCTCGCAGCGCCCGATTCTCCTTGGTCAGCACGCTGCATAGCTCTATGAGCTCATCCACTTTGCTCTCGAGCGCCGTCCATTCTGTGTCGGCCATGCCAGGCTTCACGCGTATTCTGCTTATCGCAGGATAGTGTCGCCTGAATGGGCTGGCATGTGAAGCATGTAACTTCTGCTAGCATTAGGCCTATCCCGGGGCACGAAGCTCGATAGGCGACATGGCGGACCTGACGGCGCTCGCACTTGGTGCGGTGGAATCTCTTTCGGTTGCCGAGATCCACGGCGCCGTGTGCGGGCTGGCAGTCGCCTCCGAGGGGGGAATCGAGCTGGGCTCTCTCGTCGAGCTGGTGGGCATCGAGGCCCTTCGGGACGAACACTCCGTTGGAGAATTTGTTAACGCCGCCGTGGACGCGCTCCACGCCGAGGATCTCAGCTTTGCTCCGCTCCTCCCGGACGACCATGTGGACCTGGCGCTGCGCCTGGAAGCGCTGGGCGAATGGTGCGGCGCGTTCCTGGCCGGCTTTGCTTCAGGATCCCGATTTCAGGAACTCGGAGAAGAGCAGATTCCGGAGGAGGCCCGGGAAATCATCGGCGACTTCACCTATATCGCCAACGTTGACGGCTCGGAGGCCGGCGACGGGGAGGATCCGGAATCCGCGGAGAGGGACTATGCCGAGGTGCACGAGTACGTGAAGGTCGGCGCGTTGCTTCTGCGCACCCTCCTGGGTGGCGACGCGCCTGAAGAGACGGCGCGGCCGTGATTGCCGCTGCGGAGTACCGGCGCCGCCGTCAGCGCCTCATGAGCCTGATGGACGAAGGGTCCATCGCCGTTCTGCCGGCGGCCGGCCAGCGTTTCCGTAACCGCAACACGGAGTATCCGTTCCGCCAGGACAGTGACTTCTACTATCTGACGGGCTTTGCGGAGCCCGACGCCGTTCTGGTGCTGGCGCCCGGGCGTGCGCACGGTCAGGTCATCCTCTTCTGCAGAGAGCGCGAGGCGCGCGCCGAGCGCTACGACGGCGAGCGGGTAGGGCCCGAGCGCGCCGCGGAGCGCATTGGCGTGGACGACGCTTTCCCCGTCAACGACCTGGAGGAGATTCTGCCCGGCATGCTCGAGGGACGGGAGCGGATCTACATCACCCTGGGCGAATACCCGGAGTTCGACAACCGCCTGATGCACTGGGTCGCCGGCATCCGCGCGCGGGAAGCGGGCGGGGCCATTCCGCCGGGTGAGTTCGTCGCGCTCAAGCATCTGCTGCACGAGCAGCGTCTCTACAAATCGGCCGCCGAGCTCAGGGCGATGCGGGAGGCGGCCCGTATCACCTGCTCCGCCCATCGCCGCGCCATGGCGGCCTGTCGGCCCGGAATGACCGAGACGCAGCTGGAAGCCGAGCTGCTGCACGAGTTCATGGTCAACGGTGCTCGCAGCCCGGCCTATCCGAGCATCGTGGGGGCCGGCGCGAACGCCTGCGTTCTGCACTACGTGGACAACCACGACGTGCTGAAGAAGGGCGATCTCGTTCTCATCGACGCCGGCTGCGAGTATCAGCACTACGCCTCGGACGTAACCCGCACGTTTCCCGTTGCCGGTAAGTTTTCTGCTGCCCAGCGGGCTCTCTACGAGGTCGTCCTCGAAGCCAATCGTCAGGGCATCGAGGCCTGTCGCCCCGGTGCGACGTTCATCGAGCCTCACTCTACGGCGCTCAAGGTCATGGTGGAGGGGCTCATCGAGCTGAATCTCATACAAGGCGATGTGGAGGAGATTCTCCAGAGCGAACGCTATCGTGAATTCTGTCCCCACAACTCGTCTCACTGGCTGGGCAGCGACGTCCACGACGTGGGCGACTACCGGGTCGAAGGTGCCTGGCGGCCGCTGGAGCCGGGCATGGTGCTCACCGTGGAGCCCGGCATCTACATCCCGGCCGACGACTCTACCCGACACTTGGCGCCGCGGTGGCGCGGCGTGGGCATTCGTGTGGAAGACGACGTGGCCATCACCAGGCAGGGCCATGAAGTGCTTTCGGCGTCGGCCCCCAAGTCGGTGGACGACATCGAGCGGCTGATGCGTGGGGGCGCCGATGGCTGACGTGGTCGTGGTGGGCGGTGGGCTGATCGGAGCGCTGGCCGCCCTCGGCGTCGCCGATGGGGGACGACGGGTCACGGTGCTCGAACGGCGCGAGCCGGAAAGGCAGCGGGGCAGGCTGGGCGTCGACATCCGCAACGTGGCCGTATCGCCAGCGTCCCGCGAGCTTCTGGAAGCCGTCGGTGTGTGGTCATCGCTCGAGCCGGCTGCTTACCAACGCATGGAGGTATGGGAAGAGCGAGGCACTCGCGGCATGCACTTCGACGCGGCAGAGGTAGGCCGGGCCGAGCTCGGCTGGATCCTGGAATCGAGCCAGGTCGTGCGCTCGCTCTGGGATCTGCTGCAGCGGCACCGGAACGTCCGGCTGGAGGTCGGCGCGGATCTGGCGAGCTTGCGCCTGGCGGCTTCGGGCGCCGTCTTGGAAACCGACCGCGGAGATATCCGGGCGCGCCTGGTGGTGGCCGCTGACGGTGCACGTTCCAGGGTGCGGGAGCTGCTCGCGGTGCCCGCCGAAGAAGCTCCCACCGGTCATCATGCCCTCGCCACGGTGGTGCGCACCGAGCAAGAGCATGAGGGCACCTGCCTGCAGCGATTCCTGCTCGAGGGCCCGCTTGCGCTGCTGCCGACGGCGGACGCCCACCTTTCATCCGTGGTCTGGTCGCAGCCCGCGGAGGAGGCCGAGCGGCGTGCGAAAGAGCCCGACGGCGACTTCTGCCTCGAGCTGGAGCGGTGTCTGGAAGCACGATTTGGAAAGGTGGAAGCGGTGGATGCCCGGGTCGTGTTTCCCCTGGCGCAGACGCTGGTGTCGACCTTCAATCCCCACCACAGGGTGCTGCTGATTGGCGACGCCGCCAGGGTCGTGCACCCCCTCGCGGGCATGGGCGCGAACATCGGCTTCGAGGACGTGCGCGATCTGCTGGCCGAACTCGCCGGGATAGGCGGCGATCAGGACCCGGGAGCGCCGGGAATCTGGCGGCGCTTTGCGCGGCAGCGACGGCTACGATCCCAGATGGTGCTGGCGCTGATGTCCGGCTTCCGGCGCGCCTATTCTGCGGACGGCCCGTTGGCCAGCTGGGTTCGGAACACGGGCGTTGGATGGCTCGACCGTGCACAGCCTTTGAAAGCACAGATCATGAGAGAGGCTTTGGGGGTCGGGCCGCTCGCCAGAAGGTGGTGACGCCCACCGTTTCCGGGGCCACCCGGTTCGCGTCATCCCATGCGTCATCGCATACAATGTGGTGCGTTTTTCCAATGGTGGTCTGAGCATGACGCGGCGAACCCCGCTATATGAGCTGCATGTCGGGCTGGGCGCGAAGATGGTCGACTTCGCCGGCTGGGAAATGCCGCTCCATTACGGATCCCAGCTGGATGAGCATCACGCCGTGCGTCGGCACGTTGGCCTGTTCGACGTCTCCCACATGACCATCGTGGATGTCAGCGGTGCCCGCAGTCTCGACTTCCTCCAGCGGCTGGTGGCCAACGACGTTGCCAGGCTGGAAGCGCCCGGTCAGGCGCTGTACGGGGTGCTGCTCAATCCGGCAGGCGGGGTGATCGACGACCTCATCGTCTATCGCCGCGATGCCGACTTCCGGCTAGTGGTCAATGCCGCCACTGGAGAAAAGGTGCTCAACTGGCTCGCGGGCAACAACGAGGAAGCGGTCAACATTCTGGAGCGGGACCTGGCCATGCTGGCCATCCAGGGCCCCGCGGCCGTGGAGATGTATCAGTCCCTGCCTGACAGCCTCGAGGTCCGGGGCTTGAAGGCGTTTACCGCGGCCGTGCGCGGGGAGGAGATGATTGCCCGAACGGGGTACACGGGGGAGGACGGTCTGGAGATCATGGCCCCGGGCGATCGCGCCCGTCAGCTTTGGCTTGAGCTCATCGGGTCCGGGGCTCAGCCAGCGGGGCTTGGGGCTCGCGACACTCTGCGCCTGGAGGCTGGCCTGAACCTCTACGGCCAGGACATGGACGATGAAACCTCGCCCCTGGTGTCCAATCTGGCCTGGACCATCGCCTGGGAGCCATCCGGACGGAACTTCATCGGCCGCCAGGCCCTCGAGGACGAACGCGCACGCGGGATCGCGGAGAGGCTCACCGGTATCGTGCTCGAGGACAAGGGGGTGATTCGGCGGGGGTGCCGCGTAGTGACCGCGGCCGGTGATGGGCACGTCACCAGTGGTATATTCTCCCCGACGTTGGGATACAGTATTGGGCTCGCGCGGGTGCCGAAAGGCGCGAAGGGGCCGTGCGAGGTAGAAATGCGGGGAAGGCTGAAACAGGCGCGAATCGTCCGGCCTCCCTTTGTGCGTAATGGTTTGCAGGTATTCGAATGAGCGACGTTCCACAGGAGCTTAAATATGCGCGCACCCACGAGTGGGCGCGGCTGGAGGAGGACGGCACCATCACCGTCGGGATTTCCGACCACGCCCAGGATGCGCTTGGCGATGTGGTCTACGTGGAGCATCCGGAGCCGGGTCAGCCGGTTGCGGCCGGCGACGAGGCGGGCGTCGTCGAGTCGGTGAAGGCGGCCTCCGACATCTACGCGCCGGTAAGCGGGAGCGTCATTGCCGTGAACGAGGCGCTGGACGACGCCCCGGAGACCGTGAACCAGGATCCCTACGGTGACGGCTGGTTCTTCAAGATACAGCCGGACGACGTTGCCGAGCTGGACGAGCTGCTCGATTCGGAAGCCTACGCCGAACTATGCGAGAACGAAGAGCACTGAGTCCTTGATACCCATCTAAACGGAGCCCCCGATGCCCTTCATACCGCACACCGCGGAAGAAGTGCAGGTCATGCTGTCCCAGATCGGCGTGGCCCGCACGGAAGACCTGTTCGACGAGATTCCTCAGAATTTGAGAGCAGGCGCGCTGAGCTCGGTCCCCGCGGGGGCCAGCGAGCTGGAGATGCTGCGCAAGCTCGGCGCGCGCGCGGCGCTCGACGAGTCGGTAGTCTGCTTCGCCGGGGCGGGCAGTTACGACCATCACATTCCCGCGGCGGTCTGGGATCTGACGAGCCGCGGCGAGTTCATGACGGCGTACACGCCCTATCAGGCGGAAGCGAGCCAGGGCACGCTGCAGCTGATCTACGAGTACCAGTCGATGATGACCGCGCTCACGGGTCTGGACGTCTCCAACGCGTCGGTTTACGACGGCGCGTCGGGCCTGGCGGAGGCCGTGCTCATGGCGGTGCGAAGCAACAAGAAGGCCCGGTCGCGAACCGTTCTGCTGCCGGACTCCCTGCATCCGCACTACGCGGCCGCGGCCCGCAACATCTGCCGGCATCAGAGCGTGGAGTTCGTCGGCATGGCCCTGGACCACGACGGCCGCGTGGATCTCGAGGCCCTGGAGACCGATGGTCCGGACGAGGTCTGCGCGGTGGTGGTGCAACAGCCGAACTTCTTCGGGATGCTCGAGGACGTCGACGCCTTAACGGATTGGGCGGCCGAGCGGGGGGGCCTCGTGATCGCGGTGGTCAACCCGCTGGCTCTGGCTGTGCTGAAGCCTCCCGGTGAGTGGGGGGGCAGCGGGGCCGACATCGCCTGCGGCGAAGGCCAGCCGCTCGGCGTGCCCATGTCTTCGGGGGGGCCGGCGTTCGGCTTCATCTGTTGCCGCTCGGCCCTGGTGCGTCAGCTTCCGGGAAGGGTGATCGGTCGGACGGAGGACCTGACGGGGAAGCCGGGCTTCACTTTGACCCTGCAGGCCAGGGAGCAGCACATCCGCCGAGGCAAGGCCACGTCTAACATCTGCACGAACCAGGGCTTGCTGGTCACGGCGGCCACCATTCACATGAGCCTCTTGGGGCCGGTCGGGCTCGCCAGGATTGCCGAGCATTGCCACGCCAATACCCGCGCTCTGGTGGAGGCCCTGACCGCCATCGACGGGGTGGAGGCGCGGCATCAGGGGCCGTTCTTTCACGAGCGGGTGTTGCAGCTGCCCAGGCCGGCCGACGAGGTCGTAGCCGGCCTGCTCGAGCGCGGGATACTCGGCGGCGTGGCGCTCGGCGCGTATCACGAGAGCATGAATCACGACCTGCTCGTCTGCGCCACAGAAAAGCGGACGGACGACGAGATCGGCCGCTATGCGGCCGCCCTGAGGGAGGTGATCGCCCGATGAGCGATGTGCGAACGATATTCGAGCTCAGCGCGCAGAACCGGGGTGCCGCCGCTCAGCACTTGAGCGAGCGGCCGGGAGCCATGGACGACATTCCCGCGAGCCTGCGTCGTGAGCGGGCTCCCGGCCTGCCCGAAGTATCGGAGCTTCAGGTGGTGCGGCACTACACCAACCTGTCGCGCAAGAATTTCTCCATCGATACCAATTTCTATCCGCTCGGCTCATGCACCATGAAGTACAACCCGCGGGGCGCGCATCGCGCTGCCAGCCTGCCGGGTTTCCTGAACCGGCACCCGCTTGCCCCGGACTCGGCCAGTCAGGGGTTCATGGCCTGCCTGCACGAGCTTCAAGAGATCCTCAAGGACGTCACGGGCATGCAGGGAGTGTCCCTCACCCCCATGGCCGGGGCACAAGGCGAATTCGCCGGCGTGGCCATGATCCGCGCCTATCACGAGGCCCGGGGCGATCATGCAAGAAACGAAATCCTGGTGCCCAGCGCCGCCCACGGCACCAACCCGGCGACGGCGGCGATGTGCGGCTACCGGGTAGCGGAAGTGCCCGTCAACGCCTCGGGCGACGTCGACCTCGAAGCCCTCAAGCTTGCGGTAGGACCCCAGACGGCGGGGCTGATGATGACCAACCCGTCCACCTGCGGGGTCTTTGAGCGTGGCATCGAGAGCATCGCGGCGGTGGTGCACGATGCCGGCGGCCTGCTCTACTACGACGGAGCCAACCTGAACGCCATTCTCGGCAAGGTGAAGCCGGGGTCCATGGGCTTCGACGTGCTTCACATGAACCTGCACAAGACGTTCGCGACCCCCCACGGCGGCGGCGGGCCGGGCGCCGGCCCGGTGGGCGTCGGCGAACGGCTGCTGCCCTACCTGCCGGTGCCGTTCGTCGCCCAGGATGCAAAAGGCGCATACCGGTGGGTAACCGACGCCGAGCTGCCCGACAGCATCGGCCGTCTGTCGGCCTACGCCGGCAATGCTGGAATTCTGCTGCGCGCCCTCGCTTACGCGCTGATGCTCGGGCGGGAAGGCATGCACCGGGTGGGCGAGTACTCCACGCTCAATGCCAACTACCTGGCGCGACGTCTTGAAGATGCAGGCTTCGAGCTGGCCTATCCGGACCGGCGGGCGACCCATGAGTTCATCTTGACCTTTTCGGAGTCGGCACGCAGCCGGGACGTGACGGCCATGGATTTCGCCAAGCGACTCCTCGATTACGGCATTCACTCTCCGACCACCTATTTCCCGCTGCTGATACCCGAGTGCTTTCTGATCGAACCCACCGAGACGGAGACCAAGGCGGAGCTGGACGCGTTCGTGGATGCCCTGGTGGCGATTCAGCGCGAAGCCGAAGCCGATCCCGAAAAAGTCAAAGGCGCGCCTTACGATCTGCCCGTCAGGCGGTTGGATGACGTCAAGGCCGCTCGCGAACTGGACCTGGCCTGGCGCGGCTAGACACGGGGCCGGGATCTCAACGCTTCGCCGAGATCCTCCGGCGTGCCGATGGGCAGCGAGCAGGACAGCCCGCTGCACACGTATGCCACCGTCTGGCTGTGCGGATCGTCGCTCACGGGTCCGGGAAGGTAGGCGGGCAGCGTGCTGACGCCCTCAAAGGGTATGCAGTAGACGGCCCGCCATGGCGTGTATCCCGACACCGCGGCCCGGCGCCAGTCGGGAAACGTCGCGGCGGCACCGCGGACGACGACGAGCTCCGGGGGCATGATCTCGTCTTGCAGGCCCGAGAGCAGACAGCAGTGGCCGGCCGGATACTGCTCCATGGCCGCGCGCGCCCACGCCAGAGTGGCCGCCGCAGCCTCGAGGTAGCGCGTCTCTCCGAAAAGGTGGCCCAGCGCCGTGAGCGCCTGAACCATCACGCCGTTGCCCGGCGGCAGCGCGTCGTCCATGGTGGGCTTTGGCCGATGAATCAGGGTCTCGTGCTGGTGGGCGGTAAAGAAAAAGCCGCCCCTGTCGGCATCGTAGAACCGCTCCAGGGCACCGTCAGCCAGCTTGCAGGCGAAGGCGGCGTCCTCTTCGCGCCACCGCGCCCCAAGAAGGGCAATCAGGCCGTCGAGCAGGTTGGCGTAGTCGTCCAGGTAGGCCGGATAGCGGGGCGCCCCCTGCCAGGTCGCGTAGAGCATGCCGTCCCGCCAGAGCCGGGCGCGCGCGAAATCGGCCGCCTGAGCGGCCGCATCGAGCCATCGCGACTGCCCCAGGCGTGACCCGGCCCTGGCCAGGCCCTTGATGGCCAGGCCGTTCCAGGCGGTGAGCACCTTGTCGTCGAGGCCGGGGCGAACCCGCAGCTCCCGGGCTGCCAGCATCTTGCGGCGCGCGCTGGCCAGCAGGTCGTTCGCAGCGGCGCGATCCATGGACAGTCGCTCGACCACCGAGCGCCAGGCATCGTATCGGTGCAGATTCCACTTGCCCTCGAAGTTGGCCGGTTTGTCCAGGCCGTAGAGCGTTTCGACGACCAGATACTCGTCCTCGTCGAGCAGCCGTTTCACCTGGTCGCGCCGCCACAGGTAGAACTTCCCCTCCTCGCCCTCGGAGTCCGCGTCCAGCGCGGCGTAGAAGCCGCCCTGGGGGTGACGCATCTCGCGCAGGAGCCAGTCGGCGGTATCGCTCACCGCCTGGGAGAAGAGCTCGTCGGGACCAATGGCAAGCGCGTCGCTGTAGAGAGCCAGGAGTTGGCCATTGTCGTAAAGCATCTTCTCGAAGTGAGGAATCATCCAGCGACGGTCCGTGGCGTAGCGGCAGAAGCCGCCGCCCAGGTGGTCGTATATCCCGCCTCGCGCCATGCGCGTCAGGGTGGTCATGACGAACTCTAGCCCCTGCCGGTCCGCCTCGCCCGACCTCTGGGCGTAGGCCCAGTGGCGCAGCAGGTAGGTCACGGTCTCCGGCATGGGAAATTTGGGTGCCCCGCCGAACCCGCCCTCATCCTCGTCGGCCTGCGCGCCGAGCTGCTCTCTGGCAGCCGCCAGCAGCTCGGCGTCACCGAGCTCGCCGGCCTGTGAATCTCCGCCTGCCAGCCGGCCGAGCACGTCGGCGACCCGCGTGCCGTGATCTCTCAGCTCGTCGCGCTGGCTGGCAAACGTCTCGGCGATCCTCAGCAGAAGATCGACGAATCCGGGCAGCTGATAGCGGGGCGTTTTCGGGAAATAGGTGCCGCCGAAGAATGGCAGCCTCGTGTCGGGGTCCAGAAACATGGTCAGCGGCCAGCCGCCACCCTGTTGGGTGAGGAGCTGATGGGCGAGCTGGTAGACCTTGTCCAGATCGGGCCTCTCCTCCCGGTCCACCTTGATGTTGACGAAGTGCTCGTTCATGACCCGGGCAGTGGCCGGGTCCTCGAAGGATTCGTGGGCCATCACGTGGCACCAGTGACAGGCCGAGTAGCCGATGGAGAGCAGGATGGGTTTCTGCTGCTCGCTGGCCAACGCGAGCGCGGCTTCATCCCAGGGGTGCCAATCTACCGGGTTATCGGCGTGTTGCCGCAGGTAGGGGCTTGTCTCGTCGGCCAGGCGGTTGCTCAAGGTTCGAGGCTCTTTTCGGCTGTGCAGGGTCAGCATCCTGACACGGAACACGACCGGGTCAACTCGGTCGGCCCGTCGGGGCCGCAGTTGGTAATTCGGCCCATATTGAGGTTCAATCGAGGGAAATTCAGAGGAATGCCGATGGTTGATGCGGATGGTTTCCGCCCAAACGTCGGAATCGTTCTGTCGAACAGCATTGGCCAGGTGCTTTGGGCCCGCCGGGTTGGCGGCCAGGACGCCTGGCAGTTTCCGCAAGGCGGCATCCGTGAGAACGAGTCAGTACAAGCCGCGCTTTTTCGCGAGCTGTTCGAGGAAGTGGGCCTCGTGGCGGACGACGTCGAGGTGCTGGCAAGCACCCGCGGCTGGCTCCGCTACCGGCTGCCGCGCAGGATGCGTCGTTACAACTCCAGCCCCGGTTTCCAGGGGCAGAAGCAGAAGTGGTTTCTGCTTCGAATGCTGGGCGACGACGCGCGCGTGCAGATGGACGGGAGCGCCAAGCCCGAGTTCGATTCCTGGCGTTGGGTGAGCTACTGGTACCCGTTGGATCAGGTCGTCAGCTTCAAGCGTGACGTCTACCGCGCCGCGCTCAAGGAGCTTGCGCCGCATCTGCCCGTTGAGGATGTGGCCAGCCCATGCTGACCACGCTGCGGCGGATCGTCCATGGAGTCGAGGAATCCAGCTCGTTCAAGGAGGCGCTGAGCCTGCTGGTGGGCGAAGTTCGAGAGGCGCTCGGCACCGAGGTCTGCTCCGCTTACCTGCTCAACCCCGAAGGCGACAGCTACGTGCTGGTGGCCAACGAGGGGCTCAATACCGACGCGGTCGACAAGCTTTCCCTCGGCCTGAACCAGGGATTGGTGACGCTGGTCGCGGAACGGGCGGAACCCATCAACCTCAGCGACGCCACCCACCATCCCCGCTTTTACCTGGTGCCGGAGATCGGCGAGGAGGCGTTCAACGCGTTCCTCGGCGTGCCCGTCATTGCCAACCGCCGGGTGCTCGGGGTGCTGGTGGTCCAGGAGCGCGATGCGCGCCGGTTCGACGAGAGCGAGGAGGCCTTTCTGGTCACGCTCGCCGCCCAGCTGGCGACGGTGATCGCTCACCACGAGGCCACCGGCGAGATTCAGCAGCTCCTGGAGGACAGCTCGGTCGAGCCCATCGCCCGGGAGGACGCTCTTTACAAGGGCGTCCCTGGTGCTCCGGGAATCAGTCTAGGCACCGCGGTCGTCATGCACCCGACGGCGAGCCTGGAAGCGGTGCCCGAACGCATTGCCGAGGATGTTCGCACCGAGCTCATGGTGCTCGACCGAGCCGTCAACGCGGTGCGCGACGACATCCGGAGGATAAGCGAGCAGTTCGCTCAGAGCCTGCCTCCCGAGGAGCTTGCGCTCTTCGATGCCTACCTCCACATGCTCGACGACAACGCGCTCGCCGGTGACGTGCGCGATCGCATCAATCGTGGACAGTGGGCACAAGGCGCCCTCAAGCAGGTGATTCGCGAGCACGTCCGCCGCTTCGAAGCCATGGAGGACCCTTATCTGCGCGAGCGCGGAGCCGATGTCAGGGATCTGGGTATGCGGGTGCTCGCCTATCTTCAGGACATCCGCTCGCGGAAGACCTATTTCCCCGACGACACCATCCTGGTCGGCCACGAAATCACCCCCAGCATGCTGGCCAACATCCCACCGGAAAAGCTCAAGGGCATCGTATCCGTGCGAGGCTCGAGCAACTCCCACGTGGCGATTCTGGCGCGGGCCCTGGGCATCCCGGCGGTCATGGGGGCCATGGATCTGCCGATCTTCAGCATGGAGAACATTTCCGTCGTCGTAGACGGTTTCTACGGCGAGGTTTTCACCAACCCTTCGCTGGCCCTGGCCGGCCAGTATCTCCAGCTCATCGCGGAAGAGCGCGAGTTCGCCGAGGAGCTCGAGGACCTGCGGGAGCTGCCCAGCGTCACCAAGGACGGCTGGCCGGTGGGGCTTTGGGTCAACATCGGGCTCACCGGTGACATCACCCGCTCTCTGGACCGCGGCGCGGAGGGGATCGGCCTGTTCCGCACCGAGGTGCCCTTCATGGAGAAGGAGCGCTTCCCCAGCGAGGAGGAGCAGCGTGCCATTTACCGGGAACACATGGAGGCTTTCGATCCGCGCCCCGTGACCATGCGCACGCTGGATGTGGGTGGGGACAAATCGCTGCCCTACTTCCC
This sequence comes from Pseudomonadales bacterium, assembly GCA_036526135.1. Classification (GTDB taxonomy): domain Bacteria; phylum Pseudomonadota; class Gammaproteobacteria; order Pseudomonadales; family Azotimanducaceae; genus UBA2965. Next base: position 151,565 of record DATCZA010000017.1, on the reverse strand, counting down.
CATCCACGAGGACAACCCTTTCCTCGGCTGGCGAGGCATCCGGGTCACGCTGGACCACCCGGAAATCTTCCTGGTGCAGGTTCGCGCCATGATCAAGGCGAACGCCGGCCTGGAATGCCTGCTGCGGATCATGCTGCCCATGGTCTCCTCGCTCTCCGAGGTCGAGGAAGCCAAGGCGCTGGTGGAGAGGGCCTACGTGGAGGTCATCGAAGAGGGGATCGTGGTGAAGCAACCCCTGGTGGGGGTGATGATCGAGGTGCCCGCCGCCGTATACCAGGCGCGCCAGCTGGCCCGTATGGTGGACTTCCTGGCAGTAGGATCGAACGATCTGACCCAGTACATGCTTGCCGTCGACCGCAACAACCCACGGGTCGCCCAGCTTTACAAGGAGATGCATCCGGCGGTTCTGCAAGCGCTTCGGGAGGTGGCCCGGGCGGCTCACGCCGAAGAGAAGGTCGTGGGCATCTGCGGAGAGCTGGCGGGCACCCCGGCCGGAGCGGTGCTGCTGATGGCGATGGGCTACGACGCGCTGTCCATGAACGCCACCAACCTGCCGAAAGTGAAATGGACCCTGCGCAACGTCAAACGCTCAGATGCCCGTCGCATGCTGGTCAACGTCCTGCACATGGATACCGCTGAGGAGATTCAGCAGTTCATGCAGGACTGGCTGATCGACTCGGGCCTGGGCCGGGTCGTTCCCAGCTACCATCACTGACACGCACCTCACGCACGCGCGACCTCGAAGTCCGAGCGCCTGCCGGGCACGCCCTGGGGACCAAACTCCTGCTCGGCGAAGCGGATGCCGTCCGCGCCGATGATGACGGCCGTGCTCGCTCTGGTTCCGTAGTCATCACCCCGGATGAATCTCGGGGCTACCTGTCGTTCGAGCTCGATCGTGCGCCCCCGGCTCGGCAGCTCCGAATCCGGTGGCTGGGTATCGTCCTGCAGCAGGCCAAGCAAGTCGTCGACCGTCGGGCCCGAGCTGAGCGTTCGCCGGAGCGCACCGACCCCGCTCGTCACCTTCGGCCAGGTCGCCCCGAGCTCCGCGTTCGCCAGGCCGTAGATGCCAGGCGCCAGATCCTGGGTGGTGCCCCGGTTGGAGGTGTAGACCAGGGCGTCCCCGTCCCAGACGAGCAGGTTGAAGCCGCGGTAGCTGGGCCCGTCGAGGTGGTGTGCGTAGTCGTGTGCCGAGACGTCGCTGTCAAGAAAGGCGGTCGGCAGCTCGCCGCGGGAGCGGGGCGCGTCCTCGGCTACTTCCTCGGCGAAGTTGGTGACCGTGGCGAAGCGGCCGCCTCGTGTGACGCCGAGCCAGGTGCCGCCGGCGCTATCGTCCCGGCCGGCCAGAAGATGGGGCCTGTCGGCCCAATAATGTGCGCTGCGCGCGGGTCGCGCGTATAGTTCGTCACGGTTGGCCGCTACGACCAGGGGAAAGGGCGACTCGGGCTGGTAGGCGATTAAGACGAGACACATGCTCTTTCGCGCGGCTGCTGGTCGGAATGGAACGGCGTGGCAAGAAATTTCAGTGTAACAGACCCGGCCTGCGGAGGTTGTCCTGCACTATCCTGACATCGACCCCGTCATCTTCGCCATCGGGCCCCTGGCCATCCGCTGGTACGGGGTGGCTTACCTCTGCGCCTTTGCCATGTGCTGGTGGCTCGGGGTCGTGCGGGCGCCGGCGAAGGGGTGGACTCGGGAGGAGGTGGCCGACATCGTCTTTTACGGCGCGGTGGGCGCCGTGCTGGGGGGCCGCTTCGGGTACGTGCTGTTCTACGGGTTCGAGGAGCTGATCCGGGACCCGCTCTTTTTGATCCGCATCTGGGACGGCGGGATGTCGTTCCACGGCGGGCTGCTGGGCACCCTGATCGCGCTGTGGTGGTTCGGGAACCGGACGCACCGGAGCTTCCTGCAGGTCAGCGACTTCGTGGCGCCGCTGGTGCCCGTCGGTCTGGGATTCGGACGTCTGGGCAACTTCGCCAACACCGAGCTGCCCGGTCGCGCCACGGACTCCGTCTTCGGCGTGATCTATCCCTGCTCGGCGGAGTCCATCCGCAGCATCAACCCGCTGTGCACAGGACAGTGGGAGGCCTTTGCACGCCACCCTTCGCCGCTTTACCAGGCCTTTGCCGAGGGCGTCGTGCTGTTCGCTCTGGTGTGGTTGGTCTCCGGGCGGTCCAGCAGGACGGGGGTGGTGTCGGGCACCTTTCTGATCGGCTACGGGGTTTTGAGGTTCGTCACCGAGTTCTTCCGCCAGCCGGATGCCCACCTCCAGTTCGAAGCGCTGGAGTGGCTGACCATGGGCCAGCGGCTCTCGATACCGATGGTCATCATTGGTATTCTGCTTCTGTTCTGGCCCCGCTTGCGTGGAGGGGGCGAAACGCGGGGCTGACAAGCGAGCGCCAACAGCCGGCACTGGCCCCGATCGCCACAGCGGGTCCGGTAATCACGGGGCCGCGAGCGCGGCCGAACTCGGGACGAGCAGCCAACGGAAGCCAGTGAAACAGTATCTCGATTTGATGCGCCAAGTGCGCGATACGGGCGTCTTCAAGGACGACCGCACCGGGACGGGAACGTACAGCATCTTCGGTCACCAGATGCGCTTCGATCTGAGCGAGAGCTTTCCGCTGGTGACGACGAAGAAGGTGGTGCTCAGGCTGATCATCCACGAGCTGCTCTGGTTTCTTCAGGGCAGCACCAACATCAAGTACCTCACCGATCACAACGTGCACATCTGGGACGAGTGGGCGGACGAAGAGGGCAACCTGGGACCCGTCTACGGATCTCAATGGCGTTCCTGGCCGACGCCGGACGGAGGCACCATCGATCAGATTGCCGCCGTCGTGCAGTCTCTTCGCACCAACCCCAATTCTCGGCGCCACATCGTGAGTGCCTGGAACGTCGCGGAGGTGGACAGCATGGCGCTGCCGCCCTGCCACACCATGTTTCAGTTCTACGTGGCCCAGGGCCGGCTTTCCTGCCAGCTTTACCAGCGCAGCGCCGACATCTTCCTGGGTGTTCCCTTCAACATCGCCTCCTATGCGCTGCTCACCATGATGATCGCCCAGGTCTGTGATCTGCAGCCCGGCGAGTTCATTCATACCTTCGGTGACGCGCATCTCTACGCCAATCATCTCGAGCAGGCGGACGAGCAGCTCTCGCGTGTTCCGCTGCCGCTGCCCACGGTCACGCTGAATCCGGAAGTGCGGGACATTTTCGGTTTCCGCTACGAGGACTTCACCCTCACGAACTACCGCTGTCACGGCACCATCAAAGCGCCGATTGCGGTCTGACGCGCGGTGCACGTCGCGCTGATCTGGGCCATGGCGCGCAACCGCGTTATCGGCCGTGACAACCGGCTTCCATGGCGCCTGCCCCGGGACATGCAGTTTTTCGTGGCCACGACAATGGGCAAACCGGTGATCATGGGTCGGCGGACGTTCGAGTCCATGAAGGCGCCGCTGGCCGGGCGCACCAACATCGTCGTCACCAGCGATACCGGTTATCGGCGGGAGGGAGTGCTGGTTGCCCACAGCCTGGAGGCCGCCCTCGACCTGGCGCAGGCCCAGTGCCGGGCGGATGACGTCGAAGAGGCCATGGTCATCGGCGGCGCGGAGGTCTATCGAGTGGCGCTGCCGATTGCTACCCGGCTCTACGTAACGTTGATCGATGCGGACGTGGAAGGCGACACCTTCTTTCCGGAGATCGACCTGGACGCATGGCGCGAGGTGAGCCGGGAAGCGTTTCCCGCGGACGCCGGCAACGGGCTGCCGTTTTCCATCGTCGTCTTCGAGCGGCCCTAGGTGGCGGGCCGGGTGACGCCGCGTCGTATCAAGGGCCTTTGCTCGCCGTTGGGCTGGATTCTGCTCGTCCTGATAGCGGGGTGCGCGCGCGCCCCAGCGCCGGTTCCGGAACCTGAGGCTGGGCGGCCCGGCAACGTGGTGGTGTCGGGCGTTCCGGCCATACCCGCGGGCGCGGCACATGGGCTCATGCGTTACCGGAACGTCCGATCTGCCTACCTCATGGGCTGGGCCGATGACGGACTGGTCATCGCCACCCGCTTCGGCGAAACCACTCAGCTGCATCGGCTGAAGACGCCGCTGGGCGCGCGGGAGCAGATTACGTTCTTCTCGGAACCGGTCCTGGCGGCCTTTCTTCCCACGGGCGCTGGCGCTTTGGGCGCTCCGGGCTTTGTCTTGAGTCGCGACGCGGGGGGCTCAGAGCACTATCAGCTGTTTCTCTTCGACTGGTCTACGCGTCATGCGCGCATGGTTAGCAACGGCCGGGCCCGCTACACCAACGTGCTCTGGTCCAACCGAGGCGACCAGTATGCTTACACCACCACGGAGCGGGACGGCCGCCGCTGGGACATCCACCTCCAGGATCTTGCCGGGGGAATAAAGGTCGCGCTGGAAACCTCTGATGGAGGCTGGCGAGCGGTAGACTGGTCCCCCGGGGACGATCGCCTGCTGCTCATCAAGTACGTTTCGGCGACCGAGTCTTATCTGTACGAGCTCGAACTCGCATCGGGCAGCTTGAGACCGCTGCTGGACGAAAGCCTTGCCGTGGCCATTGGCGGCGCCAGGTACGCGGGGAACGGCGAAAGCGTCTACTTCACGGCCGACCTGGGCGCCGAGTTCATGCGTCTGCATCTTCTCGAGCTCGCGACCAACAGTGTCGAGGTGCTGACTGCTGACGTACCCTGGGACGTCACGGAGATCGCCGTTACCTCGGATGGGGCCCACCTGGCCATGGTGACCAACGAGGGCGGGGTCTCGCGGCTGGGGGTTTTGCGGTTGCCCGACCACTCGCCCCTAGCGCTGCCGGAAGTGCCCGCGGGAACCATCTACGGGCTGCGATTGTCGCCCGACGGCCGGCAGCTGGGCTTCACGGTAAATGCGCCCACCGCCCCCGGCGACGTCTACAGCATTGACCTCGTTGGGCGAACGCTTACCCGATGGACCCGAAGCGAGGTGGGCGGTTTGGATCCGTCGGCCTTTGCCGCGCCGAGCCTGGTGCACTACCCCACCTTCGATCGGGAAGGAGGCGCGCGGCGGAAGATTCCCGCCTTCGTCTACATGCCCGACGGGCCGGGGCCCCATCCGGTCGTCATCCACCTGCATGGTGGTCCGCACAGCCAGTACCGGCCGAAGTTTTCCGCATCGGCCCAGTACTACGTAAAGGAGCTTGGCCTGGCGGTGGTTGCGCCCAATTTCCGGGGGTCGTCGGGTTACGGGAAGAACTACCTCAAGCTGGACGACGGTTATCTTCGCGAGGACGCGGTCCGCGACGTAGGTGCTCTGCTGGACTGGATCGCGGCCCAGCCGCGTCTGGATGCGGACCGCGTCGCCGTCAGCGGCGGCTCCTACGGGGGCTACATGGCACTGGCCTCCCTGATTCGATACGGTGACCGGCTGGTCGCCGGCGTCTCCCGGGTGGGCATCAGCAACTTCGTCACGTTCCTGGAGAACACGCGCGCCTACCGTCGCGACCTTCGGCGGGTGGAGTACGGAGACGAGCGGGATCCGCAGATGCGCGCGTTTCTCGAAGGGATCTCTCCGCTCGGCCAGGCTGACCGGATCGACAGCCCCCTGCTCGTGATCCACGGATTCAACGACCCGCGAGTGCCCGCATCGGAGAGCGAGCAGATCGCCGACGCCGTGAGCGCCGCGGGTACGCCGGTCTGGTATGTCCTCGCCATGGACGAAGGGCACGGATTCCGCAAGAAGGCCAACAGCGATTACGCGGCCGCGGTTACGGCCCTTTTCCTGCAGCGCTACCTGCTCGATGACTGAAGGGCCGGGCTCACGAGCTGGGGTGGCCATCTGCGTCAATCCCATGTCCGGTCGAGACGTCAGGCGTCTGGCCGCGCGCGCAAGCAACATGACTCACGAGGCCAAACGCGACATGGTGGCGCGGGTGGCAGCCGGCGCCCAGGCGATGGGCGCCAGTGACATCTACGTGACCCGGGAGCCGTTTCGAATCGCGTCGTTGGCTTTGGAGCACATGGGGCTCGCCGCGGCCGTACACGTGCTTCAGACGCCGCTGACCAATGGACCTGCCGACACCGAAGCGGCGGTGGCGGCTTTTCTTGCCGCCGGCTGCCGGGTAATCGTCTCGCTGGGTGGGGACGGGACGAACCGGGCCATCGCCCGCGCCCTTGGGGATGCGGGCGCAGCGGGTGCGGGCGTTGACCTCATACCGCTTTCCACGGGAACCAACAACGTCTTTCCCGTTCTGGCGGAGCCCACTGCCGCGGGTATGGTGGCGGGGCTGATAGCCTCTGGGCGGCTGCCCGACGACGATCTCCGGCAGACGGCCAAGGTAATTCATTTGTCGGGCACCGATGCCCGGGGACGAGCCGTTCGGGACCTTGCGCTGGTGGACGCGGTGCTGCTGCGTGATGACCACGTGGGCAACCTCCTGCCGTTCGCCGCGCAGCGGCTAGCTCGAATCGTGCTGACCCGGGCCGAGCCGGATGCCGTGGGCATGTCGCCCATCGGGGGGATGCTCGATGTGGTCGAGGCGGGGGACGACGAAGGCCTCCTGGTGGAGATGGGTCCGGGCAGGGAGTTCTCAGCGCCGCTCTCGCCCGGCGCTTTCCAGGCGGTTTCGGTTCGCTCGGCCTCGCGTCTGCCCCTTGATGTGACGGTCCCCCTGGCAGGGCCCGGTGTGATCGCGCTGGACGGTGACCGGGACTACAAGATTGCCCCCCGGGAGGCGCTCACGGCCCGTATCCGTCGGGATGGCCCCAGGGTCGTCGACATAGCCGCGGCAATGCGTCGTGCCGTCGCTCGGGGTATCATGGCGCCCGCCCGCAACGGTTAGACCCATGATCATCACGCCCCGCATTCGTGGATTCATCTGCACCACAGCGCACCCGGCCGGCTGCGCCGCGCACGTCAAAGAGCAGATCGATTACGTCTCCGGGCAGGCAGCCCTGGTCGGTGGGCCCGTCGTGCGCAATGCCCTGGTCATCGGCGCCTCTGGCGGATATGGCCTGGCCTCGCGAATCGTCGCCGCGTTCGGCTGCGGCGCCGCTACCCTTGGCGTTTCTCTCGAGAAAATGCCGAGCGAGACGCGCACCGCCAGCGCCGGCTGGTACAACAACGTCGCGTTCGAGGAGGCAGCGGCTGCGGCCGGGCTCTATGCAAAGACCCTGGACGGCGATGCGTTTTCGGACGAGATGAAAGGCCGCGTCATCGACACCCTCAAGGCCGACATGGGCCCCATCGACCTGCTCATCTACAGCCTCGCATCCCCCGTTCGGCAGCATCCGCGTACCGGCGAGTTGCACCGGTCGGTGATCAAGCCGCTGGGCCAGGCGCTGCACATGAAGTCCGTTCACGTGGACCGTGGCGAGGTGGTCGAGGTGGACCTGGAGCCCGCGGACCCGGAGGAGACGGCGGCGACGGTTGCGGTGATGGGCGGCGAGGACTGGGAATTCTGGATCGATGCGCTGAAGGACGCCGGGCTTCTGGCTCCGGGGTTCCGCACGCTGGCGTTCACCTACATCGGTACGGAGCTGACCTGGCCGATCTACTGGGAAGGCACCCTGGGCAAGGCCAAAGAAGATCTGGACCGAGCGGCGGGCGCCATCTCCGAACGACTGGAGGATCTCGAGGGGAACGCCAGGGTGGCGGTGCTAAAGGCCGTGGTGACCCAGGCCATGAGCGCGATTCCGGTCGTTCCGCTCTATGCGTCCCTGCTCTTCAAGGTGATGAAGGAGCGCGGTGTGCACGAAGACCCGATACAGCACATTCACCGTATGTTCGCGACCCAGCTCTGCACGGGCGGCGCCCTGCGCCTCGACGATGCGGGGCGCATACGCATGGATGACCTGGAGATGACCGATGCGGTGCAGGAGGACGTGCGCGACCGCTGGGAACGGGTCACCACAGAGAATCTGTCCGAGCTTGGCGATCTGGACGGCTTTCGCGAGGAGTTTCTGAAGATTTTCGGGTTCGGCATCGAGGGCGTGGATTACGATGCCGACCTCGACCCCACCCTGGGTCGCGCCCCCTGATACGCAGCGGGTCCTCCCGCCACCTGCCAGGAAACTGACAGCGCAGCTGGTCGATGTCGTTGGCGCGGAGAATGCGGTCGCGCCAAAGTCGCGACCATGGCCCTGCGAAACCTTCACCTGCGCGCGATTCCTTTCCGCTACGCGGGGTATTCGGGTCTCGCGCTGACCATTTTGGCCCTTCAGGGCACGCCGAGGCCGGCCTGGGCCCTCGGGGTCGGCGCTGCTGGCTGCCTGATCTGGACCATCGCCGCACATGGGGCGGGCCGGCTCGCCCAGACCAGGGGCACGTCCACTGTTCCATTCGCTCTGGGCCTGCATCTCGCAGAAGCGCTGCTGGCGGGCGCGCTGATCGGCTGGCTGTCCCTGCCCTGGCTTCCCCTGCTGGTGGCGATCACCGTGCTGCTTGCCAGCAACGCCGCTCAGGCCGGCTGGTGGCTTGCCTGGCGAGCCGGCATCGCCGTGGCGGTGGGCATAGGCGCGGGCCGTCTCCTGGCCGTTGCCCCGGTCATGAGCAGTACGCCAGCGGCCGATCTGACAGCCTCCGTGCTGCTGCTTGGCTACACCGTCGGGTTGGGTCTCACCAGCTTTGCCAAAGCTCAGCGCCTGCACGCCGCTCAGCAGGATCTGGCAAGGCGGGCTCTGGTCACCGAACGGCTCAACAGCAGGCTTGGCCGTTATCTGCCGCCGCCGGTGCGCGCCCGGGTGCGCCGCCGGCCGGACGAGCGCTGCGGCCTCGAACGTCGCTGGCTGACCATTGCCTACGTGGACGTCGTCGGGTTCACCGAGCTCGCTGGCCGGCTTGCGCCCGAGGAGCTGGCCGTGGTGGTCAACGACTACTTCGCGGCCAGCGGACGGCTGTTCGCCTCGTCCGGGGGCACCCTGGCTGGTCTGCAGGGGGACGGTCTGCTCGCGTACTTCGGCAACGCAACCGCAGCCACCCGGGGTCGCGCCGCCGTGGATTGCGTGGAGTCCTGCTTGCAGGTGTCGCGCCTCCTGCGGGAGCTGAGCGAGTGCTGGCAGCGTCGCGGCTACGTCACGACCCTGACGACCCGCTGTGGGGTGGCAAGCGGCTACTGCACGGTGGGAGACTGGGGCGAGGAGCGGCTCGATTTCACCGTCATCGGCGCCCCGGTGAACCTGGCAAGCAGGCTGCAGGCCCACGCCGGCCACGACGGGATTCTGATCTGCGAGCCCACCGCTGCGCTCGTAGGCCAGGTCTTCCCCCTGGGCGCGGAGCGCGAGCTGGTGCTGAGGGGCATCGGGAAGGTAAAGGCGAGGAGGCTCGAAAGCGCGCTGGTTGACCCCCCGCCGGCGTCTGCTAAGGTGCCGCGTCCGGAAGTGTGAGCACCATGACCAAGACCTTTCTTCAGGCCTGCAGGGGCGAAGCGACGCCTCATACCCCAATCTGGTTGAACCGCCAGGCGGGCCGGTACATGCCCGAGTACCATCAGGTCAAGGGTGACATGCCGAGCCTGGACTTTTTCAAGAATCCTGAACGCGCCGCCCGGGCGACGCTCGATGCTCAGCGCATCCTCGGCGTGGACGCCGCCATTCTGTTTGCCGATCTGCTGCCCATCCTGGAGCCCATGGGATTGCGTCTGGACTATCAGCCGGGCGTCGGCCCCGTCTTCGATAACCCGATTCGATCCACCGCCGACGTCGACGGGCTCGTGAGCCTGCCGGCGGAAGAGGCCACGCCCTACATCGCGGAGACCGTGACGAACATTCTCGAGGAGCTGCCGGGCGAAATCGCCCTCATCGGCTTCGCGGGCGCGCCTTTCACACTCGCCTCTTACGCCATCGAGGGCCGTGGCTCGCGCAACTACGTGTTCGTCAAGAAGCTCATGTATGAGCACGAGGCGGTCTGGCATCGCCTGCTCGACAAGCTGGTCGAGCAGGTGGCGAGTTATCTGCACCTGCAGATCCGTGCTGGCGTGGACGCGGTGCAGCTGTTCGATACCTGGGTGGGGTGTCTTTCCGTGGCGGATTTTCGCCGCTACGTGCTACCCCACACCCGGCGGCTGATCCAGGCGATCAAGGAAGGATCGGGTGGCCGGGTCCCCGTGATCTACTTCGGAACCGGCAATTCGCACCTGCTTGCCGACGTGGTTGGAGCCGGGCCCGATGTGCTCGCCCTCGACTGGCGTGTCCCCCTGGGGGAAACCTGGAAAGCGCTCGGCTGCACTTCGATCCAGGGTAACCTCGATCCCATCGTGCTCTGCGCGGACCGCGAGACGGTTGCCGAGCAGGCTCAGGTCGTTCTCGACCAGGCGGCGGGGCGCAACGGGCACATCTTCAACCTCGGGCACGGGATCATTCCGGAAACGCCCGTGGACAACGTGAAGTTTCTGGTGGATTTCGTGCATGAGCGATCGGCGCGTAGCGCCTGAGCGAATTGCGGCGGGGCTGCTGCTGGCCGCCTTCTGGCTGCCGCTGGCGGTCTGCACCTACCTGGCGCTGCACCCGAGCCCGCCCGACGCCGTGTTCCGATTGAGCGACGTGCTCCTGCACGGCTTTGCGTTTACCTATCTGACCCTTGCCCTCGCGCTGGCTCATGGGCATCGGCACCGTCTTTTGCCCGGGCTCTGGATGCTGGGCTACGGCGTGCTGATCGAGTTGCTGCAGAGCTTCGAGACGTCCCGTTCCGCCGAGGTCGGTGATGTGCTCGTGGACGTCGCGGGAATCGGCCTGGGACTTCTCGCATACGGATGGGCCGGTGCTTTCCTGCGCGCGCTGGCGGTGCGTATCGCGAGCTTGGTGGTCGGCGCGGGCGCGTCGAATGCAGACTCCTGACGCCAGCGCTCGTTCTTGGACGTCCGCGGGAGCCGGTCTGGCCAGCTACTCTTGCCCGAGCACCTCTTCGATGAGCGCCAGGTGGCTGCCGAGGAAAATGTCCGAAACGGCCCGGTTGGCGATGATGCGGTCCCGGCCGATGAGATAGGTCACTCGGCGTACTCCGAGCCCGAGGGGGCCGTCGACGCCGTACGCGCGGATGACCTTCTTGCTGGTGTCGCACAGCAGAGGGAATGGCAGGCCGTAGGTTTCCGCGAAGCGCCGATGACTCGCCTGATTCTGAGGGCTGATCCCCACGATCCTGACGTCCAGATTGCTCAGGTCCTCGTGGCGGTCACGAAACGCGCAGGCTTCGCGGGTGCAGACCGCAGTGAAGTCGGCCGGATAGAAGTAGAGCACCACGGGACCGCTATCGAGCAGCGTGGCGAGCTTGATGGGCTCGCCGGCCTGGTCGGGGAGCTCGAAATCCGGAGCCGTATCACCTTTGTCGAGCATGGGGACCCCTCGTCAGCGTGCCAGCTCGAAAGAGATCGGCTCTCCCAGGAACCCTTCCAAAGGCAGCTCCCCGAAGTTCACGGCCCTGCCGTGGCTCATGGCCTCTTCCAGCGTGAGGCCCTCGTGCCTCACCAGATAGGCTACCCAGAGGTGGCTCGCCCGTCGCCCAGAAGCACAGTGCAGGAGGACCTTGCCCTCGGTGCCGGCGATCGCGGCGGCCAGCTGGTCCACTGCTGAGGGCGAGTAGGGGCTTTTAGGCCCGCCCGCCGGGATGTGGACGTAACGCATACCCAGCGATTCTGCCTTTGCTTTCTCGTCGAATGGTACCTGCTGCCGGTTGGTCATCTCGGCCGCGGTCCGCAGGTTGACGATGGTGTCGACGCCGAGCGCCCTCATGCGGGTGAGTGCCGAGGCGTCCGGCTGGCCACCGATGTAGACCTGCGCCGTGCGGGCCAGCACGCCGTTGAAGTCGCCGGCGGCCTCGACGACGGGGACAGGGAACTCGGTTGCAGCCGGCGGGGGTTCGGCACCGACGCCGGGGAAGCTCATCGCGGTGATCAGGGCGAGGAGCAGGAGGTATGGCAGTCGCATTACGGACGCGCTCCTGAAATTTCGTCAGTTGATGTCGTCAGTCTTGGGCGGCCGCCGCTCACGTCGTACACGAGCTCGGCGCCGTCAGCGAATACTACCCTCAGACCGACGATCGTCTGCTCCCCTTCGATGGGCTCGGCCAGCGAAATCACGGCGTCGCGGCCAAAGGCGAAGGGAAGGTCCGTAGTCAGGTCGCGCCAGCGGCGCGGCTCGGAAGGTGCCGGCCCCGTCAGAATCGCGCAACTTCCCGTTGCATCAGGGCGGGCGTGGATCACGCGCCCGTTCTTGAGCTCGATCTCCAAAGAACCCAACGATGAGGGTGCGGAGGGGACGGGGACGTCGCGAATGGAGGCCACCTTGCCCCCGATCAGAGCCGTGCAGGCGCTGCCTGACGCCTGGCTCAAAGTTTTGTGGCGTCCAGGCTGACCACCGGCTCTTCCCCCAGAACGCTTGCACAATGCACCACGCCGGCCGGCACGTGAAGGATGTCGCCGGCTTTGAGCGTCACACGCTCGCCGAGCATCTCCATGAGAAACTGTCCGGAAAGCACCCCGTCTTTCTTGTCGCCGGCGTGTGTGTGATTGCCGAAACGGGTTCCCGGAGGATAGGTGTACATGGCCACGGCGTAACCGCCGACAGCGAGCTTGGCCCGCATGTTGTCGGGGTTCAGCTCACCGTCGATGTCCTCCCGCCAGCTCTGCAGATCCATCATTGTCGCTCCTGTCAGGGGATTATCCGTCAACGCCGCCGGCGGAGATACCACCAGCCCCCGTAGATCGCGGCGTTCACGGCCAGCGCAAGGGCGCCCAGCAGAACCTGGGTCGTGCGGGTCATCGCCTGAGGATAAAGAAGCGGCAGGAGGTAGTGGGCGACGAAGTCACCTTGGTAGCCGGCTTCGCCGGCCAGGGACCGCAGCCGGGCTTCCCACGGAGTCAGGGGGCACAGCCAGCCCGCCCACTCAACCACAACGGCCCATGCAACTGCGGGCAGGTGTGCCCACGCGAGCCGAGGCCAGTGGATGGTCAGGAAGCCACCGAGAACGACGAACAGGATGAACAGCAGATGCAGCACGACCAACAGGTCGGCCAACAGCGCGTACAGCGCAGACAAGATAGCGCTCAGGCCTGCTTCAGGTCGGTCTGAACCCAGCCGAGCCGGGTGTCGGTATGTATCTCGAACCTGGGTACGAACCTCTCCGGCTCGTCCAGGCTGCCGAGCGTGACGTCCACGTTGTCCGGGTGGTCGTCGACGATGCAGGTCATGGGCGTGCCGCAGCTCGAGCAGAAGAACCGCCGCCCGCGATCGGAAGATTGCAGCTGTTTCGGTGTGCCCGCCGTGAATGAGAACTTTTCCTTGGGCACCACGAGCCAGCTGACGAACGGCGCGCCGCTGGTGCGACGACACATGGTGCAGTGGCAGTGAGCCGCGGGGTAATCACCGTCCTCGATGCGGTAGCGAACCTCGCCGCAGAAACATCCGCCGTCGATCATCTTCGCCTCCTAGATTCCCAGCTTGCCAAGAGCGTCCACGAGCTCGCGGAGGAACCCCTCCACCCGGGGATGAGAGACCGCCAGCTTCGCGGCCAGCCACTCCAGCCTGTCGCCCAGCCCCTCCAGCGCGGGCGTGGACGCCTCCAGCACCCGATGGATGTCCGAGTCCACTTCCTTGAGCAGCGACACGAGCTCGGGATCGATGGGGTCTGCGTTCTCGAGCTCGGTGTGAAGCGCCTGCAGCGCTCTGCGGATATCCTCGTCGCTCATTTGCTGTCTCCTCCCGTTGGGTTCGTTCGGCGGTTGCCGGGTTGGCCGCTGACCCCGTTCCTGCGGGCTGGCCGCTGCGGCAACGTCGGCCCGTTGCCATCTCAAGAGCCAATCTGCCAATAGATCGCCCTGAAATGCAAACGCGCTCCGCCGGCCCGTCGCGCTTTTCGAGTCGTGGTGACAAGCCGCGCTTTCGCTCCTAGTATCGTCGCGTTGTCTGCTGTTTGGGGAGCGAAAATGTTGCGCTTCGGAGGAGTCTGTTGGCTGCTTGCCATCGCGTTGCTGCTGGGCGCGTGCGACCCTCAGGACCGCCGGCCGGGGCTGTGGCTCACCGGCGAGGTGGCAGACGTTGCGCCCGGTGACTGGGCATTTTCGGATGAGTATGCCGAGATAGCGCTGGAAGTGGCGACACCGTATCTGATCCCACATTCGGTGACGATCTGGTGTGCCCAGGTGGACGGTACCCTGTACGTCGCCGCAGCGGCCCCCGAGGAGAAGAACTGGCCGGGCTGGGTATCCGATGACCCTGACGTCAGGCTGAAGATCGGCGACACCGTCTACGCCGCGACCCTTGCCGAGCTCGAGGATGAGGCGGAGATCGCAGCCGTTCGCAGCGCCTATTCCGGAAAGTACGAAGTGGCGAACCTGGGCTCGGGCGCGTCGCTGCGTTATTGGCGGGTTGGCCCGCGAGGCGCGTGACCGGGGCAACTGCTCGAGCGGGTCAGTTGCGCCCCGGACAGGCCAGCCGATCAAAGGGCCAGGCCTCCTCCAGCCACTGCTTCACAGCAGAGAAAACCGCCTCGTCCATGTCTGAGTGGCTGGTGCGCACCCACAGGTAGACGGAGGCATCGAATCCGTCCGGCGCCTCGGGATAAACGTAGAAGCAGCCGATGGTCAGGGTGTCGTCCGGGTCGACGAGCGTGTAGGCGAACGAGCGGCGCTTCTGGAACTCCTTCTGGTGCCAGCCGAGGTCGATGAGATTCTGCTTGAGGGAAAGATCGGCGGCGGGCCAACTCGATTCCGAGCCGAACGTGCCGACCAGCCGTTCACGGCTGCTCATCACCGCGTCGTAGTCGCGAACCACGTCGTCCACGGTCAGCGGTCTGGCGCTGAAGGTGGGCGTGACCAGAAGTTCCGGAACGTGAAAACCCGCCGGCAGAAAGCTCACGAGACTATGATCCCCTCAGAGGCTCCAGGGCGCACACCCCGATAACACAGATCGGCCGGGTTTCAGGGCACGACCGCTCGCATTCTACCTGCTCATGACTGCCGCACAGCGCGGCCAGCCGATCGCGGTGCTCGGCGGCAAACGACTCGTTGATGGCGGTGCCGCAATCGCAGCCGCCGCAGCGGGTCTGGACCTTGGTGCATTGGCGTGCCGCCTGGCAGTAGCGTTGGGATTCGCTGACGCGAATGCCGGCAGCCGATCGGTCACCGGTCACCACGGGTGAGACCGCGAGCAGCGCAGCGGCGATGATGATTGCAACGGCCCTCATGGCGGGCTCACAGCCTGATCAGGAAAGGCGCCGCACCGACGACGGCCCCGGCGACCAGAAGCGTTGACGTGGAGCCGACGAAAAATGGGATCGAAACGAGCCCCAGACCGGCAATGAAAAAAACGGGCGCCTGCTGGCGGCGTCCGTATACCAGATAGCCTATGCCGATGGCGCTGAGCACCAGGCCCAAGAGAAGGTGAATTTCGTTCATCCGCTCCTCAGCGATTGCTGGCGGGCGGACTATAACAGCGTGCTGAACACCTTTGCAGACGCCCCGGGATCGATGCCTGAAGCTAACGGTAGACGGCCTCTTTGCCGTGGCGTATCTCCAGCCCCGTTCTCTCTGCTTTTCTGAGGCCTCGGACGACCAGAGCGTATGATCGGTCCATCATGCGCTCCAGCTCGCCCGCAGGAATGGATCCGTCGAGCGTGACCGTGTTCCAGTGGGCCTTGTTCATGTGATAACCGGGCCGAACGGCCTCGAAGATGTCCCGCAGGGCCATTGCCTCGTTGGGTTCGCATTTCAGGTTCATCTGGGCGACGCCGTTCACGTAGCTCAGGGTTGCGAACATCTTAGGGCCGATCTTGTAGACGTAGACATCCGGTCCGAACGGGAAGTCTTCCCGCGCCTCGGGCCTTGCCAGGAGGTGGGCGCGCGCGGCTTCCCCGTCCATGGGCGGATGCTCTGCGGTCACTCGTCGTCGTAGGATTTGAACAGGCAGCTGCGGGCGAATTCCGCGGCCTCGTTGGCAGTCCAATCGCCCTTGTCCTTCTCGGCCATGTCTTCGCACCACGCGTCACTTCCCACCTCGGGCGAGCAAGCTGCGAGCGCTGCGGCGAGAACGATGATCGATAGCTTCGTTTGAATGTGCATTGTGCTCTCCGGCCCAGCGGGCGCTCGGGGTTTCAAGGATCGTTCAGCAGGCTCGTGGGGCGCCGTTGCTAGGGACGCTGCGGCGACCGTGGCAAGCGGCCCGCGAGGCCCCCGCAAATGACCACCTGGCGGGTTTCCTGCGCCCCGGCAGCCTGTTGTATATGCAGGAAAAACGAGTTACTTTCTCGTCACCGGTCGGGCCTCGAGTTTAACGCCTCTCTGAGCTGCCTTCGATAAGTCTAATTCAGCAAGCGGTGCGGGTGCCTGATAGTGCAGATTGCGCCCGCCGGTCTGGGGGATGAGAACGTACCGCTTGCGCACTAAGGTGAATATGAAGCTATTTGTTGGAAATCTGCCCTGGAGCGTAACAGACCAGGATCTCGAAGAAATGTTCGCGCCGTTCGGTGCCGTTGGCTCTGCCAAGGTGATCACCGACCGCGACACTGGTCGATCGCGTGGTTTCGGTTTCGTCGAGATGAGTGACGATTCGGCGCGCAACGCCATCGCAGATCTGAACGAGTCCGAGATATCGGGCCGCAAGCTCACGGTCAACGAAGCCCGCGATCGCGATCGCGGGCGCCGGTAGCCGCACCGGAACACGTCAGCCTGTCAGTCAAACGCGCGACGGGTCCCTTTAGGGCCGTCGCCGTTGGCGGTGGGCTGGCTTCAGTTGACAGGCACGTCGGCCGCCCGATGGCCGTGGCGGAGGCTCGTCATCGGCACGCGACGATCATACGACGAGTGACCTGCGAGCCTTCGGTCGACCAATCGTTGCGGCCGACGTTCGCGCTCCCCTCGTTGCTCACCTGGGAGACCACGTCGAAGCCGCGCCCGGCGCAGGCCTCGGTGGCCAGCGCCTGGCAGCGCGTCCACGACGGGGTGCCGCCGGAGCAATCCACCGAGATGCGCCCGTCGCCGAGATCTTCCACGCGGGGGTCCGACGCGCAGGCGCTGAGCCCGATCGCGGCCGAGACGATCAGGGCGCGACCACGGATGGCCCTCATGCCTGTTCCTGAGCCTGCGAAGCCTTCTTGACCAGAAGAAACCACCAAAAGATGCCTGACAAGATTCCAAACGCGCCTACGGACAGGCACACGACCAGCAGCGTCTGCGTCGATCCGCTCAGCGTGGCGAAGAGGTAGCCGAACCCCAGGCCGGCGACGAAGCCGCCGCTGGCGAACGCGTAAACCGAGAGCCACTTTCTTGCCTTGAGAAAGAAGAGGACGGCGAGCAGCACGGCCTGGAAACCCAGCAGAAATATGGGTACCAGAACGAATACGAAATAGTTGAACGCGTCGATCACGTCCGGTCTCCAGTCTTTGCTTGTCGGAAGGCTACACGGGCCGGGCCCCTACGAACCTTGCCCGTTCCCGATGTTCCTGCCCGAAGGCGCCGTCAGCGTTTGCACGGCGACGAAGGCAACGTAACAGAAAATCGCCAGGTTGAGCAGGGCGACCCACAGGGCGGAGTCGTCCCTGACGTAGGCCCGGAACGCGCCGATGGGAATGACGACGGCAAACGCGAGCGCAATGACGGCGATTCGCCGAGGTTGGGTTCGGCTGAAAATGCTGGTGACGAACATCACGTTGGCAAACAGCACGGGACCGAGGTGGATGACCGACGAGACCAGGTACTCCATGCCGGAGATCAGCAGCAGCAGTATGGCGGCAGCTTTCAGGGTGAGATCGAGATTCAAGATGAAGGATCCTCGAGGCCGTCGATCGGGCGCCGTCCGGGTTGAGGGGCGAGCTCGGCTGATGACGTGGCGGCGCGGTTCATCTGCAGTGCGTCGAGTCCGGCGGGGCGCGTCGTCAGGGCCGAATGACGATGGGGGTACCGATCTCGACCAGGGCCCAGATCTCCTCTATCTCGCTGTCGGTCACCGCGACGCAGCCGGCGGTCCAGTCGATGTAGGGGTGCAGTTTGCGCATTTCCGGATCGGCCTCGCCGATGCCGTGGATCATGATCTGACCACCGGGATTGACCCCCTCCATCGCCGCTCGCCGCCGGTCGGCCTCGTTCGGGTAGGAGATCCGCAGAGAGCGGTGGAATGCGCTGTCCTCGTTGCGGGCATCGATGGTGTATTGCCCCTCCGGCGTGCGCTGGTCGCCCTCGCGCTGTTTGTGCCCCCGCGGCGCCCCGCCCAGCGCGATCGAGTAGGATCGCACGGGTGCCCCGTCGTGCTCGAGGATCAGCACTCGCTGAGACTTCTCGATCACCAGCCGGTCAATCTTGAGATCCGCAAGCGCTGCCGGTGCCGACCCGAGCAGCGGGCCCAGCGCCAGAAGCGCCAGTCGGGCTTTAAAGCGAACGGAAAAGATGTCGAAAGGGATCGAGGAAATTTGCCTCATGCCCGTACCATGACCGCGTGACCTCTCGAGCCCGAAGATAGCACGTGAATTCTCACCTGCAACGGTCAGTTTGTATCCGGGTTACGGCTCGGGTGGCGGCACCTGATCGAAGGTTATCCGAACCAGCATGTGGTCTTCAGGGTCGGCGATGACCTCGAGCGCCTGCAAGGCATCCCGATAGGCTCGCGCGTGGGCAGTGTAATCCCCGGCTACGTAAGCAGCGTGGGCGTAGATCGCGTGGGCGAAGGCGATCTCCCAATCGGGCGTGTCCCGGTCCAGAAAGAAGGTCTGCATTTCCTCGGCGTACCGCAGCGCGGAGGGGTTCTTGCCCAGAAGCGCGTGCACCTTGGCGAGCAGCATTGTGGCCCGCATCCTGTTGAGCTCCTCGCCGACTTGATCCCAGTGAAAGGCCGCGGCATGCGCGGCTTGCAGCATCTGCTCATCCTCAGGCGCCGTGCGGGCGCGGCCGGCCAGGTCCCAAGCCGCGTTGTTGCACTCGATGGCAAAGTATCGATGCCATGATGCGATGTCGGGCTCCCGCGGATGTTGCGGCACGTCTGCTTATCCCCGTTTCACGGCATGCTGCCGATGGGCTCAATCCAGGTTCTTGTCGGTAACGGCGCCTTCACTCGCCGAGCTGACCAGCCGGGCGAACTTCGCCAGAATGCCTTTCGTGGCGTACGGCGCCGGTTTCTGCCAGCGGGCGCGGCGCGCGGCCAGGTCCGCGTCGCTCAACTGGACGTTGATCTCACGCTTCTCGGCATCGACGGTGATCAGATCGCCGTCCTCGATCAGCGCGATGGGCCCTCCCTCGTAAGCCTCGGGCGTGATGTGACCGATGACGAAGCCGTGGGAGCCGCCGGAGAAACGCCCGTCGGTGATCAGCGCCACGTCCTGACTAAGACCGCGGCCATTGATTGCGCTGGTGGGCGAGAGCATCTCGCGCATCCCCGGGCCGCCCTTCGGCCCTTCGTAGCGTACGACCACCACGTCGCCCTTGTTGATGGCCCCGTCCATGATGGCGGCCATGGCGGCCTCCTCGCCGTGAAAGCACTTCGCGCTGCCCGTAAAGGACAACCCCTCGTGTCCGGTGATCTTCGCCACGGCCCCGGTGGGGGCCAGGTTGCCGTAGAGAACGACCAGGTGGGAATCCTTCTTGATCGGGTCGCTCATGGGACGGATGACGTTCTGGCCATCCGGATACGGGGCCACGTCAGCGAGGTTCTCGGCGAGGGTCTTTCCGGTGACCGTGAGGCAGTCGCCGTGCAGCAGGCCCTCTTCGAGCAGCGTTTTCATGAGCGGCTGGATGCCGCCGATGGCAATGAGCTCACTCATGGCGTACTGGCCGGCCGGACGCATGTCGGCCAGCACGGGAACCCTCTCGCCGACGCGGGAGAAATCGTCCAGCTCCAGGGGCACGCCGGCTGCGTGGGCGATGGCGAGAAGGTGCAGAACGGCGTTGGTCGATCCTTCCAGGGCGATGGCGACGGTGATGGCGTTCTCGAACGCCTCGCGGCAGAGAATGTCGCTGGGCTTGATCCCGCGCTCGATCAGGTTGAACACCGCCGCGCCAGCCTGGTAGCTGTCCTGGCGCTTCGCATTCGAGATCGCTTCCTGGGCTGAGCTGTTCGCCAGCGACAAACCCATAGCCTCGATGGCGGATGCCATGGTGTTCGCCGTGTACATGCCGCCGCAGGAACCGGGCCCCGGGATCGCCGTGGCCTCGACTTCCTTGAGCTCAATATCGGAGATCCGTCCCGCCGCGTGAGCGCCCACGGCCTCGAATACCGAGACGATGTCGCGTCTTTCGGCGCCGGGCTGGATGGTCCCGCCGTAGACGAACACGCTCGGACGGTTCAGGCGGGCCATGGCCATCGCGCAGGCGGGCATGTTCTTGTCACAACCGCCGATGGCGACGAACCCGTCGAATCCCTGGGCGCCGACGACGGTCTCGATGGAGTCGGCGATCACCTCCCGCGAAACCAGCGAGTAACGCATACCCGGCGTGCCCATGCTGATGCCGTCGGAAACGGTGATCGTGTTGAACACCACGCTCTTTCCGCCGGCTTCGTCGGCGCCGAGCGCTGCCGCCTCGGCCAGGGCGTCGATGTGCATGTTGCACGGAGTGACCATGCTCCACGTGGAGGCGATCCCGATCTGTGGCTTTGCGAAGTCCGCCTCCGTGAAACCCACGGGGTAGAGCATCGCGCGGCTCGGAGCCTGCTGCACGCCGTCCACGACGATGGACGAGTAGGGTCTTTTCTGGTCAGTCATGGAGTTCCCCTGGGGCCCGGCCTCACTGCCGGTTACCTGAGTTGCTTGATCATCACCTTCGAGTTGCGCTGGTAGTTATACATAGCCTGCTTGGGCGCTGGAAGCGCGTCGAGAGTGGAATCCTCGAAGCCGTTGTCCACGAACCAGTCTCGGGTCTGGGTGGTCAGCACGAAGAGCTTCCTCAGGCCCATCGCGCCCGCTGCGGCTTCCGTCGCCCTTAAGAGCGCAACCCCGAGGCGGGTCTCTCCAGGCTTGCTGCGATGGGATTCGTGGACGGCCACGCACGCGAGCTCCCCGCAGTCCTCGAAGGGATACAGAGCGCAGCAACCCATCACGATGCCGTCCACCTCGGCAACGAAGAAACGATCGATCTCCTGCTCCAGCCTGTCACGCGGACGCCTTACCAGCACGCCGGCCTCCTCCATGGGCCTGATTAGCTCGACGATGCCGGCCACGTCTTCGAGCCGCGCCTGCCGCACGAGGTTCGAGTGATCTTCGCTGATCTGGGTGCCGCCTCCGCCGGCCGTGAAGAGCTCCTCCAGCAGCGCGCCGTCATGCGCGTAGCTCACCAGGTGGCAACGCGGCACTCCGCCTCGACAGGCGCGCAGAAGCGCTCGCAGATGACCGCGGGTGGTCGTGTCATCCAGGGCCGGAACGTCGATCAGGGTATCGAGCTGGGCGGGTGTCAGGTTGGGTTGCGGCTCGCCGCGTTCGTTGCTGACGTAGCGATCGCTGCCAAAGGCGATCAGCTTGTCGGCATCCAGGGCCATGGCCACGTCTGCCGCGAGCTCGTCCGCGGCCAGGTTGAACGCCTGCCCGGAAGGCGAGTAGCCCAGGGGAGACAACAGCACGAGCGCGCCGGTATCCAGGGCTTTCTGGATTCGCCCCCCGTGGACTCGTCGCGGCCGGCCGGTGAACAGGTGGTCCACGCCGTCATGGATGCCGACGGGTCGCGCCGTGATGAAGTTGCCACCGACCACGGAGATGTTCGTGTTGTGCAGTGGGCTGGTGGGCAGCCCGGTGGAGAAGAGGGCCTCCAGTCGGGCGCGCTGCTGTCCCAGGATGCCGATGATCGTCTCCATGGCGGCTGCGTCGGTGATGCGGCGATCCTCGTGAAAGGGCGATTCCCCGAGGGCCGCATCGATCTGCGGCCGTGCGCCGTGCACCACGACCACCCGTGCACCCAGGACGTGCAGCAGCGCGAGATCGTGAACGATGTTCGGCAGGTTTCCATGGGCGACGGCGTCGCCCCCGAGAAGGATGACGAACGTTCGGTTACGGTGCGCGCTGATGTAGGGGGTCGACGCCCTGAACCATCGTGCGTATCCGTTCTCTGCTTCTGCCTTGGCCGGTCTGTCGCTCATGAATTGCTGCCCTGCCGCCGCCCCCCTCGGGAAGCGCGTCGTCAAAAAAGGGGGCGCATTTTACACCAGCGACCTCGAATGGCATGGCAAACGTGACGCCGGTCTAATTCCGAAAATGCCATCGCCGGCTCTGGGCGCTAGCCGGTTGCAAAAGCCGCATCCTTGTCATTAACTGAAACTTCTTGGCTAATATCAGGGACTTGCGTGGCCAACCCCCTCATTGATTCTCCGGCGGGCAGGGATCCGCGTCCGCTGTCGGAGGGAGCTGCTCCGTTGGCAGCCGGGTCGGAGCCGAAGGTCGCCTCCCTTGCCAGCCGCCTGCCGTTGGCGCAGGAGCAGCTCATCGACCTGCCGGTGCTTCTCGACGGGCTCGTCAAGGAAGGCTACATCAGCCAGCGTCAGGCGGAAGATATCCTGATCACGCCGCGCACCAAGAAAGAGCTCAGCCAGCATCCCATGGAGATCGTTGCGGATCGCGATTTCGACAACCGTAACAAGCCTGGCCACAAACTCGACCTCGAGACCATGACGGTCTGGCTGGCTCATCAAAGCGGTCAGCCCTATCTGCGCATAGATCCGTTGGACATCAATGTCGGCGCGGTCACGGACGTGATGTCGTACGCCTTTGCGCAACGGCACAACATCCTCGCCGTGGACGTGACCGACGACGAAGTCGTCATAGCCAGCGCCCAGCCCTACATGTACCAGTGGGAGACCATGCTCACCCAGACGCTGCGGGGCCGGCGCATCAGACGGGTGGTGACTAACCCCGCGGACTTGAGCCGCTACATGCTCGAGTTCTACACCATGGCCCGCTCGGTGGCGAAAGCTCAGGATGCGGGGATGGAGATGAGCGGCCTGGCGAACTTCGAGCAGATGCTCGAGCTCGGCCAGATGAAGTCTCCGGAAGCCAATGATTCGCACATCGTCAACATCGTCGACTGGCTTCTTCAGTACGCGTTCGACCAGCGGGCCAGCGACATTCACATCGAGCCGCGTCGCGACAAGGGACTGATCCGTTTTCGCATCGACGGCGTTCTGCACCACGTCTACGAGTTGCCGCAGCAGGTGAACGCGGCAGTCACCAGCCGGTTGAAGATTCTGGGCCGAATGGACGTGGCTGAGAAACGGCGCCCTCAGGACGGTCGCGTAAAGACCTTGAGCCCGGATGGCGACGAGATCGAGCTGCGCCTGTCGACCCTGCCCACGGCGTTCGGCGAAAAGATGGTGCTCCGTATCTTTGATCCGGACGTGCTGCTGCGCAGCTTCAAGGAGCTCGGGCTGTCCGGCGACGATTACGAGCGGTGGCACGGCATGACCCACTCTGCTCACGGCATCGTCCTGGTCACGGGCCCGACCGGCTCGGGGAAGACGACTACCCTGTACTCGACGTTGAAGCAGCTGGCCACTTCCGAGGTCAACGTCTGCACCATCGAGGACCCCATCGAGATGGTCGAGCCCGCCTTCAACCAGATGCAGGTGCAGTCGAACATCAACGTCACCTTCGCCGCCGGCGTGCGCGCCCTTCTCCGGCAGGACCCGGACATCATCATGATCGGTGAGATTCGTGATCTCGAGACGGCAGAGATGGCGATTCAGGCGGCTCTCACCGGCCACCTCGTCATATCCACCCTTCACACCAACGACGCCCCAACCGCGATCACCCGTCTGCTCGATCTCGGGGTTCCCCCTTACATGATCAAGGCCACCGTTCTCGGTATCATGGCCCAGCGTCTGGTGCGTACGCTCTGTCCTCACTGCAAGGTCGAAGAAGAGACCGATGCGGAGGCTTGGCGACTTCTGACCAAGCCGTTCCGCGCAAAGCAGCCGGAGCGGGTGTTCGCACCCAAGGGGTGTCTGGAGTGCCGGGACACGGGGTACATGGGACGGGTGGGCATCTATGAGCTGTTGCCGATGAGCGAGAAGGTCCAGACCCTGGTTCAGGCAGACACGGATATGGATGTTCTGCGCAAACAGGCTTTCAAGGACGGCATGTTGACGCTCCGCCTGTCGGGTGCGCAGAAGGTCGGCTCTGGCCTGACCACGATTTCGGAGGTCCTGCGGGTGGCTCCGGCCTCCCAAGACTGAACATTTGTCCTCTTCTTCGGTACCCCCAGAACTGCTGAGCAAGGCCGAGCGAACGGCTGCCCGACTTCCGTATCCCCTTCCTGCCGACGGGCTGCGGGTGCTCGCGTTGAGCGACTTCGCCGCCAACGTGATGGCGCGGGAGGCCCAATGGATTCAGGACGCGCTCGAGGCCGACCGCTTCTCCGCCCCCCTCGCGTCGGGGGAAGTCCGCGCGACGCTCGCCGCCGTTTCCCAAGGGGCCGAGGACCTAGGCGCCCTGCAGCAGAGCCTGCGGCAGTGGCGCAACCGCTATCAGCTCTGGGTGGTCTGGCGCCACCTCCTGCGGATGGCGCCGCTGGAAGAAACCTGCGCCACCCTCTCCATGCTGGCAGACACCATGCTGGATCTCGCCCTGGAGCGTCTTTACCAGTGGGCCACGGACAGGCAAGGCGTGCCGATGGGGGAGTCGAGCCGATCGCCCCAGCGCCTGGTGGTGCTGGCGTTGGGGAAACTCGGTGCCCGTGAGCTGAATCTCTCGTCGGATATCGATCTGGTATTCGCCTACCCGGAGCCCGGCGCCACGACGAGCGGGACCACCAACCAGCAGTTCTTCCTCCGCCTGGGTCAGCAGCTCATTCAGGCGCTGGATGCGGTGACGGCGGACGGCTTTGCCTTTCGCGTCGACATGAGGCTCCGGCCATTTGGCGCCAGCGGGCCCCTCGTCATGCACTTCGAGGGCATGGAGGACTACTTCGCCGCTCATGGCAGGGACTGGGAGCGCTATGCCTGGATCAAGGCGCGAGCCTGCGCAGGGGACGTAGCGTCGGGAGAGGCCCTGCTTCAGTCCCTGCGGCCCTTCGTGTACAGGCGGTATCTCGATTTCGGGGCAGTAGACGCGCTGCGCGACATGAAGCGCAGGCTCTACTCCGAGCGTAACGATCCCAATGACGTCAAGCTCGGGCCCGGCGGGATCAGGGATGTGGAGTTCGTCGTTCAGCTGCAGCAGATGGTCTGGGGCGGGAGGCAGCCGGAGCTGCAGGAAGCCAACCTGCTGCGTGTCCTGCCGCGGCTCGCCTCCCAGGGCCATCTGAGCGACGCGGACGCGGCCGCGCTGGCCGAAGGCTATCGATTCCTGCGTGACACCGAGCACAGCATCCAGGCCGAGGGCGACCTTCAGACCCAGTCGCTGCCGGCGTCCGAAGACAGCCGCCAGCGGCTTGCCAGCTCCAGGGGCTTTGCCGACTACGGCGCGTTCGAAAGCGCGCTGAACGGGCACCGGATCGCGGTTGAAGCCGTCTTCAGGAACGCGGTGGGGGAGCTGCCGGAGGAAGACACGCCCGGCCAGCGCCTCTGGTCAAGCCCGGATGACGCCGCGCTGCTCGGCGAATTGGGTTTCGCGCGAGCCGAGGCGGCGGGCAAGCTGCTGACCAGCCTGATGGAAGCGCGCGATCGGCCCTCCCAGAGCGCCGAAAGCAGAGCCCGGCTGGACCGGCTCATGCCCGGCCTTCTCGACCGGGTGAGCCTTACGGAGGATCCGGATCTCTCGCTTGCCCGCGTGGTGCCCGTGTTGCGATCCGTGCTGCGGCGGTCGGCCTATCTGTCGCTGCTCCGCGAAAACCCCCACACCCTTGCTCACTTCGTCGACCTGACGGCCAAAAGCTTGTGGTTGGCCGAGCAGCTCGCCCGCTTTCCAGCGTTCTTCGACGCGCTGCTGGACGAACGCCAGCTCGCTGCGCTTCCGGACAAGGCCGCCCTTCAGGCCGAGCTGCACCAGCAGGTCGAGGCGGCGCCGGCGGATGACTTCGAACGTCGGCTCGACGTGCTCAGGGAGTTCAAGGAGCATCACGTGTTCAATGTCTCCCTGGCGGAGGTTCGTGGAACGCTGCCCCTGATGAAGGCGAGCGACTACCTCACGTTTCTGGCCGAGGCCGTGCTCGGCGAGTCGCTGGACCTGGCCTGGAACGAAAACGCCGACCGCTTTCCCGAGTTCGCCGAGCCTCGACCTTTCATCATCGTCGGTTACGGCAAGCTCGGCGGTATCGAGCTCGGGCCGGGAAGCGACCTGGACCTGGTCTTCATTCACGACCTGCCCGTCGGCGCCTCGCAGTTCCTGCACCGGATGGTCCGCCGCCTGCTTCACATCCTCACCGTTCCCACCTATTCCGGGACGCTTTACGAGATCGACATGCGCCTGCGCCCTTCGGGCAGTTCGGGAACCATGGTTTCGAGCCTGGAGGCTTTCGCCGAGTACCAGCGATCCCAGGCCTGGATGTGGGAGCATCAGGCGCTGGTTCGGGCGCGCGCAGTGGCTGGCGATCCGGCTCTCGCCCAGCGCTTCGAGGCGGTTCGACGGGAACTTCTGTGCGAGCCCCGGGACCGCGGGCCGCTGCGCGAGGAAGTGCTGAAGATGCGAGCCCGCATGGCCGAGCACCATGGTGACGCGGAAGACCTCAAGCGAGGCTCCGGCGGTATCGTCGATATCGAATTTATGGTGCAATACCTGGTCCTGGCCTGGGCGCACGAACACCCTGCGCTCGCTGAATTCTCAGACAACGTGCGCATTCTAGAGACGGCTGAGCGGCTGGATCTGCTTCCCGCGAACATGGCCCGGAACCTCCGGGAGGCTTACGTGGGTCTGCGCTCTGAGTGGCACCGGTCGGTGCTTGACCTGCCGGACAGCGAGCGGGCTGCCCGGACCCTGATGGCCCACAGGTCCGACGTGAGGGATGCGTGGCGCGAGGTGTTTGGTATCGACCCGGAAAACGAGTAAGCGCGGAATCATGACAGAACCGACATTTTCGGACCGAGACGGCTGGATCTGGCACAACGGGGAACTGGTGCCCTGGCGTGACGCGAAAGTCCACGTGCTGACTCACACGCTGCACTACGGCGTGGGAGTGTTCGAAGGCGTGCGGGCGTATCAGACCCCCTCGGGCCCCGCTATTTTCAGGCTTCACGAGCATACTCGCCGGCTTTTCAACTCGGCGCACATCCTCGGCCTCAAAATCCCCTTCAGCGTCGACGAGGTCAACGCAGCCCAGGTCGACGTTTTCCGTGCCAACGCTCTGAACGAAGGCTACCTGCGGCCCATGGTGTACCTGGGTTCAGAGGCCATGGGCCTGCGGGCCAAGGATCTTTCGGTAAATCTCTGTGTCGCCGCCTGGGCGTGGCCGGATTACATGGACCCCGACAGCCGCGAGAAGGGGATCAACGTGCGGACGTCGTCCTTCACCCGCCACCACGTGAACATCACCATGTGCAAGGCGAAAGCCAACGGCAACTACATCAACTCCATTCTCGCTCTTCATGAGGCGCTGGACAGCGGATGCGACGAGGCGCTGCTGCTCGACAACGAGGGATACGTCGCCGAGGGCAGCGGCGAGAACGTCTTCATCGTCAAGGATGGCGAGGTGCACACGCCGGAGCTTACCTCCTGTCTCGACGGCATCACGCGAAATACGATCTTCCATCTGGCCGCGGAGATGGGCATCGCCATCAGGGAGCGGCGCATCACCAGAGACGAGGTGTACATCGCCGACGAGGCGTTCTTCACGGGGACGGCCGCCGAGGTGCTGCCGATTCGCGAGCTCGATGGTCGAATGATCGGCTCGGGCAAACGCGGGCCCGTCACGGAGCGGTTCCAGTCGGCCTACTTCGACCAGGTGCGGGGCAAACGCAGCGCCTTCCCGGAGTGGCACACGCCCGTAAGCGGTGCCCAATAGCGGCACCCGCATCCTGATCGTCGCCCCCGCTTGGGTTGGCGACATGGTCATGGCGCACAGCCTCGTGCAGGTCCTCATCGCGCGGCACGGCGACCCCGGGATCGATATGCTGGCCCCTCGCGCCACGGCCGGGCTCGGAGCCCGCATGCCGGGCGTGAGGAACGTTCACGTGCTCGACGTGGAGCACGGTGAGCTCGCCCTGGGCGCCAGGCGCAGCTCGGGGCTGACCCTCAAGGATCAGTACGACCAGGCCATCGTGCTGCCGAACAGCTTCAAGTCGGCGCTCGCACCCGCGTGGGCCAGGATTCCCGTTCGCACCGGCTGGAGCGGCGAAGCACGGGTCGGGGTGCTCAACGACCGGCGCCGCCTGAACCCGGAGCGCTACCCGAGAATGGTCGACCGGTTCGCGGCTCTGGGACTCGATCCCGACGCGCCGCTGCCGGACGATATTCCCGGTCCCGTCCTCGAGCCCGATGCCGCTGCCGCGGAGCGCCTGCTCGCCTCCCGCCGGCTCTCGGTGGACGGGGGCGTGACCGCCCTGTGCCCGGGGGCCGAGTTCGGCCCGGCCAAGCGCTGGCCGTCCGTTCACTTTGCCCAGGTCGCCAGCTACGCCGCCGCTCAAGGACATCAGGTATGGCTCGTGGGGTCGCCGAAAGATGCCGGGGTATGCTCGGAGGTGGAGGCGCAGTCGCCGGCCGGCGTGGTCAACCTCGCGGGGCGCACCACGCTGCTGGAAGCCGTTGACCTGCTCTCCAGGGCCGACCGGGTCGTCAGCAACGATTCGGGTCTCATGCACGTTGCCTCGGCGCTCGGCCGGCCTGTGGTTGGCGTCTTCGGATCAACCTCCACGACCTTCACGCCGCCGCTCGGCGAGCGAGCGACGACGGTGAGCCTGGGTATCGAGTGCAGCCCGTGCTTTCAACGCGAATGCCCGCTGGGGCATCTGCGCTGCCTCAACGACCTGCCGCCTCAACGAGTCATCGAGCTGCTCTAGTGCACGTCCTGCTGATCAAGATGTCGTCGATGGGGGACGTGGTCCATGCTCTGCCCGCGGTGACGGACGCCGCGAGCCATGGGGTGACTTTCGACTGGGTAGTTGAGGAGGCGTTTGCGGACATACCCGCGCTGCACCCGGCAGTCGGCCAGGTGATGCCCATTGCCTGGCGGCGATGGCGCTCCTCGCTGCGCTCGTCCCGGGGGGAGCTGGCCCGGTTCTGGGAGCAGCTCCGTCGCCGGCGCTACGACCTCGTCCTCGATTCTCAGGGGCTCGTCAAAAGCGGCGTGGTGGCGGCGCTGGCAAGAGGAAGAACCAAGGCCGGGTTCTCTCACGCCTCGGCTCGGGAAAGGGCCGCCGCCCTGGCTTATCGGCGCGGGGTTCGGGTGGCGCGCAACCAGCATGCCATCGACCGCCAACGCGAGCTCTTCGCCGCGGTGTTCGGCTATTGCGTCCCTGCCGGGCTCGACTACGGAATCGCGCGGCCGGCGCATCAGGCCAGCAAGACCAACCAGTGCGTGCTGCTGCACGGAACCACCTGGGAGAGCAAGCACTACCCGGAGCATCTTTGGCGGGAAGTCGCCCGGCGCGCTCGCGCGGCCGGGCTGGACGTAGCTCTGCCCTGGGGCTCCGAGGCGGAGCGTGCGCGGGCGGAAGCGATCGCGACGACGAACGCCGACGTCCTGCCGGCCCTGAACCTTGCCGAGCTGACCACGCGAATCGCCGCGGCTCGGCTCGTCGTGGGCGTGGACTCGGGACTCGCTCACCTCAGCGCGGCCCTCGACGTGCCTACGGTGGTGATCTACGGCAGCACGGACAGCGCACTCACGGGATGCCGCGGCCGCAGGGTGAGCAATCTGCAGGCGCAGTTTCCGTGCGCGCCCTGCCTGCGCAGAGCTTGCGGCTATCACGGCCCGGAGGAAATTCTGCATCAGGCGCCGGTGCGGCCCGCGTGCTACAGCCGCGTTACGCCCGATGCGGTGTGGGATGCCGCAGCCCGAGCCATGGCGGATGGGGGTCGGGAGACCGCCCCAAACCCGGGGTCCGACCTGTGACGGCCACGGGCCGGCCGCTTTCTTTGGCGGAGCTGCAGGCGCAGGGACGCGATCTGCCGACGCCGTTCATTCTGGAAGGATCCCTCAATCCGGCCCCTGACGATGGGCCGATCGAGTGTCTCGAGGTCCTTCGCGTGCTCCCGGGCCGGCGAATCGTCATGCGAGCGCGGCTGGGGGCTCGTCAATGCGCGCTCAAGCTCTTTGTTGGGGACCGGGCTGCCCTTTACGCCAGGCGGGAGCGAGCCGGCCTGGAACTGCTGGCGGCCAGCGGGGTGGACACGCCGGAGCTGATTGCCGACCTCCATCTCCCCGGCGGCGGGGAGGGCATCCTGGTGGATTGGCTGGCGGGCAGCCGGCCGGTGGACGAGGAAGATGTCCAAGGCCTGGCGGATGTTGCGGCCGTGCTTGCACGCCTGCACGCCAACGGTGCCATCCAGCACGACGCTCATCTGAACAACTACCTCCGCGATGCAGACGGCATGCTGCATGCCATCGACGGCGACGGCGTTCGCCGGCCTGCACGTCTTCGGCGCAGACAGGAACTCGCCAACCTCGCCCTGCTGCTGGCCCAGCTGCCGCCGCCGGATGCGACTCGCCTCCCGGTGGTGGCGGAAGCTTACTGGCGTGCGCGCTGGGGATCGGACCCCGGCCCGGACGAGCTGGCTGCGCTGCAGCGACGGGTGCACGCTCAGCGAGCCGGCAGGATGCGCCGTTACCTCCGGAAGACGCTGCGGGATTGCAGCGAGTTTCACGGCGAGCGGAAAAATGGCCGCTTCGTGGTCTGTGCCCGAAATGCCTGGACCGCGCAAATGGCCGAGTTCGTCGACCGTCCGGAAGACCACCTGGTGGCCGGCACCGTGCTCAAGGCAGGCAACAGCGCCACGGTGATGCGCCTGCGAATCGGCGAAACGGCGTACGTGGTCAAGCGCTACAACGTCAAAGGTTTCTTTCACGGGCTGCGGCGGGCGCTGCGCCCCACGCCGCGCTATCGCGTGGCGTGGTTGAGCGGTCATCGCCTGCTTCGCCTGGGTATTGCCACGCCCCGGCCGGTCGCTCTGCTGGAAGCGCGCCAGGGGCTTGCTACCGTGGCCTATCTTGTCATGGAGGATCTCGGTGCGGCGCGGGATCTGGCGCAGGCCGTCGCCGAGGAAGGATACACCGCGGGTGTCGGACGTGCGGTTGCCGGGTTGTTCCGCGGGCTGCGCGACGCGGGCCTGGTGCACGGGGATACGAAAGCCAGCAACTTCCTGGTGCGCGACGCAAGCGTCTACCTCATCGACCTGGATGCCATGAAGCCGGGCAGCCAGACGCGGTCCCGCGACGTCGCCCGTTTCCTGGCGAACTGGGACGATGCGCCACAGGTGTGCGAGTCTTTTCGCGGCGCCTTGCAGGAGGCCGGCGTGCCGCTATAGTACGCGCACTTTCCGATCCCAGGTTTGCCGTTGATCATCCTCGGCCTTTCCGGAGCGCTCAACCACGACCCTTCGGCCGCGTTGCTTGTCGACGGGGAGATCGTCGCGGCGGTTGAAGAGGAACGGTTTCTGCGCGACAAGCACGCAAAGAACCGCATGCCGTTGGAATCGGCCCGCTACTGTCTCCGCGCCGGTGGGATTTCGCCAAGGGACGTGGACGTGGTCGCGTTTCCCTACGCGCCGATCGCGCTGTCCAGCGCTGCGCGCTGGCACTACGCCAGACGCCACTGGTACGCGCCCGATCGGGCGCTCGATGCGCTTTTCAACGGCAACCGTCGGTATCGCCGAAACCGGCGGCGCGTTTTAGAGCTCGGCGACCAGCTCGGCATCGACTGGAGCCGGACCCGATTCGAGCCCGTGGAGCATCATCTTGCCCACGCCTCCAGCGCCTACCACCTGAGCGGCTTTACGGAGAAGACGGCCATCATGGGGGTGGATGGCAAGGGTGAGTACGCCACCACGTTCTTCGGCTACGGCGAGAACGGCCGTATTCACCGGATCAAGGAATTCTACGACCCGGACTCCCTGAGCGGCGTCTACGGCGCGATGACCGAATACCTCGGCTTCGAGATGCTCGACGGTGAGTACAAGGTGATGGGCATGGCGCCCTACGGAGATCCCGACCTATACGATCTCGGGCGCCTGATCCGCCGAGCACGCGACGGCTTCGAGGTGGACGTGAACTACGTGAACACGGTGGGCCTGCGACGTCACAAGGAGTCGGGCGTTGGCTTCTACTTCAGTGACAAGCTCATCAACTGGCTCGGACCACGCCGGCAAGGGGAGGTGGCTGACGAGCCCTACATCCACTACGCCGCATCCATGCAGAAGCTCTTCGAGGAGTGGTGCCTGGAACTCATGGAGAGATACCTCGGGGACGTGCTGCGGGAGACCGGGCGGCTGGCTTTTGCAGGCGGCGGAGCCCTCAACGTGAAGCTGAACCAGCGAATCGTTGCCCTGGATCACGTTCGTGAGCTGTTCGTCCAGCCGGCGGCCGGAGACTCGGGTACTTCACTGGGGGCCGCCACCTACGTGGCAGCCAGCGAAGGTCAACGCCTATCCCCCATGACCCACGTCTTTCTCGGTCCGCGTTACGACAACGACGATTGCCTTCAGGCCCTTCGAGCCCGTCGCGAGTCCCTTCACTGGCGGCGCCTGGACGACGTGCCCGCTCGGGCGGCGGAACTTCTTGCCCAGGGGCATCCGCTGGCGTGGTTCCAGGGCCGCATGGAGTTCGGCCCCCGGGCCCTGGGCGCCCGCAGCATTCTGGGTTGTCCCAGCACGCCCGGGATTGCCGATCGCATCAACGAGCAGATCAAGTTCCGCGAGAGGTGGCGGCCTTTCTGCCCCAGCGTGCTCGATCGGGTCGCAGCGGAAATCATCCAGACCGAGCATCCCGCGCCTTTCATGACCATTACCTTCGATGTGGCGCAGGAATGGAAATCGCGGATCCCGGAAGTCGTTCACGAGGACGGGACCGCCCGTGTCCAGATCGTGGATCCGGACAGCAATCCCCGGTACTACGCGTTGCTCGAGACCCTGGAAACGCTCACGGGCAACGCGGTGGTGCTCAACACGTCTCTCAACCGGCGGGGAGAACCCATGGTCTGCTCGCCGGAAGACGCGCTGAACATGTTCTGCGGGTCCGATCTTCAGTTTCTCGTGCTCGAGGATTTTCTCGTCAGCAAGACGGACGAGGAAGCTCAGTAGAGCTTTCCCTCGCCCGGGGGACGCGTCTTGAACCGGCGATGAATCCAGAGGTACTGATCCGGGTGCGCGCGGATCGCGTTCTCGATCAATTGGTTGACCCGTGCCGCGTCGGCCACCTCGTCGCTGGTCGGGAACCCATCGAGCGGCTCGCTGAACGTGACGTGCCAGGTCATCGTGTTCCAGTCGCGAAAATGGCTGGCAAAGATCACGGGCGAGCCGGAGATCCGCGCGAGGCGAGACGTGGCGGTGATGGAGGCGGCGGGCGCGCCGAAGAAAGGCGCAAAGACGGAGTGCTTGGGCCCGTAGTCCTGGTCCGGCGCGTACCAGATCGTGCGCCCCGCCTTGAGACGCGCGATCGTCTGGCGGACGTCGGAGCGCTCGATGACGCCGTCGCAGTAGCGGCTCCGCCCTCGAACCTGCAGCCACTCCCAGACGGGATTCTTGTTGGCGCGGTATATGACATCGAGGTCTACGGCGCGGGAAACCGCATTGGCCATCACGTCCAGGGACGTGAAGTGGCCGCCCAGAAGCAGCACGCCCTTCCCTTCGGCCTGCGCGGCCCGCAGATGCTCGAGGCCTTCGATGGTCACTCGGTCGCCGAGGTCGCGGTCAGGGTCCAGCCAGACCACCATGGTCTCCAGGGCGCCCACCGCAACGTGCTGAAACACGCCCCGGATCATCTCCCGTCTCGCGGCTTCTCCCAGATCGGGAAAACACAGCCTGAGGTTGACCTCGGCGATGTGTCGTCGTGACCGGGCGAGGCGGTAGGCGATACGGCCCAGCCATCGCCCGAGCCCCCCGATCGCAGATATGGGCAGACGCGCGAGCAGCCAGCCGATGGCAACGATGAGCCAGGTCCCCCAGACGCGAGGAGAGTACATTCGGGGTCGGCTCTTTCTGCGCCTGCTCATGAGGTTCCACCGGCGGGGTAGGCGAATTGTAACGGGGAGGCCCTGTGATACCATCCACGCCCCATGAATCTGCCGTCGCTGCAAGGGGTTCACGTCTTGGTGGTCGGCGATCTCATGCTGGACCGCTACTGGATTGGTCCCGCCGAGCGGATGTCTCAGGAAGCCCCGGTCCCGGTGGTCAGGGTGGAGCGGGTAGAGGAGCATCCCGGAGGCGCGGCCAACGTGGCCCTCAACGTCGCCAGTCTCGGCGCGCGGTGCACCCTCATTGGTTACGTAGGTAAAGACGACGCGGCCGAAGCCCTCGTCGACAGGCTCACGGCAGCCGGGGTCGCTTGCGACCTGGTCGTGGTAGACGGTTGGTCCACCGTGGTCAAGCTGCGGGTGGTCAGCCAGAACCAGCAGCTCATCCGCACCGATTTCGAAAGCGCTCTGATCCCGGGCGAGGACCATCGCGCGCTGCTGCGTGAAAAGGTCATTGCCCGGCTGTTGGATGCTTCGGCCATGGTGCTTCAGGATTACGACAAGGGCGTGATCGAGGACCCCGAGACGCTGATCGGCTCCGCCATCGCGGCGGGCGTGCCGGTGGTGGTGGACCCTAAACGCAAGCCCTTTGCCCGCTATGCGGGAGCCGCCATCCTCAAGCCCAATGCAAAGGAGCTCGAGGCGGCGCTCGGCTCGTGGGACGACGACACGGATCTCGTCTCATTGTCGGCGGCGGCCTGCAGAACCCATCGCCTGGGTGCCATGGTCATCACCCGGGGTGCCGGCGGGATGACGGTCGTTGCGGCCGACGGGCAGCACCGGCACATCCCGGCCTTGCCGGCGGACGTTTACGACGTGACGGGCGCGGGGGATACCGCTGCTGCCGCGCTCGCCGTGACCACCAGCCTGGGCTGGGATGCGGACCGCGGTGCCCAGGTGGCGAACGTGGCGAGCGGGCTGGTGGTGGCCAAGGCGGGAACGGCGGCGATCACGGGGCCCGAGCTTGCGCTTGCGCTGGCCGGGCGTCATCGGGTGGACCGCGGTGCTCTGCGCAGGGCGCAGCTGGAGGACGCGGTCGCTCAGGCGCGAGCGGCCGGCGAGCGGATCGTCTTCACCAACGGCTGCTTCGACATCCTTCACGCGGGCCACGTCGCGTATCTGGAAGAAGCCCGGGCGCTGGGCGATCGCCTGGTGGTGGCCGTCAACGACGATGACTCGGTGGCGCGTCTGAAAGGCCCAGGTCGGCCGGTGAATTCTCTCGAACGACGCTTGCGTGTGCTGGCCGGGCTCGCGTCGGTCGACTGGGTCGTCGGGTTCTCGGAGGATACGCCCGAAGCCCTGCTGGAGCTGTTGAAACCGGACGTCCTGGTCAAGGGGGGCGACTACGGGCCCAGCGAGGTGGTTGGCGCGGATCAGGTCATCGCCCAGGGCGGCGAGGTGCGCGTGCTCGGTCTGGTGGAGGATTGCTCAACCACTGCCATCGTCGATCGGATCCGGGGCGCTTAGGCGCCGAGCCCGGGATGTGCCGGCGCGGGGCCGGCTTCAAGCCGGGCAGACGGCGGCCACGTTGGCGGCCAGGTGCTCCGGATCTATGGTTCCGGTGACGATGCAGGACACGCCGGGCTGTGCCGCCACCCACTCCAGTGATTCGGGCCCCGCGAAGCCGCTTGCCAGGGCTTTCTTTACGAGCACGCCGCAGCCGATGCGTCCGGCCTCCGCCACGATGGGGGCCTGCTCGCGGTCGGCCGGGTTCAGCACCGTCATGATCACGTCGCAGCCGGCGGCCAGGGCAAGCCGGCCGCCGTCGGGGGTTTTGTGGGAGATCCCGATGGCTCGCACGCGGCCCGAAGCCTGCAGCTCCCGGAGCGCATCCAGCGTGCCCAGGTTTTCCAGGATCTCCACATCCGCTCCGCTGGAGTGGATGAGGACGATGTCCAGGCGGTCCGTGCGTAGGCGCTCGAGAGACCTCTCGACGCTGCGCCGTGTGTGCTCGGGCGAGAAGTCGAAACGGGACACGCCGTTCGAGAACTCCTCGCCGACCTTCGTGCAGATGATCCAGTGGTCCCGCTCGGCACCGATCAGCGCGCCAAGCCGTTCCTCGCTCGTGCCGTAGGCGGGGGCGGTGTCGAGGAGGTTCACGCCCAGTTCCCTGGCTTTCTTGAGCAGGGCGGCGGCGGCCCGGGCGTCGGGAATGGTGAACGGGCGCGGATACCTGACGCCCTGGTCGCGGCCCAGCTTGACCGTGCCGAGACCGATGAGCGGCACCTCGATGCCCGTGTTGCCGAGGGGACGGTACTGCATGCTAGGTTTCCCAGGGTGAGCGGCCGACCCGGGCCGCGGGCAGGCCCAGGTCCGGCGAGCCGGGGTGGGGAGCCGATGGCGGATCCAGCAGCCCGAGCACCTTGTCGCCGAGATCGGGTACCAGGCTCAGCTTGGTGGGCCAGCACACCACGCAGCTTCCGACGGCCGCTGCGAACGCCTCGTCGGGCCTACCCCCTCGGGTCTGCTCGGGCTCTGCCCGGTCGATGCGCAGGGTCTCGAATCGCGCATCGTCCCACGAAAGCCAGGGGACACAGGCTTCGAGCTCGCGCCGGGCCCGGTCGATCAGGGCGGGGGCATCTAGCTTCACGCCGTCCGTTGCCAGCTGCCCGCCGAGATACCACAGCCAGTGATCGCCGTCGGGGTGGCTGGTGATGGTCAGGCGCGGCTCCGCGCGGCGGATCCCGGTCAGGCAGTGAGCGTACATGGGATGCGGATGCTCATGTCGGACCACCACCTGATGCAGCGGGCGCAGCTGCATGCGCGGTCTCCGCAGCCCCAGGCCGTCGAGCAGCGGCTGGGAGCCGGCGCCAGCGCAGATGATGAGGTGTCTCGCCGTCAACGACGCGTCCGGGAGCCGGAGCACCACCCGATCCGCCTCGACGAGCAGATCCTCCGGGGCGACGGCGTGCTGAAAGACGCACCCCCGCAGCGTGTCGTTCAGCTGCGAGACGAGGGCGCCGGTGTCGAGCACGAAGTCGCGCAGCGCGTAGACGACGCCATGGAAGGCGGGGTTTGCGAAAACGCAGGGGTAATCGTGCGGCTCGACCTTCTCGATCCGTCCGCGCAGGGAGCGGCTGGCAAAGAACCCCGTCAACCTGCCCAGGCTCGACGACTCGGCAAACAGATAATACCGCTCGGCCAAGGGAGCAAGGGCGGAAAGATCCAGGTCGCCCGTCCCGTCCAGGCAGCTTCGCCAGCGCTCGGGCATATCGGCAATGGCCTGCGAGGCCCGGGTGAGCCGGCCGGTGAGCGCATACTTCAGCCCGCCGTGAATCATGCCCTGGCTCGCCAGCGTCTGGCCGGCGCCCAGCCGGTCCTTTTCGAGTACTACCACCTGATATCCCTGCCGCACCAGGAGGTTGGCCAGCCACAGGCCGGCGATGCCGCCCCCGACGATGATCGCGTCCGTCTGCCAGTCTCGCCCGCTCATGGGAGCGCGAGCCTACGGTTTCGTCCGCAGGGCCGCAATCCCGGGCATTCTTGACGGGGACCGCGCGCCTGCGCAGGCTTGCGCCATGTGGCGGATCCTTTATCAGGTGCTCCTCCCCCTGGCCTATCCGCTGGTCCGGTTGCGGCTGCTGTGGCGCGCGCGCCGTGAGCCCGAGTACGGGCGACGTATCCCCGAGCGGTTGGGGCGGGTGCCGGCATCAGTGCCCAGGGGCGTCATCTGGTTCCACACCGTCTCGGCCGGCGAGACCATCGCTGCTGCGCCCATCATCGATCGTCTGCTAAGCGAGTTTCCCGAGAGCGACTTTCTGGTCACCACCATGACGCCAACCGGGTCCCAGCAGGTCATCGCCCGCCTAGGCGGACGGGTCGCTCACTGCTACGCGCCCTATGACTTCCGCGGCGGCGTGGAGCGCTTCCTCGACGCCGTCGCCCCCCGGCTGCTGGTGATCTTCGAAACCGAGCTGTGGCCCAACCTCCTGGAGGCAGCTACCCGGCGGGGTATTCCCGTTGATCTGGTCAACGCCAGGCTGTCTGAACGATCCGCGCGCGGCTATGCCCGAATCGGGGCCCTGACGCGCAGAATGCTCGGGCAGCTGCAGCACATCGCCTGCCAGTACCCGGCCCACGCCCAGCGATTCGTCGCCCTTGGCGCCCAGCCCGGGCGGGTGTCCGTGCTCGGCAGCGTCAAGTTTGACCTGCGCCTCCCCGACGACCACCGCGCCCGATGCGCCGAGCTCGCCCGTCGATGGCGGCTGGAAGGCCGTCCGGTCTGGATCGCGGGGAGCACTCATCCCGGTGAGGATGCGCCGGTCCTGGCGGCGCACGATGCGGTTCGCAGCGCTTGTCCTGGTGCGTGCCTGCTGCTGGTGCCGCGGCACCCGAGCCGGGCGGCGGACCTGGAGAAGATGATTCAGGAGGCGGGATTTTCCGTGGTCAGGCAGAGCGTCGCTGCCGGCGCGGAAGCAGGGGTGACGGTGGACGTGGTGATCGGCGACGTCATGGGGCAGCTGCTCTACCTGTACGGTTTGTCCCAGGCCGCTTTCATCGGCGGCAGCCTGGTGCCTGTGGGGGGACACAACCCCATTGAGCCGGCCCTGTGCGGTCAGCCCCTGCTGACGGGGCCCCACACGTTCAATTTCCCTGACGTGGTGGCCGCGTTCGAGGACTCGGCAGCTCTCTTGCGGGTCGGCGACGCGGCCGGCCTTGCCGCTGAGGTCGCGCGCTGCCTGGGCGATGCCGAGTTGCGGGAGAGGATGGCCGCGTCCGCGCGCCGGGTCGTCGCCGCGAATACCGGAGCGACCGAGCGGTTGCTCGCGCTTCTGCGCGAGCACGTCGGCCGCGTTAGCGGAGGCGGTCCGCTCAGTTGATGACTCGGGCTTTCAGCGAGTTGAGCCGCTCCACGGGGTCATTGGAGTCCGCGTACACGTTCAGCTGCTCGACGTCCTCCCCGTTGAGGGTGCCGGCCGTTTGCCTGAGCTGCATGAGATCGATGATGTAGTTGTAGCGGGAGTCGGCGTAGTCGAACTCGGATGCGTAGAGTCGGTTCTGCGCATCCAGCACGTCGACGATGTTGCGGGTGCCTACCTCGTAGCCGGTCTGGGTGGCTTCGAGGGCCGACTTGCTGGACTCGATGGCCTTCTTGCGCGCCCGGACCCGGACCACGTCGGTGGCGACCGCGCGGAACAGGTTGCGGGTATCCCGGCTCACGGTCAGCTGCCGGTCCAGCAGCTCCTGACGCGCCTGCTCGGCCAGAGCCCGAGCCTCCCGCGCACGCGACGAGGTCAGGCCGCCCTGGTAGATGGGCAGGGTGATGGACAGCGCGTAGACGTCCTGATCGATTTTGCCCCCGAGAAAGGAAGCACCGCCGGTGACGAAATGGTTGGTGCTCACCGTGGCATCCACCGTGGGCATGTGCCCCGAGCGCCGCGCCTTGAGGGTTCGCTCCGCGGCGTCGAGCTGGGAGTTGGCCGCGAGGATGGTCGGGTTGCCGGTCAATGCGGTGTTCACCCACTCCTCCTCGTTGCCCGGCGTCGGGTCGACCACGGGCAGCGCTTCCGAGATGCGCGCGATGCTGTCGTAAGGCTGTCCGGTGAGGGTGCGCAGGGTTTCGAAGAAGATGTCGTGATCGCCCGCGGCCTGGATCCGGACCACCTGGGCGCTGTCGTAGACGGCCTGTGCTTCCAGCACGTCTGTGATGGCCACCAGGCCCACGTCGAAGCGCTGTTGAACCTGCTCCAGCTGGCGCTTCACCGCGTCCTCTGCCGCTTTCGCGGAGTCCAGCAGATCCTGGGCCCGCAGGACGTTGAGGTAGGCGACCACGGTGCGCACGATCAGATCCTGCTCCACCGACACGAAGCCCCATTCGGCGCCCTCGACGCCGGCCTGAGAGCTGCGGAAGTTGAACCAGGCTTCCAGGTCGAAAAGGGGCTGGCGCAGCTCGGCCTGCCAGCCGTGCTCGTTGAATTCCTGATCGGGAATCCGTACCCGGGTGCCAATGTCCTCGATAAAGACGGGTGACGGGAAGCTCCGCTCGTTCCAGGATGTCTGCCCGCCGATGGCGACTCTGGGCAGGAGCGCCGAACGGCTCTGGGGTATCAGTTCCTGGGTTGCATCCAGGCCGGCACGGGCAGCGCCCAGAACGGGGTCGTTGCTCTGTGCGTCCCG
Organism: Pseudomonadales bacterium; assembly: GCA_036526135.1. Classification (GTDB taxonomy): domain Bacteria; phylum Pseudomonadota; class Gammaproteobacteria; order Pseudomonadales; family Azotimanducaceae; genus UBA2965. Next base: position 111,478 of record DATCZA010000017.1, on the reverse strand, counting down.
GTACGCGTCCAGGATATCGGTAGCGCTCGCGGCAGAGGCCCACGCCAGGCCCAGCAGGGCGATGATCAATCTGGGTTTGTTCAAGGCAATGTCCGTCTTTGCTGTTAGGAAGAGAGCGCGCATATTAGCAAACGCACCCTGCAAAGCACCGCGGAGCTGATCGTCGGACGGTTGGGCGGGGCGTTGAACTGGTTCCCATCCCTGAGCCATCTGCCCCTGGAATTGTGGGCCGTTGCCTTAAATTAGCCGTCGCAGCGCTGTCAACGGTGACGCCTCCGCGCGGCGTCGGTATATTGGCAGGTGAAATGGCCGGCTTTTCGTGGACAGTGCCCGACAAACGTTACAGCATTGATTTGCCCGCACACATGGCTGAATGCGATGCCAACTATCTGCGGCTGATGAAGCTCTTCCCCTCCCTGCGCGAGGAAGACGTGAGCGACTTTGCCGTCTGCATCGGCGACATGCACTACGAGGTTTGCATCGAGGTACAGGATCGAGGCCCGTACACCACGCTCGTGCGGCTCAGCCAGCTACCCGAAGCGCCCTGGAGCACGCGGCCGGCGCTCACCGTTCGTGTCTATCACGATGCCCGCAGCGCGGAGGTGGTGGAGTATCAGCGCGGCGGCCACTTTCAGGCGGTCTACGATTATCCGAACAGGGACATGCGCCAGCCCGACGAGAAGGCGCAGGTGAATCGATTCCTGGGTGAGTTCCTCGCCATGTGCCTGACTCACGGGGTTTCCGTGCGCGAACCGGAGTTCGCCAGCTGAGCGGCTCCGGAAGTCGCACCCCCCCGGAGCCCGACGTCGGCCGCGCGGCCATCGAAACCTGAAAACCGTTCTCCACATTACCGACCTGCATCTGCAGCCCCGGGAAAGCGACCGGTTGCTGGGCGTGGACACCGCGGACAGCCTTCGTGCCGTCCTGGCAAGAGCCCTGGCGGAGGGCCGCCCGGACGCTCTGCTGGTCACGGGCGACGTCAGCCACGAAGGGGATGAGGCCAGCTACCGGCGCTTCGCGGCGATCGTCGCCGATCACTACGAGGGCCCGGTGCTCTGCCTGCCCGGTAACCATGACAAAAGCGCTGCGATGCGGGAGGTGCTGGGCGAGACGTGGGCGCTCGATCTGCAGGAGTGGTCGCTCATCGGGCTGGACAGTCATGTGGACGGACAGGTGGGCGCGGGGCTTTCAGAGACGGACATGGCGGCGCTCGAGGGCCGGCTTGCGGCATCGCGAGGGCGCCACGTGCTCGTCGCCACGCACCATCCTCCGGTGGACGTGGGATGTCCCTGGCTCGATAAAGACCGCATCCAAAACGGCGCCGAGCTGCTAGAATGGCTGTCCGAGCACGCCGGTGTAAAAGGCATGGTGTTCGGCCACGCACATCAGGTCATCGAGTCTGCCTACGAAAACCTCGCTCTGCTGGGCACGCCGGCCACATGCTTTCAGTTTGCTCCGCGCACGGAGAGGTTCGCCGTGGACGAGCGCAAGCCGGGATACCGCTGGCTGCGCCTGGATGCACAGGGAGGCCTGCAGACGGAGGTGGGTCGGGTCGACGATTACCCGCTCACACTCGACCTGTCCGAGCGCAGCCGAAGCGCTGGCCGGGCCCCCAAACCCAACTGAAGAGGTCCAATCCGTTCATGGCTGACGCCAGCAAGTATTCCGCTGAATCGCTGCAGGTGCTCTCCGGGCTCGAGCCCGTGCGCCGCCGCCCGGGGATGTACACCGATACCTCCCGGCCGAACCATCTGGTCCAGGAAGTGGTGGACAACAGCGTGGACGAGGCGCTCGCCGGATATGCGCGGGAAATCGAGGTCACGCTGTTCAAGGATGGCTCCGTGGAGGTGGTCGACGATGGCCGCGGCATGCCCGTGGACGTCCATCCGAAGCACAAGGTTTCCGGGGTGGAGCTGATCCTCACCCGCCTTCACGCCGGCGGCAAATTCGACAACGAGAACTACAGCTTCTCCGGCGGCCTGCATGGCGTGGGCGTTTCCGTGGTGAACGCTCTCTCCGAATGGCTGGAGGTGGAAGTAAAGCGCGAAGGCAAGGTCTTTCGCCAGCGCTACAAGGGCGGCAAGCCCACCAGCAAGCTGAAACCCGAGGGGACCGTGGGTCAGCGCAACACGGGGACCCGGGTCACGTTCAAGCCCGATGCCGGATACTTCGACTCCGTCACTGTCGCCGTTGGCAGGCTCAAGCATCTGCTGCGGGCCAAGGCCGTGCTCTGTCCGGGTCTGCGCGTGAGCCTAAACGTGGAAGGCAAGGAATCCGAGTCCTGGCACTACGAGAACGGTCTGGAAGGTTACCTGGTTAACGCGCTCGCCGGTGCCGAGGTAATTCCCGAGAAGCCGTTCATGCACGCCGCCACTGGCAACCAGGAAGGTGTGGACTGGGCCGTGCAGTGGGTGCTCGATGGCGGCGAGCTGATTACCGAGTCCTACGTCAACCTGATCCCCACGGCTCAGGGAGGGACGCACGTCAACGGTCTGCGTTCGGGCCTCATCGATGCGCTCAAGGAATTCTGCGAGTTCCGGGATCTTCTTCCTCGGGGGGTCAAACTCACCGGCGACGATCTCTGGGATCAGTGCAGCTACGTGCTCTCCGCCAAGCTCAAAGACCCGCAGTTTTCCGGGCAGACCAAGGAAAAGCTCTCTTCCCGCCAGTCGGCCGTTTTCATTGGCGGCGTGGCCAAGGACGCCTTCAGTCTCTGGCTCAACGAGCACCCGCAGGACGGCGAGCGGCTGGCGGAGCTGGCCATCTCCAACGCGCAGAAGCGGGTCCAGGCGGCAAAGAAGGTCGCGCGCAAGAAGGTCACTGCGGGTCCCGCTCTGCCCGGGAAGCTGGCGGACTGCTCCGGTCAGGACGCCGAGCGGGCCGAGCTCTTTCTTGTCGAAGGAGATTCGGCCGGCGGCTCCGCCAAGCAGGCGCGGGATCGAGAGTTCCAGGCGGTCATGCCGCTGCGCGGCAAGATACTCAATACCTGGGAAGTGGATGTCAGTCAGGTCCTCGACTCCCAGGAGGTGCACGACATCGCCCTGGCCATCGGGGTGGATCCGGGCTCGCCGGACCTGAGCGGCCTGCGCTACGCGAAGGTCTGCATCCTCGCGGACGCGGACTCGGACGGCCTGCACATTGCTACGCTTCTCTGCGCGCTGTTTCTGCGCCACTTCCGCGCGCTGGTCGACGCCGGACACGTGTTCGTCGCCATGCCGCCGCTTTACCGGATCGACGTGGGCAAGGAAGTCTTCTACGCCCTGGACGAGGCGGAGAAAGAGGGCGTGCTGGACCGGATCGCGGCGGAGAAGAAACGCGGGCAGATTCAGGTGCAGCGATTCAAGGGGCTTGGCGAGATGAACCCGATGCAGCTGCGCGAGACGACGATGAATCCCGACACCCGTCGATTGGTCCGGCTCGAACTCGACTCACCGACGAAGACCGACGAGGTCATGGACATGCTTCTGGCCAAGAAGCGTTCGCCCGATCGCCGCGCCTGGCTGGAGAAGAAGGGCGACCAGGCGAGCCTCGCGTAGCCTTCGAACAACCGCAATTTGGAGGCGCCAGATGGCGCCATGGAAAGCATGGAAACGGAAAATCCCGGCATAGAAACCATACCCCTGCGGGCCTATACGGAGCGGGCGTATCTCGACTACGCCATGTATGTCATCAACGATCGCGCGTTGCCCCACATTGCCGACGGGCTCAAGCCCGTCCAGCGCCGGATCATCTTTGCCATGAGCGAGCTGGGCCTTTCGAATCAGGCCAAGTTCACCAAATCGGCCCGGACGGTCGGCGACGTGCTGGGCAAATTCCATCCCCACGGCGACAGCGCGTGTTACGAAGCCATGGTGCTGATGGCCCAGCCGTTTTCCTTCCGCTACCCGCTCGTTGACGGCCAGGGCAACTGGGGCGCGCCCGACGACCCCAAGTCTTTCGCGGCCATGCGCTACACGGAAGCGCGCCTGTCTGCCTACGCCGAGCTCATGCTTTCGGAATCCAAGCAGGGCACGGTGGACTTCATTGCCAACTTCGACGGCACGCTCACCGAGCCCCGGCTTCTGCCGGCCCGGGCGCCCTTCGTGCTGCTCAACGGCAGCACGGGCATCGCGGTGGGCATGGCCACCGACATCCCGCCGCACAACATGAACGAGGTCATCAGCGCCTGCATTCACCTGCTCGACTCGCCGAAGGCCACCGTTGCCGACCTCATGACGCACATCAAGGCTCCGGACTTCCCGTCCGAAGCCATCATCATCACCCCGCCGGCAGAGATCCGCGAGGCCTACGAGACCGGGCGCGGATCGGTGAAGGCGCGCGCGGTGTGGAAAAAGGAGGCCGGGGACATCGTCGTCACGGCGCTGCCCCATCAGGCGTCGCCGGCTAAGGTGCTAGAGCAGATCGCCCAGCAGATGAACGCGAAGAAGCTGCCGATGCTGGCGGATCTGCGTGACGAGTCGGACCACGAGAACCCGACCCGGCTGGTCCTGGTGCCTCGTTCCAATCGGGTGGATGCCGAGCGTCTGATGAGCCACCTGTTTGCCACCACGGATCTGGAGAAAAGTTTCCGGATCAACCTGAATATCATCGGTCTGGACCAGCGCCCTCAGGTGAAATCCTTGCAGGCCATTCTCAAGGAGTGGTTGACCTATCGCCTGGAAACCGTGCGCCGGCGGCTCACGTTTCGTCTCGACCGGATCAACGAGCGACTGCACATCCTCGACGGCCTGCTCAAGGCCTATCTGAACCTCGACGAGGTGATCCGGATCATCCGGGAAGACGATCACCCGAAGGCTTCCCTGATGAAGCGGTTCACGCTGTCGGAAATCCAGGCCAACGCCATCCTGGACCTTCGCCTGCGGCAACTTGCCAAGCTGGAGGAGGACAAGCTCAAGGCCGAGAAGTCGGAACTCGAGTCGGAAAAAGCGGACATCGAGAAGACGCTCAAATCGAAAGCCCGCATGAAGGCCCTGTTGAAGTCCGAACTGGTCGAGATCGCCGAGGGTTACGGCGACGCTCGCCGATCGCCTCTGGGTGCGGTGGAAGATGCGGCGGCCTACAGCGAGGAAGATCTGATCAGCAACGAGCCGATCACGGTGGTGCTCTCGGAGAAGGGATGGGTCCGGTCCGCCAAAGGCCACGAAACAAACCCCGAGGAGCTGAGCTACCGGAGCGGCGACGGCTACGGGCACGCGGCCCGGGGCCGAACCAACGACATTCTGGTCTTTGTGGACAGCACGGGCCGCTGCTATACCGTGGCGGCTCACAGCCTCCCCTCTGCCCGGGGACAGGGCGAGCCGCTCACCGGGCGGCTCAAACCTCCCGCGGGATCGAGGTTCGTGGGCGTCGCCCTCGGACCGGGCGAGTCGAAGGTGCTGCTGGCAAGCGACGCTGGCTACGGTTTCGTCGGCCGGCTGTCGGGGCTCGTCGCCAAGAACAAGTCAGGTAAAGCTTGTCTCAGCGTGCCCAAGGGGGGCCTCGCCCTGCCCCCCCTGCTGCTCGCCGATCAGCCGGACCTGCAGGTGGTGGCCGTCACCGACCAGGGTCGGATGCTCGTCTTCCCGCTGACGGAGGTGCCCGAACTGACCCGCGGCAAGGGAAACAAGCTTCTCAACATTCCGTCCGCGGCTTTCAAATCCGGCGAAGAGCGGCTGGTTGCGGTGACGGTCATTCGTCCCGACGACGAGCTGCTCGTGCTGGCGGGGCAGCGTCATCTCCGCATGAAGCACAGGGATCTCGAGAACTACGTTGGTGAGAGGGCACGGCGCGGGCGCAAGCTTCCGCGCGGATTTCAGAAAGTAGACTCGCTGGCAGTTGCGGGACGGTGACCGGCGAGGTGGGCGGCCTGGTGCTGTACCAGATCCTGCTGCGGGGCTGACAGCGCTGTAATCAGGACCGAGTCGGGACCCACCGTTGCCAGCTCCTCGAGCAGGGGGTGCTCGATGACCGTGCGCTCCACCAGCTCGCCGCCGCGGTCGAGGCAGGCGGAGAAAACGCTGCTCGCGGCCAGGGTGGCCGGCTTGGCGAGCGCGGACAGGAGCGCGGCATCGCCGACCGCCTGCTCGTCCAACAGCACGCGATGGCCGACCGGCGCGTCGCCGACGTGAATGGCCACTCGATAGTCACCCGCCTCCTCGTCGAGAAGCTCCGAGAGCACCGCCGCTGCGCTCAGCACCTGCCAGGGACGGTCCGCATCGCCCCCGTCGTTGAAGTCCAGCAGCAATCCGGTACCGGGCAGATTTTCCACATCGCCGCCGTACAGGCCGGCGACCTTGCCCGCGGCGATGCGCGCGTAGTTCAGCTCGGCGACGCGTTGCGTGGGCTCCATGCCGAGCTGGTCGTACAGGTTCACGGCGACGAGGAAGTGCCTTTCCCGCGGCGTGTGAAGCTCCACCTCTATACGCGCGGGCTGCCTCGGCAGGGGCGGTTGAAGCCGGATGCTGAGCAGGGCCAGCGCCAGGAAGGGCGCAGCAATCAAGGTGACAGCGGCCACCGCCACGGCATCCCCGAGGTGGCTTGGAGGCTCGCTCAGGGCGACCCGCACGGCGCCCATGATCTGGTCGTTGAAGGTCACCGGGCTCTGGTAGACGCGCGCGTTCGAAAGGGAGCCGCTCGAGGCGAGCGCCTGCTCGTTGACCGTTACGATTTCGACCCCGCTGACGCCGGGAATGTCCGCCGCCTGATTGGCGATCACGCCCAGCGTGATGCGATCGTGGGTCAGCAGCGGCTCGATGGCCAGCTGGGCGAGCCCTGTGGACATGCTCCTGCCGTAGGCGTCGTGACGGAGCTGATCGGGATCGTTGAGAGCCCAGTAGGACAGCATCACGGCCACGGAAACCAGCGAGCCCAGGCAAGCGCCGACCAGCGAAAGCGGCGGTGGTTTGACGAGCCCCAGCCAAGACGTTAGCTTCAAACTACTTCCTATTCCGCGCGGCGATGTGAGCAGCGAGATTGTATTGGTGAACGTGTCCGGAGAGGACCAGCCTGGCCTGATGGCCATGTTGACATCCACTCTGGCACGTTATCAAGTGCGGGTGCTCGACGTGGGGCAGGCGGTGATCCACGACGAGCTCAACCTCGGCATGTTGCTGCAGATCATCAGTGACGGTAACGGCGTGGAGGCCGCCGAGGTGCTGTCCGCCATCGAGGCGAACGTTCTCGATCAGGGCATGACGGCGCGCTTCACTCCCATCTCGGCGGGCGACTACGCCGACTGGGTAAAGAGCCAGGGCAAGCCCCGCTATATCGTCACCCTCCTCACGGCCGGCGCCACCGGCGAGCAGCTCGCCGCGGTGACCTCCATCGTTCGTCACCACGGCCTCAACATCGACGCCATACGACGGCTGTCGGGGCGCTTGCCCTTGACGTCCGACGCCGGTGGTCAGCGGATCTGCATCGAGATGAGCCTGCGCGGCGTCCTTGCCGATGCCGGCGCCCTGAAAGCGGGCCTTCTCGAAGCCGCCGAGCGCCTGGCGTTCGATTTCAGCGTGCAGCAGGACACCGTGTACCGGCGCAACCGGCGGCTGGTGGCGTTCGACATGGACTCTACGCTCATCGATGCCGAGGTCATCGACGAGCTGGCGGCCGCGCACGGGGTTGGCGAGCAGGTAGCTCGGATCACCGAGCGAGCCATGCGCGGTGAGCTGAAGTTCGCCGACAGCTTTCGAGAGCGGGCCATGCTGCTCAAGGGTCTTTCCGAGGACGCCCTGCGTGAGGTGGCAGACGGCGTTGCGCTGAACGACGGTGCCCGGCGCCTGATCCGCACGCTCAAGCATTTCGGCTACAAGACGGCCATCATCTCAGGCGGCTTTCAGTACGTTGGTGAGCGGCTGCGTGACGAGCTGGGCATCGATTACGTTTATGCCAACTCGCTGGAGATTCGCGACGGGCTGATGTCGGGCGAGGTCGAAGGGGAGATCATAGACGCCGGCCGCAAGGCCGAGCTCTTGAAGGAGATCGCCCGCCGTGAGGGGATATCCGGCCAGCAGACCATCGCCATCGGCGACGGCGCGAATGACCTGCCCATGCTCAATGCCGCCGGTCTTGGGGTGGCATACCACGCGAAACCCATGGTCAAGGAGACGGCTAGCCACGCCATCTCCACCTTCGGCCTGGACAGCGTTCTGTACCTGATGGGCTTCAGCGACCGCGACATCGACGAAGCGCTTACGGGCTGAAGCCGCCGCCCCGGCGATATCCGGTCAGCGGGGATCAGTCGTCGGCGCTGAAGTCGTAATCCATACTTCTGGAGGGCTCCTGCAGGTAGTGCCCGGCCACGTAGTTGGCACCGGCCTGCCATAGGGTCGACAGGATGTTGGCGCTTTCCACCATGGGGACCACCGTGAGCTTGCCGGCGCCCTGGAGGCCGTGAATCATCTCGGTCAGCGCCTCACGCGCCTCCGAGCTGCTGGCGATCTTCTCGATCAGCGAACCGTCGACCTTGACGTATTCCGCCGGGATTTGTTCGAGCAGTTCGAAAGAGTTGCCGAGGCGCCCAAATCGCGACAGCGAGGCTACGCAGTGCATCTGCTTCAACTGCTCGAAGAACTCGCGGGTCTGGCGAACGTAGGTGTTGGCGTCCTGCTCCGTGATCTGCAGGACCACCGCATCGGTAGGCAGCCGAACGGCCTTGAAGGCGACGCCAAGCCACTCCAGGAACTCCGGGTCGTTGACGCTGTTGCTGGTCAGGTTGATGGTCAGCCGGGTCAGGTTGCCCTTGGCACGGTGCGCAGACAGCGACTTGATCGCCTGGAGAATGACCCATCGGTCGATCCGTCCGGCGAGGTTGTTCTCGATGGCCGTGCGCAGGAAAGCGCCCGGGAGCATCTGTTTGCCTTCGTCGTCAAGCATGCGCAGCAGCACTTCGTAGTGCTCGTCGGAGTCGCCGTGCAGGCTGATCATCGGCTGGAACAGCAGAACGAATCGCTGGTCGTCGATGGCCTCGTTGATCAGGCGCAGCAGCCTTGCTGATTCGGACTCCGGCTCGTCGCCTGCTCCCTGGGACTTCAGCTCGACGCAGTTTCCTTCGTTCTGTTCCATGGATGTGCGCAGGACATCGTAGGCCTCGTTCAGACAGTCCTCCAACCGCTCACGGACGCCCTGATCTTCCTCCGTGGCGATCTCCATGCCGGCGAGGGTAATCGTGGGCCGTACGGTCTTCTCCCTGACCTCGAGCAGCGATGCCTCGATGGTCCCGCGAAGCTGATCGGCCTCTGCTCGGACCTCGTCCTCGTTGTCGGCGGTTACCGCAAAGGCGAACTGATGATCCGCCAGTCGATGCAGCGCGTCCGATGCGATCAGCTCGCCGAGACACCGCTCGACATGACGGCAGACCTCGAGCGCTCCAGCCAGACCGTGAGATCGCTGCACCTCGGCGTAATCGTCGATCTCGGCGACGAAAATCGCGGAAAATGCGTCCTCGGAGCGGGTCCTGGGGTTGCCGGCCACCGCGTCGAAGAAGGCGTGAAGCCTCACATCGGCTGGCGCGCTGCCTTCGCCGTTGGCAGTCGAAGCATCGTCGGCTGCGGCCTGCGCGGTCGCAGGGGCGTCGGTTGCCCGGCCGGTTCGCACGGTGACCTGCATGCAGTGCTCGCCCTCGTACTCGGCGGCGGCGAGGGTCATGGTGCCCGCAATGGTCTCTTCGGCCGTGTTCTGACCGACGAACTCGATCTCTTTTTCCTCGCCGTCGCGCTGGAACTGCTTCATCGCGACCTTCAAGGCCACGGCGCTGTCGGCGTCGAGCAGATCCATGTGCGGCAGCCCGATGAGGTCCTCCACGTCTTCAAAGCCGAAGAGCTTCAGGTAACCCTCGTTGGCGTAGATGTGCATGCCGTCGTGGACGTAGGCGATGGCGGCTTTGGAGCTTCTGAGCAGCAGCTGACAGCGCTGCTCGGTTTCCTGGAGTGCCCGGCGTGTCTGGCTCAGGCTCTGGTACTGGAGAACGTGCTCGAGCTCCCGCTTGACCACCAGGACGAGGTGCTCCGGCTCGGATTTCGGGACCACGTCGGCGGCGCCGAGCTGCATGCCGCGCGTGGTCGTGATCGTCGCGTCATCGTAATTGACGAGAACGATCGGAACGTTGGGCGCCTGGTCGCTGAGCCGCGGGATGATCTGCTCTAGCTCGGGCAGAGAAGAGTTCGCCAGCAGCAGATCCGCTTCGTGCATGGCGTCGACGGCCATGGGAAGATCGATGATCTCCGACCGGGTGGGAATGCCTGCGTCGCGCAGGAGCGAGTCGAACTCCTGCGCCGCATTCTCGGAATTCTCCGCAATTAGCAGGCGCACGGGCGCGCTGGGATTGTGCTGAGCCGTCATATCCTTTTTAGCCAACCTTTCCCTTTTTTCGAATCACCCGGACGTCGGGCATTGGACGTCCGCGGAGGAACTCATGGTGCGGCCGAAACGTGGCCAATCCAAGTAACCATCCAACAGACGAAATGTGAACCGGGTCGCGCTTTGACCAGAGAGCGTGAATCCGAGCAAGTCCGGAAGCCCCGGCGCCGCTCCGAAGCCGGCTATCCCCTCGACGGCCAAGCGGATATGATGCCGCCGATTCCACACTGGTCCGCTGCACATGGCGACTGTTTCTACCAACGAGTTCCGCTCGGGACTGAAGGTCCTTCTGGAGGGCGAGCCCTGCTCGATCCTCGAGAACGAGTTCGTGAAGCCGGGGAAGGGCCAGGCCTTCAATCGGGTCAAGTTTCGCAATCTGATCACCGGTCGGGTTTGGGAGCGGACGTTCAAGTCGGGCGACAGCCTGGAAGCCGCGGACGTCATGGAGCTCGACATGGAGTACCTGTACTCGGACGGCGACTTCTGGCACTTCATGCGCACCGACGGCAGCTACGAGCAGTCGGCGGCGCCGCCGAGCGCGGTGGGTGACGCCAAGGACTGGATCAAGGAGCAGGAGGTCTGCCAGGTGACGCTCTGGAACGACGAGCCGATCTCCGTCACGCCGCCGAACTTCGTCGAGCTTCAGGTGACCGAAACCGACCCGGGGCTCAAGGGTGATACCGCCCAGGGCGGCACCAAGCCGGCCACGCTGTCTACCGGCGCGACCATCAAGGTGCCCTTGTTCATCAACGTTGGAGACGTGCTGCGCGTCGATACCCGCAAAGGCGAGTACGTCAGCCGCGCTTGAACGCGCCACCCCCCGCCTGGCGCCCGGCGTGCTCGATTGAAGCGCTCGGCGCGCGCGCCGCCATGCTGCGGACGATCCGGGATTTCTTTTTCGAGCGCGGGGTCATTGAGGTGCAGTCTGCCTGCCTCGGCGCGCACACCGTCACGGACCCGGCCGTCGACTCGCTGGCGGTGCCCGGGATCGGCTATCTGCAGACATCTCCCGAGTATCAGCTCAAGCGCCTGCTCGCAGCCGGGGCACCTTCCCTTTACCAGCTCGGGCCCGTATTTCGCGGCGGGGAGGCGGGACGGTTGCACAACCCCGAATTCACAATGCTGGAGTGGTACCGGCTTGGCTATACCGACGCGGAGCTCATGGCCGAGGTTGCCGAGCTGATCGACTCGGTGCTGGGGGCCGCCGACTACGAGAGGCTCAGCTACGAACGGGTCGTTGCCCTGGGCGGTGGCGCCGAGAGTGGGGCGGAGCGTGCAGAGCTGGACCTCGCGTTTGCGGATGGGATCGCCGCCCTCGCCGGCCGCCGGGTGTTCGTGGTGGACTATCCGGCAGATCAGGCAATCCTCGCGCGGCTGCGCCCCGGGCGGCCGAATGTTGCCGCGCGTTTCGAGCTGTGCGTCGACGGCGTGGAGCTTGCAAACGGCTATTGGGAGCTCGGCGATCGTGCCGCCATCGAGCGCCGCTTCGCCGAGGATCTCGCCGCGCGCAGGCAAGCGGGTTCCGAGCTGCCTGAGCCGGACGGCGCGTTCCTGGACGCTATGGACGCGGGGCTGCCCGAATGCGCCGGCGTGGCGCTGGGCGTTGATCGGTTGCTGATGATCAAGCTGGGTGCGGGGAGCCTGGCAGAGGTCATGGCCTTTCCCGCCGACCGGGCCTGATCAGTCGCAGAAAGCGCCTATCGCTTCGCCCATGCGAACGGTCGCGCCGGCCTTGATGTGTGGCAGCAGCTCGATCCTGCCAGGCTCGAAGCAGACGATCACCGTGGAGCCCAGCACAAAGCGGCCGATCTCCGCGCCCCGTGCGAAGGCGTCATCGTAGGAGGTCGTCGTGACGCTCTGGTAGGGCGACTCGGGGCCCGCCCACACCGTTTCGATGCTTGCAACGATGAGCGCGCCCACCAGAACGACGAGCATCTGGCCGTGGCCCGTGCGGAATCGGCAGACCAGCCGCTCGTTGCGCGCGAACAGGCCCTCGACGGTGGTCTCCGTCTGCGCGTTGACGGAAAAGAGCGCCCCCGGAATCGCCGTGGTGGCGAGCAGGGTCCCGTCCGCCGGCAGGTGGACGCGGTGATAGTCGCTTGGTGCAAGATAGACGGTTGCGAACGTTCCGCCTTCGAATGCCCGATCAGCCTCGCTCGTCAGCGAGCGAAGCGAGTACCGGTGCCCTTTCGCCTGCAGCAGCTGACCGTCCCGGATCAGGCCCGTCTGGCTCACGGTCCCGTCAGCCGGGCAGAGCACGGCGGCCGGATCCCGGGCCAGCGGCCGGGCGTCTTGACGTAGCGCGCGGGTGAAGAAGTCGTTGAAGCAGCGGAAATCGTCCAGCTCCTGACATACCGCCTCGTCGAGCGACACCCCGTAGGCTCGTGCGAACCCGTGAATGAAGGGTTTGCGGATCCAGGGCGCTTCTGATTTCGCCAGGGCGCCGACGAACCGGGACAGCTCGTGCTGGGGAAGCAGCCTCTGCAGCGCGGCGAACCAGGCGCTCACGACCGGCTCACCGGGGTGTCGTCGCGATTGCCCCACTCGGCCCAGGATCCGTGGTAGGCGCAGATTCGGGGGTAGCCGAGCAGCCGCGCGACCATGTAGGAGAGGCCGGAGCGGTGATGAGTCTGGCAGTGGGTGATGATGCGCTTGCCCGGCACGATTCCCCTGGATTCGAGCAGGGAGCGAACGTCGTCCACCAGGCGCAGGTCGCGCTCGGGGTCCTTGAGGTGCATCCAGTCGACGTTCACCGCGCCGGGAACGTGGCCGGCCCGACGGGAACCGCTGCGCAGCCCCAGATACTCCTCGCGAGAGCGGACGTCCCAGACCACCTGATCGTCGTCCTCGATGGCAGCCATGACGTCCTCGAGCTCCGCGATGGGTTCGCCTTGAATGTCGATCGTCACGTTTGCTGGCGGCACGGGCAGCCCCGGTCCGGTCTCAACCGGCAGCCCGGCGGCCAGCCAGCTGTGGATGCCGCCGTTCAAGTAGGTCCAGCGGGTGTGGCCCACCACATCCAGCGTCCACGCCATCCGGCCGGCCCAGCCGCCGCCCTCGTCGTCGTAGACGATGACCTCCTGGTCCGGATCGAAACCGATTCGCGAGAAAAGCGCTTCCAGCCTCTCCCTGCTCGGCAGCCGGCCGGTAGCCGGCGGCGCGCCGCCAATCAGCTCCCCAGGCTCGACGAGAACGGCGCCGGGAACGTGCCCCTGCAGGTAGCCGGCCGCATCGCCCACATGCACCACGAGCCGGCCCTCCGGGTCGGCGCCGGCCAGCTCCTCGGGTTCGATGATTCTCGGTGGCGCGATGACGGCTTCCTGTCCGGGGCAAAAGGGCCGCCTATCTTAGCCGAGAACTGAATCGCCGTGGCAGATCCCAGGCTTGTGGCAGAATGGCCGGCGGCGGGCGGGCGACCCGCATCCGTTTAGGAGTGGCAATGCCGACAAACCTGGTGTGGATGGATCTCGAGATGACGGGTCTCGACCCTGAAACCGACGTCATCATCGAAATGGCCACGGTGATCACCGACAGCGATCTCAACATTCTCGCCGAGGGCCCGGTGCTCGCCGTTTGGCAACCCCAGGCAAAGCTGGACGCCATGGACGAGTGGAACCAGACCCACCACGGCGAGTCGGGGCTCATTGATCGCGTGCGGGCCTCAGCGGTCTCCGAGCGGGAGGCAGAGGCGCGGACCCTTGCCTTCATCGAGGGCCACGTCGAGCGAAAGCAGGCGCCCCTGTGCGGGAACACCATCTGGCAGGACAGGCGGTTTCTCACCCGCTACATGCCCACCCTTGAGGGCTACCTGCATTACCGCAACATCGACGTGAGCAGCCTCAAGGAGCTGGTGGCACGCTGGCGGCCGGAGCTTCTGAAAGGGATCAACAAAGCCAATCGGCACACCGCGCTGTCCGACATTCGGGAATCCATCGAGGAGCTGCGTTACTACCGGAAGCACTTCATCGCGTTGTCCTGACGGCTCACGGCTCAGATCCGCCCGATCGTCGGGTCAATCTTTTGATCGCCCAGTCGATGTGTTCGCAAACCATGGCCGATGCGCCCGCCCGCGCTTCCCGCAGGGCCCCCAGAGCGGCCGCGCTGGGAGAGCCGTTGCCCAGCGCCACGGCGAGGTTTCGGCGCCACTGATCCCAGCTGATGCGCCGAATGGCCGAACCGCGCGTGTTCCTCTCGAAGGTCTCCGGGGACCAGCCGAACAGGTCCAGCAGCGTTGCCGCTTCGAGCCCATGGCGTGGCTGGAAGTCCGGCTCGTTGGTGACGCCGGCAAAGCGGTTCCACGGGCAGTAGATCTGGCAGTCGTCGCAGCCGAAGATGCGGTTTCCTATGGGCGCGCGAAGCGGCTCGGGAATCGCCTCCTTGAGCTCTATGGTGAGATAGGAGATGCACCGGCGTGCATCCAGCTGCCCGGGCGCGACGATGGCATCCGTCGGGCACACGGTCATGCAGGCGTTGCAGTTGCCGCAGCCGGCGCCGTCCTCGCCCGGCTCGCCGGGTTCATCGAGCGGCAACGGCAGGTTCGTGTAGATCTCGCCGAGAAAAAACCACGATCCGCCTTTCGAGTTGAGGAGCAGGGTGTTCTTGCCGATCCAGCCCAGCCCGGCCTTTTCCGCCAGTGCCTTCTCGAGCACGGGGGCTGAGTCGGTGAAGGCCCGGTACCGCCCTTGCATACCCGCGGCCGCAGAGTCGATTCTCCGGGCAAGGGTTGCCAACCGGCCGCGGATCAGCTTGTGGTAGTCGCGGCCCAGCGCGTAGCGCGAGACGTAGGCTCGGTCGGGATTCTCCAAAGCCGCCCTGGGGCTGGTAGGGTCGGTCAGGTAATCCATCCTCGCGACGATGACCCGACAGGTTTCGGTCTCGAGCTTTTCCGGGTGAAAGCGCTTGTCGAGATTCCGCTCGAGGTACGACATGGTGCCCTGGAAGCCCCTCTCCAGCCAGGCTCGAACGCGGGGCTCGTGGGCCGACAGATCGACGTCGGTGACGCCGATCTGCTGAAAGCCGAGCTCGCCGGCCCACGTCTCGATGTCCTTGCGCAGCGCTGCTAGGTCGGCCATCCGCTCTGAATCCACGTATCGGCGGGGAAGCCACCCAGTATAATGCCTGGTCTTCATCGACGGTGATGTGGAGGATCGAGCCCTGAATCGCGTTTACACCGGCCGCGAGTGCCGCGAGCTCGACCGCATCGCCATCGAGGAGTTCGGGATTCCCGGCTTCGAGCTCATGATGCGTGCCGGGCGCGCCGCCTTCTCCGAGCTGCTGGCCCGCTGGCCCGATGCCTCGTGCCTCACGATCCTGTGCGGCAAGGGCAACAACGCGGGGGACGGGTATGTCATCGGCGGGCTCGCCCGGGAAATCGGCATGGCCGTGCAGCTGGTCCAGCTGGGCGATGCCGCGGACCTCGCGGGCGACGCCGCGCGGGCGAGAGACTGGGCCGTCGAGCGTGGCGTCCTCATCGAGCCGGGACCGGAAAGAGCGCTGCGTGGCGATGTACTGGTCGACGCTCTGCTGGGCACGGGCATCAAGGGAGAGCTGAAGCCGGCCTATCGCGAGCAGGTCGAGGCCGTCAACGGCTCGGGGATCAGCGTGCTCGCGGTGGACGTACCTACCGGCGTGGATGCGGACACCGGCGCGGCATGTGAGCCTTCGGTCAGGGCCGACGTCACGGTGACCTTCATCGCTCGCAAGCTGGGGCTGGTCACCGGGCCGGGTGCATCGTTCTGCGGCAACCTGGTGCTTGCCGGCCTCGGCGTGCCTGATCAGGTGTACGACTCGGTAGCCGGCACTGCCCTCCTGCTGCACGAAAACCTGGAAGCGCTGCCCGCTCGGGATGCCAATGCCTACAAGCAGGCGCTCGGCCACCTCGTGGTCGTTGGCGGCGACCACACCATGGGCGGCGCCGCGCTGATGGCCGGGGAAGCCGCGCTGCGGGTTGGCGCCGGGCTGGTGAGCGTCGTGACCCGCCCAGCCCACCGGCCGGCCATACTCGCCCGGCGCCCGGAGCTGATGGTCGTGGATGCCGACGACGACCAGAGCAGGCGCGAGGTCCTCGCCCGGGCAACGACCATCGTGCTGGGACCCGGCCTCGGCCGAAGCGCGTGGGGCGAGCGGCTGTCGCGGGAAGCGCTGGCCCTCGGCAAACCGGCCGTGATCGATGCTGATGGTCTTTACTGGCTCGCGACAGGCGCGCTGGAGCCGACGGCGCCCGTCATCATCACCCCGCATTCGGGAGAAGCGGCGATGCTGCTCGACAGCACCTCTGCCGCGATCCAGGCAGACCGGGTGACGGCGGTCGAGCATCTGGCGGAGAAGGTTGCCGGCGTCGCCGTGCTCAAGGGCGCCGGAACGCTTATTGCCGAACATCTCGGCTCGACGAGCCGCCTGGCAGGCGTTTGCGGTCACGGCAATCCCGGGATGGCCAGCGCAGGCATGGGCGACGTGCTGAGCGGGATCATCGGCGGGCTGCTCGCCCAGCACGATGTGCTCCTCAGTGCTGCCGTCAGGGGCGTATGTCTGCACAGCGCCGCCGCCGATGTGGTGGCAAGACAAGTCGGTCAACGCAGCATGCTAGCAACGGATCTTCTGCCGGAAGTGGTGTCCATGCTGGCGGCCGCCGAGCAGTGAGACCGGTCGCGGTGGAATCCGTGTTTCTGCCGGACGCGGAAGCCACGGAGGCGTTCGGGCGCGACCTGGCGGTCCGGCTCGAGCCCGGCGATCTGGTGCTGCTGCATGGGGACCTCGGTGCTGGAAAGACAACCCTGGTCAGGGGCATACTCGCGGGTTTAGGTCATTCCGGTTCGGTCAAGAGTCCCACGTATACTCTGCTCGAGCCTTATGAATTGACGTCGTGTGTCGTCCTGCATTTCGATTTTTATCGAATAGGGGACAGCCGGGAACTCGAGTTCATCGGATTTGACGAGCTGATGGACGCAGATGCCATCAAGCTCGTGGAGTGGCCGGAGCGAGCGGCCGATCGCCTGCCTCCGCCTGATCTCGAGATAACCCTGCGCGTGGAAGACGAAGGTCGTCGTATTGAAGTCGAAGCTGCTCGTTAGCGCATTTCTGCTCCTTTGTTACGCGCCGCCATCCTCGGCTGGCAAGCTGGACCGAGTGCGCCTGCACGAGGCCCCCGATCACACCCGCGTGGTTTTCGACGTGGCCGCACCTGTCGAGTTCTCTTATTTCACGTTGCGCAACCCGGACCGGGTGGTCATCGATCTCAAGGACACCACCGCGGGAAACGACTTCGATCCTTCGCGGACCGGGACTAAATCGAGCCGTGTGAAGAACATTCGCGCAGCGCCGAGGGGACGCGACTATCGGGTGGTGCTGGACGTTTCCGCCCCCCTCGAGCCGAAGGCTTTCGCGCTCGAACCGGTTGCCGCGTACGGCCACCGTCTGGTGGTCGATCTTTTCGGCGCCGCACCGAAACCCGCCGCGCCGGCTGCGCCGAAGGCCGATGACCGGCGTGACGTGATCGTCGCCATCGATGCCGGTCACGGGGGGGAGGATCCGGGCGCGCTCGGGCCAGGGAAGGTGCGTGAGAAGGACGTGGTCCTGAGGATCGCGCGCAAGCTCGAAGCGAGGCTCAACGCAACCAACGGCTACAAGGCCTTCATGGTGCGGGACGGCGACTACTACATCGCCCTTCGCAAACGGGTGGACCTGGCACGCCGGTCCCGGGCCGACCTGTTCGTGTCGATTCACGCGGATTCGTTCCGCAGCCCCGAAGTCTCGGGCGCTTCCGTCTACACCCTCTCCTCCCAGGGGGCGACCAGCGAGACCGCGCGCTGGATGGCGGAAAAGGAGAACCGGTCCGACCTCATCGGCGGCGTGGGGGGCGTCAGCCTGGATCACGATGACGATCTGCTGAACCACGTGCTGCTCGATCTGTCCACCAGCGCCAAGCAGGCGGCCAGCCACGAGGCGGCCAAGTCGGTTCTCGGCCAGATGGCCCGCGTCACCAAGCTCCACAAGAGCCGGGTGGAGCAGGCGGGCTTCGCGGTGCTCAAATCCCCCGACGTGCCATCGCTGCTCGTGGAGACGGGCTACATCTCGAACCCGGCGGAGGCCAACCGCCTGGCCAGCGCCCGGTTTCAGGACAAGATCGCCAGCGCGTTGTTCGAGGGCGTTCGAAGCTACATGACGCGCTCCGCTCCGCCGGGAACGCTGCTTGCCTGGCAGCGGGAAAGCGGGCCGGTTCGTTACACCATAGAGCGGGGCGATACCCTCTCCGACATTGCGGTCAGGTACGGCACCAGCACGCGGCGCCTGAGGGAAGCCAACGGGATCGCGGGAGACCGGATCCGGGTGGGGCAGGTGATCGTCATTCCAGCATCGTGAGCCTTCTGCGAGAATGACGGGCCATGGCCGGTCGAATTCAAGTACTCCAGCCCTTCGTTGCCAACCAGATCGCGGCAGGCGAGGTGGTCGAGCGCCCGGCTTCTTTAGTCAAGGAACTCGTCGAGAACAGCCTTGACGCCGGCGCCAGGTCGGTTCGGCTGGAGACCGAGCTGGGCGGCATGAAGCGCGTCCTCGTCAGCGACGACGGCGAGGGCATCGATGCGGCCGACCTGCCGCTGGCCGTCGCCAGACACGCCACCAGCAAGATCTCGGGACCCGACGACCTGGTCGGCATCGGCAGCCTCGGTTTCCGCGGGGAGGCGCTGGCCAGCGTGGCGTCGGTGGCCAGGCTGACGATCACCTCGGCAACGGCCGAGGCCGCTCACGGAACCCGCCTGGAAGTGGATGGCCCGGGAGACGTTCACATCGGTCCCGCCGCCCACCCAAGGGGGACGACGGTGGAGGTGCGCGATCTCTTTTTCAACACTCCGGCCCGACGCAAGTTCCTGAAGACCGAGCGCACCGAGCAGTCACAAGTAGATCAGGTGCTCCGGCGCATCAGCCTGTGCCGGTTCGACGTCGCCTTCGAGCTGCGCCATGGCGGCACCCGGTCGGTTCTGTCGCTGCCGGCAGGAGACCCCGAGCTGCGACTTGCCCGGGTAATTGGCGAGGCCTTCGTGAAGCGCTCGGTGGCCCTGGACGAGACGCGCGGGGAGCTCAGGTTGTGGGGGTGGGTCGGGTTGCCCACCTATTCCCGCAGCCAGGCGGATCAGCAGTATTTCTATGTGAACGGGCGCGTGGTGCGAGACAAGCTCGTCGCCCACGCCGTTCGCCAGGCTTACCGGGACGTCCTTTTCGGTGGCCGGCAGCCGGTCTTTTCCCTTTACCTGGAGCTGCCGGCGGACGCCGTTGACGTGAACGTGCACCCGACGAAGCACGAGGTCCGGTTTCGCGAGGCGCGGTCGGTTCACGATTTCATCTTCGGTACTCTGGCCAGAGCGCTTCGCGAGGTGCGGCCGGATGCCGTGGCCGCGCCTGTTGCGGGCGAAGCGGCGGCGACCGGTTCCCGGGGGTCGTGGACTCAGGGGCGCCAGGCCGGGCTGGGTCTGCCTCACGCGGTCCAGGATCGGCCTTTTCCGCCGGCCCCGCGGAGCCTGCAGGAAGCGTTCGCCGAGCACGGCGCGCCGATCACGGTCACAGAATCCGACCAGCCGATTCCGCCGCTCGGCTATGCCGTCGCTCAGCTGCACGGTGTCTACATCCTGGCTCAGAACGCGGACGGGCTGGTCGTTGTGGACGTGCACGCGGCTCACGAGCGCGTGACCTACGAAAAGCTCAAGCGACAGATGGATACGGAAGGCGTGCCGCAGCAACGTCTGCTGGTTCCCGTGCCGGTGAGCGTCAGCGCGCGCGATGCGGATCTGCTCGAGCAGTTCGAGGACGTCGTCTCGGCCACTGGTCTTTCCTTAGACAGATCCGGGACGCAGAGCCTGATGGTGCGCGCGGTCCCCGCGCTTCTGGCCGGCGCCAATGCTGAGGAGCTCGTTCGCGACGTCCTGGCGGACCTGGCCGAGCTCGGTTCAAGCGAGCAGGTCCGGAACCGGCAGCATGATCTGCTGGCTACCATGGCCTGCCACGGGTCCGTGCGTGCGAACCGTGAGCTCACTCTGGCTGAGATGAACGCGCTGCTGCGGGAGATGGAAGTCACGGACAACGCCGGGCAGTGCAATCACGGCAGGCCCACGTACATGGTTCAGTCCATGGCGGAGCTGGACCGGCTATTCCTTCGCGGGCAGTAGACCCATCGATCCCATGACAGTACCGGCATCGGGTTCCGTGGCGCTCGTGATCACCGGGCCAACGGCGGTGGGCAAGACCGAGCTTGCCATCGAGATCGCCCGGCGAGTGCCGGCCAGCCTGATCAGCATGGATTCCGCCCTCGTTTACCGTGGCATGGACGTCGGCACGGCCAAGCCTTCACCGGAGAGCTTGATCGAGCACCCCCAGGCTCTGATCGACGTCCGTGACCCGAAAGAGCCATACTCGGCTGCGGAGTTCGTCGCCGATGCCGACAGCCTCGTTCAGGAGGCCTGGGCGGCGGGTCGCGTGCCCGTCGTGGTGGGCGGCACCATGATGTATCTGCGAGCATTTCGGGAAGGTCTCGCCGATCTGCCCCAGGCCGATCCGCAGCTGCGCAGGGCCATCGCTGCCGAGGCGGAGTCCCGGGGATGGGAGGCTCTTCACGAGCAGCTGCGCGCCGTGGATCCGGCCGCGGCGCAGGTCATTCATCCGAACAACCCCCAACGCCTGCAGCGGGCGCTGGAGGTTCACCGCCTCACCGGCCGGCCCATATCCGACTTCTGGTCGGAGCAGCGCAACGCCGATTTTGCGGCGCGCCTTGGCGGGAGGATGGAGACCATTGCCCTGATGCCCGACCGTCGTGACCGGCTTCACGCTCGGATCGCCCGTCGATTTGCAGGGATGCTGGAGCGGGGGCTGGTGGAAGAGGTGCGGCAATTGCGCGCTCGCGGCGATCTTCACGCGGACCTTCCGTCCATGCGGGCAGTGGGTTATCGCCAGGTCTGGCAGCATCTCGAGGGCGAGCTCGACGCAGCCGAGATGCGCGAGCGTGCGTGCGCGGCGACGCGGCAGCTCGCCAAGCGTCAGCTCACGTGGCTGCGGGGGTGGTCGTGGGTCAGGGAGGTCGAGTGGGGCGACCCGGTTGCGCTGGCGGAGCAAGCCCTGCTGCGCGCGGACCAGCCCCACGGAAGTGCTCGACGCGCTTGAAATATGGGCAGGCTGTAGCCATAGTGAATGTGGCGGTAAAAGGACGAGCGCTGCGTCCCCGAAAAGTCCTGCAAAGCCGTCGATTGGGGGGCGAACTTGAAGGAGCTGCAAATGTCAAAAGGGCATTCGTTACAAGACCCTTATCTCAACACCCTGCGCAAGGAGCGCATTCCCGTATCAGTTTATCTCGTCAACGGTATCAAGCTGCAGGGCCAGATCGAGTCGTTCGATCAGTTCGTGGTCCTGCTGCGGAACTCTGTGAGCCAGATGGTCTACAAGCACGCCATCTCGACCGTTGTGCCTTCGCGCAACGTTCGCCTGTCGGGGCCCGGCGGCTCCGAAGAGGCTGCGGAGGAATAGACCGGTTCAGGCCGGCTCTTCCCTTGGCGGAAGGCGGGCCTGAAAGGAGCACACTTGTTTTTTGAACGACCCGAAGCAGGCCGTAGATCGGTCCTGTTGCAGGTTCACCTGAAGAGCGCTGCGGCGCCCGATGCAGCCGTCCTTGCCGAATCGGAGCTCGAAGCCATCGAGCTTGCCCGTTCCGCTGGAGTCGACGTCTGTCAGGTGGTCTCGGCGCGGCGGGATAACCCTCACCCGAAGTGGTTCGTCGGCCCCGGCAAAGTCGCCGAGCTCGCCGAGGTGCTTGCCTCGCAGGAAGCCGATCTCCTTATCGTCAACAACGAGCTGAACGCCGGCCAGCAGCGCGATCTCGAGCGCGATCTGCTCTGCCGGGTGCTCACGCGTACCGAGCTTATCCTGCACATCTTTGCGGATCGTGCCCGAACCTACGAGGGTCAGCTGCAGGTGGAGCTGGCGCAGCTCAGACATGCCCAGACCCGCCTCGTCCGGGGTTGGACGCATCTGGATCGTCAGAAGGGTGGCATCGGCCTGCGGGGTGCGGGCGAAACCCAGATCGAGATGGACCAGCGGGCGCTGGGGGAGCACATCAAGCGGGTTCAGCGCAAGCTGGAGCAGGTGGCACGGCGTCGCGATCAGAACCGGCGCCGTCGGCGCCGCACCCGCACCCGCACGGTCTCGCTGGTGGGATACACGAACGCCGGCAAGTCGACCCTGTTCAACGCGCTCACCAGAGCCGGGGTGCTCGTCGAGGACAAGCTGTTCGCCACTCTGGATCCAACCATGCGGCGACTGACGGTTCCCGGCGCGGGCGACGTCGTGCTGAGCGACACCGTCGGCTTCATCAATCAGCTCCCTCACGACCTGGTCGATGCCTTCAAGGCGACGCTCGAAGAGGTCAGCAATGCCGACCTGCTGCTGCATGTGGTGGACGCCGGGTGCAGGGACATCGCCGAGCGGATCGGGCAGGTCCGGGAGGTTCTCGCCGAGATCGGAGCGTCCGACCTGCCGACGATCCTGGTTTTCAACAAGATCGATCAGCTCACGCCGGCCGAGCGCCGGGCGGTGCTGGCCGCCGATGTCTGGTCGGCCGGGGACGGGAACGCCATGGCGGTAGCGGTCAGCGCGGTCACTGGGGAGGGCCTGGACGAGCTCACCGAAGCCATCGGAAGACGCCTCGGCGTCGCCCCGGAGCCCGCCAAGGTGGTTCTGCCCGCCGATGATGGCAAGACGCGCGCCTGGCTGTATCGAATGGGCGCCGTGCTTGGCGAAGAGATCACCGAGGACGGACGGGTTGCGCTGCGGGTTCGTGCGGACGCCGATCTGCTGGAGCGCCTGGGCCGCACGCCCAGGGTTCTGTTGCAGGTCAATGACGCCGTCCCTAGAATCTTGCCCCTGCCCAATTAATCTTTAACGGAGCACCACGAGATGGCCTGGAACGAGCCGGGTGGAGGTGACAAGGACCCGTGGGGAAGCCGCGGAGACCAGGGCCCACCTGATCTGGATGAAGCTTTCAAGAAGCTGCAGGCCCAGCTTGCCTCCATTTTTGGGGGTGGGCGCGGCGGCAGTGGTGGCGATGGCAGCGGTTTGAATGCGGGGATGCTGGGCATTGTGCTCGTCGTCGCGGCCGTAGCCTACGGTCTGTTCGGCCTGTATCAGCTCGACGAGCAGGAGCGAGGGGTGGTGTTCCGGTTCGGGGCGGCCAAGGAGGACATCGTCCTCCCGGGACTGCACTGGAATCCCCCCATCATCGACGTGGTCCGCAAGGTCAACGTCACCAGGGTGAACTCGAAGAATCATCAGGCCCTGATGCTGACCGAGGACGAGAACATCGTCGACGTCAGCCTGACCGTTCAGTACGTGGTCAACGACCCGCTGAAATTTCTGGTCATGGTCCGCGACCCCGAGAACAGCCTCGATCATGCCGTGGAAAGCGCGCTGCGCCACGTCGTGGGAAGCTCCTTGATGGACGACGTCATCACCGCGGGCCGGGCGGCCATCGCGGCCGAGGTCCAGGACAGGCTTCAGACCTATCTGGATACCTACGGCACGGGCATTCTCGTGAGCAAGGTGAACATCGACGAGAGCGCGCCGCCCAACCAGGTGCGCGACGCGTTCAACGACGTCCAGAAGGCCAAGGAGGACGAGCAGCGCGTCATCAACGAAGCCAACGCTTACGCGGAAAGCATCATTCCCGAGGCCAGGGGTGAAGCGCAGAAGCAGATCGAGCAGGCCAACGCCTACCGCGATCAGGTGATTGCTCGCGCCGAGGGTGAGGCGGAGCGGTTCGAGAAGCTGCTCACCGAGTACAGCCTCGCCAAGGAAGTGACCCGCGACCGGCTCTACATTGATGCCATGGAGTCGGTGCTCAGCCGATCGAGCAAGATCATGATCGACGTCGAGGGAGGCAACAATCTCCTGTATCTGCCTCTCGACAGGCTCGGGCAGACCGGGAGCCCGGTGGCCGGCCTGGCCACGGACGAATCGGTCAGAAGCATCGCAGACGCCATTCTTCGTGAAGTCAATGAACGCATCGCCAGCGGGCGGATTCGGGAAAGCCGATAGGATCCGACATGAATCTCAAGAATCTCATTATCGTCGTCATAGCCATCATCGCCGTGCTGCTGCTGATGAACAGCGTCTACACGGTGCAGGAGACCGAACGCGCCATCCTGCTCCGCTTCGGCGCGGTCAGCCAGGCGGATGTCCCGCCCGGGCTGCACTTCAAGATGCCCATCGCCGAGGAGGTCAAAAAGGCCGACGGACGCGTGCTGACGCTGGACTCCGTGCCAGAAACCTACTACACGCTGGAGAAGAAGCCCCTCATCGTCGACTCCTTCGCCAAGTGGCGCATCGTCGACGTGCAGCGTTACTACACGGGCACCTCGTTCGACGAGCGGCGCGGCCAGCGAGTGCTCCAGGAGCGGGTCAACGAAGGGCTGCGAAACCAGATCAGCCGTCGCGACATGCACGAGGTGGTCTCCGGCGAGCGCGACCAGCTCATGCAGGAGCTGCTGGGGGACCTCAATGCGGTCATGAGCGGAGCCGTGGGCATCGAGGTGATCGACGTGCGGGTCAAGCGCATCGACCTCCCCCCGGACGTCTCGAGCTCCGTGTACGATCGAATGAACTCGGAACGGCAGATCGAGGCGCGCCAGTATCGCGCTCAGGGTCGCGAGCTCGCGCTCGGCATTCGTGCTGACGCTGAGCGTCAGACGGTGATCATCGAAGCCGAGGCCTACCGGAGTTCGGAGCAGATACGGGGTGACGGGGACGCGCGCTCGGCTAACATATATGCCAGTGCGTACAATCGGGATCCCGAGTTCTACCAGTTCTATCGCAGCATCAATGCCTACGCGAAGGTGTTCAAGGACAAGAGCGACATCCTGGTGCTGGATCCCACGAGCGAGTTCTTCAAGTATCTCGCCAACGATTCCTAAGCCGGGCTAAACGTTCCGGCTGAAATGGTCCGCTGATTGGACGTCAGATCCATGGTCAACCGAAAATGGCGCTTGCCCGACGGGGTGGACGAGCTACTGCCGCCTGAGGCGTGGGCGCTGGAGCAGGTGCGCCGTCAGGTGCTCGACGTGTTCAACAGCTGGGGCTTCGACTACGTCGAGCCTCCGGTGGTCGAGTACCTCGATGCCCTTCTCGTCGGCGCAGGTCCGGATGGGGGGCTCGGTCACCAGGACGATCTCGATCTGCAGACGCTGAAGGTGGTCGACCAGCGCAGCGGACGCCTGATGGGCGTTCGCGCAGACATGACGGCCCAGGCGGTTCGGATCGACGCCCACAGCCGTCCGAGCGAGGGGGTGCAGAGGCTTTGCTACGCGGGCCCCGTGGTTCTCGCCAACCCGGCGGCGGCGCTGGATTCCCGGGTTCCGCTCAAGGCAGGCGCCGAGGTGTTCGGCGCGCCCGGGCTCGCGGCCGACGTGGAAGTGATCTGCCTGCTGCTGGAAATTCTCGAGCGCACGGGCGTCGAAGCCCCGGTGCTCGTGCTCGGACACATGGGGATCTACCTGAGTCTGGTCGCACCGCTGGGTCTGGATGCGTTCACCGAGCGGCAGCTGTTCGCTGCCGTGCAGAGCAAGTCCGAGGCAGACATCGGTGAGCTGATCGGCGAGCGCTCGGACGGGGCGCTTTTAGAGCGGCTGCCGACCCTCATGGGCGGCCGCGAGATACTCCGGGAGGCGCGCGCGGCGTTGGCTGGCGGGCCGGATGGCGCGGTGGCCGCGGTGGATGCTCTGGAGGAGCTGGCGGAGGCGGTGCTGGTCCGCAACCCGGCGGTGGAAGTGCGCTACGATCTGGCGGAGCTCGCCGGGTACGGTTATCACAACGGGCCGGTGTTCTCCGCCTACCAGGCGGATCAGGGCCGCGCGATCGCCAGGGGCGGACGCTACGACGGAATCGGCGCGCCGTTCGGCCGCAGCCGGCCCGCGACCGGCTTCGACGTGAACCTGCGCCAGCTCATCGGGCTTGCCGGGGCAGGGACCGTCGGCCAGGCCGTCTGGGCGCCCTGGACCGGCAGCCTCGGCGGCGATGTCGCTGCCGCGCTGGCTGCGGAGGTCCGGCGCCTGCGTGCGGCTGGAGAGAGGGTGGTGGTGGCGCTGGACGACGAAGACGGGGCGCCTTCGGGCTGCGATCGTCAGCTTTCGTACGTCTCTGGGGTATGGAAAGTGGAAAGGCTCGGGCGGAACGAGGGCTGATATGGGCCGCAACGTAGTCGTCATGGGCACCCAGTGGGGGGACGAGGGCAAAGGCAAGATCGTCGATCTCCTCACCGATCAGGTAGCGGCCGTGGTCCGTTTCCAGGGTGGTCACAACGCCGGCCACACCCTGGTCATAGAGGGCGAGAAGACGGTCCTGCACCTGATTCCCTCGGGCATTCTGCGTCGCGAGGTGCAGTGCTTCATCGGTAACGGCGTCGTCCTGGAGCCGAACGCGCTGCTCAGCGAGGTGTCCGGTCTCGAGGCCCGTGGCGTGCCCGTGCGCGAGCGGCTCCGGATAAGCCCCGCCTGCCCGCTCATCCTGCCGTACCACGTCAAGCTCGATCTCGCCCGGGAGGAAGCCAGGGGTAATCAGAAGATCGGCACGACCGGGCGCGGCATAGGCCCTGCCTACGAGGACAAAGCGGCGCGACGCGGCGTTCGTCTTGGCGATCTTTTCTACTGGCAGGAGTTCGCGGCCAAGCTGGCCGAGGTCATGGAGTATCACAACTTCATGCTGGAGCGGTACTACGGCTCGGAGACCGTGGACTACGCGCAGACCCTGGATGAGTGCGCGGCGGTTGCCGAGCAGATTCGTCCCATGGTGGCGGACATCATTCCGCTGCTGCACGAGATTCGCGAAAGCGGAGCCAATCTGCTGTTCGAGGGAGCCCAGGGCGCGCTCCTCGACATTGATCTGGGCACGTATCCGTTCGTGACCTCCTCCAACACGACCGCGGGCGGGACCGCGGTGGGCAGTGGCTTCGGACCTCGATATCTGGATTACATCCTGGGCATCACGAAGGCATATTCCACCCGCGTGGGCTCGGGACCGTTTCCGACGGAACTCTTCGATGAGGTTGGCGAGCGGCTTGCGACCCGCGGCAACGAGTTCGGGTCCACCACGGGCAGGCCGCGCCGGTGCGGCTGGTTCGATGCCGTGGCCCTGCGGCAGGCCGTGCAGATCAACAGCATCTCCGGGCTCTGCCTGACCAAGCTGGACGTGCTCGACGGTCTGGAGAGTATCTGCATCTGCGTGGGTTACGAGGGCCCGGACGGCACGAGCGGCACGCCGCGGTTTGCCAGCGAGTATTACTCGGAAATCAGGCCCGTGTACGAAGAGGTGGACGGCTGGTCGGAGTCCACCCTGGGCATCCGGCGCCTGGATGACCTGCCTGCCAATGCGCGGGCGTATCTGGCCCGCATCGAGGAGACGGTGGGTGCTCCCATCGACATCATCTCGACGGGTCCGGACCGGACCGAAACCATTGTTCTGAAGGATCCGTTCACTGCCTGAGATCGGTGGAGGCGCAACGTCATGTCGATTGACTCGAAGCTGCTCGAACTGCTGGTCTGCCCCGTCACCAAGGCGTCGCTGACCTACAATAAAGACAAGGACGAGCTATGGTGCCGCGCCAGCGGCCTCGCCTACCCCATCCGAGACGGCATCCCCGTGATGCTCGAGGAGGAAGCCCGCGAGCTCAGCGCCGAAGAGCGGGAAAGCCTGAGGGAGTGATGCTCCGGCCCCCGGAACCGGGCTCCGCGCCGGCCGGCGGCACCTTCTGTGCCGTTGCAGGCCGATTGGGTACAATCCGGGGCCGCCCGTTTCACGGGGGGGGTAGCTGGAGGAAGAACACATGCAGGTAGACCCATGAACAAGGGCGAGCTTCGCAGCGAAAAGGAACTGCCCGATGTGGCCAGTCACGAGCTGCATCAGCCGCACGTGACCCTGGATTGGGTCGGCATGGCCGACATCCATCAGCCTCTTCTCGTGCGTGATGGAAACCAGACCAGGCACGTCCAGTCCCGTGTTCAGATCTACGTGGACCTGGGTGACGAGCTGGCCAAGGGCATTCACATGTCGCGCCTCTACCTGATCCTCGACGAGCATGCCGAGACCCGGCCCTTGAGCGCGGCGGGCTTGAAGCTGCTGCTGCGCAGCGTGCTCGAGTCCCATCGCGAGCTGAGCTCCCGGGCATACGTGCAGTTCGATTTCGATTACTACCTGCGCCGGCAGGCTCTGGTGAGCGACAACTCCGGCTGGAATTCGTATCCGGTGTCCATCAGGGGCACGCTGATCGACGGAGAGATTACCCTGGAGGTCGCCCTCAACGTGCAGTACTCGTCGACGTGCCCGTGCTCCGCGGCCCTGGCGCGTCAGCTGATTCAGGATCAGTTCGACGAGGACTTCGGCACCTCCGGGAGCGTGGCCGTGGGCGATGTTCGTGCCTGGCTGGGCACCGAGCAGGGCATCGTGGCGACGCCGCACAGCCAGCGCAGCGACGCGCGAATTCGCGTCAAGCTGCGCGAAGGCCTCATCGACTTTCCCATAACCGATCTGATCGACGAGGTGGAAGCCACGCTGAAGACGCCGGTGCAGACCGCCGTCAAGCGGGAGGACGAGCAGGAGTTCGCCAGGCTCAACGGCCAGAATCTCATGTTCATCGAGGATGCCGGACGCAAGCTCAAGGATCAGCTGGATGCGGACGACCGTCTCGCGGACTTCTGGGTGCGCGTGGAGCACCACGAGAGCCTCCATGCCCACGACGCCGTGGGGGTGTTCACGAAGGGTGTCGGGGACGGATACCAGGCAGTTCCCTAGGTGTCGAAACCCGTCGTCATCAGTGGCGCCGGGCTGTGGAAGCCCGACCACGTCATCACCAATGCAGAACTCGTCGCCGCCTACAACGCGTACGCGGACAGATTCAATGCGGAGAACGACGCTGCCATCGGGGCTGGCGACGTCGCGCCGATGGAGCACTCGAGCGAGGAGTTCATCGAGAAGGCCTCTGGTATCAAGCAGCGTTACGCCTACGTGAAGGACGGGATCCTGGAGGTGGGGCGAATGCGTCCGCGCATTCCTCACCGCGAGGAGGACGAGCTTTCCCACCAGGCCGAAATCGCTCTCCACGCCGCCCGGGGCGCCATGGCTGCGGCAGGTAAGGCGGCGTCGGACATCGACATGGTCATCGTCTCCTGCGCCTACACTGAGCGCTCCTACCCTGCTATCGCCATCGAGGTTCAGCACGCCCTGGGGATTGACGGCTTTGCCTTCGATATGCTCGTCGCGTGCTCAGCGGCGACGTTTGCGCTGCAGCGTGCTCATGACGCCATAGCGGCCGGGTCCGCGCGATGCGTATTGGTGGTGAACCCGGAACTCACCTCGCCTCAGGTGAACTATCGCGACAGGGACGGCCACTTCATCTTCGGTGACGTGAGCACGGCGGTTGTGCTCGAGTCCGCAGAAACCTGCACCGCCGCGCACGCGTACGAAATTCTCGGCAGCAAAGCGCTGACCAGCTACTCGAACAACATCCGGTCCAATTTCGGCTACCTGGCATATGCCGAGGACGTGGACCCCTTCTGCGCCGCCAACCTCTTTCACCAGGAAGGCCGTCGTGTGTTCAAGGAGGTCTGCCCCATGGCGGCCGAGCACCTGAAATCCCAGGTGGAGGCGGTGGGACTGGACGTGGCCGATGTGAAACGCTGGTGGTTGCATCAGGCCAATCTGAACATGAACCTGCTGATCAGCAAGCGGCTGCTTGGCCGCGATGCCTCGGCGAAGGAAGCGCCCATCGTGCTGGACGAGTATGCCAACACGGCGTCGGCGGGCTCGATCATCGCGTTCTGTCTGCATCACGAGGACCTCGCCGCCGGAGACCATGGCGTGATCTGCTCGTTTGGTGCGGGTTACTCGATCGGCAGCCTGGTGCTGAGAAAGCGGGCGGCGGCGTGATGTGAGGGCGCGCCGCTCAAAGAGAATTCCTGTTTCGGGGTCGCCGGGCACGCTCTAAAATGTGGTGCCGAGGAGAGGACTTGAACCTCCACGGGGTTGCCCCCACTAGCACCTGAAGCTAGCGTGTCTACCAATTTCACCACCTCGGCACGAGGGGGGCGCAATTTACTGAAGTGCCCCGCTCCTTGTCAAACGATGGCGACGCGAACGAAAAAGACGAACAGTTCCTCCAAGATCACCGCCCGCGATGTCCGGGAATCCCTGGGCCGCGGCCGGGGTCCGCTCGCCTGGCGGGAGCTGGTGGCGGCCACCGTCGGCGACTCGGCATCCGGCCGCCGGGAGCTTCGCCGCGTGCTGCGTGGGCTCGTCAGCGCCGGCGAGGTGGTGCAGATACCCGATGGGCGCTACCAGCTCGAGGAGCCCGCTGGCGTGGAAAGGGGTGTCGTGGCTCTGCACCGCGGCCGGCTGTGCGTGGGCGAGATTCCCTTGGAGACGGGCCGCCGGGTTCGCCTCAGACCGGGCGACGTCGTCGAGATGCAGATCGGTCAGGGGGCGGACGGCGACATCGCCCGTGTCCTGCGCGTTATCGAGTACTCGGCGGAACCGATCATCGGCCAGCTCAACGGGCGCGGGCGACATCCCTATGTCGACTCCCTGAGCCCGCACTACAAGGGGCGCGTCTCCCTGGTCGATCCGCCTGCTTTTGGCAACCACGGCGACACCGTCTCGGTGCGCATCGTCGATGAGGATCGACGTGGACTGGTGGGATATGTCGAGGCGCTCGTTTCGGATCGCCGCGGCGCCGCCCACGCCGCGGAAACCATGCTTGCCAGCCACGGTGTGCCCAGACAGTGGCCGTCGGCGGTGCTCAGTGCCGCCCAGAGGCTGCCCAAGGCGGTGGTTCCGGCCCGTCATCCGGATCGGCGCGACCTGGCCGGTCTGCCGCTGGTGACCATCGATGGTGAGACCGCGCGGGATTTCGACGATGCGGTATACGCCGCCCGGCGTCGCGGCGGGTGGCGTCTGGTCGTCGCGATCGCCGATGTTGCTCACTACGTGAAGCCGAAAGGTGCGCTGGACGCGGAGGCGCTGGAGCGGGGCAACTCGGTTTACCTGCCCGACCGGGTGGTGCCGATGCTGCCGGAAGCGATCTCCAACGGGCTCTGCTCGCTGAAACCTCGAGAGCCCCGGCTTGCCATGGTTTGCGACATGCAGGTTTCGAACGCGGGCAACGTCACGCGTTTCGAGTTCTACGAAGCGGTTATCCGCTCCTGGCAGCGGCTCACCTACAAGCGGGTACAGGAATTCCTGGATTCCGGCGCGCTGGACGTGGAGCCCGAGGTCTGCCGGTCGCTTGCCGACCTGCAGGGGACGTTCAGCGCCCTGCGGGTGGCCCGAGATCAACGCGGGGCGCTGGATTTCGACACTCACGAGGCGACGCTGGAGCTTTCCGGAGATCACGTTGCGGCCATTCACCCCTTCATCCGCACGGACGCCCACCGGCTCATCGAGGAAGCCATGATCGCCGCCAACGTGTGCGCGGCGACGTTTGTCGAAAAGCACGGAGTCTCCGCTCTGTATCGGGTGCACGAAGGGCCGTCGGGAGAAAGGGACCAGCGGGTACGGCAGGCGTTCGCCTACGCCGGGATTCGCCTGCCGCGGGGGCGGCTTGATCCGGCGATGCTGCGTCAGGCCCTGGATGGCCTGGGGGAACGGGACGACCGCTGGGTGTTCGAGATGCTCGTGCTGCGGTCGCTGACCCAGGCCGTCTACCGCCCCGAGAACAAGGGGCACTTCGGCCTCGCGCTGACGCGGTACATGCATTTCACCTCTCCCATCCGACGCTATGCGGACCTGGTGGTTCACAGGGCGATCAAGGCCGCGCTCCATGGCGCCCCGCCCCCGGCAGCGGACGATTGGCTGGTGGCCTGCGGCGAGCAGGTCTCCATGACGGAACGGCGTGCGGACGAGGTCAGCTGGGCCGTGGACGGATGGCTGAAATGCGAGTACGTCTCCTCGCGTATCGGCGAGGTGTTCCCCGGCGTGGTCATGGGTGTGACCGATTTCGGTCTTTTCGTGGAGCTGACCGGCTACTACGTGCAGGGATTGCTGCACGTGTCGGATCTGGGAAGCGACTACTTTCAGTATCAGCCGGCGACGCTGGCGCTGGTGGGCGAGCGCTCGAACCGGCGTTTCGGTCTGGGCGACCACCTCACCGTCCGGCTCGCGGGCGTGCAGCCGGCCCTGGGCCGGCTCGATCTCGAGCTTGTCGAGCCCGCTGCCGGCTCTGCCAGTCCGCGGACGAACCGACGCCGCCCCGCCGCTGACCGTGAGACTGGCCGCGGCGGCGCCCGCGGCGGTGCCCGCGGCGGTTCCCGAGGCAGGAAGCGTCGATGACGGATGGTTCCAAGGTACACGGGATCCATGCCGTGACCGCCGTGCTGCGCGACGACCCGGCGCGGGTCCGGGTGGTTTACTGCATCACCGGTCGCGTCGATGCCCGGATGCGCGAGGTGCTGGAGGAAGCCCGCGCAGCCGGGGTACGGGTCGAGCGGGTCGACCGACGTCAGCTCGATCGCCTGGCAGGCTCGGGCCACCAGGGCGTCGCCGCGCACTGCCACGAGCTGGCCCTGGCCGACGAGCGTGCGTTTGCCGAGCATCTCGACACCCTTCCCGAGCCTTGGCTCATGCTGGCGCTCGACGGGGTCACGGATCCGCGCAATCTCGGCGCCTGCCTGCGCTCGGCTGAGGCGGCGGGCGTGCAGGCGGTTCTGCTTCCCAGGCGGCGCAGCGCGCCCCTGAACGCGGCGGCTCTGAAAGCGGCGGCTGGCGCAGCGGAAGGCCTCTATCTGGTGGAGGTCGCCAATCTGGCCCGCCGGCTCGAGTGGCTTCGGGACCGCGGCGTCTGGGTGGTGGGCGCGGCCGGCGAGGCCGATACGCCCTGGACGGAGGCGGATCTCGACGGCAACTGTCTCATCGTCGTCGGCAGTGAGGGGCAGGGTCTGCGACAGCTCACCGCGCGCAGCTGTGATCAGCTGGTGGGCATCCCCATGGCGGGCACCGTGTCGAGCCTGAACGTCTCCGTGGCCGCCGGCGTGCTCCTTTTCGAGGCCGTTCGGCAGCGCCGCGCCAGGGGCTGAGCGCCCTTGCATCCGATCTGGCGCCTACCTACAATTCGCGTCCCCTCGTCGGAGGGGTCCTTGCCTCACGCCGCAAACCTCTGCGAGCGGAGGCGGTAACGCCAAAAGGAGAATTCGCAACATGCGACATTACGAAGTCGTTTTTCTCGTGCACCCCGATCAGAGCGATCAGGTGCCCGGAATGGTCGAACGCTACCAGAGCCTCATCGAGCGTGGCACCGGCGTCGTCCATCGTCTGGAGGACTGGGGCCGCCGCCAGCTGGCCTTTCCCATCTCGAAGATTCACAAGGCCCATTACCTGCTGATGAACATCGAGGTCAACCGTGAGACCCTGGAGGAGCTCGAGAGCGCGTTCCGTTTCAACGACGCGGTTCTGCGGTATCTGACCATCCGCCGCAAGGCGGCGGTCACCGGCAACTCCAAGATCTACGAGGAGGAGCTGCGCGACCAGGAGAAAGAGCGCGAGCGCGACCAGCGTCGTGAGGAAGAAACGGCTCAGCGGCGCCGTGAAAGGGAGGAGGCCGCTTCCGCGGCTTCCGATGAAGCGCCCGCGGAGGAGCCCGCCGGCGAATCAGCCGCAACTGAAGCCGGAGAGGAGGTGACGGAATGAGCAGACGATTCGGACGCAAGAAGTTCAGCCGGCTGACCGGCGACGATGTCAACATCGACTACAAGGATCTGGATCTGCTCAAGCAGTATATCGGCGAAACGGGGAAGATCGTCCCCAGCCGGATCACGGGCACCAGCGCGCGCCATCAGCGTCAGCTGGCCCAGGAGATCAAGCGCGCCAGGTTCTTAGCGCTTCTGCCATACACCGATCAGCACAAGTAGGTCTTCGATCATGAACATCATTCTGCTGGAAAAGATCGGCAGCCTCGGCGATCTCGGCGAGGAAGTGACCGTCAAAGGTGGGTTTGCCAGGAACTATCTAATCCCTCAGGGAAAGGCCGTTCGGGCGACCACCGAGAATCGGGGAGTGTTCGAGGAGCGCAGGGCGGAGCTCGAGCGTGTGGCCGAAGAGCAGCGTGCAGCTGCCCAGAGCCGCGCCGAGGGACTCGAAGGCAAGGTCGTCACCATCGTGGCGAAGGCCGGCGAGGAGGGCAAGCTGTACGGATCCGTGGGAACCCAGGACATCGTGGATGCCCTGCACAACGAGCAGATCGAGATTGCTCGCAGCGAGGTTCGCATGCCCGAAGGCGTGATCCGGGTAACCGGCGAGTACGAAATCGACGTGCAGCTGCACTCCGACGTGACCGTCACGATTCAGGTGAACGTCGTCGCCGAGTAATTTCTCGCGCCGATAGGCAATCTTCGCTTGCAATGGGGACCGGAAAGACAGAGTCTTTTCCTCCCCCGCGGAAAGTCGTCCAGCGATGCCTGACAGCGCAACCACGCCCGCAGAGGCTCACGAAAACGAAACTCAGCGACCAGCCGTCGCGGCCGTGAGCCACACGGCGTTCAAGACGCCGCCCCACTCCGTAGAGGCCGAGCAGTCCGTGCTGGGCGCGCTGATGCTGAACGACGAAGCGTGGTTCAACGTTGCCGAGATCGTCACCGCCCGGGACTTCTACCGGCCGCAGCATCAGATCATCTTCGAAGCCATGGCGGAGCTGTCGGCAGACACGCAGCCTCTGGACGCGGTGACCGTCTCGGAGCGGCTGCAGTCCAAGGGCCTGCTCGACAAGGCGGGCGGCAACGCTTACCTGGGCGAGCTGGCCGAGTCGATTCCCGGCACGAGCAACGTGGTGGCCTACGCGCAGATCGTGCGCGAGCACTCCACGTTGCGTCAGCTGATCAGCGCGGCCAACCGCATTGCGGAAACGGCGTTCGCTCCCGACGGCAGGCCCAGCGGGGAGCTGCTGAACATGGCCGAGCAGGAGGTCTTCCGCATCGCCGAAGGGCGTCTGCGCGACAGTGGACCCGAAAAGGTCGTCCCGCTGCTGCACCGGGCGGTGGAGCGCATCGAGAAGCTCTACGAGACCCGCAACCCCATTACCGGCGTGGCCACCGGCTTCGACGATCTGGACAAGAAGACGGCCGGCCTGCAGCCGTCCGATCTGGTGATCATCGCCGCGCGGCCGTCCATGGGCAAAACGGCCCTTGCGGTCAACATCGTCGAGCACGCGGTGATGGAAGGCAGCGGCGCCGTGCTCATGTTCAGCCTGGAGATGCCGTCCGAGCAGATCGTCATGCGCATGCTCTCATCGCTGGGCAGGATTGATCAGACCCGCATGCGCACCGGGGACATGCACGAAGACGACTGGCCGCGGTTCACCTCCGCCGTCAGCCAGCTGAAAGACAAACCTCTGTACCTGGACGATACGCCTGCGCTGACGCCGAACGACATCCGCACCCGGGCGCGGCGGGTAGCCCGCGAATCCGGCGGCCTCGGCCTGGTGGTGGTCGACTACCTGCAGCTCATGCGCGGTTCCGGACCTGTGGAGAACCGCACGAACGAGATTTCGGAGATCTCCCGATCTCTGAAGGCCATCGCCAAGGAGCTGCGCTGCCCGGTGGTCGCGCTTTCCCAGCTCAATCGGGGGCTGGAGAGCCGTACCGACAAGCGGCCGGTCATGGCCGATCTTAGAGAGTCGGGCGCCATCGAGCAGGACGCGGACGTGATCCTTTTCATCTACCGCGACGAGGTTTACAACCCCGAATCCGAGCAGAAGGGCACCGCCGAGATCATCATCGGCAAGCAGCGCAACGGCCCCATCGGGATGTGCCGTCTGTCCTATATCGGCAACCTGACCAAGTTCGAAAACCTGGCGCCGGATCGCTACAACGACTTTCAGCCATTTGACTGATGGCGGGCAAGCGCAAAGCCAAATCCGCGTACGTCTGCTCGGACTGCGGCGCCGAGCATACCCAGTGGCAGGGCCAGTGCGTGGCCTGCAGCGCCTGGAACACCCTCACCCGGGTTTCCATCGGGCCCATCAAAGAACCCGTTTCCCGGGGCTACGCCGGCAGCCAGAGCCAGGTTAGCCTGCTCGGCGAGGTGGAGCGCGAGGAGGCCGAGCGTTTGCCCACCGGATTTGCCGAGCTCGACCGGGTGCTCGGCGGCGGCCTGGTGCCCGGCTCCGTCGTGCTGATGGGTGGAGATCCCGGCGCGGGAAAGAGCACGCTGCTGCTGCAGGTTGCCAGCCGGCTGGCAGGGCGCAGCGGGGTTCTCTACGTGACCGGCGAAGAGTCGCTCCACCAGCTGGCGCTGCGCGCCGAGCGTCTGCAGCTGGCGGCGGATCAGATTCGCGTGGCGGCGGAGACCCGTGCGGAATCGGTGGCCGAGCTCATCGCCGAGTACGGTCCGCGGGTCGTCATCGTGGACTCCATTCAGGTCATGCAGCTGGAGTCCGTGGACAGCACGCCGGGCAGCGTATCTCAGGTCCGCGAGACCGCCGCCTTCCTCACTCGCCTCGCCAAGCAGACCCAGACGGCGGTCATTCTCGTTGGCCACGTGACCAAGGAGGGTAATCTGGCGGGGCCCAAGGTCCTCGAGCACATGATTGATTGCTTCATGATGCTCGACAGCCCCGCCGGGAGCCGTTACCGCACGCTGCGCGGTTTGAAGAACCGGTTTGGAGCGGTCAACGAACTGGGCGTCTTCGCCATGACCGAGCAGGGCATGAAGGAGGTCGCCAACCCGTCAGCCATCTTCCTGCAGCGCGGCGAGCTCGACTCGCCCGGCAGCGTCGCCACGGTCACCTGGGAAGGCACGCGCCCACTGCTCGTGGAGATCCAGGCTCTCGTGGACGAGGTGCAGACCGGCTACGCCAAGCGGGTCGCCGTGGGCCTGGACCAGCAGCGGCTGGCCATGCACCTCGCCGTGCTGCACCGGCACTGCGGCATCACTCTTGGCGATCAGGATGTCTTTGCCAACGTGGTCGGCGGCGTGCGCATCGGGGAGACGGGCGCGGATCTGGCGGCGTTGCTGGCGGTGCTGTCGTCCTACCGCAATCGTGTGCTGCCCAAGAACCTCATCGTGTTCGGAGAGCTCGGCCTGACCGGCGAGGTGCGTGCGGTGGCCAACGGGCAGCAGCGTCTGTCCGAAGCCCGCAAGCACGGCTTCAGCCAGGCGATCGTGCCGTTTGCGAACCGGCCCAAGGAGGCCATTTCCGGCATGGCCGTCCACGGGGTCAAGAGCCTGCGTGCCGCCATGGACGTGATCGACACGATCTGATCAGCCGCGGGAAAGCGGCTTGTAGCGCACGCGGCGGGGCTCCGTATCCAGCCCCTGCTCGGCGAGCCGCCTGCGGTGGTCGGTTTCGTACTCCGAGAAGTTCCCCGCAAACCACTCCACGTGCGAGTCTCCTTCGAAAGCCAGGATGTGGGTGGCCACACGGTCCAGGAACCAGCGGTCGTGGGATATCACCAGGACGGTTCCCGGAAAGTTCAGCAACGCTTCCTCGAGCGCGCGCAGGGTCTCCACGTCCAGGTCGTTGGTTGGCTCGTCCAGCAGCAGCACGTTCGCGCCGCGGCGCAGCAGCTTGGCCAGATGCACGCGGTTGCGCTCGCCGCCCGAGAGATCGCCGACCCGCTTCTGCTGGTCCGGACCTTTGAAGTTGAACCGGGAGACGTAGCTGCGCGACTGGATCTCATAGCTTCCCACGCGGATGACGTCCTGACTGTCGGCTATCTCCTCCCATACCGTCTTCTGGTCGGCCAGGGCGTCCCGGCTCTGGTCCACGTAGGCCAGCTCCACGGTGTCGCCCAGCTCGATGCTCCCGCCGTCCGGCGCCTCCTGCCCGGTCAGCATACGAAAGAAGGTCGACTTGCCCACCCCGTTGCCGCCGATGATGCCGACGATGGCGCCCTGAGGGATGGATACGCTCAGATCGTCGATGAGCAGCCGGTCGTCGAAGCCCTTGCTCACGTGGGACAGCTCGATGACCTTTTCCCCCAGCCGCTCCCCTGGCGGGATGTAGAGCTCGGCGGTTTCGTTGCGGCTCTGGGTCTCCTTGGACATGAGCTCCTCGAAGCGCTGCAGGCGAGCCTTGCTCTTGGCCTGCCGGGCCTTGGGGTTCGATCTCACCCACTCGAGCTCAGAGTGGATCGCCCGCTGGCGGGCTTTCTCCTTGGACGCTTCCATCTCCAGCCGTTTCTCCTTGGCTTCCAGCCATGCGCTGTAGTTGCCCTCGAACGGGATGCCGCGGCCGCGATCGAGCTCCAGGATCCAGCCGGCGACGTTGTCTAGGAAATAGCGGTCGTGGGTGACGGCGACCACGGTCCCCGGGTACTCGGCGAGGAAGCGCTCCAGCCAGGCCACGCTTTCGGCGTCGAGGTGATTGGTCGGCTCGTCCAGCAGGAGCATGTCCGGCTTGGAGAGCAGCAGGGTGCACAGAGCCACCCGCCGCCGCTCACCGCCGGAGAGGTGGGCAACTTTGGCATCCCACGGCGGCAGGCGCAGGGCGTCCGCGGCGATCTCCAGGGTCCGGTCCACGTCCCAGCCGTTGGCCGCGTCGATCCTGGTGGCGAGCTCACCCTGACGATCCAGCAGCTCCGCCATCTCGTCGTCGGACATGGGCTCGGCGAACTTGTCGGAGATCTCGTTGTACTCGGCGAGGTCCGACATGATCTCGCCCATGCCCTGCTCGACGTTGCCGCGCACGTCCAGGGAATCGTCGAGTTTCGGCTCCTGGGGAAGAAACCCCACCCGGATGTCCTTCTGGGGGCGAGCCTCGCCCTCGAACTCGGTGTCGACGCCGGCCATGATCCTGAGCAGGCTCGACTTGCCGGCCCCGTTGAGGCCGAGCACGCCGATCTTCGCCCCGGGAAAGAACGAAAGGGAGATGTTCTCGAGGATCGTCCTCTTGGGTGGGACCGTCTTCGAGACGCCCTGCATGGTGTAGACGTACTGGGCCAAGGATGCCGCTCCTGGTCGATGGACTCAGAGAGCGCGCAAGCTACCGAAATCGCCGCGGTGGTTCAATTCAATTTCCCCATGAAAGGATTGCGTACGAGATGGCGCCGAGCTGGGGTAAACTTGCGCGTTTTCGACCGGGGGCGCCCATGTTTGGCAAAGATCAGCAAATTGCCGGGTTTGACGACGAAGTTGCCGCAGCCATCAACGAAGAGACGCGACGCCAGGAAGAGCACATCGAGCTCATCGCCTCGGAGAACTACGCAAGCCCCCGGGTCATGGAGGCCCAGGGCGGCGTGCTGACCAACAAGTACGCCGAAGGCTATCCCCGCAAGCGTTACTACGGCGGCTGCGAGTGGGTAGACAAGGTGGAAGAGCTGGCCATCGAGCGGGTGAAAGCGCTGTTCGGCGCGCACTACGCCAACGTCCAGCCCCACTCCGGATCTCAGGCCAACGCGGCCGCCTACCTTGCCCTGCTCGAACCCGGCGACACCATGCTGGGCATGAGCCTGGACGCCGGCGGCCACCTCACGCACGGCGCTGCCCCCAATTTTTCCGGCAAGGTCTACAACCCGGTGCAGTACGGCCTGGACAACGCCACGGGAGAGGTGGACTACGAAGAGGTAGCCCGCCTTGCCGAGGAGCACCGGCCCCGCATGATCATCGGCGGGTTTTCCGCCTATTCCCGGAGGATGGACTGGCAGAGGTTTCGCGACATCGCCGATGCCGTCGGGGCCTATCTGCTGGTGGACATGGCTCACGTCGCCGGGCTCGTGGCTGCCGGTCTCTACCCGAACCCGGTACCGATCGCCGACGTGACCACCTCCACCACCCACAAGACGCTTCGTGGACCGCGCGGCGGCATCATCCTGGCCCGCGAGAACGCGGAGATCGAAAAGAAGCTCAACTCCGCACTCTTCCCGGGAACCCAGGGCGGCCCGCTCATGCACGTGATCGCGGCCAAGGCCGTGTGCTTCAAGGAAGCTCAGGGCGAGGAGTTCGTGGAGTACCAGCGTCAGGTCATTGCCAATGCGCGGGTCATGGCCGCCGGCTTCCAGAGCCGCGGCTACAAGGTGGTGTCCGGCGGTACGGACAACCATCTCTTTCTGCTCGACCTCATCGACAAGGAAATCACCGGCAAGGCGGCTGACGCTGCCCTGGGGCGCGCCAACATCACGGTCAACAAGAACGCGGTGCCCAACGACCCCCGCTCGCCGTTCGTCACCTCGGGTCTGCGCATCGGCACCCCGGCGGTCACGACCCGCGGCTTCCGCGAAGCGGAGTGCGAGACCCTGACGGGGTGGATGTGCGACGTCCTCGACGACATCGACAACGACAACATGATCGGCAGCGTCCGACAGAAGGTGCTGGATCTGTGCCGCCGGTTCCCCGTTTACGAGGCCAGCGCGGCCTGAGCCGCAAGGCCCCGGCTTCGCCTGCGCAGACGCCGTGCATTGCCCCTTCTGTGGTGCCGACGACACCAAGGTGATCGACTCCCGGCTGGTGGCTGAGGGGGACTCGGTTCGCCGCCGGCGCGAATGCCAGACCTGTGGCGAGCGATTCACAACCTTCGAGACCGCCGAGCTCGTCATGCCGCGCATCGTCAAGAGCGACGGCACCCGCGAGCCGTTCAACGAGGACAAGCTGCGTTACGGTCTGCAGAAAGCGCTGGAGAAACGTCCGGTCAGCATCGAGGAGATCGAGAGCGCCTTGAACCGCATCATGCACCGGCTGCGGGCCAGCGGGGAGCGTGAGCTTCCGTCCCGGGACGTGGGCGAGGCTGTCATGACCGAGCTGCGCACCCTCGATCAGGTGGCCTACGTGCGTTTTGCTTCGGTTTACCGTGATTTTCAGGACTTGAGCGAGTTTCAGGCGGAGATACAGAAGCTCACCTTCGACCTGGAATAGCCCGGGCGAATAGCCACGGCGGACGCGAACGCCTATATTTGCGCGCCATGGCCGCCGACTCGGATCTCGTCTACCTGCAAAGCGCCGTGGAGCTGGCCGCGCGAGGCATGTACACGTGCACGCCGAACCCACGTGTGGGATGCATCATCGTCCGTGACGGCACCGTGCTCGGCCGCGGCTGGCACGTGCGAGCCGGTGAAGGCCACGCGGAGGTGAACGCCATCGCCGACGCCGGGGGCTTCGTGGAAGGTGCCACCGTATACGTTTCCCTCGAGCCCTGCGCTTTTCACGGCCGCACGCCGCCGTGCAGCGACACTCTCATCGAGGCGCGGGTCGGTCGCGTGGTGGCGGCCATGACGGATCCGCATCCCGAGGTCGCCGGGCGGGGCTTCGCCGCGCTGCAGCAGGCTGGCATACCGGTTGAAGTCATCGAGATGCCGCAGGCCCTGGAGCTGAACGCGGGCTATCGCTGCCGGATCGCCAAGGGCCGCCCCCTGGTCAGGCTCAAGACCGCCATATCCCTGGACGGGCGCACGGGAATGGCGTCGGGGGAGAGCAAGTGGATCACCAGCGAGGCGGCGCGTGCCGACGTGCAGGCATGGCGCGCCCAAAGCTGCGCCATCGTCAGCGGCTCGGGAACCATCATGGCAGACGATGCGAGCCTCACCGTCCGCGACGAGCGGTTCCGGGTGGACGGGGCGATCCGTCAGCCGCTGCGGGCCATCGCCGATTCCCGGCTGGAGCTGCCCGCGGACGCCGCCGTCTTTGCCGGGCCCGGCCAGACCATCCTCTTTCACGGCCCGGACGCCGAACCCCACGTGCCCGATATCGAGCACGTCTGCCTCGGGGTTGCGACGGGAGCCGATCGGGGCAAGGTGGACCTCGGCGGGATGCTGGCGGAGCTCGGCCGCCGGGGCTGCAACGAGGTTCTGGTGGAAGCTGGCGCGAGGCTGCTGGGCGCGTTCATCCGCGCCGGCTTGTGGGACGAGATGATCGTCTACGTCGCGCCCAAGCTGCTCGGCAGCGATGCGCGGCCGCTGGCTCACCTTCCCATCGAGACCATGAGCGGGGCGGTTCAGGCTAAAATGATCGATTGCGAGCCGGTGGGCGACGATCTGAGGATCCGCCTGGCGCGCGCCTGAACGGGACCCCTATCAGCAATGAACCCCAAGCCGAATCCGTGGGCCCGCCGCCGCGCCCGAAGGGCCCTGGTCCAAGCCGTGTACCAGTGGCAGATCACGGGCGCCGATGCGGCGACGGTCACGGCGGAGTTCGGCAAAGCGCTCACTAGGGCCGACGGCGACTTCTTCGACGAGCTGCTGCGCGGCGTGCTGAGCTCGGCAGCCGAGCTGGATGCGCTTTTCGCGCCCCTGCTGGACCGGGGCGTGAACGAGCTCGATCAGGTCGAGCGCGCAATCCTGCGCCTCGGCACTTACGAGCTCGCCCACCGCATCGACGTTCCCTATCGCGTGGTCATCGACGAGTACGTCGAGCTTGCCAAGCTCTTTGGCGCCGAGGAGGGCTACAAGTACGTCAACGGGGTTCTGGACGGACTGTCCCACCTCCTGAGGGAACCGGAGCGGCGGGGCGGGTGAACGAGTTCGATCTCATCAGAGAGATCCTCGACGTGCTGGGCGCGGCCACCGGAGGTGGCGCCGTCCGCGTTGGCCCCGGCGACGACGCCGCGGTGATCGCGGCGCCTGAAGGCGCCGATCTCGTCTCCTCCATCGACGCCGTGGTCGGCGACGTCCACTTTCCTGCTTCGGCTGGCGCTTCCCTCATCGGTTACCGGTCGCTGATGGTGAGCCTTTCGGACCTGGCCGCCATGGGTGCGGAGCCGGGGTTCGCCCTGGTAGCGCTGACGCTTCCGGAGATGGACGCCGAGTGGACGCGGCAGCTTGCGTCCGGCATGGCCCGGGCGGCGCAAGAGGCGTCCGCGCCCGTGGTTGGCGGCAACATCGCGCGTGGACCGCTGACCATCACGGTGAGCGTGCACGGCTGGTTACCCGCGGGTTCGGCCATTACCCGTGGCGGCGCCCGTCCCGGGCACGGCGTGTACGTCACCGGAGAGCTTGGTGGGGCTGCAGCTGCCCTTACCCGGGGTGGGCTCGGTGAGCGCCGGGTGGAAGCCGACCTCGACGCTCTGGACGCTCGCTACTTTCTGCCCGCACCGCGCCTCGAGGCGGGAAAGCGGCTGCGCGGTTTGGCCAGCAGCGCCATCGACGTGTCCGACGGGCTGCTGCAGGACCTCGGGCACCTGTGCCGTGCCAGCGGCACCGGGGCCGAGCTCGACGGCGCATCCATCCCGGTCATGGCCGGCGCGAAGCTCGAGCACGCGCTCTTTGGCGGCGACGATTACGAGCTGTGCTTCACCGCCGCCGCGGAGCCCGGGGAGCTCGGTGTCGCCTGCACCAGGATCGGCACCGTGGTGGCGGGGTCGGAAATCACGCTGGACGCTCGGCCGGTTTCGGCCGCCGGCTACCAGCACTTTCGCTGATGAGCACTATCTCCTGGCGCGACGCGCGCGACCCCGCAGTATTGATCTCCTGCGGCTTCGGCAGCGGCTTTCTGCCGGGAGCGCCGGGTACTTGGGGCAGCCTGGCGGCGACAGCGCTCTGGTGGCCGCTCCTTGGCGGTGCGCTCTGGTGGGTCCAGGCCGCCGGGGCCTTGCTGGTGCTAATCGCGGGCACGCTGCTCATCGGCCGGGTGCACCGACGCCACGACGTCGGTGATGCGCCCGCCATCGTCATCGACGAGTTTGCCGGCATGTGGTTGGTGCTGATCGGTACCGGCCAGGATCCTCTCGTGGTCGCCGCCGCCTTCGGCCTGTTTCGCCTGTTCGACATCTGGAAGCCCTGGCCGGTTCGTGCCGTGGAAGCCCGCGTGCGCGGAGGCTTGGGCGTCATGCTCGATGACGTCATCGCCGGCGCCATGGCGCTTTTTGTGCTGCAGGTCTCAATCTGGGCCATTGGCGGCGGGTTTTAGCGTCGAGGCTGACTACACTCGAAGGCCGTCAAGTCGCGTTCACGGACGACCATGAAATACCTCGTGCGGGTTCTCTGCGTGTTCTCTCTCGTCATGCCGATCAACGCGATCGCTTCGGCTTTGCCCGTGGAGGTGGTGGGGCTGTTCAAGAACCACGCCGTGGTTCGCATGCAGGGCGGCGAGTTCGTGATGAAAGCGGGCGAGACCCGCGGCGGGGTGACCCTCGTCTCCGCGGATGCCAGGCAGGCGCGCATGGCCTATCAGGGCCGGGAGCACCTCGTCGGGCTGTCCGAACGCGTTTCCAGTCAATACCGCGCGGTCGACAAGGCCCAGGTGATGATCAGCTCCGATTCATTGGGCCAGTACTGGATTCGCGGCGCCATCAACAATCGCTTCACCAACTTCCTCGTCGACACCGGCGCGTCGGTGGTCGCCATCAGCGCGGTGCATGCCCGGCAGCTGGGCATCGAGTTCGACGAGTCGCACCAGGGCACGGTGCAGACCGCGCAGGGCACTGCCGACACGCATTTCGTCACGTTGGATGAGATTGTGGTCGGTGGCATCACGGCCCACAACGTGCGCGCCGCCATCATCGAAGGCGAGTACCCGCTCGAGCCGCTGCTGGGCATGTCGTTCCTGCGCCAG
This sequence comes from Pseudomonadales bacterium, assembly GCA_036526135.1. Classification (GTDB taxonomy): domain Bacteria; phylum Pseudomonadota; class Gammaproteobacteria; order Pseudomonadales; family Azotimanducaceae; genus UBA2965. Next base: position 66,667 of record DATCZA010000017.1, on the reverse strand, counting down.
GTGAGCCTGCAGGAAAACGCGGGGGTGCTCACCCTCACCAAGCAGCACTGAGCGAGGGTTCAGAAGGCCCGCTTGACGATCAGCTCCGCGAGATCCTTGAGCAGCGAGTGCTTGATACCGACCCGATCCAGCATGGGCAGCGCTTCGGCCAGCAGCTCTTCGGCCATCCCGCGCGCGGACTCGACGCCGATCAGCGAAGGAAACGTGCTCTTGCCTGCTCCCGTGTCGGAGCCGGCTGGTTTGCCGAGCTTTTCCGTGGTGGCCGTGACGTCCAGGATGTCGTCGATGACCTGGAAAGCGAGACCGATCCTGGCGGCGAACTCGGAGATGAGCACGTGTTTCTCGGGGGAAAGATCGGGCTTGCCGAAAAGCGCGCCGATCTCCACCGCCGCCGTGATCAGCGCTCCGGTCTTGGCCGCGTGCAGGGTCTGCAGCTGGCTCAGGCTCAGCTTCTTCCGCTCGGATTCCAGATCGTAGCTCTGCCCGCCCACCATCCCCTGGGGTCCGGCGGCTCTGGCGAGCAGCTGCACGGCGCGCAGCCGCTGGGCGTCGGACCCCGAGGGTGCCCTCGACAGAGTCTCGAACGCCAGCGCCTGCAGGGCGTCGCCGGCGAGCACCGCCGTGGCCTCGCCGAACTTGATGTGGCTGCTGGGCAGCCCGTGGCGCAGCTCGTCGTCGTCCATTGACGGCAGGTCGTCGTGGATCAGGGAGTAGGCGTGGATGAACTCCACCGCGCACGCCGGCGCCAGCGCGTCTTCCAGCGCCCCGCCGAGCCCGGTGCAGGTTGCGCACACCAGCATCGGGCGGATGCGTTTGCCTCCGCCCAGGGTGGTGTAACGCATGGCGTCCACCAGGGGTTGGGCGATGGCGGAAGAACTGGGAAGGTGGTGATCGAGCGCGTCGTTGATGAGCGCGCGTAGCTCGTCGAGTTCGGGAGTCATTCCGGTGGCGGGTCGTCGGCGTCCAGCGCAACGAGCTCGTCGTTCTCGGTGAGCATGCGTACCTTGAGCTCCGCCGCTTTCAGCGCGGACTGGCAGTGCCGGGTCAGCTTGATGCCGCGTTCGAAGGCGCGCAGCGATTCCTCCAGGGACATCTCGCCGGACTCCATGCTTTCCACGAGGGATTCGAGGTCCTCGAGCGCCGATTCGAAATCGAGCTCGTCGGAAAGGTCGTCGGGGGTCTCGGAGGTTTTCGCCATCACCAAACGGTAACCGGCACGGGTTGGGGGCGCAAGGAAACGATGCTCGGGCGCCGGTGGCGAATCCGATCAGCTGACCGCGCGGTGGTTCTCGGAGGACGCCATCTCCCAGCTGCCACTTTCCGGTACGAGCCGGATGAGCCCCTCTGCCTCCAAAATGGACAGCTGGCCGCGAATTTCCCACGCCCCGAGCGGCTGGCCGCGCTCGCGCAGCACCGAGGCGATATCGCCAGGACGGAAATCGCGGCCCTTCGCCCCGACGATCTCCTGGATCACCCTGAAGATTCTCTTGGTGCGGCGTTGTTCGATGCTCAACCGTTGGTCCTCGAATGCTGACTTTTCAGCCGCGCGTTTTGTACCAGAAACCCCTTATTCCCGCCAGGGTCTGCCGGCCTGGTATGCATCCAGGTGCTCGGCAAGCTCCGCGCGAATCTCCCCCTCCGCTTCGTTCAGCATCGCGATGGCCTGTTCCTGGGTGCTGACGGCGTCCTCGAATCGGCCGGCTTCGGCGTACGCGGCTGCCAGGGTGTCCAGATAGCTTGGTATGCGCTCGCGGGCGACAGCGCGCTCGGCAAACTCGATGGCCAGGTCGCCGTCGCGAAGGTCGGCTTCCTCGTGGGTAGCAAGCAGCCACGCATAGTCGTTGTGGGCCTGTGGGTCGTCCTGTCGGGCGGCCCTGGCGAGCCACGCCATGGCTTCCCGGTCGGAGGTGCTGTCGTCCTCCCGGAGCAGGAGCCTGACCAGGCGGAGCTGCGCCGGGAGCAGCTCGGCCTCAGCCGCCAGTCGGTACCAGTTCTCGGCCGTCGCGCGATCGGGCTTCACGCCCAGGCCCGTGTCGTAAATGTGCCCGAGCCCCAGGTAGCTGGCCGGCACCCCCTGCCTTGCCGCCTGCTGAAGCAGCTCCAGGGCCTTGGCGTAGTCCTGTGGCAGCAGCTCGCCGGTGATGTGCATGTGCGCCAGGCTGACCTGGGCGGCCCCGGAGCCTTCCTGGGCAGCCCGGGTGAAGAGCTCCAGCGCCTTTTCAGGGTCCGGCGCGCCGAAGTCCCCGTCCTGGTGCATGAAGGCCAGAGCCACCAGCGCGTCTGCGCTTCCCGCGGCGAAAGCCCTCTCGTACCAGGCTCGGGCCTGGTCCGGATCCGGGCTGTCGGTGGCCTCTGTCCGGTAGCTGCGTGCCATGTGAATCATGGCGGGCACCACGTCCTGATCTGCGGCTTTGTGCAGCCATCCCCTGGCACTGTCCAGGTTCTTCTCGATGCCGATACCTTCGAGTTCCAGGTAACCGGTGTGGAACTGGGCGTTCGCGTGGCCGTCGGCGGCCGCTTTGGAGTAGAGCTGGTAGGCGATGACGTAATCCGCCTCCACGCCCAGGCCCCGGAAGTAGAGGTCGGCCATGGCGGCCAGGGCCACGGGGTTGTCCGGGTTGAACTCCAGGGCCCGCGCGTAGTCTTTGCCTGCGGAGACGTAGAAGCCCTCGGCGAAGAAGGTGAAGCCGCGCAGGTAGTAGGCGCGGGAGCGCTCGCCCGGTGTCAGGCGATAGTCGATGAGTGCCGGCGCGAGATAGGTTCTGGCCAGCGCGTACTCTTCTTCTTTCAGCAGCGTTACCGACCGCTCTATGAAGCTGCGGGAATCCAGCGGCGGCTCCTGGGCTGGCGCCTGCGCTGCGGCCGGTGTGGCGGCGAGTGTGGCGGCGAGTGCGGCGGCGAGTGCGGCGGCGAGTGCGGCGGCCAGCACAGGTTTCAAAACACCAAAACGGGGCATGTTGATAGGGGAACCAATTCTCGTGAAATCAGTCAGTTATTATGCAGTAACGTTATATTTGACGCGTGATACAATTCGCGTCACCTCGTAAATGGGGGCGATTTGGCTTCGACGGGGGTAACGGAGCTTGCGGTGCATGCCGAGAGGGTAGTGACTCTCGTTAAACAATCGCTGTAACTTAATATAGTTGCCAACGACGAAAACTACGCACTAGCGGCCTAAAAAACCCGCTTACGTCGACGAGCTTGGCCTGCAAGGCGAAGTCGACGGCAAAGTTTGCAGGATCGCGTGGACGTCTCGCCCGGGGCTGAAGCGTTAAAACCAATCGGGCTCGCTGACAGCACCCTGACCGTCGGGTCGCTCGAGGCTAAATCAATAGACGGAAGCTAAGCATGTAGAGCCAACAGCCGAGTGCCAACGGACGCGGGTTCAACTCCCGCCGCCTCCACCAACATGCGATCCGGGCAAGTCCAGGATCGTCCGCAAAGCCCGCCCAGTGCGGGCTTTTTTGTGCCTCTCGCGAACGGATTGTGGCTGATCGGAACATGTTGTAAATTTAGTTTCTTATATATCTGAGTGATCGCTGTAAGGTCGGGGTGGAGATGAGAAGCATGATCAGCGATGTCACCTGGATGCCGGGGCAGAAGCCGTTCTGGTGGGCCTGTTGCCTCATCGTTTGCTGGCTGATCCAGCCCGCCGTTGCCGACGACGACGGTCGCGGACGCCCGTACTTCAAGGGTTCTCCGGCCAACCCGACGGCGCTGATGAGGCGCATGGAGGCCGATGCGCACAGCGCCCAGGCGCTGTCGGCGGCGAGCAGCGTTGGGTGCGTGGACGGGTTTGCCGACGGCTTTCCCTGCCACAACGTCCACCTACAGGCGCTTGTTCCGCTGAGTACGGCCGGGCTCTCCAGCGCCAGCGCAAACGACGTCTGGGGCTGGACCGACTCGATCTCGGGACGCGAGTTCGCCCTGATTGGTCTAAACGACGGCACCGGATTCGTGGAGATTACCGACCCCGCCAATCCGGTCGTTCTGGGAAAGCTTCCCACCAGGAACTGGAATTCGACCTGGCGCGATATCAAGACCTACTCGGATCACGCGTTCATCGTAAGCGAGGCGGACGGGCATGGCATGCAGGTGTTCGATCTGACGAGGCTGCTCGACGCCTCGCCCGACATCACCGAGGCGGCCCATTACGACGCCTTCGGCAGCGCCCACAACATCGTCATCAACGAGGACAGCGGCTACGCGTTTGCCGTCGGCACCGACACCTGCAGTGGCGGTCTGCACATGGTGGACATCTCGAATCCCACGAACCCTCGGGGCGCTGGATGCTATTCGAGTGCGGGGTATACCCACGACGCGCACTGCGTCGTCTACCAGGGTCCGGATCCGAATTACTTCGGTCGGGAGATCTGCATCAACAGCAACGAAGACACCCTCGTCATCGTCGATGTGACCGACAAGGCGGCACCCGCTGTCCTCAGCCAGGTGACTTATCCAGGGTCCGGTTATACCCATCAGGGCTGGCTCACGCCTGACCATAGCTACTTCGTCTTCGGCGACGAGCTCGACGAGCAGCGCTTTCGACACAACACCCGGACGCGCGTTTTCAAGCTGGAGAACCTCGACCAGCCGGCCTATGCGGGCAGTCATGACGGCACCACGCCCGCCATCGACCACAACCAGTACGTCCTGGGGAACCACGTCTACCAGGCCAACTACCGGGCGGGTCTGCGCATCCTGGAGCTCACCGATCCTTCCGCTGCGGCGTTCTCCGAGGTCGCCTACTTCGACGTCTACCCCAGCAGCAACTCGGCTTCGTACAACGGCGCTTGGAGCGTCTATCCCTACTTTCCCAGCGGCAACGTGGTCGTCAGCGGCATCGAGCAGGGACTCTTCGTGCTCAGGCCGGACCTCGCGGGCGGACCACCACCATCGGGAGATCCGCCGGCAGCGCCGATCGGGCTCGCAGTCACCGACCAGGGCGATGGCACCGCGCTCATCGAGTTCACCGACGAAAGCGACAACGAGACCGCCTTCGAGGTCGATCGCGAGATGCAGCACAAACGCAACGGCTGGCGCGGTTTCACGACGATCAGCCTGGACGCTGATACGACTTCGTACGCCGATGTCAGCGGCTCGGGCACGTTCAGATACCGCGTCCGTGCGGTGAATGCCTTTGGCGCGTCAGATCCGACCGCTTGGGTGCAGGTCACCGTGACCACCTCCGGGGGCGCAGGCGATGGCGGGGGCACCAAGTGCCACCCGAAGAGAGGGTGCTAGCACTGCGGGCGGATCGGGCGGTGCCTTGGGCATCAGCACTCATCTGCAAAGTCGGTGACGATCGACGGCGTAGCGACAGACGGCGCCATCTGTTTCGTCGACAGCGAAGCGGGCACGCTCTTCCTCTCAGGAACCGAGTCTCCGCATGAACGCTCATCGAGTCCTCCTCAAGGGAGCGCTGGCGGTGGCCAACCCGGCCTCGTGCTGCTGCATCATATGGACGTCGTTCCGGCGACGCCCGCAGCCTGGAGTACCAACCCGCTGCAGGCGGTGGTTGTCGATGGCTATCTGCACGGTCGCGGCGTGCAGATGCTGATCGAGCTCGTGACCGCGTTTACGCGTTGAGCCGGCCCGTGCGACCTACGAGGTTCAGCCAGTAGTCGATGCGCGGGTCGAGGGAGTTGCCGCGCAGCCTCGCCATCTTGGTTCCGAACCAGTTGAAGTAGTCAAACCTGACGGTGGCGATTCGGTCCTGGACCAATGCCCACATGGACCACTTGATGTCGGCCAGCAGCTTGTAGAGCTTCAGACGCGCGAAGCGCTCCTCGTCCCAACCGCCATAGCGACGTTTGATGAACATCACGTCCATCTCTTCGGTGAAGTAGTTGGCCCCGGAATAGACGCCCATGTCATAGCACTCGTCGTTCATGGACGCGTACTCGTAATCCACCAGCTTCAGCTCGCCGGTGCGTTCATGGATGAGGATGTTCATCGAGTAATAGTCGTTGTGGCAGGGGCGGTACTCGATGCCGCCGCGTTCGACGGCCGCCTCGATCTGATGGGCGAGGTATTCCATCCGATCCATCTCGGGCGGCAGGTAGGTGCCCATCTCGCGCGCCATGCGGATCATCTCGAACGTCTGTTCGAATGCGGTCTGGACCAGGGGCATCTGCAGATCTTCGAACGTCTGGAATTTTCTGATGAGATCGGCCGTGCCAAGGAAGACATCATTGTCGTACACGTCGCCCCAGTTCATCGTCCGGTAACCGTCCAGCCAGTCGAAGATCTCGACGCCCGTGTCCGGGAAGAAATGGGCGACCGCCGGACCGATGCCGACCTCGGCGGCGATCTGATTGGCGACGTGGCAGTTCGCCCGGTCGATGAAGGCTTCGGTCCCGCTACCGGGGATCTTGACGAAAAAAGTGGCGCCATCGGCGCGGACTTTGAAGTTCTCGTTGGTGATTCCACCGGTCACCTTCTCGTACTCGATGGCGCTATCGTGCCAAGCGCTTACGCGTGACACCGCCGTGATCAGGTCGCGAACGCCCCGATCCGTCTGATCCGTCGCTTCCTTCGGCAGCTCATTCATCCCGCTTGTCCCTGATAAGGTGTCGATGCTGGCAGCCAGGAGGTTTGCAAGTCCCGGCGGGCAAACCCAGTCTAGTACAGAAAGCACGCCGGCGCAGGACGCTGACGCCACGGCTTGCCGCCGCTGGCCGAATCCTGATTGAAAGCTAAGGGGATTGTGCACGGCCCGCTGTCGCCTCCGCCTCGGGACGGCAGCCGGCGGCATCCAGCGGCAGGGTCTCTCCGGTGCGCAGGCGCGTAAGGGAGCAGCCGTCGTCCGACCACAGCAGCCGAAACTGCTCGGGCCGCTCAAGGAGCAATCCCGTGGCAGCACTTCCCCGGGCATCGGAGCCCACGGCGTGCTCCAGCGTCAAAAGGCTCGATTCTGAGAAAGCCGACGGAGACAGCGAAACTTCCGTGCGCAGCGCGTCGGCGATCACCTCGGTGATCTCCGCGATGGCCTCGAGGCGGTCGCCGATCAGAACCGCCGGGAGCTGCTCCGCAGTGGTGCTCTGACAAGCGGACGCCAACACGAGCGGGATCAGGCAGATTTTTCTCATCTCAACGTACCAGCACCATGCCGTATGGCCTTGGCGGCGCGAGCGGCTCGCCACCCGAGCCTTTGCCGGCCAGACGCGGCTCCGCCCTGGCGGCTGTGGCCGTGCCCACCGGGCAGCCCAGGCCTGCGCGGTGCTCCAGCGCCGTGGCCAGCAGGGCCTCGGCCGGATCTCCGAGCGGGTTGTCGAAGTCGTCGTCGACGCCGCACCCGGGCAGCGTCACGGCGCCGGCAGGGGCGCCATCTTCCGGGGCGAAGCCGTCCGGGTAGTCGCCGAACCCCTTCGCGTTGACGGCTTTGAACTGAATGGAAAAATACGTCGTCCCGCAGTTGTCCGTGGCGTAGAAGCCGTACGGCTTGCCGCAGGTGGGCGATCCGACCTGCACCACGTCGAGGTCGATGCCGCGCAGCCCGTTGACGATGGACTCGGAGGCCGAGCAGGTGTCGGCGGTGGTGAGCACGTAGAGCCGGTCCAGGTTCAACGTGGGCAGGGGGTCGCCGGCTTCGGCGGAGAAGCCCTGGGTGGTGGTGTGAAAGTACTCAGGCTCGAGGACCGCGCCGGTGACGGGGTTGACCGTCTGGTGCTTGTCGTTGAACTGGATCTCGGCAAACACTCGGCCGCTGGCCGCGCCGCCGCCGGCGATCATGAAGGCCAGCTCGTTGGCGATGTCCAGGAAACCGCCGCCGTTGTAGCGGACGTCCAGGATCAGATCGGTGACGCCGGCGTTCCCCAGAAATTCGATTGCATCGATCAGCTCTCGCTCGGCGGTGGCGATGTGGCGGGTGAAGTGCAGATAGCCCACGGGACCGGTCAGAGAGTCGATCACCTTGACGAACTGGACCGGGTCCTCGGTGACGATGGCGGAAGTCAGGGTGACCGTGCGCGAGCCGCCGCCGGGTTCCTGCACGACGAAGACGTGCTCCTCGCCGGCGGCCGACGGGTAAAGCCCCGCGTTCAGCGTGTCCACGTCCGATCCGTTGACCACGGAGACGCCGTCGATCTCCAGTACCCGGGCTCCCCGGACGAGGCCTGCCGCTTCCGCGGGGCTGGCGGGCTCGATGTACGCCACCGCCAGCTCCCGGGGCGGCGCTGCGGCCAGGAGAACGAAGGCAGCCCCGTAGCCCGGTTGCTGGCCGGACTGGCTCAGGGCTTCCCACTCCTGGGTGGGGTACGTGAAGTGGAAGCGGTCCTTGGGCGCGCCCGTCGGTGTGGAGGCAAACGTCTTCAGCAGGTCGAAGTAGTCGGGGGTCGTGTACCGCGCGGGGTCCCGGTCCTCGATCTCCTCGTACCACAGATACAGATCGTTGCTCCAGGAGCGCAGCCAGTTGTTCTCGTCCGTCGTCGTCCCCTGGGTGTCGGGAAACTGCGCGCCGATTCGCGGCGATGCGCACATGTCCTTGAAGTTGGACGCCGGCTCGAAGACGCCCGGCTGCCACTGTTCCGGCTCGGGCTCGGGCTCTGGGGCTACCGCGACGGCGGGCGAGGAGCCACCGCCCCCGCCCCCGCACCCGCCCAGAACGGCGAAGATCGCGGCGAGGGCCAGGAGCGAGGCCAGTCGCCGGGTAACCGTCGTCGGAAAATTGCTCGTCATGACGCAGAGGTTGGACCCTTCGATTCAGAAGGGGTTCTCGGTTTCGAGCCCCAGCAGGTGCCTGCCGACCTGCTCGGTGATGCGGTCCCTGTGTGCGTTGATGTGCAGGGGCATGGCCTGGAAGTCGCGGTAGCGCCGCTCGAAGTTCGAACCCTCCCGGAGGCCGTTGCCGCCCAGGACGCGCAGCATGAGCCGCATGGACTCGTCGCACAGCTGCAGGGCCTGCATGGAAGCGCTCACCTGGCGCAGATAGTCCGCTTCGTCCGGAATGACGCTGGAATCGAGCCTCTCGTCGGTTTCCGACAGGGCGGCGAACACCGTGTCGCGGGCCGCGTTGATGGCGGCAGCGGCCTGGCCCAGATTCACGTGGATGGTCGGGCGTTCGGCCATCTTGGTCCCGAGTATGGCAACCCGCTCGCGGATGCCGTCGCAGCACTCGTCGAGGCAGGCCTGGGCCACCCCGACCGCCATGGCGCCGAGCCAGAGGTCAGACAGCGCTACCCAGTCCTCCCGGTAGCGCGCGTCGATCATGGCGTGGTCGGGATTACGGAAAACTTCCCGGTAACGGAAGTGGAAGGGCACCCGGCGCTCGGCCGGCACGCGCACCCCCTCGTAGTGCACGTGGTCGGTGGCGGACGCGCGCAGGCTCATCGCCTCCCAGGTGGGGTCGATGCGCACGCCCTCGCTGCGCAGGTCGACCATGCTGAACTCGGGCGGCCCGCCCTCGGCGGGTACGAAGCTCACGCCGCTCCACTCCGCATAGCGGGCGCCGGAGCCGAACGCGGCGGTGCCGCGCAGGCTGAACTCGCCGTCGTGCTCCTCTGCCCGGACGGCCGTGCTGGCGCCGGCGGGAAAGCAGACCCACTCGTGCCGCTCGACGATGTCCTTGAGAAAATCCGCATGCTCCGGGCCGAGCAACCCGGCGAAGAGATGAAACGTGCTCAGATGATTCCACAGGCACCACGCGGTAGAGCTGCACGCGGGCGCCACCGCGCCGAGTTCCCGGGCGATCTCCGTCACGGGCGCGTCCAGCCCGCCGAGACCGGCGCTCGCGCTCAGCCCCATGACGTCCGAACGCTTGATGGCCGCGATGACGTCCGGGTCCACGGTGCGGGACCGGTCGGCCGCATCAGCCTGCCTGGCGATTTCCGAAATTATGGGTTGAACGTGCACGCTTCCTCCCGAGCCGGGCATGATCGCCCGGCGCGTAGCTGCGGTAAAGTGATAGCCTAGGCGGCCGCCGCGAATTGGGCTCGGCGAGTGATCGTCACACGGAGAAAGGGCATGCAGTCGGAGTCGGTCGCATCACGGTATCTTTCGCTCCTCGCTGAGCGTGGGATCAGCCACCTCTTTGTCAACGCGGGAACCGACTTCGCGCCCCTGGTCGAAGCGTACGCCCGCTCCGGTGATGCCCAGGGCCCTGCGCTGCCGGCACCCGTGCTCTGCACCCACGAGAACCTGGCCGTGGGCATGGCCCACGGGGCCTACCTCGTCAGCGGGCGGCCCCAGGCGGTGATGTTCCACGTCAGCGTCGGCACCGCCAACGCGGTGTGCGCCGTCACCAACGCCGCGCGCGACAACGTTCCGCTGCTGGTGACCGCCGGCCGGACGCCCATACTCGAAGACGGTGCGCTGGGTGCGCGAGATACCCACATTCACTGGGCCCAGGAGATGTTCGATCAGGCCGGCATGCTGCGCGAGCTGGTCAAGTGGGACTACGAGCTGCGCGATCCCCGGCAGGTTCACCAGGTGGTGGACAGGGCATTGAGCATGGCGACCTCGCACCCGCGCGGCCCGGTCTACCTCTCGTTGCCGCGGGAGGTGCTCGCGGAGCAGATGCCGGACGCGGATGCTGGGGCTCGAAGGACGGCGGTACCGGTTGCCGTGGAGCCGGAATCCTCGGCTATAGAGGAGCTGGCCGGCCGGATCGCGGCCGCACGTTGTCCGGTGATCGTCACCTCGGCGTCCGGCTGCGAGCCTGACAGCGTGGCCGTGCTTGCCGATCTGGCCGACCGCTTTGCCATCGGCATCGCCGAGATGATGCCCCGTTACTTAAACGCCCCCATGGACCACGAGCTTCACCTCGGCACCCAGATGCAATCCATCTTCGACGCGGCGGATCTCATCGTCTTCTTGGAGTGCGACGTGCCCTGGATCGCGGCGCGCGCGGCCCCGCGGCCGGAAACTTTCATCGTCCAGGCCGGGACCGATCCTCTCTACTCGCGTTACCCCATGCGCACTCATCGCTCCGACCTCACCCTGGCGGCGACGCCTACGGCTCTGCTTACTGGGCTCGCGGATGCTTTGGCCTCGCGCGCCGGGCAGGTCGATCCCGACCGCCGCGCCCGGCTGGTGGAGCTCGCCCGGCGTGGCAAAGCGGCCATCGCGAAGCTAAAGGCAGCGGAAGCGGAGCGCGAAGGCACCATCACCCGGGCAGGTCTTTCCGCCGTGCTCGGCGACGCGCTCGACGACGAAACCGTGATCTTCAACGAGTACTGGGGGGTTCCGGAGCTGCTCGGGCGCCGGCAGCCGGGTACCTACTTTTACCTGCCGCCCGCCGGCGGCCTGGGGTGGGGATTGCCCGCCGCGCTGGGCGCCAAGCAGGCGGCGCCGGAGAAGACGGTGGTGGCCGCGGTGGGAGACGGCGCGTACCTCTTCGCCAACCCGGCGGCCTGCCACCATGCCGCGGCCAAGCACGGTCTCCCCGTTCTCACGGTGATCGCCAACAACGCCAGCTGGGGCGCGGTCGATTTCGCTACCCGCGCCGTCTACCCGGACGGCAGCGCGGTGCAAAGTGGCGAAAGACGCCTTTCAGACCTTTCCCCTGCACCGGCCTTCGAAGCCTACTGCGAGGCCTCCGGGGGTTTCGGCGAGCGGGTCACCGAGCCCTCGGCCCTCGCCCCCGCCGTGGAGCGCGCGTTGAAGGCGGTCCGGGACGAAGGTCGGCAGGCGCTGTTGAACGTGGCCTGTGTCTGACGGCGGCCCGGATCAGCTTGCCCCCAGTAGGAGGTCGGCCCGGCCCAGGTAGATCAGGGTGATACCAACGGTGTCGACCAGGCCATGAGCGACGATCACGGGCCACAGATTGCGCCCGCAGCGTACGTAGACCATCCCGAACACCAGCGCCAGGGCAAAGATGTTCGCCATGCCGACGGGCCCCTGATACGCGTGCGCCAGGGCGAACAGGGCCGCCTGGGCGACGATGGCGACCCCGTCGCCGAACAGGTTGGAAAAGCGGTGAAGGATGAAGCCCCGCGCGATGAGCTCCTCACCGAACGCGGCGCTTCCCCAGGCGATGGGCAGCAGGAAGATCAAATAGCTCACCAGGTCGCCTTCGATCAGCCGGGTGAGCAGACCGATCTCCAGCGGGGGCGCGCCGAGGGCTTTCATGACCGGCGTCACCAGGAAGGTGGTGGCCACGTAGCTGCCAAGTAGCGCGGCGGCGGTGAAACCGACGAAGCGCTTGACCGGCATGGCGCGGCCGAAGCCGATGCTGCGCCAGCTCTCACCGCTCGCGCGCAGGAAGAGGGTGGCTGCCCCGACGGACAGCGCCACGCCGGTGATGGAGCTGAGCGCCGCGGACCCCGACAGCCCTCCCAGCACCAGACCCACGGGGGTCAGTGCCAGAATGGCGAGGATTTCGAGGGACGAGCGGATCGCGCCGGGCCCTGCTTCACGCTTCATGGTCCGCCTCGAAGGATTACATGGGAAGTGCTATTTTTGCCTCATTTGGAAAGGCGCGCACCCATGACGTGGATCGACGAGGTTGAAGGGGCAACGGCCATGGAGCGGGTGCTGGCACAGCGCCCGGAGCTGCTGGCCCGTTTCAAGGCCTTCTACCGGAGCTTCTGGGAAGACGGGCTGGTCTCGCGGCGGGTCCTCGAGCTGTGCAGGCTGCGCATCGCGGCCATTCACGACTGCGCCCAGGAATGGGGGATCCGGGATGCCGAGGTGGCCCTGACGCAGCCGCAGATGGAAGCGCTTAGAAGCGGAGACCTCTCCAACTTCGACCCCCCTGAGCGGGCGGCATTGGAACTGGCCGAGCGCGTGCCTTATCAGCATCATCAGCTGACTGATGAAGAGGTTGTGCATGCAGAGGGGCTCCTGGGTGGGCCGGGCACGGTGTCCCTGCTGACGGCGCTCGCTTTCTTCGACGTCGTCTGCAGGCTCAGGCTCACGCTGGAGCTGGACGAGGAGAGCGCTTTGCTCGCGAGCCCGCCCCTTGCCGACGGCGCCATGGTCTGATCAGGGGAGCATCCGATGTCCACCAAGCCTCGACTGGCACCCGCAATCCCCGGGAGTGAAGCCGATTTCGCATCGCTCATGGCTCAAGCGCCCAACTCCACCGCCCTTTTTTTCGAGCTCTACGCCGAGTTCTGGCAGAACGGCGTCGTCGCTGAAGAGATCAAGGAGATGACGCGCATGCGCAACGCGCGCATCACCGACTGCGGCTACTGAAAAAACGTACGATTCGACTCCGCCCGTGCGGCGGGGCTGGACGAAGCGAAGGTCGAGCAGATCGCGGACGGGTACGAGCGCTCGCTCGCGCCGGCCGAGACGGCGGCCCTGACGCTGACGGACGCCATCATCGGGGCTTCTGGCCCACTCGATGCGGATGCCAAGGCCGCTCTCAAAGCTCACTTCTCCGATGCGCAGATCGTCGAGATGGCGCTGGGCGTCGGCTGCTTTCTCGGCATGTCCAAGGTGCTCATCATGCTCGGGCTGGAGCCCGAGGAGATGCCGGTGACCGTCGTGCCGACACCGGGGTCCTGAACGGGCCCGCGTCGGCTCATTCGGGTATTCTTCGCCCTCCGCTGACACAGAGCTTGCCGACATGGCGCAGACCGCAATAGACATCAGCCAGCTGCCGATGATAGAGAACGCCGGGCGGGTGGCGATCCTCAAGTCCAAGTGGTATCCCGAGCTGGTGGACAGCATGGCGCGCTGCTGCGAGGGGGTCCTTCGCGACCGGGGCATCGACCGGGTGGAGGTTCACACGCTGCCGGGATCCCTGGAGCTGCCCCTGGCCGCCGCCGACCTGCTTGCTGCCGACTCGGGCGGCGACATCGACGCGATCGTCTGTTTCGGCATCATCCTGAAGGGCGAAACCCTGCACTTCGAGATGATCACCAACGAGTGCATGCGCGGCCTCGGCGAGGTCATGCAGCGATACCGGCGGCCGGTCATCGTGGAGATCCTGCCCGTACTGGAGATGGCCCATGCGGAATCACGGGCCGCCGATGACGAGTTCAACAAAGGGATCGAGGCGGCTGCGGCCGCCATCGAGATGATTGCCTGGCGCCGGGCCGTAGGCGCTTAGCCCGCCTGCTTCATGATCCGCTGCTTCTGGCGGTTCCAGTCACGCTCGCGCTCGGTGGCCCGCTTGTCATGCAGCTTTTTGCCCTTGCCCAGCGCTAGCTCGCACTTGACCCGGTTGCCCTTCCAGTACAGCGCTGTGGCGATGCACGCGTAGCCCTTCTGCCGGGTGGCCGTGAAGATCTGCGCGATCTCTTTCGTGTGGAGCAGCAGCTTGCGGGTGCGCTGAGGATCCGCGACCACATGGGTCGATGCGCTGGGCAGCGGTGAGATGTTGGCGCCCAAGAGCCACGCCTCGCCGTCGCGAACGAGAACGTAGCTGTCCACCAGCTGCGCCTTGCCCGCGCGCAGGCTTTTCACCTCCCACCCCTCGAGCACCAGGCCGGCTTCGAAGGTCTGCTCGAAGTGGTAGTCGCGCTTCGCGCGCTTGTTCAGCGCGATGGTTTTTGGTGCGGGCTTGCCCGTTTTGCTGTTCAAATCGAGGACCTCATGGCCTCGGATTATATGCGGTTGAGGCCCCAAAGACGTTGGGCCACAATGCCGGCCCAACGCGATCGCCTTGGAAGTGCTCATGGCCCCGGCTACCGAATCTCGGCATGGCATGTGGTCCAGCAGATGGTTGTTCGTGCTGGCAGCAGCGGGATCGGCCGTGGGCCTCGGGAACATCTGGAAGTTCCCTTACATAGCTGGGGAGAACGGCGGCGGCGCGTTCGTCATCGTCTACCTCGTCTGCATCGCCCTCGTCGGCGTGCCCATCATGATGGCCGAGGTGATGATGGGCAGGGAAGGCCGCCAGAGCCCAATCAACACCATGCGCACGCTCACCGAAGCCCATGGCCGCTCGCCGCTCTGGGTGCTCATCGGCTGGATGGGCGTGCTGGCCGGGTTTCTCATTCTCAGCTACTACGTGGTCATCGCCGGATGGGCCCTGCACTACATCTGGAAGATGGCCGACGGAACGTTCGCCGGAGCCACCGCCGACGTTGCCAACCAGACATTCAACGACTTCCTGGCCGATCCCTGGGCGCTCATGTTCTGGCAGACGGTCTTCATGGCGGCCACGGTCTGGATCATTGCCCGCGGCGTGATCAAAGGTCTCGAGTCGGCCATACGGTGGTTCATGCCGCTGCTGTTCGTCCTGCTGATGGTGCTGCTCGGTTACGCGGTGACCTCCGACGGGTTCTCCCAGGGCTGGGACTTCATGTTCGACTTCAACTGGTCCGCCCTGGACGCCAACGCGGTGCTGATCGCCATGGGCCAGGCCTTCTTCACCTTGAGCCTCGGGATGGGCGCCATCATGGCCTACGGGGCGTACCTGCCGAGCGGCACGTCCATCACCACCACCGTGGCGACCATCGCGGGCCTGGACACCCTGGTCGCCCTGGCGGCCGGGCTGGCCATCTTTCCCATCGTGTTCGCCAACGGCCTGGAGCCCGGCCAGGGCCCAGGGCTCATGTTCGTCACCATCCCGCTGGCCTTTGGCCAGATGCCGCTGGGCCTGGTCTTCGGTACCGTGTTCTTCGTTCTGGTGAGCTTTGCCGCCATCACCTCCGCCATCTCCATCAGCGAGCCCGCCCTTGCCTACCTCGTGGAGCAGTACAACGCCAAGCGGTCCCGCGTGGCGATCACGCTGGGCGTCGTAGGCTGGCTGCTGGGCGTGGGCACGGTGCTCTCCTTCAACCATTGGGCAGACGTCCATGTGGTCGGCGAGCTGACCTACTTCGAGTTCGTCGACTACGCATCGCAGAACGTCCTGCTGCCGCTCGGCGGGCTGTTCATTGCCCTGTTTGCCGCCTATGCCCTGCCCAGGTCCGTCATCGGCGAGCAGCTCGGCATCACGGACGGCTGGCGCGCGCTCACGTGGAAGTTCTTCTGCGGCCTGGTGGCGCCGCTGGGGGTGCTGGCCGTATTTCTCTACAACTTCCTCGCATGAAGGTCGACGTGGTCTACGCGCTGCCGGACCGGCAGACGCAGGTGGGCGTTAGCCTGGCGGATGGCGCCACGGTAGCAGACGCCCTTGGGGCCGTCGCTGATACCGAGCCTTTCTCGGCGCTGGATCTGGCCGCGGTTCCCGTGGGGGTATTCGGGGAGAGCGTTGGCCGGGACAGGCAGCTGCGGGACGGGGACCGCGTTGAGATCTACCGGCCTGTGCTGGTTGATCCCAAGGAAGCCAGGCGGCGGCGGGCAGCCTCCGCCTGAATGGTCATCCCTGCTCGGCTGCCGTGGAGGTGTCGGTCGCGGCTCCGGCCGCGCCGGCGGCGGCGGACGGCGCGTAGTCGCCGGTGAAGTAGGCCAACAGATCGTTTTCGAAGTACAGGCTCACCCGCCGCTCATCCTGGAATATTCCGGGCACTTCCACCGTGTAGACGTAGTCCCAGCGGCTCTCGTCGAACGAGTTGCGGAAGACCGGCTCCCCCATGACGTAGGCGACCTGGCTGCGGGTCATGCCCGGCTTTAGCTGGTCGATCATGTCCTGAGTGATTACGTTTCCCTGCTGGACGGTGATCTTGTGCACGCGAGGCAGGCTGAACTTGGGCGCTCGGAAGCTGCAGCCGGCTGCAAGGAGCAGCGCGAGGACGAGTGTGGAAGCGAGCAGTCGGACCATGGCCTCAGGGTGTTTGCGCGAAGGCCAGGGATGTTACCCAGATCTCGCGGGCTAATGAAGGGCCTGATGGGCTTCGTCGAGCAGGGTGCGGGCATAGTCCCGCGACTTGTCGGTGACGCCAGAACCCGCCAGCATCCGCGCGACCTCGTCGATTCGGGTGTCCTCGGAAAGGGGCTCGATGCGCGTGTCCTGATCGCTGGATTTGGTCACCCGCAGGTGATGATTGCCCAGGGCGGCGACCTGGGGGGCGTGGGTGACGCAGATGACCTGAGTGTGCCGTGCCAGAGATCTCAAGAGCCTTCCGAGCACGTCCGCCGTGGTTCCGCCGATGCCCACGTCCGCCTCGTCCAGGACCAGGCACGGCAGGGCCGACTTCTCAGCGGCCACCACCTGGATGGCGAGGCTGATGCGGGCACGCTCGCCGCCGGAGGCGATCCGGGCGAGCGGGGCCTCCGGGTATTTGGGGTTGGTCATCACCTGATACTCCACGCTCTCCAGCCCACGCTCGGACTCGCCCTCTTTGAAGGCCAGGCGCAGCTCGCCGCCGCCGATACCCAGATTCTGCATGCAACCGCTGACGGCCGAGGCAAAGTGAACGGCCGCCTCGTGCCGCTGGAGAGACACGTCGCCGGCGGTTGAGCGGAACTCGGCTTCGTGTCCGGCGGCCGCCTCGCGCAGGGCGTCGAGGGAGCCGCGGTCGGTGGAGATCGCGTCGAGCTCGGCCTGCAGTAAGGCCATGTGCTCGACCAGCCGGTCCGGCTGAACCCGATGCTTGCGGGCGAGGTCGACAACGCTCGTCAGCCGCTCTTCCAGCAGCCCGAGCTGGCCCTCATCCACGTCCAGGGAATCGTCGTATCGGCGCAGCTCGCGTACCGCGTCGGTCACGAGGCTGTCGGCGGATGACAGCAGATCCCGTGCAGCCTGAAGAGCCGGATGCTCGTCATCCAGGTTGGCCAGCGCGCCCGAGACGCGGCCCAGGACGTCGGCCTCCTCCAACACCGCGAGGCCGTGGCCGACGGTCTCGCGCAGGTCCTGGGCCTGGGAGAGCCTTTTGTGCTCGCTTTCCAGGGTTTCGAACTCCCCTGGCTCTAGCCCCAGCGCGGCCAGCTCCTCGAGCTGGTAAGAGAGCAGTGAGGCGCGGTCCTGCTTGCTTGCCAGGGCGGCCTCGAGGGCGTCCGCTTCTGCCACTGCCCGCTGCCAGAAGCGATAGCTCTCCCGGCACGACTCCAGGAGCGCGGCGTCCACGCCGTAATCGTCCAAGAGCTTGAGCTGGGTGGCCGGCTCGGCCAGGCGCTGGTGCTCGTGCTGACCGTGAATGTCCACGAGGTCCTCGGCGAACTCGCGCAGCAGAGCGCGGGTTACCGCGGCGCCGTTGATGAAGGCTCTGGAGCGACCCTCCTGGTTGACCACCCGACGGACCAGGCATCTTTCGGGATGGTCGGCGTCCTCCAGGTCGTGCTCGGCAAGAAACGCCTGAGCGGCGGGCTGGCCGCTGAGGTCGAACTCGGCGGTGACATCCGCCCGCTTGGCGCCGGGCCTGATGGTGTCCGTGTCTGCCCGATCGCCTAGAACCAGCCCCAGGGCGCCGAGCAGTATGGACTTGCCCGCTCCCGACTCGCCGGTGATCACGGTCAGCCCCTCGCAAAGACCGATCTCCAGCGACTCCACCAGAGCAAAATCCCTTACGAAGAGCTCTCTAAGCATGGCTTGACGCGGGATGAATTAGGTTCATAGTGGACTGTCAGAACGCCTGTACCGTGGGCCTTCAGAGCGCCGCACCGTAATCATTAGCCAACGAAAATGGCCAGAAAGCAAGTAGAAGACAACGTAGACGACCGTGCGCAGCTTCTCTTCAAGCTGCTCGTGGAGCGCTATCTGGCGGACGGCAGCCCGGTTGCCTCGAAGAAGCTCGCCGCCTTCCCCGAGGTGGAGGTGAGCCCGGCTACGGTGCGCAACATCATGGCCGAGCTAGAGGATCGCGGTCTGGTCCGGTCGCCACACACGTCGGCGGGGAAGGTGCCCACGAATCTGGGGTTGCGCTTTTTCGTGGACAGCCTGCTGGCCGTGCAGCCTTTGGGCGAGGAGCAGATCCACCGGCTCGAGCTGGAACTCAATCCGGATCTTTCTCCCCAGGAGCTGGTCGAGTCGGCGTCGAACCTGCTCTCCCACCTTACCCGCATGACCTGCGTGGTGACGCTGCCCCGCCGCGATCAGGTTGCCCTCAGGCACGTCGAGTTCCTGCGCCTGTCTGGTGACCGGGTTCTGGTCATCCTCGTTCTCAACGACCGCGAGGTTCAGAACCGGGTAATCCACACGGACCGGGAATACGAGGACACGGAGCTCGCCCAGGCGGCCAACTTCATCAATCGGGAGTTCGGCGGCCTGTCGCTGGTGAGTATCCGCGACGCCCTGCTTTCCAGCATGCAGGCCGACAAGGACGGCATGGACAGGCTCATGCAGACGGCTCTGGACATGGCCGGTCGCGTGTTCTCGGAATCCGACCAGCCGTTGGGCAAGGAGCTGGTGATTGCCGGAGAGAGCAATCTGCTCGACGTCAGCGGAGACATGGCGACGGTGCGCACGCTGTTTGACGCCTTCTCCCGCAAAGGGAGCATTCTGCACCTGCTGGACAGGTGCCTGGATTCAGACGGGATACAGCTCTTCATCGGTGAGGAGTCGGGTTACCACATCCTGGGCGACATGAGCCTGGTCACCGCCCCGTACGAGGTGAACGGCGAGCTCGCCGGGGTGCTCGGTGTGGTGGGCCCAACCCGTATGGCCTACCAGGATGTCATTCCCGTGGTGGACGTCACCGCTCGGGTTCTCGGCGCCGCCATGAACTACGGGTGAGCGCCCGGGCTTGAAATAGATCGCCGCCGCCCCCACATCTGCGACGTCAGCCGCGAGGCTGATAGTTTCCACAAAGCTGGCTCGAAGGAGTGCTTTGCATGACGGACGACAAACCGGACGCAGCCGATTTGGACGGCGGCAGCGAGGAGTCGCACACCGAAGTGGTCGAATCGGACCCGCTCGAACAGGAGGCCCCCCCGCCTAGCGCGTCCGAGGCGGAGATCGATGATCCGCTTGCGGAGGCCGAGCGGCAGGTTGCCGGACTCAAGGATCAGGTGCTGCGAGCCCAGGCCGAGATGGAGAACGTCAGGCGCCGGGCGGCGCGGGATGTGGAAAACGCGCACAAGTACGCCCTCGAGCGGTTCACGAGCGATCTGCTTCCCGTGCTGGACAGCCTGGAGAAGGCCGTCGAGGCCTCGGGGGAGTCTGCGGGGGAGGCGGCCGGGGCGATCAAGGAGGGCGTCGAGCTGTCTCTCAAGCTCTTCCTCACCACCCTGGAGAAGGCGGGTGTCATCCAGGTCGACCCCCACGGCGAGCCGTTCGATCCGCAGCTGCACGAAGCCATGGCCATGGTCCCGAATCCGGATACGGAGCCGAACTCGGTCATCGAGGTGATGCAGAAGGGCTACACCCTCAACGGCAGGCTGGTTCGGGCCGCCAAAGTGGTTGTGAGCGCGGCCCTGAGTCAGGACGGTTGACGGATTGCGCCCGTACTCGACCCAGGGGTTGAAGTCCGTCCAATCGGACAAATATAGCGGGAAGAATTGAATTCACGGTCACGTGAACGGCTTCGAGCCGGATCAACGGGACCGACACATCGGAGAAATGAAGAATGGGTAAGATCATCGGTATCGACTTGGGTACCACCAACTCATGCGTGGCGGTGCTGGAAGGCAACGATGCCAAGGTCATCGAAAATGCCGAGGGCGACCGTACCACGCCGTCCATCGTCGCCTATACCGATGATGGGGAGATCCTCGTTGGCCAGAGCGCAAAGCGCCAGGCGGTAACGAACCCCACCAACACGCTGTTTGCCGTCAAGCGGCTCATCGGGCGCAAGTTCAAGGACGACGTGGTCCAGAAGGACATCAAGATGGTGCCCTACAAGATCTCAGAAGCGCCGAACGGTGACGCCTGGATCGACGTCAAGGGCGAGCAGCTCGCACCGCCCCAGGTGTCCGCCGAGACGCTCAAGAAGATGAAGAAGACGGCCGAGGAGTACCTCGGGGAGCCGGTCACGGAAGCGGTGATCACCGTGCCCGCCTACTTCGACGACTCACAGCGCCAGGCCACAAAGGACGCTGGCCGCATAGCCGGTCTGGACGTGAAGCGAATCATCAACGAGCCCACCGCGGCGGCGCTTGCCTATGGCATGGACAAAAAGCGGGGCGACACCAAGATCGTGGTCTACGACCTCGGCGGCGGAACTTTCGACGTGTCCATCATCGAGATTGCCGAGATCGACGGCGAGCATCAGTTTGAAGTGCTCTCCACAAACGGCGACACCTTTCTGGGTGGCGAGGACTTCGACCTGCGTGTGATCGATTACCTGGCTGACGAGTTCCAGAAGGACAACGGCGTGGATCTGCATAGAGATCCGCTCGCGCTGCAGCGCCTGAAAGAGGCGGCGGAAAAGGCCAAGATCGAGCTCTCCTCGAGCCAGCAGACCGAGATCAACCTCCCTTACATCACGGCTGATCAGTCCGGTCCCAAGCATCTGGTCCTAAAGCTGACGCGTGCCAAGCTTGAATCCCTGGTAGAGGAGCTGGTGACTCGAACCATCGATCCCTGCCGCACGGCGCTGAAGGACGCGAACCTGAACGCCTCGGATATCGACGACGTCATCCTGGTGGGCGGCCAGACCCGCATGCCGCTGGTCCAGCAGAAGGTCAAGGACTTCTTCGGTAAGGAGCCGCGCAAGGACGTCAATCCGGACGAGGCGGTCGCCATCGGCGCGGCCATCCAGGCCGCCGTTCTCTCCGGCGACGTCACAGACGTTCTGCTGCTCGACGTGACCCCTCTGTCGCTGGGTATCGAGACCCTCGGCGGGGTGATGAGCACCCTCATCGAAAAAAACACCACGATTCCCACGAAGAAGCAGCAGGTGTTCTCCACCGCCGACGACAACCAGACGGCCGTGACCATTCACGTCCTGCAGGGAGAGCGCAAGCAGGCGAGCTCCAACAAGTCGCTCGGCCGTTTCGACCTCACCGACATCCCGCCCGCGCCACGCGGCCTGCCTCAGATCGAGGTGAGCTTCGACATCGACGCCAACGGCATACTGAACGTGTCGGCCAAGGACAAGGCGACGGGCAAGGAGCAGTCCATCATCATCAAGGCCTCCAGCGGCCTTTCCGATGACGAGATCGACCAGATGGTCCGCGATGCGGAGGCGCACAGCGAGGAGGACGCCAAGTTCGAGGAGATGGTCACCCTGCGCAATCAGGCGGACGGGCTCATCCACGCTGCCCGCAAGGCCCTAACCGATGCCGGGGACAAGGCCTCGGATACGGAGAAGGAGGCCATCGGATCCGCGGCGGACGCCCTGGAGGAGTCTCTGAAGAACGGCGACAAGGCCGACATCGAAGCCAAGATGCAGGCGCTCTCGGAGGCGTCCGCCAACCTCGCCCAGAAGATGTACGAGGAGCAGGCCGCGGAGGCTCAGTCGGGTGCTGCCGAGGCGGGCGACGACGGGGCGGCGGATGGCGACACGGTAGACGCCGAGTTCGAAGAGGTGAATGAGAAGGACGACAAGTAAACGTTGGTCGCAGGCATTATGATCTGCTTTCGGCGGTTGGGGGCGCACGCGAAAGACGTGCGCCTTTTTGTGTGAGCGAGATGGCTAAACGGGATTACTACGAGGTTCTGGGGGTCGGCCGTGATGCGTCGGAAGACGACATCAAGAAGGCCTACCGCCGACTCGCCATGAAGTTTCACCCGGACCGGAACCCTGACGACGCCTCCGCGGAAGAGAAGTTCAAGGAGGCCAGCGAGGCCTACGAGGTGCTCGCGGATGCTGAGAAGCGCGAGGCCTACAACCGCTTCGGTCATGCGGGCGTCGAAGCCAGTGTCGGCGGTACGGGCGGGTTCGACGGCGGCAGCTTCAGCGACATCTTCAGCGACGTCTTCGGCGATATCTTCGGTGGCGGCGCCCGCGGCCGCAGCTCGGTGCAGCGTGGTTCAGACCTCCGCTACGGCCTCGATCTCACGTTGGAACAGGCGGTCGCCGGCGACAACGTCGAGATCAGGGTGCCCGTGCTCTCGGCGTGCGAGGTCTGCGACGGCTCCGGCGCGCGGCCGGGAACCAGCGCCAGCACCTGCCCGGACTGTGGCGGTGCGGGCCAGATTCGGGTGGCCCAGGGATTCTTCTCCCTCCAGCAGACGTGCCCTCGATGCCGCGGTGCCGGGCGTGTGATTCAGGATCCCTGTGGCAACTGCGGTGGCAGTGGCCGGGAGGAGAAGCGCAAGACGCTCTCGGTACGGATCCCCGCCGGGGTCGATACCGGTGACAGGATCCGGCTGGCGGGCGAGGGTGAGGCGGGCTTCAACGGCGGCCCGCCTGGCGACCTGTACGTGCAGGTCGAGGTCCGCGACCACCCGATCTTCACCCGCGAGGGCAAAAACCTGTACTGCGAGGTGCCGATCAGCTTCGTCGACGCGGCCCTCGGCGGAGAACTGGAGGTGCCGACGCTCACCGGCCGGGTCAAGCTCAAAATTCCGCCCGAAACCCAGACCGGCAAGCTGTTCCGGCTGCGCGGCAAGGGCGTGACCCCGGTCCGGGGCGGATCGGTGGGCGACCTGCTCTGTCGTGTGCAGGTAGAGACGCCCGTCCGCCTCTCCGATGAGCAGAAGCGGCTTCTGCAGGACTTCAAAGCCACCCTGGCAAAGGGGGGCTCCCAGCATTCGCCCAAAGAGACTTCGTGGTTTCAGGGCGTAAAGGATTTTTTCGAGGGCTTGAAGCCCTGATCCGTCCCTAGATATCGCCTACTATACCGGCCGGAGCAACTAGGGAGCCGGAAGATGACGCGTGTTGCCGTGACGGGTGCGGCGGGCCGGATGGGCAAGACACTGATCCAGGCCATCGCCGAGGCGGAAGACCTGAGCCTTGGCGCTGCGCTGGAACGACATGACTCCACCCTTTTAGAAGCCGATGCAGGAGAACTGGCTGGTGTGGGCCGGGCGGGCGTCGCCGTGGGGGCTTCGCTTGAAGATGCCGCCGAAGCCTTCGACGTGCTCATCGACTTCAGCGTTCCGGCAGCCACCCTGGCGGCGCTGGAGGTCTGTCGTGAGCGCGGCCGCGGCATGGTGATCGGCACCACGGGATTCGATGCCGACGGGCTTGGCCGGATTCAGGCCGCCGCGGAGACGATCCCGATCATGATGGCGCCCAACATGAGCGTGGGGGTGAATCTGTGCTTCAAGCTCATGGAGATCGCCGCCTCGGTGCTGGGTGACGATGTGGACATCGAGGTGATCGAGGCGCACCACCGCGACAAGATCGACGCGCCTTCCGGCACGGCCGTCAGGATGGGGGAGATCATCGCCGTGTCGCTGGGGCGCGATCTCGACGAGGTAGCCGTGTACGGACGCCAGGGGATCACGGGCCCCAGGGCGCGCAGCACCATCGGTTTCGAGACCATCCGGGCCGGCGACATCGTGGGCGAGCACACGGTTCTTTTTGCAGGCAACGGAGAGCGAATCGAGATCACCCACCGCGCCCAGAGCCGCATGAACTTTGCCCAGGGCGCGCTGCGGGGCGTCCGGTTTCTTGCAGGCCGAACCTCAGGCCTCTTCGACATGCAGGATGTGCTGGGCTTCAAGGGTGCACTTGGGTAGACTACCGCCCCGAATTCAAGGCGGGATCGGTTCTGGGCGATCTCGCCTTTTTGCGACCTGTTATTGGAAAACGATTTGGTTCGGGCACTGCTCGCTCTCGAGGACGGGAGTGTGTTTAAAGGTCTGTCGATTGGTGTAGAAGGTACATCGGTCGGGGAAGTCGTTTTCAATACCGCCATGACGGGCTACCAGGAAATCCTCACCGATCCGTCGTACGCCCGCCAGATCATCACCTTCACCTACCCGCAGATCGGTAACACCGGGATCAATCCGGAGGACGTGGAGTCCGATCGGATCTGGGCCAGCGGCATGGTCATTCGGCAGACGCCGAAGCGGGCCAGCAACTGGCGCATGCGGCAGCGTCTGGAAGACTACCTGGTCGCGGAGAAGGTGGTCGCCATCGCGGACGTGGACACCCGCAGGCTGACCCGGCTCATCCGGGAGAAGGGCGCCATGGCGGGATGCATAGCGGCCGGCGAGGCGGTCAGCGAAGCCGAGGCCGTGGCGCTGGCCCGAGACTTTCCCGGGCTTGCTGGCATGGACCTGGCGCAGGTCGTGACCAGGGCCGAGGCCGGTTCCTGGACTCAGACCGACTGGTCGCTCGAAAGCGGTTACGGTGAGCAGACGGACGCGCGTTTTCACGTCGTCGCCTACGACTTCGGCGTCAAGCGGAACATTCTCCGCCTGCTGGCGGCGCGCGGCTGCCGCCTGACCGTCGTGCCGGCCACCACCCCGGCCTCCAGCGTTCTTGCCCTGGAGCCGGACGGGGTCTTTCTATCCAACGGTCCCGGCGATCCGGAGCCGTGCGGTTACGCCATCGAGGCCATCGGCGAGCTGCTCGATCGCCAGATACCCATATTCGGTATCTGCCTGGGTCATCAGCTGCTGGGCCTGGCCAGCGGGGCCACTACCGTCAAGATGCCCCACGGTCACCACGGGGCCAATCACCCGGTCAAGGACCTCCGCGATGGCCGCGTCGTCATCACCAGCCAGAATCACGGTTTCGCGGTGGATGCCGACAGCCTGCCCGACTGCCTCACGGCCACCCATGTCTCTCTATTCGACGGGACGCTGCAGGGCATTCGTCGCTCCGACCGGCCGGCCTTCGGTTTCCAGGGGCATCCGGAGGCAAGCCCCGGGCCCCAGGATTGCCAGTATCTGTTCGACGAGTTCATCGAGCTCATGGAATCGCGCCATGCCTAAGCGTACCGATATCGATTCCATCCTCATTCTCGGCGCGGGGCCCATCGTGATCGGCCAGGCCTGCGAGTTCGACTACTCCGGCGCTCAGGCCTGCAAAGCGCTGCGCGAGGAAGGCTTCCGGGTGATTCTCGTCAACTCCAATCCCGCCACCATCATGACGGATCCCGCCATGGCCGACGCGACGTACGTCGAGCCGGTGGAGTGGGCCACCGTGGCGCGCATCATCGAGCAGGAGAGGCCGGGTGCGCTGCTGCCGACCATGGGCGGGCAGACGGCGCTCAATTGCGCGCTGGACCTGGTCAGGGAAGGCGTGCTCGAGCGTTTCGGCGTCGAGCTGATCGGTGCCAGCCAGGACGCCATCGACAAGGCCGAGGATCGGGAAAGGTTCGACAAGGCCATGAAGCGCATTGGCCTGGAGACACCCCGATCTGCCATCGCGCACAGCATGGAGGAAGCCGTTCAGGTCCAGGCCCAGCTCGGTTTTCCGTGCATCATCCGCCCGTCGTTCACTTTGGGCGGCAGCGGCGGCGGCATCGCCTACAACTCGGAGGAGTTCGCGGAGATCTGCGCCCGGGGGCTCGACCTGTCGCCCACCAACGAGCTGCTCATCGACGAGAGCCTGCTGGGCTGGAAGGAGTTCGAGATGGAGGTGGTCCGCGATTGCGTGGACAACTGCATCATCGTCTGCTCAATCGAAAATCTGGACCCCATGGGCGTGCACACCGGGGACAGCATTACGGTGGCTCCGGCGCAGACGCTCACGGACAAGGAATATCAGCTGCTGCGCAACGCCTCCATCGCCGTTCTGCGGGAAATCGGGGTGGATACCGGCGGCTCCAACGTGCAGTTCGCCATCCACCCGGAAACCGGTCGGTTGGTGGTGATCGAGATGAACCCGAGGGTTTCGCGGTCGTCGGCGCTGGCTTCCAAGGCCACCGGCTTCCCCATCGCCAAGATCGCCGCGAAGCTGGCAGTGGGCTACACGCTGGACGAGCTCGACAATGACATCACGGGCGTGACCCCCGCCTCTTTCGAGCCAAGCATCGATTACGTCGTCACCAAGGTGCCCCGTTTCACCTTCGAGAAGTTCGACCAGGCTGACTCACGGCTCACGACGCAGATGAAGTCCGTCGGTGAGGTCATGGCCATCGGCCGCAGCTTTCAGGAGTCCCTGCAGAAGGCGCTGCGGGGTTTGGAGACCGGGATGACCGGGCTCGACCCGCTCCTCGAAATCGGCGGTGAGGAAGCCGTCGCCCGGTTGCGGCGCGAGCTGGCCACCCCGGGTGCAGAACGGATCTGGTACGTCGCCGACGCATTCCGTTTCGGGCTCTCGCTGGAGGAGGTGTTCGAGCTGTCGGCCATCGATCCCTGGTTTCTCGCCGAGATCGAGGACCTCATCGCCGCGGAAAGCCAGCTTGCGGGCAAGCGGCTCGATCAGATCGGCGCGGACGCGCTGTATCGGCTCAAACGCCAGGGGTTTTCGGACGCGCGGCTGGGAACGCTGCTGGGGGCTCCGGAGCAGCAGGTTCGTGAGGCGCGGCATAGCATGGGCATCAGACCCGTCTATCGGCGCGTCGATACCTGCGCGGCCGAGTTCCCGTCGGCCACCGCCTACATGTATTCGACCTACGAGGAAGAGTGCGAGGCGGACCCGTCCGAGCGACCGAAAATCATGGTGCTCGGCGGAGGACCGAACCGAATCGGCCAGGGGATCGAGTTCGACTACTGCTGCGTTCACGCAGCACTCGCCATGCGCGAGGACGGCTTCGAGACCATCATGGTCAATTGCAATCCCGAGACCGTCTCCACGGACTACGACACGTCGGACCGGCTGTACTTCGAGCCCGTGACCCTGGAGGACGTGCTGGCCATCGTTGATGTCGAGAAGCCCAAGGGCGTGATCGTTCAGTTCGGCGGCCAGACGCCGCTGAAGCTGGTGGAGGCCCTTGAGCAGGCGGGCGTTCCCATCATCGGCACGAGCGCGGAAGCCATCGACCGTGCCGAGGATCGCCAGCGCTTCCAGGCGCTGATCCGCAAGCTCGGCCTCAAGCAGCCGTCCAACGCCACGGCGGTGGACGTCGAGACGGGGCTCAAGGGCGCCCGGGAAATCGGGTTCCCCATCGTCGTGCGGCCGTCCTACGTGCTGGGAGGCCGGGCCATGGAAATCGTCTTCAACGAGGACGAGTTGGCCCGTTACCTGCTCCAGGCCGTCACCGTGTCCAACGATTCCCCCGTTCTGCTGGACAGGTTTCTGGATCAGGCCGTGGAGGTGGACGTGGATGCCGTCTCCGACGGGAAGCAGGTCGTCATCGGCGCGATCATGCAGCACATCGAGCAGGCGGGCGTGCATAGCGGCGACTCCGCCTGCGCGCTGCCGCCGTACCAGCTTTCCGCCGACCTGCAGGATGAGATCCGCGAGCAGGTGCGGGCCATGGCCCTGGAGCTGGGCGTCATCGGGCTGATGAACGTGCAGCTGGCCGTCCAGGAAGGCGAGATCTTCATTCTCGAGGTCAACCCGCGGGCTTCGCGCACGGTCCCCTTCGTCTCCAAGTGCATCGGGGTTTCTCTTGCCAAGATCGCGGCGCGCTGCATGGCGGGAAAAACGCTGGCGGAACAGGGCTTCACCCGGGAGATCATTCCGGAACAGGTGAACGTCAAGGAATCCGTCTTCCCGTTTACGAAGTTCCCGGGGGTGGACCCGATTCTCGGCCCGGAGATGAAATCCACCGGCGAGGTCATGGGCGTTGGCGACAGCTTCGGTGAGGCGTTCGCCAAGGCCTCCTTAGGTGCCGGCGTCGCCCTGCCCTCGGGCGGGCGGGCTTTCATCAGCGTCAAGGATTCCGACAAGCCCGGCTTGCCGGCGCTCGGCCGCCAGCTGGTGGATCTCGGGTTCCAGCTGGTGGCTACCCGCGGAACGGCGAAGTGCTTCGCCGAAGCCGGCATTCCCTCGGAGGTCATCAATAAGGTCGGCCAGGGCCGCCCTCACGTGGCCGACATGCTCAAGAACGAGCAGATCGACCTGATCATCAATACCACGGAGGGGCACCAGTCCATTCGCGACTCGGCGGTCATTCGTCGGCTCGCACTGCAGAACAAAGTGTGCTACACCACTACCCTCACGGGCGGCGAGGCTTTCTGCATCGCCATCCGCTATTCGAGAGATCATCAGGGGGAGACGGTTCGCAGGTTGCAGGACCTGCACGCCGACATGGTCGGGGCATCCTAGCCCGACGCTCAGACACGCTGCACAAACGGGATTGTTCGGGCAGGGACATCATGCCGATTCCAATGACGCTTGAGGGCGCCGAAGCGCTCCGCAAAGAGCTCAGCGAGCGCAAGTCGGTGCTCCGGGCGCAGATCACGCAGGCCATAGCCGAAGCGCGCGAACACGGCGACCTGAAAGAAAACGCCGAATACCACGCCGCACGCGAGCAGCAGGGCTTCAACGAGGGGCGAATCCAGGAGATAGAGAACAAGCTGGCGGATGCCCAGGTCATAGACGTTTCCAAGATCACCGCCAGCGGCAAGGTGGTCTTCGGCGCGACGGTCACGCTCATAGATACCGAGTCCGGCGACGAGGTGGCCTACAAGATCGTTGGTGAGGACGAAGCCGACATCAAGGCGGGCAAGCTTTCCGTGATGTCACCCATTGCCCGGGCGGTGATCGGCAAGACCGTCGGGGACGTAAGCGTGGTTCGCACTCCAGGAGGCGAGGTCGAGTACGAGATCGACCGGGTTGACCTCATCTGAGATCGCCGCGCCCGTGCGGATCAGCCGTGACGCGCGAGATTCGACAGAGCCTTGTCGGGCTCCGGATTGACCTTGAACAGGACGCAGACCTTGCCGATGGTCTGCACCACCTCGGCTTCGCAGATTCCCGCGATTTCCTCTGCCACGGCCCGCCGCTCGGAGCGGTCGGGCGAATGGATTCGGATCTTGATGAGCTCGTGATCCGCCAGCGCGCGCTCGATCTCGGCGACGAGCTCGTCGCTCAATCCGCGCCCGCCAACGCTGACGACCGGATTCAAATGATGAGCAATCTGCTTCAGGCGCTTGCGCGTTGCGGCGTCCATGTCGGTGTCCCCCGGGGTGGGGGCGCATTCTAGGGCCAACGTGTGACATAGTGAAACGATGAGTACGCGCGGATCCAAGAAGCGGGGGGGCTCCAGCGGCCGTTGGCTTGAGCGCCAGCGGAACGATCCGTATGCCCGGCGTGCGGTGCAGGAGGGGAGCGTGTCCCGCGCGCACTTCAAGCTCGATCAGCTCGACCGACGATTCCGGCTGATCTCTCCTGGCATGTGGGTCCTGGAGCTCGGCGCCGCTCCCGGCGGCTGGACGGCCTACCTCGAGTCCCGTCTGGGACCGTCGGGCAGGCTGATCGTGTGCGATTCACGACCCGTTCACGCTGGGGCGGATACTGTAGTGGTGAGCGGGCATTTCGGTGACGCGGTGGTGGACGAAGCCATCGCGGGAGCCTTGGGTGATCGCGGCGTGGACCTTGTACTTTCGGACATGTCCCCCAACATTACTGGTATCCGCACGCGGGATCAGGCCGAGACCCTGGATTTGGCGGAACTCGCCATGGCGGCCGCGGAACGCTGGTTGAAACCCGGCGGCGTTTTGGTGGTCAAGATGTTCATGGGCGAAGGCACGGATGCCTGGATTCGCCAAATAGGCAAAAAATTTGCTAAAATTCGCCGAGCGAAACCCGACGCGTCCCGGCAGGAGTCCCGCGAGATATACGTTGTTGGGCAGCAGTTCCTTGCTCAATAGGAGTGGTGTAGGCTATTCAGATGGGCGCCGATCGCGTCTGCCTGCCTGCTGTTGCCGCCCGCGGTTACGGACGCACGATACGAGTCCCCTGCGCCGAGTTTTGAGGATAAGTTCTTGACAGATATGGGAAAAAATTTGCTGCTCTGGCTGATCATCGCGGCCGTGCTGCTGACGGTGTTCAATAACTTCAACGTGAAGCCGGAGCCAGAGTCCCTGAGTTACTCCGCCTTCATCGATCAGGTGCGCAACGATCAGGTGGACAAGGTCGAAATCGAGGGCCTGATTATTCGCGGTGTCCGAGACAGCGGGGAAGAGTTCCAGGTGACCCGCCCCGACCTCTACGATCCCAAGCTGCTCGACGACCTTTACAATCACGACGTTCAGATCATGGGCAAGCTGCCCGAGCAGCAAAGCATCTGGGCGCAGCTGCTCATCGCGAGCTTCCCCATCCTCATCATCATCGCGGTTTTCATGCTGTTCATGCGCCAGATGCAGGGCGGTGCCGGCGGCCGCGGCGGGCCCATGGCTTTCGGCAAGAGCAAGGCCCGATTGCTGTCAGAGGATCAGATCAAGACCACGTTCGCCGACGTCGCCGGTGTGGACGAAGCGAAAGAGGATGTGCAGGAGCTGGTGGAGTTTCTGCGGGATCCCGGCAAGTTCCAACGCCTTGGTGGGCGCATTCCCCGCGGTATACTTATGGTTGGCCAGCCGGGAACGGGTAAGACCCTGCTTGCCAAGGCGATCGCCGGTGAAGCGAAGGTCCCGTTCTTCTCGATTTCAGGCTCTGACTTCGTCGAGATGTTCGTGGGCGTGGGTGCTTCCCGAGTCAGAGACATGTTCGAGCAGGCCAAAAAACAGGCGCCTTGCATCATCTTCATCGACGAGATAGATGCGGTCGGCCGGCACCGGGGTGCTGGTCTGGGTGGCGGTCACGACGAGCGGGAGCAGACGCTCAACCAGCTGCTCGTCGAGATGGACGGGTTCGAGCCGAACGACGGCATCATCGTGATCGCGGCGACAAACCGGCCGGACGTGCTGGACCCGGCGTTGCTGCGTCCGGGCCGTTTCGATCGTCAGGTGGTGGTCAGCCTTCCGGATATCAGGGGCCGCGAGCAGATTCTGAAGGTTCACATGCGCAAGGTACCCCTGGCTGACGATGTGGACCCGGCCATCATCGCCCGCGGCTCCCCTGGTTTCTCCGGGGCCGACCTGGCGAACCTGGTGAACGAAGCCGCGCTGTTTGCCGCTCGAGGGGGCAAGCGGCTGGTCGAAATGGAAGAGTTCGACAAGGCCAAGGACAAGATCATGATGGGCGCTGAGCGCAAATCCATGGTCATGTCGGAGAAGGAGAAGCGAAACACCGCCTATCACGAAGCCGGGCACGCCATTGTGGGTCGGCTCATGCCCGACCACGATCCGGTCTACAAGGTGAGTATCATTCCGCGCGGCCGGGCCCTGGGTGTAACGATGTTTCTTCCCGTGGAAGACCGCTACAGTCTGAGTCGGCAGGCGGTCATCAGCCAGATTTGCAGCCTGTTCGGTGGGCGGATAGCCGAAGAGCTCATTCTCGGGCCGGAATTTGTGACCACCGGCGCGTCCAACGACATCGAACGTGCCACTGCGCTGGCCCGCAACATGGTCACCAAGTGGGGCCTGTCGGAGAAGCTGGGACCTCTGAAGTACGACGAGGACGACGGCGAGGTGTTCCTCGGCATGTCCGCGGGTACGAAAACCAAGCCGATCGGCGACAAGACGAAGGACGCGAT
The DNA here is from genome assembly GCA_036526135.1 of Pseudomonadales bacterium. Lineage (GTDB taxonomy): Bacteria > Pseudomonadota > Gammaproteobacteria > Pseudomonadales > Azotimanducaceae > UBA2965. The sequence continues at coordinate 34,639 of DATCZA010000017.1, read as the reverse complement.
CGACAAAGAGATTCGGGATATCATCGACACCTCCTACACGACGGCCAAGCAACTGCTCGAGGACAACATCGGCAAGCTCCACAAGATGGCCGAGGCGCTGGTGGAGTACGAGACCCTCTCCAGCGATCAGATCGACGACATCATGGCCGGCGCCAAGCCTAGGGCGCCGGGGAACCCGTCTCCGCCCTCGGGCAAAGCGCCCTCCGGGGAATCGCCCATTGGCGATCCCGCCGGGGAGCACTGACAGCCCGGCCGCGGTATTCTGCCGCGGCCGAAAGCTCGAACTCGAGCACCCCCGAATCATGGGGGTGCTCAACGTCACCCCTGATTCCTTCTCCGACGGCGGGCGTCTGATGAGCCGTGGCCGAGTGGACGTGGAGCGGGTGGTCGCGGCGGCGCACGCGATGATCGCCGAGGGCGCCGCCATCCTGGACGTGGGGGGCGAATCGACCCGCCCGGGCTCCCTGCCGGTGGCGGTAGCGGACGAGTGCTCGCGTGTGATCCCCGTCATCGAACGCCTGAGCGAGCTTGATACGATCGTCTCCGTAGATACGAGCAAGCCGGAGGTTGCGCGCCTGGCCCTGCAGGCGGGATGTCACCTTGTGAACGACGTGACCGGTCTGCGGGATCCCGGGATGCGCAAGGTGGTGGCCGAGGCCGATGCTGCCGCCTGCGTCATGCACATGCGAGGCGAACCGCGGTCCATGCAGAACGAGCCCGTCTATAAGGATGTGGTTGCCGAAGTGCGGGCATTCCTGGAGGAGCGCGTAGGCGCTTGCGATGAAGCAGGCATCGACAGACAGCGCTTGCTTCTGGATCCAGGGATAGGATTCGGCAAGCGTCTCGAGCACAATCTGGCCCTTCTGAGAAACCTCGAGGGGCTGCGGTTCGCCGGTTTGCCGGTTCTCGTGGGCGTTTCGCGCAAGAGCATGCTCGGTGCGCTCACCGAGCGTCCGGTGACGGACCGGGACGCAATGAGCGCGGTGGCAGCCGCGCTCGCCGTTGAGCACGGCGCCAGCGTGGTGAGGACCCACGACGTCGGCCTCACCGCCGATGCGCTGAAGCTGGTGACGGCCTGGCACGGGCACGGATGAAGACCGGGCCTTGGTCTGGCTTTGGTTTTGGTAAGGACGCGCTTGGGATGGAAAAAAAGTACTTCGGGACTGACGGCATTCGTGGTCGGGTTGGCGACGCTCCCATAACACCCGAGTTCTGTCTGCGTCTTGGCTGGGCGGCGGGCAGGGTGTTCGCGCGCAGCGGCAAGTGCCACGTGCTCATCGGCAAGGACACGCGCATATCGGGGTACATGCTCGAGTCCGTTCTGGAGTCCGGTCTCGTTTCCGCCGGGGCCAACGTCAGCCTGCTCACCGTCATGCCTACGCCAGCCGTTGCGTATCTGACGCGCACGTTGCGGGCCGACGCGGGCATCGTCATCAGCGCTTCGCACAATCCCTACTGCGACAACGGCATCAAATTTTTCGACGGGTCGGGAAACAAGCTGCCGGATGCCGTTGAGCTAGAGATAGAAGCCGAACTGAATCGCGAAATGGCGTGCGTGGACTCGGATCGCCTCGGCAAGGCGGACCGGCTCGTCGATGCGCCGGGGCGCTATATCGAGTTCTGCAAAGCCAGCGTTGACCGGGCGCTGCGCCTGAAAGGCCTCAAGATCGTGCTCGACTGTGCTCACGGCGCGACCTATCACGTCGCTCCCCGCGTGTTCGAGGAGCTGGGCGCGGAGGTCAGCGTGTGCGGGGCGAACCCTAACGGCACGAACATCAACGACAACTGCGGCGCCACGGCTCCCGCCCGGCTCGCCGAGCGGGTGGCGGAGGAGGGCGCCCATCTGGGAATCGCCTTCGACGGAGACGGCGACCGGGTGATCATGGTCGACGAGCAGGGGGACATCGTCGATGGAGACGAGTTGCTGTATGTGATTGCCAAGCACCGGGCGACGCAGGGGACCCTTCATGGGGGCATCGTCGGAACCCTGATGACCAATTACGGCCTCGAGCGCGCGCTGGCCGGGCTCAACGTGCCGTTCGAACGGGCCGCCGTAGGCGACCGGTACGTGCTGGAGATGCTGCGCGAGCGCGGCTGGACCCTTGGCGGTGAAGCGTCGGGACACATCGTGTGTCTGGATCTCACGACCACGGGCGATGCCATCGTGGCAGCCCTCCAGGTCCTGACCGCCATCGTCCAGAGCGGGCAGCCGCTGCACCAGCTCAAGCAGGGCATGTCCAAGCTGCCCCAGGTCATGGTCAACGTTTCTGCACCCGACCCGTCCCGTGCGGCGGATGAGCGGGCGCTGCAGCTGGCGGTGAAGGACAAGAGCCGCCTGCTCGCCGGGCGTGGCCGGATTCTCGTTCGGCGTTCGGGGACGGAGCCCGTCATCCGGGTCATGGTCGAAGGCGAAGATCACGCCGAGGTCTCTGCCATTGCGGACGATCTTGCCGCCGCGGTCCAGCAGGAAGGCTGAAGCCTTGCAAGCTGCTGGCGCGCCGGGTCGCGGCGTTGTCTGCGTCAGCCCCAAAGTATAAGATTGCGCGCCCTTAGGTGGAGGCCGGCATGTCCCCACGTAGGCCGCTGGTCGCGGGCAACTGGAAAATGAACGGCTCTTCCGAGTTCGTCCGGAGTTTCGCGGCTGAACTCATGGCCCGGGTCGTGGAAGATGCGGTGAGCGTAGTCGTGTTCCCTCCCGCGGCCTATCTCGGCGCGCTGGTCCGGGCCTTCGAAGGGTCTGCCATAGAGGTCGGTGGGCAGAATGCACACATGGAGTCCTCGGGGGCTTTCACCGGCGAGGTCGCCCCGGAAATGGTGGCCGACGTCGGGGGTCGCTGGCTGTTGGTCGGTCATTCCGAGCGGCGCCAGTATTTCGGCGAGTCGGACGACCTGATCGCTGACAAGTATGCCGCCGCGTTGCGAGCGTGCCTTGCCCCGGTGCTATGCGTGGGCGAGACGCTCGAGGAACGCGAAGCCGGGGAGGCCGAGCGGGTCGTCTGCAGGCAGCTCGCCGCCGTCACGGAGCGATTGGACATCGCCGAGGTGGCCCGGGGCGTAGTGGCTTACGAGCCGGTATGGGCCATCGGCACGGGTCGCACGGCGACGCCTGGCCAGGCCCAGGAGATGCATCGGGTCATTCGCGAAGCGTTGAGCGAGCGCGGTGCAAAGCTGGCGGAAGGGATGCGGATTCTCTACGGTGGCAGCGTAAACGCCGATAATGCCGGCGAGCTGATGGCCCAGCCGGATATCGACGGCGGGCTGGTCGGAGGCGCATCGCTCAGCGCGGACGGGTTCGCGGCGATCGTTGCTGCGGCGGCTGGAAGGTGACGGAACAGTGGGCCTGCTCCGGGGCAGGCGGTGAGCAGAAAAATCGGTAACGTGCCACATGACAACTTTTGAAACGATTCTGTTGATGCTGCTCGTTGTGGACGCCATCGCGCTGGCAGCGCTGGTGCTGCTGCAGCAGGGCCGTGGCGCGGACGTAGGCGCGGCATTCGGCAGCGGGTCCTCCAACACCATGTTTGGCAGTGCCGGGTCGGCTTCGTTCCTGACGAAACTGACGGTGTGGCTGGCCATAGGCTTTTTCCTGATTTCTTTCGGGCTCGCCTACACCGCCAAGGAGCGCGCGGCCATTATCGACGAGGTCGGGGTTCCCAGCGTGGCTCCTGCTGAGGAAACTGTCGTCCCGGAGCAGTTGACTCCGGAACCGGAAAGTGTAGATTCCGACATCCCCGATGTTTGAGGGGTTCTGCCGAAGTGGTGAAACTGGTAGACACGCTACCTTGAGGGGGTAGTGGGCGTACGCCCGTGGAGGTTCGAGTCCTCTCTTCGGCACCATTCCCGTTCCAGCTCGGCCCGGCAAAAATGTCGTTTAAAACCGCGATGTTGCGTGGTGCGGCCCGATATTTACCGGTTGCGGGGGGCATGAGCCATCAATATAATGCGCCACTTGCTGATGCGGGGTGGAGCAGTCTGGTAGCTCGTCGGGCTCATAACCCGAAGGTCGTGGGTTCAAATCCTGCCCCCGCTACCAAAGGATAAAAGCCCCTCCTGTGCTTTGCACGAAAAGGTCAGGGGCTTTTTATTACGCCGGGGGGCGCGTCTTCCCGGCGTAGGCGCAGCGGGCCTTATGAACCCGCCATGACATCCTTGTAGGTGGCCCGCCGCGTACCGGCTGGGCCGCCCGTGGTCTGATGCGAAAGAAGCGATCTCGCGCAATTGCATCGGGTATGAGAATGGGCGTAAGCCCATTTTTTATTGGCTGAAGGAAAGCCTGACGGCGTTTGACAAGCTGTTGAATGCGAAGGAGAAACAGATCGAAGCGTTGCTGACGCCCACGGTAGAAGGGCTGGGCTGCCAGATCTGGGGGGTCGAGTACGCCTCCCAGGGTCGGCATTCGCGTCTGCGTGTCTACATCGAACGCGAGGAAGGCGTTTCGGTGGACGACTGCGAGCGTGTGAGCCGACATGTCAGCGACGTTCTGGATGTGGAAGAGGTGATATCCGGCGGCTATACGCTGGAGGTGTCCTCTCCGGGCATGGATCGGGTCCTGTTCAAGGCGGAGCAGTACGCGGCGAACGTCGGCCAGCACGTGGATGTCCGTCTCGTATATCCGTTCGAGGGGCGCAAACGGATCGTAGGGGTGTTGGCAGGCCTGGAGGAAGACGATTCCTGCGGACACGTAATCGTGCAGGTGGATGATGAACAGTACCTGTTGCCGCTGGAGAGCGTTCAGCGCACCAGGATTATTCCCCAGTATGACTGAGGTGCGACCAAAGTTATGAGCAAAGAGATGTTGTTGGTGGTGGATACCGTCTCCAACGAGAAGGGCGTCCCGAAGGACGTGCTTTTCGGCGCCGTGGAGGCAGCGCTCGCGACTGCCACCAAGAAGCGCTACGACGACGACGCCGAGTTCCGCGTCGCCATCGACCGGGAGTCTGGAGAGTACGAGACGTTCAGAGTCTGGACCGTGGCGGATCCGGAGGCGCTGGAAGAAGAGGAAGAGTGGAACCCCGCGGCTCAGCTGACCGTGGAGGAAGCCCGGGAACGGGATGCGAATCTTCAGCTCGGCGATGTGATCGAGGAGCCGGTGGAGTCGGTGGGCTTTGGCCGTATCGCTGCGCAGACGGCCAAGCAGGTCATCGTGCAGAAGGTCCGTGAGGCCGAGCGTGCTCAGGTCGTCGAAGCTTACCTGCCGCGGGTCGGGGAGCTCGTTAACGGAACCGTGAAGAAACTCGGGCGTGACAGCGTCATCGTAGATCTCGGCAACAACGCCGAGGGCCTCCTGACCCGGGAACACCTGATTCCCCGGGAAACGTTTCGTGTGGGTGACCGGTTGCGCGCGCTTCTGCTCGAGGTCAATCCGGACAATCGCGGACCTCAGCTCATGCTGACGCGCACCTCGCCAAAGATGCTCATCGAGCTTTTCAAGCTGGAGGTTCCCGAGATCGCCGAGGACGTCATCGAGATACGGGGCGCGGCGCGGGATCCGGGGTCCAGGGCGAAGATCGCGGTGAAGACCAACGACGGTCGGATCGATCCGGTAGGCGCCTGCGTCGGCATGCGGGGCTCCCGCGTGCAGGCCGTATCCGGTGAGCTGGCCGGGGAGCGGATAGACATCGTTCTTTGGGACGACAACCCGGCCCAGCTTACCGTCAACGCCATGGCGCCGGCCGAGGTGGCCGCCATCGTGCTCGATGAGGACACCCACGCCATGGATATCGCGGTCACCGAGGACAACCTCGCTCAGGCGATCGGCCGCGGCGGGCAGAATGTGCGTCTGGCCAGTGATCTGGTCGGCTGGTCGCTGAACATCATGACGGAAGAGGATGCGGCGGCGAAACAGGAAGAGGAGGCCGTGCGCTACATTGAGGAGTTCATGCGCGCCCTCGAGGTCGACGAGGACGTCGCCACCGTGCTGGTGGAAGAAGGTTTCACCTCCATCGACGAGGTCGCCTACGTGCCCATCGAGGAGATGACGGCCATTGAAGGGTTCGACGAGGAGATCGTCGAGGAGCTGCGCAACCGGGCCAAGGACGCTCTGCTGACGAAGGCGATCGCCAGTGAGGAGCTGCTCGGCGAAAAGGAGCCTGCGGACGATCTGCTGAACATGGAAGGCATGGAGCGACGCCTGGCGTTCCAGCTGGCCAGCAATGACATCATCACGATGGAAGATCTTGCTGAACTTTCGGTGCCCGATTTCATCGAGATCGTCCCGGAGGTCGACGAAGAGACCGCGGCTGCTCTCATCATGACGGCCCGCGCGCCCTGGTTCGAAGAAGCGGAGGCGGAAGGGTAAGCCGCCCCGAAGAGGAAAAAGAGTCATGTCGGAAGTCACAGTCAAGCAACTCGCAGATACGGTGGGGGCGCCCGTAGACCGTCTGCTCAAGCAGATGCAGGATGCCGGGCTTCCACACGACAGCGACGACGCGGCGGTCACGGAAGAGGAGAAGCAGACGCTGCTCGCCTACCTCAAGCGCAGCCACGGATCTGACGACGCCGCGCCAAAGAAGATCACGCTGAAGCGAAAGACCGTCGGAACCCTCAAGTCCGGCCAGGGCAGGACGGGCCGTACCGTGAACATCGAGGTGCGCCGTAAGCGCACCTATGTGAAGCGGGACGAGGCCGAGACCGCGGGCGCGGCGGCAGAAGCGCCGGCAAAGCCGGCCAGCCAGTCTGAGCTCGAGGCGCAGCGTATTCGGGAGCAGGAACTCGCTCGCAAAGAGGCCGAAGAGGAAACCCGGCGCAAGGAAGCGGAGCGCAAGGCCGAAGAGGAAAAGCGGGTAGAGGAGATCAAGCGTCAGGAGGAAGCCGACCTTCAGGCGCGCGAAACCAAACCCGGCGAGGCTCCGGCAGAAGACTCAGCGGCGAAAGCGGCCGCTGCCGCTGCAGAGGCCCAGGCGAAGGCCCAGGCAAGCGAGCGCGGCGGGAAACGCGTACGCGGCAAGGAGCGCGAGCGGCCGGGCGAAAAACGCGACGAGTTCGGCGACGGCAAAGGCCGCCGCCGGGAGCTCTCGCTCAAAACGCAGCGGCGTGGCAAACGTCGTCAGCCCGCACCGATGCCCGTCGAGCAGCAGGGCGGGGAATTCCGACCGACGGACTTCATCGCGCGGGAGGTCGAGATACCCGACATCATCACGGTGGGCGAGCTGGCCCAGCGCATGACGGTGAAGGCAGGCGAAGTCATAAAAGCGCTCATGGGTATGGGCGTGATGGCGACGATCAACCAGAGCGTCGATCAGGATACCGCCACGCTCATCGTCGAGGAGCTGGGCCACAAGCCGAAACCCATCCACGAGGATGCCATGGAGCAGGCTCTGGAAGCCTCGCTGCAGATCGAGGGCGATGCCGCGAAGCGGGCACCCGTGGTGACGGTCATGGGGCACGTCGACCATGGCAAGACCTCGCTGCTGGACTACATCCGCAAGACTCGGGTCACCAGCGGCGAAGCTGGTGGGATCACCCAGCACATCGGCGCCTACAGCGTGGACACGCCGCACGGCAAGATCAGCTTCATCGATACGCCCGGTCATGCCGCCTTTACCGCCATGCGGGCTCGTGGCGCCAGGGTTACGGACATCGTCATCCTGGTCGTGGCTGCGGACGACGGCGTCATGCCCCAGACCGAGGAAGCAATACAGCACGCCAAAGCGGCCGGCGTGCCTGTGGTCGTGGCCATCAACAAGATGGACCTCGAAGGCGCCGACCCGGACCGGGTCACGAACGAGCTGGCGGCCAAGGAAGTGGTTCCCGAGGATTGGGGCGGCGACACTCAGTTCGTCAAGGTCTCGGCGGTCTCCGGCGAAGGCATTGACGAGCTTCTCGAGGCGTTGCTCCTGCAGGCGGAAATCCTGGAGCTGACGGCCGTGGAGGATGCTCCCGGGCGCGGCGTCGTCATCGAATCGCGGCTCGATCGCGGTCGGGGGCCGGTGTCCACCGTCCTGGTGCAGAACGGCACCCTCAAGCAGGGGGACGTGATCATTGCGGGCGAATGCCACGGCCGCGTTCGTGCCATGCTCAATGACAAGGGTGAGCAGGTGAAAGCGGCGGGGCCGTCGGTTCCCGTCGAGGTGCTCGGCATCAACGGGACCCCGGCAGCCGGTGATGATTTCTCGGTTGCAACCGACGAGCGCACCGCGCGGGAGCTCGCCGAGTTCCGGCGGGACAAGAGCCAGGAACAGCGTGTTGCGACGCAGCACGCTGCCAAGCTCGAAAACATGTTTGCCAACGTGGGAGCCGGAGAGAAGCGCGTTCTCAAGATGGTCCTGAAAGCCGACGTGCGCGGCAGCCTCGAAGCCATTACCCAGGCCCTCACCGAAATGGGTAACGAGGAGGTGGCTGTCAACGTTCTGGGATCCGGTGTCGGTGGCATCACCGAAACCGACGCGAACATGGCGCTCACCTACGGCGCGGCGGTCTTCGGATTCAATGTTCGAGCAGACAACTCTGCTAAGGCCATCATCGAGCGGGAAGGGCTGGATCTGCGCTACTACAGCGTGATCTACGAGCTTCTCGACGACGTCAAGCAGGTGCTTTCCGGCATGCTCTCGCCGGAGGTGCGCGAGGAGATCGTGGGGATCGCCGAGGTTCGGGACGTGTTCCGTTCACCGCGGTTTGGTCAGGTCGCCGGCTGCATGGTCACCGAAGGTACGGTGTATCGCAACAAACCCATTCGCGTCCTGCGCGACAACGTCGTGATCTACGAAGGGGAGCTGGAATCGCTGCGGCGCTTCAAGGATGACGTCAACGAGGTTCGCAGCGGTACGGAATGTGGCATCGGCGTTCGTAACTACAACGATGTTCGCGTTGGTGATCTCATCGAGGTCTTCGATACGAAAGAAGTGGCGCGGGAGCTCTAGGATGCGCCGGGTAATTGAGCCTGTGTGGGCCGGGATGCATGCGTGAGTTTGGACGTGATCTGCGGGTTGCCGATTTCGTGCGCGACGAGCTCGCTAAGATCATCCAGCGTGAGATGCGGGACCCCCGCGTGGGCATGGTCAGCGTGAACGAAGTCACTGTCAGCAGAGACCTGGCGTTCGCGGACGTTTATGTGTCCTCCATAGAAGCACGGACCGCCAAGGAACGCGAAGAGCTGATCGGCGTCCTCAACAAGGCAGCAGGTTTTTTTCGCTCGGAGCTGGCCAAGCGTCACAGTATGCGGACGACGCCGAAGCCCCGATTCCACTACGACGAGATGGTCGAAAGAGGTCCGGAGCTGGAAGCCCTTATCGACTTCGCCGTGGGTTCCGATACGCGGGACGAGGATCCTGGTACGGAAGACGAGCTCGGTGAAGGGGAGGGGCGGGGCCGTGGGTAGACGGGGTCGCGGCAGGGACGTCAGTGGCGTGCTCGTGGTCGACAAACCTGCGGGATGGAGCTCCAACGACGCCGTGCAGAAGGCAAAGCGCCTGTTCAACGCGCGCAAGGTCGGGCACACGGGCGCTCTCGACCCGCTTGCCACCGGCGTGCTGCCGCTCTGTTTTGGCGAGGCTACGAAGTTCTCCCAGTACCTGCTCTCCTCGGACAAGAAGTACGAGGTTCGAATCAAACTGGGCGTTGCCACGGATAGCGGCGACGCCGACGGGAACGTGGTGGCGGAGCGGGAAGTCGACGACGTCACGCCCGCCCGGGTGGAGGAGGCGCTGCGATTCTTCCGCGGGGAGATCGATCAGGTTCCGTCGATGTTCTCCGCCATAAAGCACCAAGGGCAACCTCTTTACAAGCTGGCCCGGCAGGGGATAGAGGTCGAGCGGCAGGCGCGTCGCGTGACCGTCTACTCCAACGAGCTCATCAGCCTGGAAGGCGACGTTGTCGAGCTGCACATCCACTGCAGCAAGGGCACGTACGTACGAACCATTGCCCAGGAACTCGGAGAGGTGCTCGGATGCGGGGCCCACGTCAGCGCGCTGCGTCGCACCATGGCCGGCCCCTACGGCGAGTCGGACCTGGTGACCTTCGCGGAGCTGGAGTCGTCGCTCGAGGCGGAGGGGACCCTCGATCGGTTCCTGCAGCCGATCTCGAGCACCGTTCGGGAGTGGCCCGAGGTTCGGCTGACGGACAACACGGCCTATTATCTGCGACAGGGGCAGCCCGTGATGGTGCCCCACGCCCCGGCCAGAGGCTGGGTCCGTCTGGCAGAGATCGTTGGTGAGGACTCGACCCGCTTTCTGGGGGTCGGGGAAGTATTGGACGATGGCCGGGTGGCGCCACGCCGCCTGGTCGTTGGTTAGTTGAGTTGACTGTAAATATGCACGGTCATCTTGAATGCAAACATGCATATTGATGGAGAAACCAAATGGCACTAAGCGCTGAAAGCAAAGCTGACATCATCAAGGAGTATCAGATCGAGGAGGGGGATACCGGATCTCCCGAGGTGCAGGTTGCACTGCTCACACACAACATCAATTCGCTTCAGGAGCATTTTCGCTCCCACAACAAGGACCATCATTCCCGAAGGGGTCTGATCCGGATGGTCAGCCAACGCCGCAAGCTCCTCGATTATCTCAGGAGCAAAGACGCGTCGCGTTACTCGGAGCTCATCAAGCGGCTCGGCCTGAGACGGTAATCCGGACAACCCGGTACGGGGCCAAAGATTGATACAGGTAGAAATAGAGAAGGAAACGGAGAAATCATTTTGAATCCAGTTACGAAAGAATTTCAGTTTGGTGATCAGACGGTGGTCCTGGAGACCGGCCGCATCGCCAAGCAGGCCACCGGCGCAGTGCTGGTGACGATGGGAGATACGGTTGTCCTGTGCACCGTGGTCGGTGCGAAATCCGCGCGGCCAGGGCAGGACTTCTTCCCCCTCACGGTGAACTACCAGGAGAAGACCTACGCCGCGGGCAAGATTCCCGGCGGCTTCTTCCGCAGGGAAGGTCGGCCAAGCGAGAAAGAAACGCTCACTTGCCGCCTGATTGACCGGCCGATCCGACCGCTCTTCCCGAAGGGGTTCCTCAACGAGGTGCAGGTGATCTGCACGGTCATGTCGACCGACAAGGATCAGGATCCCGACATCGCTGCCTTGCTCGGAACGTCGGCCGCCCTGGCCATATCGGGCCTACCCTTCAACGGACCGATCGCGGCAGCCCGCGTCGGTTACCTCGATGGCAGATACCTCATAAATCCTGGCTACGCTGCGCTCGAGTCCTCGCTCCTGAGCATGGTAGTGGCGGGCACGGAATCAGCCGTGCTCATGGTTGAATCCGAAGCCAAGGAACTCACCGAGGACGAGATGCTCGGAGGCGTTCTCTACGCGCATCAGGAGATGCAGGTAGCGATCGAAGCGATCAAGGAGCTGGCCGCAACGGCCGGGAAACCCAAGTGGGATTGGTCGCCGGCCGAGTCGAACGAAAGCCTCGTAGCCGAGGTTTCCGACAAGGTTCGCGCCGATCTGGGCAATGCCTACCGGATCACCGACAAGATGGAGCGACAGGCTCGGGTTTCCGAGCTGCGTGCGGCGCTGGTAGGAGACCTCGGTGGTGGCAACGAGCCGAGCTTTGCTTCGGACAACGTCGCCGGCGCGTTCGGGAAGGTGGAAAAGGACATCGTGCGTCAGCGCGTGCTCGATGGCGAGCCGCGCATCGACGGCCGGGATCTTCGCACCGTGCGTCCGATCTCGGTCGAGGTCGGCTTTCTGCCCAAGACCCACGGCTCGGCACTCTTCACCAGGGGCGAAACCCAGGCGATCGTCGTGGCGACGCTAGGCACCATGCGCGACGCGGCCCTGATCGATGCCCTCGAAGGGACCTATAAAGACAACTTCATGCTGCACTACAACTTTCCGCCCTACAGCGTCGGCGAAGCGGGCTTCATGACGGGGCCGAAGCGGCGCGAGATTGGTCACGGGCGTCTGGCCCGTCGCGGTGTGCAGGCCATGCTGCCGGACGTGGACGACTTCCCCTACACGATACGGGTCGTCTCCGAGATCACCGAGTCTAACGGCTCGAGCTCCATGGCCAGCGTCTGCGGGACCTCCCTGGCGCTGATGGATGCCGGGGTGCCGATGAAGGCGCCGGTTGCGGGCGTGGCGATGGGGCTGGTGAAGGAAGGTAACAAGTACGCCGTGCTCACCGACATTCTTGGTGACGAGGATCATCTCGGAGACATGGATTTCAAGGTGGCTGGATCCGCCAATGGCATCTGCGCGCTGCAGATGGACATCAAGATCGACGGCATCACCGAGGAGATCATGGAAATTGCCCTGGACCAGGCGCGCGAAGCACGCCTGCACATCCTGGGCGAGATGAACAAGGTCCTGGACAGGTCTCGAGAGACGCTTTCCGAGAACGCGCCGAGCATGGTGGTCCTGAAGGTGCATCCGGACAAGATCCGCGACATCATCGGCAAAGGCGGTGCGACCATTCGAGGCATCGTCGACGAAACCGGTGCCGACATCGACATCGAGGACGACGGCTCGGTGCGCATTTACGCCGAGGACGCGGCGTCGAAAGACGCGGCGGTTGCGCGGATCGAGGAGATCACCGCAGAGGCGGAGATCGGCAAGGTCTACACCGGCAAGGTGGCCCGCATCGTCGATTTCGGCGCGTTCGTGAACATCCTGCCTGGCAAGGATGGGCTGCTCCACATCTCTCAGATTGCCGAAGAGCGTGTGGAGAACGTCACCGATTACCTCCAGGAAGGCCAGGATGTCCAGGTAGTCGTTCTAGACATCGATCAGCGCGGCCGCATCAAACTTTCCATGAAGGAAGTGGCCAACTACGCGCAAAGCGCCTGATCCCCACCCGCTAAGGCCAGGCTGAGCCGGTACTCGGCGCAGCCTGGTCTCAGCGGTTGGCCCGGTTGTGTACCAGATCGTCCACGACGCCAGGGTCCGCCAGGGTGGACGTGTCTCCCAGATTCTCCAGATCGTCGGCGGCAATCTTGCGAAGGATGCGCCGCATGATCTTGCCCGACCGGGTCTTCGGCAGGCCGGGCGCGTACTGAATGAACTCCGGCCGGGCGAAGGGTCCGATCTCGGAGCGCACCAGCGCCTCCAGCTCCCCTCTGAGCTGATCCGGGTCCTCGTTGTTGCCAACCATCAGCGTCACGTAGGCGTAGATGCCCTCTCCCTTGACGGGATGCGGAAAGCCGACCACGGCTGCCTCGGCCACCGCTTCGTGCAGAACCAGCGCGCTTTCGACCTCGGCGGTGCCGATCCTGTGCCCCGAGACGTTGATGACGTCGTCCACCCGGCCGGTGATCCAGTAGTAGCCGTCGGCGTCGCGGCGCGCGCCGTCGCCGGTGAAGTAGTAGCCCGGATACTGCGAGTAGTAGGTGTCGATGACCCTCTGGTGGTTTCCGTACACCGACCGGATCTGGCCCGGCCACGTATTCGTAATCACCAGGTTGCCGCTTGCCTCCTGTTCCTCGATGAGCCGGCCGTTTTCGTCCATGAGCCCCAGCTCCACCCCGAAGAAGGGCCGTGTGGCTGAACCGGGTTTCAGCGCGGTGGCCCCGGGCAGGGGAGAGATCATGATCCCGCCGGTTTCCGTCTGCCACCAGGTGTCGACGATGGGGCAGCGCTCCTCGCCCACCACCTTGTGATACCACTGCCACGCCTCCGGATTGATAGGTTCGCCGACCGTGCCGAGGAGCTTCAGCGACGCCCGCGACGTCTGAGTCACGTACTCGTCGCCCTGGCCCATCAGCTGCCGGAGCGCCGTTGGGGCGGTGTAGAAGATATTGACCTTGTGCTTGTCCACCACCTGCCAGCAGCGTGAGGCGTCGGGATAGGTCGGCACACCCTCGAACATGATGGTCGTGGCGCCGTTGGCCAGAGGACCGTAGACGATGTAGGAATGTCCGGTTATCCAACCCACATCCGCCGTGCACCAGTAGATGTCCCCGTCGTGGTAGTCGAAGACGTACTTGTGGGTCATGGCCGCGAAGAGAAGATAGCCGGCAGTGCCGTGCTGTACGCCTTTCGGCTTGCCGGTGGAGCCGGACGTGTAGAGGATGAACGAGGGATCTTCGGAATCCATCACTTCGGGCTCAGCCGTCCTGGGCTGATCGGCCACCAGATCCTCGTACCAGATGTCGCGATCCGGGTTCCAGGGGATCTCGTTGCCCGTTCGCTTGACTGTTACGACCGTGTGGACGTTCGGACAATCCTTCAAAGCCGCCTCGGTGTTCTCCTTCAGCGGCACCAGCCGGCCGCCCCGGACGCCATGGTCTGCCGTGATCACGGTCCGGCAGTCGGAGTCGAGGATCCGGTCTTTCAGAGACTGCGGCGAGAAACCGCCGAACACGACGGAGTGAATGGCGCCGATGCGCATGCAGGCGAGCATGGCGTAGGCTGCCTCCGGCACCATCGGCATGTAGATGCAGACTCGATCGCCTTTGCCCACCCCGCGCGACCGAAGCCCGTTTGCGAGCTGGCAGACCGCATCGTGCAGTTCCTGATAGGTGATCGTTTTGTCGTTGGCGGGGTCGTCCCCTTCCCAGATGATCGCCGTCTGACTCGCCCGGTCGGGCAGGTGTCGGTCGATGCAGTTGTACGCGATGTTGAGCTTGCCGCCCGCGAACCAGCTGATGTTGCCGCGAACCATGTCCGCCTCGCGTACCTGATGCGGCTTCTCGTACCAGGCGACGAACTTGTCTGCCTGCTCTGACCAGAAACCCTCGGGATCGGTGATCGACCGCTCGTACATCGCTTCGTACTGGTCGTCGTTTATGTAGCAGACGTCGAGCACGGACTGCGGTACGGGAACGATGTGCGTTTCAGACATGGCTTCCTCCCTTGGCGGGGTTGTTCGGTGCGGGGGTCATCCCGTCGTCCCGCGCAGCAGCTCGACCAGACCGCGCGTGGAGGCATCCTGGGTCATCGCGGAGTTACCTCCGAGCTGCTGGAAGATGGGCACCGACAGCGTCTTGCCGAGCTCCACGCCGAACTGGTCGAACGAGTTTATGTTCCAGATCACGCCCTGGCAAAAAACCTTGTGCTCGTACAGGGCTAACAAGGATCCTAAGCTAAAAGGGTTCAGCTGGCGCATGACGATGGTGGTGGTGGCATGGTCGCCCGCTACGCGCCGGTGAGCGTCGTCCGCGTCCTGGCCCGCCATCATCGCCTGGGATTGGGCCAGGCCGTTCGCCAGCAGCCATCTGCCGTGGACGTCGTCGGGGTCCGGCTGCCCGACCATGATGAAATCGGCCGTGAACGAGCGGGTGCCCTGGTGCAGGAGCTGATGGAAAGCGTGCTGGCCGTTGGTGCCCTCGCCGCCCCAGATGATGGGAGCCGTGTGCACCGTCACCGCTTCTCCCTCCAGATCCACGCTCTTGCCGTTGCTCTCCATTTCCAGCTGTTGCAGGTAGCTGGGTAGCAGACCAAGCCTCGCGCTGTACGGAAGAATGGCGTGGTTGCTCACTCCGAGGAAGTTGTAGTTCCAGACACCTGCCAGGGCCATCAGGACCGGCACGTTGCCGGACAAGGGCGAGCTACGGAAGTGTTCGTCCATCGCGTGCGCGCCGGCCAGCAGCTCACGAAACGCGTCCGCCCCCGCCGAGATGGCTACGGGCAGGCCGACGGCGGACCAGAGCGAGTAGCGGCCGCCCACCCAGTCCCACATGGGAAAGATCTGCTCCGGGCCCATGCCGAACGCCCGGGCGGCTTCGACGTTCTCGGTGATCGCCACGAAGTGATGCTTCAAGGCGTCTAGGTCGGCCATGCGCTCGAGGAACCATGCCCGGGCAGAATCGGCGTTGACGCGGGTTTCCAGCGTGGTGAACGATTTCGACGCGACGATGAAAAGGGTCGTCTCGGGATCGAGCCCGGTCAGCGCCGTGTCGAGGGCGGATCTGTCGATGTTTGCAACGAAACGCACACTGGGACCCGCGCCCTTCGCTCCTTCCAGGGCCCGAACGGCTAGCTCCGGGCCCAGGTGCGAGCCGCCGATGCCGATGTGCACGACGCTCTTGATGGCCTTGCCGGTGGCACCCCGCCAGACGCCGGAGCGGACCCGCTCCGCGAAGTCGAGCATGCGGGTCAGGGTCGTCTCGACGGCCTCCCCATAGGCGGCGGGCCGGCTCGCCAGCGGTGCGCGCAGGGCGGTGTGCAAAGCCGGCCGCTGCTCTGTGGGATTGACCTGTGCGCCTTCGAACAGGTCGTCTATCCGGCGATCCAGCCGGGCGGCCCCGGCCAGCGCCAGCAGGGCATCGACGATCTCTTCGTTGAGCCGCTGTTTGGACAAGTCGACGAGCAGTTCTCCGACCTCGAAGCTCAGCCGGGCGAATCTCTCCGGCGACCGCAACCAGTCGCTCAACGGTTGTTTGATGCTGTCTGCCGAAAGCCGGGTCAGGCTCTTCCACGGCGCGAGGTCGTCGGGCCTCATGGGCTGGCCCCCGAAGCCCTGGTGCCGCCCGGCAAGATCGGCCTGCTCGCGGCAGGCGGGCCGGGGATGCTGCGGGCCTGTGCCCCTTTAGCGCTGGCGGCGGCGGTGAATCCCAACGGTGCGTTCAAAGCAGGGTGGGATTCGGGTTGAAGTACTGACGAAGGCCGTCCATCGCGAGTATCTGGTCGAGCAGGGACTCGAAGTGAACGGCGTTGTTGGCGAAGTCTATGGACGCTGCGTTGACGACCAGCAGGGGCGCGGCGTCATAGAAATGAAAGAACTCCGTATAGGCCCGGGCCAGGCTTTCCAGGTACCCGGCCTCGATGTCGCGTTCGTAGTCGATGCCGCGGTCACGAATGCGCGTTCGCAGAACGTCCACCGGGGCCTGCAGGTAGATGACGAGGTCGGGCTTTGGCGGGTCGATGTCCAGCGTCTCGTGGATCTGGCGGTAGAGGGCGTACTCGTCCTCATCCAGGGTCATCCGGGCGAACAGGTCGTCCTTCTCCATGAGGAAATCGGCGACCAGGGTGGGCCCGAGCAGGTCAGCGTGGTCGAGGTTGGCAATCTGCTGCGCCCTGTGGAGCAGGAAGAACAGCTGGGTGGGCAACGCGTTGCGCCGGCCGTCTCGGTAGAAGCTGTTGAGAAACGGGTTCTGCGCGGCGGGCTCCAGGAGAATCGGGTAGTGAAAGGCCTCGGCCAGCTTGTTGGCAAGGGTGGTCTTGCCGACCCCGATGGGGCCCTCGATGACGATGTAACGCGGTAGAGATTTTCCTTCCAGTTTCTGCCCGAGCGCGGCCGTAGTTTCGATGGCTAGAGAGTGCTGGGCCGGTGGCGTCATGGAGCGGATCAGCTGGTCGGATGCCTTAATAATGGACAAGGCATCCCTTCGCTTCAACCACGGCGGCGCCTTCTCCTCCGCTTTCTTGGTGGCTGGACCGCCAGTCGCGCCTCGGTCATATCGGCCCGCGTGGCCTGGTCTGCCTGCTGGAAGGTAGTCCACCACTGCGCAGCATCATCGAGCGGTTCGCTGTCGGTGGCCTGCTCGCCCGACTCCGCCCGCAGCACGAGAAAGTCGTAGGCGGCCCGGAATCTGGGGTGCTGCACGATCCGGTCGATCTGCCTCGGTAGCCTGGCCTCCAGACGTGGCTGCAGGCTCCAGACGTCGCGTACGAACTGAGAGAACCGGCGCGGCATGGACGTAACCGCCTGTTGAGCGGCCAGGGTCTCGGACGCCGCCTGGTGCCGGGCCTCGGCGGGCTTTCGCTCGTCGGTCAGAGCGTTGCATCGGGCCTGGAAGTCGTGCCACATGAGCACCGCGAGCAGAAAGCCCGGGGTGACGGGCAGATCGCTGGCGATACGCTGGTCGGTATTGGCCATGGCCAGCTCGACCAGCCGGGAATCGGGAGGTGTGCCGGGGAAAAGCGCGGCCCGCAGCGGCGTGCCCGCAATGGCTTTCCAGGCGGCTCCCGCAGCTCCGGACATCATCAGCTTGGCGACCTCGTCGAACAGCCGTGCGGAGGGTATGACGCTGAGCCGTTCGGCGGCATCGGGCAGGGCGGTCTCGATGCTCTCATCGAGCTGGAAATTGAGTTTCGCTTGGAACCTCACCGCGCGCAGCAGCCGCACGGGGTCCTCGCGCAGCCGGACCTCGGCCTCGCCGATGAAGCGGAGGTCCGCCCGCTCCAGATCCTCCAGACCACCCACGTAGTCCAGAATTTCCTCGGTTTCGGGATCGTAGTAGAGCGCGTTTATCGTGAAGTCCCTGCGGAAGGCGTCCTCTTCCAGGCTGCCGTACAGGTTGTCGCGGAGAATGACCCCTTCCTCCGAGTGACGACGCTCGTCCTCGTCTTCGGTGTGAGAGCGGCGGAAGGTCGATACCTCGATGACCTTGCGGCCGTAGCGCACGTGAGCAATGCGAAATCTGCGGCCGACCAGCCGGGAGCGTCGAAAGAGCTGGCGAACCTCCTCCGGCGTTGCATCCGTTGCCACGTCGAAATCCTTTGGCTCTGCGCCCAGGAGCAGGTCTCTGACGCACCCGCCCACGAGAAGGGCCTGGTAGCCGGCCTCGGACAGCCGCCTGGTGACATCCAGAGCCTCGGGATCCACCTGGTCTCTAAGGAGACCGTGCTCCGTCGCGTCTAGCCTGACCGGCTCGCTCAAGTGCTGTCCCTGCGCGGACCCCGCTTGCGGGTCTTCTTACGAGGAATGTTCAGCCGCTGACGCCTCTCCCACAGGCTCTTGCGGCTGATCCCCAGCTTTTCCGCGAGCTCGGTCTCCGTCAGCTGGTCCTGGTGGGCGGTCACGAACCGCACGAAATAGTCCTCCAGGCTGGATCGGTCGTTCATGGAGGGCGGCGGCTCGACGGAAGCGGGCGGAGTCAGGTCGATGGCCAGCAGATGCGGTTCGATTGCGGACTCCGAGCACAGGATGACGGCCCTTTCCACAGCGTTCTCGAGCTCTCGGACGTTGCCGGGCCAGGCGTACTGCTGCATGGCTTCCTGGGCCGATCGGGTGAATCCCGGGCAGGTCCTCGAGAGTCGTTTGCACGTTCGCCTGAGGATGCTCTCTGCGAGCTGTAGGACATCGTCGCCCCTGGCTCTCAACGGCGGAATCGGCAGATTCACGACGTTCAGGCGATAGTAGAGATCCTCCCGGAACTGGTCTGCCTCGATGAGCTGTCTCAGGTTCTGGTGGGTCGCGGCGATGATGCGCACGTCCACGGTGAAGGGGGTACCGTCGCTGGACAGGCCCAGGCAGCCGTCCTGAAGCACTCGCAGCAGACGCGCCTGAACGTTCGGAGGCAGCTCGGCGATCTCGTCCAGAAACAGGGTCCCGCCGTTGGCCGCTTCCAAAAGCCCGTGGCGGCTGGCCGCTTGCCCCTCGGCTGGTCTGCCGAACAGCTCGGACTCGATCAGCTCAGCCGGCACGGTGGCGCAGTTCAGCGTGATCAGCGGCGCATCGTTGCGGCGGCTTGCCGCGTGGATCGCGCGCGCTACGAGCTCCTTTCCGGAGCCGGACTCTCCCTCGATGAGCACCGTTGAGTCGGTGGGCGCGACCTGGGCGATCCGGTTGTACAGATCCTTCATCGGCTGGCTCGCGCCCACCATGTTCAGCGGGTCACGCGGCTGGGGGGCGCCTGTGGGGCGGCAGCGCTCTACGGCGCTCAGGAGCTCCTCTTCCGTGAAGGGGCAGACCAGGTAGTCGGCGGCGCCGCGCTTCATGGCTGCCACCGCCCGGCGAGCGTCGCCTACGGGATCCAGGAGCACCACGGGGAGCCTGCCGGCCAGGTCGATGGCGTCTTCGGTCGTTCCGAACAGAGGGCCCACAGCGGCGAGCAGGCACCGGTACTGGCGGGCATCGATCTGGCGGAGCGCTTCGATGCTCTCCGGCCCTACCACCGTGATGCCGGCGTTCTCGAGAACGCCTCGAACGGTCTCGCGACGATCGCCCGAATCCACCAGAAGTACGTGATACATGGCGCGCGATGGTAACAAAAAGGTCAGGGTGCGCGCGCGACCCTGCAGTGGGGCGTCAAGGCTCGACGGACCGCCGACGTGGGACCTTCTCCTGGTCCCAGTGGCTGATGCCCCAGGAGAGAATGCGCTCGACTTCCCACCGTTGCGCATCGGAAGGCGGGCGCATACCGAGCAGGCCGTACGCCGTCAGCAGGTTCTCGGGCGCCCGATGGGCGTCCACGGGCGGGGCCATGGTCTGCTTGGACAGCTTGCTGCCGTCGGGTTTCAGGAGGACGGGAATGTGCGCGTAGCGCGGCGGCTTCAGACCGAGCCGCTGCATCAGGTAGATCTGGCGGGGCGTGTTGTCCAGCAGGTCGGCGCCCCTGACCACCGAAGTAACCTCTTCGCCCCCGTCATCCACCGCGGTGGCCAGCTGGTAGGCCACCAGGCCGTCGCGTCGGCGCACGATGAAGTCGCCCACCGTCTGGTCGAGACGACAGCGTTGCGGGCCTTGTATGCGGTCGGCGAACTCGATGGCCACCTGGTCCACCAGCACCCTGGTGGCGCTGTCTCGTCGGGGCTCGCGAAAGGCGCGGCACGTGCCGGGGTAAACCGCCTCGGCGCGCAGGTCGCGCCTGGAACAGGTGCAGTAGAACAGCAGCCCCATGCGGTCGAGACGGTTCAGCGCCTCTTCGTATGCCGTCAGGTTGTCGCTCTGGTGGACGATGGGCCCGTCCCAGATCAGGCCGTGAGCCCTGAGCGTGGCAGTGATGCTCCCAATGGCGCCGGGATCGTTTCTGGGAACGTCCAGATCGTCGAAGCGCAGCCGCCAGGTTTCGCCGGCGGCACGGGCATCCAGGTAGCTGGCGGTCGCGGCGAGAAGGGATCCGAGGTGCAGCGGACCGGTTGGTGACGGCGCGAACCGACCGGCCATGCCTTGCGAAGATGCGCGGGAGACGGAGCGTCCCGTCAGCCGTGCAGCTGCCTCTCCTTGATCTCGTCGAGGGACTTGCAGTCGACGCACTGGTTGGCGGTGGGTCGTGCCTCCAAGCGGCGCAGACCGATCTCGACCCCGCAGGTGTCGCAGTAGCCGAAGTCACCCTGGTCCAGGCGATCGAGGGTCTGGTCGATCTTCCTGATTAGCTTGCGTTCCCTGTCGCGGGTCCGGAGCTCTATGCTGAATTCCTCTTCCTGGGTCGCGCGGTCCGCCGGATCCGGGAAATTGGCCGCTTCGTCCTGCATGTGGTGGACGGTTCGATCGACCTCTTCCATCAGCTCCTGTCGCCACTTGGAGAGGATGTTGCGGAAGTGCTCGACCTGGCCGTCGCTCATGTACGCTTCCGACTTCCTGGGTTTGTAGGGCGTGAAGTTGCGAAATGGAGAATCGACTGCCTTGGCTTTCGTAGATCGATTTTTTGCGCGGGCCGCCATATGTCGCCTCTGATCGTCCTTTCCAATGGAAAATCGGCTGATTTTTCGAGCCGGATTTCGCGAAGGGCGCGTAAGCTACCAGAAGAAATCGGCGTTGACCATATAATCCGTCCAGGTTTTTCGTGATTTCTGACGCACGGCTCAAAGGGAGAATTCAGGGCACATGTACGCGCAGCGGCTGGACCGAATAGCCCCGTTTCGGGTCATGCAATTGATGGAACGGGCGAAGGCCATCGAGGCTTCGGGGCACCGCGTCGTGCACTTCGAGGTAGGCGAGCCGGACTTCGTGACCGCCGACCCCATCGTTCGGGCGGGCATCGATGCCCTGGAGGCAGGGGAAACAAAGTACACCCAGGCGCTGGGCATCCCGGAGCTGCGTGAGCGCATCGCCCAGCATTACTGTCAGGAACTTGGTGTTTCTCTCTCCGCCGACCGGGTCGTGGTCACCTCGGGCGCCAGCGGTGGTCTGCTCCTGCTGAGCGGGTTGCTGTTGAACCCGGGTGACCGCCTGCTGCTCACCGACCCCGGATATCCGTGCAACGAGGTGTTCGCCGGGCTCGTCAACGCCGAGCCCGAGCGAATTCCGCTGTCCGCTGACCGTGGCTTTCAGCTGCACGCTGACGATCTGGAGGCGCATTGGGGGCCCAGAGCGCGGGGTTTGCTGCTGGCTTCGCCGGCAAACCCCACGGGGGCGGTGATCTCCCGGGCGCATCTCGCGGAGCTCGTTGCTGCCCTGGCTCGTAGAGGCGGCTGGCTGATCCTCGACGAGATCTACCAGGGCCTGATCTACGGTGACGGGCCCGGATACCGCACCGGTCTTGAGATCACCGACGAGGCATTCATTCTCAACAGCTTTTCCAAGTACTACGGAATGACCGGCTGGCGGCTCGGGTGGATGGTGGTTCCGGAGGCCGCGCTGGAGCCCGTTGCCAGGCTCGCCCAGAATCTCTTCATCTCGCCGTCGTCCATCGCCCAGCGGGCGGCATTGTCGGCCTTCGGGCCGGAGGCGCGGGCGATTCACGAACAACGACGTGCTGCCTTCGAGGGGCGCAGAGACGCGCTGCGCGAGGGCCTGACGGAGCTCGGTCTGCGAGTCCCCGTGGTGCCGGGCGGGGCGTTCTATCTCTACGTGGATGTCTCGCCCATCGGCATCGACTCGGCCGAGTTCTGCTGGCGCCTGATGGACGATTACCACGTAGCGGTTACGCCGGGGATCGATTTTGGTGACCATCTGGCCGATCAGTACGTGCGGTTCGCGTACACCACCGACGAAGACTCCATCGCCCTCGGGCTCGAGCGGATTGAGACGGCGCTCAAGGACATGGGCGCCCTGTGAATTTCCACCCGCCGCTGGAAGTTGCTCGCCTGGAGCGTCGCTACAAAAGATTTCTCGCCGACCTGTTGACCGACCAGGGTCCGCTGACCGTGCACTGCCCCAACACCGGCGCCATGCTTGGATGCTCAGATCCCGGCAGCGAGGTCTGGTATTCAGACTCCGGGAACGAGCGCCGCAAGTATCGTCACACGCTCGAGGTGGTGTGCACGCCGACCGGCCGGGTGGGGATCAACACGGCAAGAGCCAATCGGCTGGTCGAAGAAGCCATTGCCCGGGGCGGCGTGGCCGAGCTTGACGGGTACGGGCAGATCAGGCGCGAAGCGGCCATCCCTGAAAGCAAGGGTCGCTTCGATTTCCTCCTCGAGGGCGCCAGGGGGCGCTGCTTCGTCGAGGTCAAGAGCATGACCCACAATCTCGGCCGGGGGCGCGGCGCCTTCCCGGATACGGTGAGCGAACGGGCGTTGCGCCACGTCGAAGCGCTGATCGGCAGGAAGCGGGCCGGTGACCGCGCCGTGCTGCTGTTCTGCGTCCAGCACACCGGCATCGACCTGGCGACCACGGCGGATGCGATCTATCCCGAGTACGGTGAAGCGGTGCGTCGGGCCGTCTCCGAGGGTGTCGAGGTGATCGCCTACGGGTGTCGGATCGATCGGGATGCCCTTGCGGTGGGCGAGGCGCTCCCCGTGGAGCTCAGCTGACCTTCCGGAAGTCGCCAAGCACGCTCTGGTAGTCGCCTGCGTGCCTGAATCGGGCACCGTACCGCTGTACCAGGTTAGCCGCCGCGAAGTTTCCGAAGGCGGCCGCCTGCTCCGAGGACATGCCGGCCGCCCAGCCGAACAGGCAGGCACCGGCGTAGATGTCTCCGGCACCGTTGGTGTCGACGGCCGTCACCGGGTAGCCCGGCGCGCGGCGCTGCTCACGGCCGTTCACGGCCAGGCTGCCCCGGGCGCCCAGGGTGATGTTCACTGCCCGGGCCACCTCGGCGAGCTCGCGGATGGCGATGTCCAGCCGGTCCGTTCGCGACCACGCCAGTGCTTCTTCCTCGTTGCAGAACAAATGGTCCACGCCGTTGCCCAGAATCTGCTCCATGCCGTCCCTGAAGAACTCGACCATGCTGGGATCGGAGAGGCTTACCGCGGTTTTCACGCCCGAGTCCTCGGCAAGCTGCCGGCACTCCACGGCCGCCTCCAGGCTTCCCGGACTGGAGCTCAGGTAGCCCTCGACGTAGAAGAAGCCTGCTTTGGCCAGTGCCGCCTCGTCGATCTCGGCTGTGCTGAGCTGGCTCGACACGCCGAGAAAGGTGTTCATGGATCGCTCCGCGTCGGGTGTGACCAGCACCAGGCAACGCCCCGACTTGCCCGGTCCGTCGTTGGCATTGGCGTTGGTGTTCACGCCCGCCGTGCCCATGTCCCGCAGAAAGTAGTGGCCGGTGGCGTCGCCGGCGACCTTGCAGGAGTAGAAGGTGCTTACGCCGAAGCACTGGGCTGCGATGACCGTGTTTGCCGCGGATCCACCGCTCATGCGTTCGGGGTCGTAGTCGTCCAGGTCGGCGATCAGAGCATCGAGCCGGTCTTCCTCCACCAGCGTCATGTGTCCTTTGGTGATGGCATGACGGCGCAGAAAACCGTCATCCACGCGATACTCCATGTCCACCAGGGCATTTCCCAGGCCGTAGATGTCATACATGAACGGGGCTCCCCTTACAGCGTTGCGAACGCCTGATCTGCGGCCTGGATCGTGGCGTCCAGCACGTCCTCCGTGTGGGCGACCGACAGGAAGCCGGCCTCGAAAGCCGAGGGTGCCAGGTAGACGCCGCCGTCGAGCATGGCGTGAAAGAACCGGTTGAAAGATGCCGTGTCGGAACGGGCCACGTCCGCGAAGTTCCTGACCGGGCCGTTGGTGAAGAAAACGCTGAACATGCCGCACACGTAATTGATGGTTACGCTCACGCCGTGGCGATTTGCCGATGCTTCCAGGGCTTCGCAGAAATAGGCCGTGCGCTGCTCCAGTTCCTCGTAGAGGGGATCGTCGAGCGCGCGCAAGGTCGTCAGGCCCGCCACCATTGCCAGCGGGTTGCCCGAGAGCGTTCCCGCCTGATAGATGGTGCCTTCAGGCGCAATGTGCGCCATGACGTCGGCGCGCCCGCCGAACGCGCCCACCGGCAGCCCCCCGCCGATGATCTTTCCGAGTGTGGTCAGATCCGGCTCCACGCCATAGCGCTGCTGGGCGCCGCCGCGCGACACGCGAAATCCGGTCATGACCTCGTCGAAGATGAGCAGGCTGCCGTGGCGGCCCGTCAGCTCGCGGAGCCCTTCCAGGTAGCCTGCCTCCGGCGGTACGCATCCCATGTTTCCCGCCACCGGCTCGAGAATGACCGCAGCGATCTGCCCGGCGTATTGTTCGAACGCTTCGGCTACTGCGTCCAGATCGTTGAATGGCAGCGTCAGCGTCTGCTCGGCGATGGCCGCGGGTACCCCGGGTGAGTTCGGGATGCCCAGCGTCAGAACGCCCGAGCCCGCCTTGACCAGCAGGGAGTCGGAATGCCCGTGATAACAGCCGTCGAACTTAACGATGAGGTCGCGCCCGGTGAAGCCTCTGGCGAGCCGGATTGCCGACATGGTGGCCTCGGTGCCCGAGTTCACCATCCGTATCTTCTCGATGCTCGGCACCATGTCCACGACCTGCTCCGCGAGCTCGATTTCGAGCTCGGTGGGCGCGCCGAAGCCTAGAGCTTTCTCGGCCTGGGCCCTCACGGCGGCGACGACTTCGGGGTTGCCATGCCCCAGCAACATCGGGCCCCAGGAGCCGACGTAGTCGATGTAACGGTTGCCGTCCACGTCTGTGAGAAACGCGCCCTCACCCCGCTCGAAGAAAATGGGCGAGCCGCCGACGCCCTTGAACGCGCGGACGGGGGAGTTGACGCCGCCGGGAATGGACAGGGCCGCCCGCCGCATCAGTTCCCTCGACCTGTCTGTGTGCATCGCTCGACCCCTATCGCGTGACGGGAGCTAGAAGGGTTTGACCACCACCATGATGACCACCACGATCAGCACGAGTGCGGGCAGCTCATTGAACCACCGGTAGAACGTCTCGCTGTGGGGGTCGGCATCTGCCGCAAAGGCTCTGACGAGCCGCGCGCAGTAATGATGATAACCGAGCAGTGCGACCACCGCAGTCAGTTTCACCCACAGCCAGCCCGAGCCGGCGAACGCGTTCCAGCCGAGGAAGACAAGCCAGAGGCCGAAGCCGGTTGCCAGCAGCATGGAGGGCCGCATGATGACGCGGTAGAGCTTGCTCTCCATCACCTTGAATCGGTCGCGGCTGATCGCATCGGTGCTGCTGGAGTGGTAGACGAACAGCCTCGGCAGGTAGAAGAGGGCCGCGAACCAGGTCACGACGAAGATGATGTGAAGGGCCTTCAGCCACAGGTAGCCGGCGCTCATCGTTTGGATCAACCTCTGTAGGTGTCGATGTCTTCCTGGGTGACGATGCCCAGCAGGCTCCCGGCCGCCGTCACGCCCAGCCGGCGCACGCACAGCGCTTCGGCAGGGCTTCCCTGCAGGGCCATCTGGGCTTCGTCAACGGTGCAGCGCACGTCGACGCTGGTCGCGTCCCTACGCATGCCGGGAATATTGAGCAGGTCGACGTCGGCGGTGTCAATCTGCTCGGATTCTAGGTGGGCGGCCAGGTCGCTCGACTTGAGGACCCAGCGGGTCTCGCCGTCGTCCGATGCGATCGCAATCCATAACGGCCTTTGCTCGAGTGCCCTTCGCGCGGCGTCGAGAGAGCAGTCACGGGGAAGCACCGCCACTTCTTCGCACATGATGGCCGCCACGCCGGCGCGCTGCATGTGCGCCGTGACCGGGCTTGGCGGGTACTCGAGCCCCAGGGTCTTCAGGGTGGAGATGAACACCGATCGCTGCCTGAACGCCACGCTGCTCACCAGCGTCGCCACCACGATCATCAGCATGGCGGGCAGTATTAGATTCGGGTTCAGGGTGAGCTCCATGACGGCCATGAGCGCGGCGAGCGGAGCCTGAAGCACGGCGGCCATCATGGCCGCCATGCCGAGCATGACGTAGAACCCCTCGGAGATCGCATCGGCCGGCTCGAGCAGGTTGCCGATCATGCCGATGCAGCCGCCGAGAGCCGCGCCGATGACCAACGTGGGACCGATGAGGCCAACGGGCAGGCCCAGGCCCACCGCCGCCGCGCTGCTGATCGACTTGAACAGAGCGACGAGCAGCAGCGCCGTAAGGCTCAGCTGTCCCAGCATTGCCGCGTTGACCGTGTCGTAGCCGATTCCCATCACCGCCGGCACCATGGTAGCGGCAAGCCCGGTCAGGGCTCCGGCAAGCAGGGCTCGGCTCCAGAAGGGCCAGCGGGAGAGACGCGCGAAAAGCTGAACTAGCGCGGTGAATCCTGCCGCCGTGCAGCCGATGACGATCCCGGCCAGCACGACGAAGGGCACTTCCGACAGGGACTGCATCTGCAGTGGAGCCACAGTGAATGCGGGCGCGTCGCCAATGAAATAGTGGGTCAGCAGGGTGGAAGTGACGGCGGCGATGATGACCGGGATGAAGCTGCCGATGGTGTACTCCATCATGACGACCTCCATCGCGAAGATGACCCCCGCGATGGGCGTATTAAAGGAGCTGGCGATGGCGGCCGCGCTGCCGCAGGCGACCAGGGTGCGCAGGCTGTTGTTGGGTAGCCGGAAGATCTGGCCGATCAGGCTCGAGCTTGCGGCGCCAAGATGAATCGCGGGTCCTTCCCTTCCCCCAGACTGACCGGACGCCAGGGCCGCGATGCCGCCGAAAAACTGCACCGCGGCGTTGCGCCACGGCAGGTAGCCCTGGTGCCGGGAGAGCCGCTCCATGACGTGGACGACGCCCACCCGCCGCTCCGCCGCGGACAGGCGGTTGAGCGCCAGCCCGATCAGGCCGGCGCCGGCGATGGGCAGGGCCAGGCGCTCCAGGATGCTCAGCGCTTCGAAGGATTCACTGCCTTCGGGAAGCAGCCAGCCCCCGAGGATGAGCTCGACGGCCGCCCGGAAGAGCAGGATGACGCAGCCGGTGATCAGTCCGGCCAGAACGGCCAGTAGCGCCAGCTGTGGAAGCGCCTCGATGTCCGCCAGCCGATTGCGGAAGAACTCCGGGGAGACTTTATTTGGTAATCTCAGGGCCCCAATCTCTGCCGACGGTGCAGAGCTCGAACTGGTGAATCGGATCACTAGTATAGTCTCTGGAATGGCCCGAGGCAGATCATCCCGTATGGCACGTGACCCATTGAAAGGCATCATCAAAGGCGAGGGACAGGTGCGCGTGGTGGCGCACTCGCCGCGCAGGCGCCTGCTCACGTCATTGACCGTCGCCCTGGTCTGCGCGGCCGGTGCTGCGGGTGGGTTCTACCTTGGCGAATCCAAGGCGGGGCTGGATGCAGGCTACATCGTTGCCCTGGAGAAGATGGACCGTGCGAACGCGGTTGAGATCGCCGAGCTCCGCAGCAGGCTCATCGACGCCAATCTCGCCCGAAGCGTGGAGTCACAGGCGGCGCGCGAGCTGCGCGACGACATCCGGATCCTCAGGGACGAGGTGGCCGGTCTCCAGGAAGAGGTGACTTTCTATAAGAGCATCATGGCTCCGGACAGCATCGAGCGGGGCCTGCAGATTGCGGAATTTCAGCTCGTTCCCGGCGAAGCAGTCAACGAATTTACCTATCACCTGCTGCTGACCCAGGTGGAGGCCCGCCGGGATTGGATTCAGGGCACCGTGACCCTCGATGTGGTGGGCCGAAGAACGCCGGATCCGTCACGGAAAGATGTAGAACTGGTGCTCTCCCTCACAGAAATCGGGCAAACCGACACATATCCTCTGAGTTTCCGGTTCCGGTACTTCCAGGACCTCACCGGGAGCATGGCGTTACCCGATGGATTTCTGCCGGAAGCGGTGGTGGTAACCGCCCGGAAACGCGGTGCGCGCTCCGAGCAGTTGCAGCGAAAGTTTGCCTGGGCCATGGGCGAAGCCGAATGAGCGCCGTTTCCTAAACGGACGGCGAGAGCGCGCCAGGGCCCCCCAGGAACGAAGGGTCATCATGGCGAGAACCAAGGTCCGAGACGGCGTAACCCTGATCGCAGCGAATACCGAAGTCACCGGGAACGTGAAGTTCAACGGGCAGCTCTACGTCAGCGGTCGGGTGAACGGCAACATTCTCGCCGCCGAAGGCTGCGAAGCCACCGTGGTGGTGAGCGAGGAGGGTGTGGTTTCCGGCGAGATCCGCGTTCCCAACGTGGTCATCAACGGCACCGTCGAAGGCGACATCTCTGCTTCCGAGCGGATAGAACTTGCCTGCAAAGCCAGAGTCAAAGGAAGCGTGTATTATGCGCTGGTAGAGATGCAGCTCGGGGCCCAGGTCGACGGCCAGCTGGTTCACGAACATCCCCAGACGGCCGCGTCTGAGGATGCTCATAAGGCCGGAGCAAAGCGCAGGAATCCCCTGGGGATCATCAAGCAACTGCCTAAGGCGGGCGCGACCGCGTCCTGAAGGGCACCCTTGACCCGGTCTGGGGGTACTTCGATAATTTTCCGCCCTCGCCGCCCCTCGGGCCTCGTTCATCTTGCGGCCGGGGAACCAGTGAGAGCGTCACCGGGTAACTCAATGACTGGACAGCTCGACATCGACATCAGCTTCACCGAGCGCGCGGCCGCGAAAGTGCGGGCACTCATCGCGGATGAGGAGAATGCGGATCTCAAACTCCGGGTCTTCATTACCGGAGGTGGATGCAGCGGCTTTTCCTACGGCTTCACATTCGACGAGGAAGTAGCCGAAGACGATGCCGTCGTCGAGCGCGAAGGCGTTAGCATGCTCGTCGACAGCCTCAGCTATCAGTACCTGCTGGGCGCGGAGGTCGACTACAAAGAAGGTCTGCAGGGCGCGCAGTTCGTGGTGCAGAATCCCAACGCGTCCGCTACCTGCGGATGCGGCAACTCCTTCGCCATATGAGAAGGATCCGGGTAGCCGTCACGGCCGGTAGATACCGCCGAGAATGCGCTCTCCCGAGGCACCCGTGACGCCGGGCGCGTTGCCCGGAAGGCTTGCCATGGTCTGGTGAGCCAGCCAGGCGAAAGCACCGGCTTCCAGAGCATCGCCGTCCACGCCGTGGGCATCGGTCGTCTCGATCGGGGAGGGCGTCAGCTGGGCCAGCCTTTCCATGAGCAGCCGGTTGTGGCGTCCGCCGCCGCAGACGAGCCATCTCTCCGCCCGCCCCCCCCAGCGATCCACCGCGTCGGCGATGCTGCGGGCCGTAAACTCGAGAAGGGTGGCCTGAACGTCGGCTTCGCTGAGGTGTCCGGTGCCGGGATGTCGGCTGAGCCATTCGAGGTTGTAGTACTCGCGACCCGTGCTTTTCGGCGGCGTCCGCAAGCCGTAGGGGTCCGCGAGCATGGCTGCGAGCAGGGCCGGGCTGGGGGAGCCTTCCCTTGCCCAATCGCCCTCGCGGTCGTAGGGCATCGATCGGCAATGGTCGATCCAGCCATCCATCAGGCAGTTGCCCGGTCCGGTATCGAAACCCGTGATGCTTTCGCGAGGGTCCGACGGCAGAACGGTGACGTTGCTGATGCCACCGATGTTCAGGACGATGCGCCGCTCGCCGGAAGCACCGAACAGCGCTGCGTGGAAGGGCGGCACCAGCGGCGCTCCCTGCCCACCGGCGGCCATGTCCCGGCGCCTGAAATCGGCCACGCAGGTTATGCCGGTCGCCTCGGCAATTCTGTTGGGGTCGCCGATCTGCAGGGTGAATGGGGCAGCCGCGTCGGGTCGGTGGCGAACGGTCTGGCCGTGACTGCCGATCGCGGACACTGCTTTGGGATCGACGCCCTCGTTCGCCAGAAATTCGTTGATCGCCTCGCCGATGGCCCTGCCCAGCCGGGCGTCAGCTGCTCCGAGACGGTCGATCTCGTTCTGGCCGGGCTGACCGAGACTGATCAACTCGTCTCTCAGATCATCTCGCAAGGCGACCGTCTCGCTGGCCGCGAACCGTATCTTCGAGTCGATCTCCAGCAGGGCCAGGTCCAGGCCGTCGACGCTCGTGCCGGTGATGACGCCTACGTAAAGCCCATTCACCTGCCCGGCCCCCCGGCCGTCATCGGGAGTATGCGAGTCGTGTCTGAGCCTTGTAGTTCTCCAGCAGGGAAGTCATGGCAACCGCCTTCCTGTTGAACCGGGCAAGTTCGGTATCCTCGATGGGCTCGGCATCCGGCAGCTTTACGGTGCGGGGATTCTTGTGGACGCCGTTGACGAGGAACTCGTAGTGCAGGTGAGGTCCCGTGGCCCAGCCCGTTGCGCCCACGTAGCCGATGACCTGCCCCTGCCTGACCCGGGCCCCCCGCCGTACGCCTCGCGCGAACTTCGACAGGTGCAGGTACTTCGTCACGAACTGCTCGCCGTGCTTGAGCACGATGAAGTTGCCGTTTGCCTTGGTCCGCGATGCGTTGGTGACCGTACCGTCACCGGAGGCGAGTATCGGGGTGCCGTTTGGGGCAGCGTAGTCGATGCCGCGATGGGGCATCGTGCGGTCTGCCAGAGGGTGCTTGCGGCGCAGGTTGAAATTGGAGCTGATCCTGGAGAACTCCACCGGGGCGCGCAGGAATGCTTTGCGCATGTTGCGGCCGTCGGGGCTGTAGTAGCCCGACTCGCCGTTCTCGTCGACGTATCGCAAAGCCTGATAGCGTTCCCCCTGATTGACGAACTCGGCGGCGATAATGTTGCCCGGGCCGATGAACTCGTCGCCCAGGTAGAGTTCCTCGTAGATTACGTGAAATTCGTCTCCCGACCGGATGTCGAGCACGAAGTCGATGTCCCACTGGAATATCTGTGCCAGGTTCATGGTCAGGCCGTCGGTCAAGCCCGCCCGCTGGCTGGCGACGAACAGGCTGTGGTCGATGTCGGCGTGTTTGTAGTTGATGGTCCGTTCGGGACTCTGCGTCACCTCGCGCCCCACGAACGTGTCGCCTGCGCGATGGAACTCGAGGGCGCTCAAGGGGCCGGGCGCGTACGATAGCTTTACCAGGCTCCTCTCCGAATCGAGGGTGAAGGTGAACTCGTGTCCTGGGAAGATCCGCTTCAGGCGCGGGCCGAAAGGCTCGCTCGCCAGCAGGCGTTGCAGCTCGACGGCCGGGATGCCCTCGCGCTGGAATATCAGGGCCAGGTTGTCGCCGCGACCGACCTCGGCGCGGCGCTGCTCCAGGTTGGCAGCGCTGAAGGCGTCAGCGGGGGTCATGGCCTGGATGCCGGCGGCGGGGCCGCCGGCATCAGGTTGATCGGGTGTGGTCGCAGCAGGGAGCTTCAGCAGGACGGCTTCAGTGGTGAAGCGGTCGTGGGTTTCGTCGTCGGCAAATTTCGCCACGACCAGCGAGCACAGGCCCAGGCTCAACACGCCGACCAGAATCAGGTGGGGTCTCGGGAACGAGGCGAGCTTCACTGCGACAGGACGCCCTTTTGAAATCTTTATCGAAAACAGTTGGTTAGACCCTGTTCTTCAGATCTGCCAACCAGCTTGGCTAGTATATTGATTTCGTTCCCGTTGAACACCCTGAAGGTAGGGGTCAATTGGGCCAGGTTGTAACCGTGACGCTACTTCCGCTGCCGTGCATTTGGTAAGGTGCGCGTCCCGAGTTTGGCCACTAGCGACAGGGACCCTGGAATGGGCATCGCGCTGATCGAAGAACTGAATGAGCGGGAATTGATCGCGCAGGTTTCCGATATGGAGGCACTTCGCCAGCATCTGGAGACCGGCTCGCGCACGCTCTACTGCGGCTTCGATCCCACGGCGGACAGCCTGCACATCGGCAATCTGGTCCCTCTGCTCACTTTGCGCCGTTTCCAGCTCGGCGGGCACCGACCGATTCTCCTGCTTGGTGGTGCGACGGGTCTCATCGGCGACCCTTCGGGCCGCAGTGATGAGCGGAACCTCAACAGCGGGGAGGTCGTGGCGGGATGGGTCGAACGGATCCGACGGCAGGTGGAGGGTTTCGTTGATTTCTCAGGCGGCAACGGTGCCGTGATCGTCAACAACCTGGACTGGACGGCCGACCTGCCGGTGATCGCCTTTCTTCGGGACGTGGGCAAGCACTTCTCGGTCAACACCATGATTCAGCGGGAAAGCGTCAAATCCCGTCTGGACCGGGATGAGGCTGGAATTTCCTACACGGAATTCAGCTACATGCTTCTCCAGGCCATGGATTACCTGGAGCTGGCCGAGCGTTACGGCTGCTCGCTGCAGATCGGTGGAAGCGACCAGTGGGGCAACATCGTCTCGGGCATGGATCTCGTGCGGCGCAAGCTCAAGAAAGAGGCCTTTGCCCTGACCCTCCCACTCGTCACCAAAGCCGATGGTACCAAGTTCGGCAAGACGGCGGCCGGCGCGGTTTGGATCGATCCCGACCGCACCTCCCCCTACAGCTTCTATCAGTTCTGGCTAAACACCGCCGACGCGGACGTGGTCCGTTTCCTTCAGGTCTTCACTTTTCTGCCCCTGGAACGGATCGCGCAACTCGCCGAAGCGGCGCGGGAGGCACCCGAGCGGCGCGAGGCGCAGCAGGCGCTGGCAGAGGAAGTGACTTCGCTCGTGCATGGCGACAGCTCTTTGGAGTCGGCTCGGCGCATCTCGCGCTGTCTGTTCCAGGGCGATATCCGGGGGCTGACGGAGGCCGACCTGAATCAGCTTCAGCAGGACGGGATTCAGTGCACGGTCACTAAAGAGGAAAGGCCCGGTCTTCTGGCCGTTCTGGCCGATGCCGGGCTGGCACCCTCCCGGTCGGCCGCACGCAAGCTGCTCCAGGGCGGCGGGGTCAGCGTAAACGGCGTCGTTCAGGAGCATCCCGAGGCGGAACTGGACTGGGGTCAGGCGCTCTTCGGGCGGTATTTTCTCGTCCGACGGGGCAAGAAAAACTGGCATCTCCTGGCCCGCCGGAAAGAATCTTAAAATGCCTTGCTAAGGCCCTACCCCTGCGTATAATACGCCTCCCTTGCCCGGGCCCCTCGGCCGTCAGGGCCGCTCATTAAAATTTGAAATACTGAACAAGCCATTCGTGTGGGTGCTTGTAATTCATTGTTGCCAGAGGGTTTTTCAGGCCCGATGGCGAGTGAAAATCGAGCAGCTCCGGTAGGCCAAAGGGACGGGTAGACTTTGTCGAGCCGGCCTAGAAGGTTTCTGGGGCATAGCACGTAAATTCATTGAGCAAAGATTGATTTGTGGTCTCGGTGGCGTCCGCCCCTAACCGGGCAGGCTCCAAAGAAACCACGCTCTTTATAAACTGAAGAGTTTGATCATGGCTCAGATTGAACGTTGGCGGCACGCCTAATACATGCAAGTCGAACGAGAAAGCGCCTTCGGGTGTGAGTAAAGTGGCGGACGGGTGAGTAACGCGTAGGAATTTGCCTAGCAGTGGGGGACAACTCGGGGAAACTCGAGCTAATACCGCATAATATCTACGGATTAAAGTGGGGGATCTTCGGACCTCACGCTGTTAGAGGAGCCTGCGTTGGATTAGCTTGTTGGTGGGGTAACGGCTCACCAAGGCGACGATCCATAGCTGGTCTGAGAGGACGATCAGCCACACTGGAACTGAGACACGGTCCAGACTCCTACGGGAGGCAGCAGTAGGGAATCTTGGGCAATGGGCGAAAGCCTGACCCAGCGATGCCGCGTGTGTGAAGAAGGCCTTCGGGTTGTAAAGCACTTTCAGCAGCGAAGAAAAGTCGGGAGCTAATAACTCCCAGGCTCTGACGTTAACTGCAGAAGAAGTACCGGCTAACTCCGTGCCAGCAGCCGCGGTAATACGGAGGGTACGAACGTTAATCGGAATTACTGGGCGTAAAGCGCGCGTAGGCGGTTCGGCAAGTGGGATGTGAAAGCCCTGGGCTTAACCTGGGAACTGCATTCCAAACTGTCGAGCTAGAGTATGGTAGAGGGAGGTAGAATTTCCTGTGTAGCGGTGAAATGCGTAGATATAGGAAGGAATACCGGTGGCGAAGGCGGCCTCCTGGACCAATACTGACGCTGAGGTGCGAAAGCGTGGGGAGCAAACAGGATT
>DATCZA010000016.1:0-24675 GCA_036526135.1 Pseudomonadales bacterium | reverse complement strand
CCGGTCAGCCAGACTCGGTTGTTTAAGCGGGCAGGCAATCCACGCAGAACTAGGATATTTTGCATGCCGCAACCGCACCGGGCTGGCATCATCCTCAATACAAACGAATGAAACTTGCTATCGCCGTACATGGTCCTCCCTGGAACTCGGAATCGAGCGCTTCGGCGTGCCGATTCATCCACGCCGCGCTTGACGCAGGCCACGACATCGTCCGCGTGTTCTTCTACCACGACGGCGCCCGTGCCGGTGACGCGCTCGCCGTGACGCCTCAGGACGAGGCGTCCGTCCTCGATCGGTGGGTGAGACTTCACGAGGAGCACGGTATCGAGCTGGCGGTCTGCATCGCGGCAGCTCTGAAGCGCGGCATTCTCAACGAGGAGGAGCGTGAACGTTACGGGAAGGCCGCTGCCAGCCTCCACCCGGCCTTTCAGATCGTGGGGCTCGGCCAGCTCACCGACGCCATGATCGAGGCGGACCGAACAATAACGTTTGCAGCATGATGGCAAAGCGCATCCTCTATCTTCTTCGACAGACGCCATACGGCTCGAGCCACGCCGCGGAAGCCCTGGAGTCCGCCCTCGTCTCCGGGGTCTTCGACCAGACGGTCTGCGTGCTGTTCAAGGACGATGGTGTCTGGCAGCTGGTCCCCGATCAGGATGGAGCGCTTATCGGCACCCGAACCGTGGGGAAGATGCTCAAGGCTCTGCCCGAGTACGAGATTACCCGGCTCTTCGCCTGCGAGAGATCGTTGGCGGAGCGCAACCTGTCGCCAGCCGATCTCGTGGTGGCCGTCAAAGTGCTGGCGCCAGCCGAGCAGGCCGAGCTGCTGGCGGATCAGGACGCGGTGCTCAACGACTGATGTCCACGCTGCACCTCGTCAATCGTCCCTCGGCACTGGCGAGTTGCCTGGAGACCGCCCGGGATGAGGACACCATCCT
The DNA here is from genome assembly GCA_036526135.1 of Pseudomonadales bacterium. Lineage (GTDB taxonomy): Bacteria > Pseudomonadota > Gammaproteobacteria > Pseudomonadales > Azotimanducaceae > UBA2965. Next base: position 23,737 of record DATCZA010000016.1, on the reverse strand, counting down.
CCTGCTCGAGGACGGCGTGTATGCCGCTGCAGCGAGCGACGTCGATCGCCCCCTGCACGCCATCGACGTAGACGTGATGGCCCGAGGCCTTTCCAGACGCCTCCGAGAGAACGTGACGCTCGCGAGCTACGAGGATTTCGTCCGCCTCGTCGAGGACCACCAACCCGTCGTGTCCTGGCGCTAGCCATGCAGGAGGCCTCAATAGAGACGGATAAGGAAGGCTATCTCGTCGACCTGGCTGACTGGTCCGAAGCCGTGGCCGAGCAGCTGGCGGCCAATGAGGGCATCTCGTTGACGGACGATCACTGGGCGCTGATCCAAATCATCCGCGCGTTCTACGACCAGTTCGAGGTTTCCCCGGCCATGCGGGTGCTGGTAAAGCACACCCGCGAACAGCTGGGCGAAGAGAAAGGTAACAGCATCTACCTGCTCAAGCTCTTTCCCGGGAGTCCCGCAAAGCTCCTAGCGAAGATCGCCGGGCTGCCGCGCCCGACCAACTGCCTTTGAGCGCCGCGGATCAGCGCCGCCTACCGGCCTGATCGGTACCGAACGACCTCGCCGACGATGACCGTCGTCGGACCCTTCACGTCACTGGACCGAACCTTCTCCGCCAGGTCGGCAACCGTGCCCTCCACCACCCTCTGCTCGGGCAGCGTGGCCTTCTCTACCAGGACGGCCGGGGTTGCCGGATCCATGCCGTGACCGACGAGCTTGTCCAGAATCTCCTCGAGCCAGGTCAGGCCCATGTAAATCACGAGGGTCTGGCCCGGCTTGGCGAGCTCCGGCCAATCCAGATTGACGTGATCGTAGACGCGATGGCCGGTCACGAAGCGCACGGATTGGGAGACGTCGCGATGGGTCAGCGGAATGCCCGCGTAGCTCGCGCTTCCCAGCGCTGCCGTGATGCCGGGCACCACGATGCAGGGGATATCATGCTCGGCAAGGGTCTCCGTCTCCTCTCCCCCGCGCCCGAAGATGAACGGATCCCCGCCCTTCAGCCTGACCACGTGCCGCCCGGCCAGGGCATGCTCGACGAGGAGCGCGTTGATGCCCTCCTGCCGGATGCCGGGAAACTTGCGTTTCTTGCCGACGTAGATCTTCGCCGCGTCCCGCCGGGCGTAGTCGAGCAGGCGCTGGTTGGCCAGGTTGTCGTAGAGAATGACGTCGGCCGCCTGCAGCAGGCGCAGGCCCTTTAAGGTCAGGAGCTCCGGATCGCCGGGACCCGCCCCCACCAGAGCGACCGATCCTCGGCGAGCGGTTTCGGCAGCCGCCGGCAGGAGCTCGTCGAACGCCGCGGCAGCCTCCTCGTCGCGGCCGGTCAGCACCTGCTCGGCCACAGGACCCTGAATCAGTGCCTCCCAGAATGCCTGGCGCTCGGATTCGCTGCCGAGCACGCTCTTGACCCGCTCGCGCCGTTCTTTCACGAAGCCGGCCAGCTCGCCAAGCCGGGCCGGCAGGCGGGCTTCGAGCCAGCCGCGCACGACGCGGGCCAGCGTGGGGGAACTGCCGCCGGTGGAAACGGCTACCACTACGGGCGAACGGTCCACGATGCTCGGAAAGATCGCGCTGCAAAGCTCAGGCTGGTCAACGGTGTTAACCAGTATCCGCCGCGAGACGCACATGTCGTAGACGATGCGGTTGACGTCCGGATCGTTGGTGGCCGCGACCACCAGATAGTGCCCCTCCACGTCGCTCGGCCTGAACCGACGCGGAACGACGTCCAGACCGCGCTCGTCCACCAGAGCGCGGGTCGCCTCGCTCAACTCCGGCGAGACGATGAAGATGGCTGCGCCGGCCCGGATGAGCAGCTCGATCTTGCGCCTGGCCACCTCGCCACCACCCACCACGAGGCAGGGGCGCTGCTTGAGGTCGAGAAAGAGCGGCAGGTAGTCCACGGATCTAAGAGCCGGCTCTCAACCGGCACCGGCAGAGAGGTCCAGCGATTCGGCCCCCGCCAGGTAGTCGCGCAGAGCATCGGGTACCGCCACCCTGCCCTCGCCATCCTGGTAATTCTCCAGGATCGCGATGAGCGTCCGACCCACGGCGAGGCCCGAGCCGTTCAAGGTGTGCACGAGCTCGGGCTTACCGGACTCCGGATGCCGATAGCGCGCCAGCATTCGCCGGGCCTGGAAGTCGAGGAAATTGCTGCAGGACGAGATCTCCCTGTAGCGATCCTGCCCGGGCAGCCAGACCTCCAGGTCGATGGTCTTGGCCGCCGAAAAGCCGAGATCACCGCCACAGAGCACCACGCTGCGGTAGGGCAATTCCAGCTTGCGCAGAATCGTCTCGGCGTGGTCCGTCAGCTCCTCCAGCGCCCGCCAGGAATCACCAGGCCGAACCAGCATGACGAGCTCCACCTTCTCGAACTGGTGCTGTCGGATCATGCCGCGGGTGTCTTTGCCGTAGCTGCCCGCCTCGCTGCGAAAGCAGGGCGTATGGCAGACGTGACGAACGGGCAGCTGATCGGCTGCCAGGATCGTGTCCCGGTAGATGTTGGTGACGGGCACCTCCGCCGTGGGCACCAGATAAAACTCGTTGCTCCCCTCCAGGCGAAACTGATCCTCGGCGAACTTCGGCAGCTGGCCCGTGCCCATCAACGACTCCGCGTTGACGATGTACGGCACGTAGACTTCACGGTAGCCGTGCTCGATGACGTGGACGTCCATCATGAACTGAACCAGCGCCCGATGCAGACGCGCGATCGGCCCGTGCATGACGACGAAGCGGCTGCCAGTGATTTTCGCTGCCGTATCGAAATCAAGCCCGCCGGCCTCTGTCAGGGCCACGTGATCGGCGGGCTCGAACTCGAAGGACCGCCGTTCGCCCCACTGCCCGATCTCCTGGTTGTCGTTCTCATCATTGCCCGCCGGCACGGACGCGTCCGGCAGGTTGGGAATCTCCCGCAGAAACCCCTGATAAGTCTCCTGGAGCGCATCGAAGTCGGCTTTGGCCGCATCCAACCGATCGCCGAGATCGCCGATCTCGGCCAGCAGCGGGGCGATGTCCTCACCCGCCGCCTTGGCCTTGCCGATGGCCTTGGATCGGGTATTGCGCTCGTTCTGCAACGTCTCGGTCAGCTCCTGCAGACGCTTTCGTTCGCTTTCGAGGGCTTGCACGCGAGAGACGTCCAGAAGGTAACCCTTGACGGCAAGCCGATCGCGAACGCTTTCCGGATCGTCCCGCAATACCTTGATGTCTAGCATGGCGTCTTCGCCTCTTGCCGATATGCTCAGTAATAGCCGACCAGGCGCTGGCCGGCCCAGGCCGCGACGATGCAGCCGACAACGCTCGCGACAACGTAAACAACGGCGCCGCCCCAGCGCTGGCCCTCCACGAGGCCCACCGTTTCCAGCGAGAACGCCGAGAACGTGGTAAACCCACCGAGCAGGCCGACGACGATGAGGTAGCGACCCCACTGCTCGAACCAGGGCTGCTGATGACCTAAACCCCAGAGCAACCCGATGCCGAGCGAGCCCGCGATGTTAATGGTTAGGGTGGCCCATGGGAATTGACCGGGCACGAACAGCCAGGTGCCGATCAGGAACCGCCCCACGGCGCCCAGCGCGCCGCCGAGAGCAACCCAGACCAGAGCGTTCGCGGTCACCTTCCCGCCCGGCCGGACGTGTTTTGATCGAGCCGGCGCAGGCGGCTCAGCCGCTCGCGGATCTTCGCTTCCAGGCCCTGATCGGAAGGCTCGTAGAACGCCTGGGGATCCAACCCGTCGGGCCAGTAGGTCTCTCCGGCTGCGTAGTGCTCGGGCTCGTCGTGGGCATAACGGTAGTCACGGCCGTGACCCAGATCTTTCATCAGTCGGGTGGGGGCATTGCGAAGGTGCATGGGCACCGCTTCAGACGCCCCCTCGCGCACGAAGCCCATAGCCCGACCGTAAGCGACGTAAGCGGCGTTGCTCTTGGGCACGCTGGCGAGATACAGCACCGCCTGGGCGAGCGCCAGCTCCCCCTCGGGCGAGCCCAGGCGTTCATAGGTATCCCACGCTGCAAGGGCGATCTGCAGGGCCCGAGGGTCCGCATTGCCGACGTCCTCCGTCGCCATGCGCACCACCCTGCGGGCGACGTAGAGCGGATCGCAACCACCGTCCAGCATGCGGCACAGCCAGTAGAGCGCGGCGTCCGGAGCACTGCCCCGCACGGATTTGTGCAGCGCGGAGATCTGGTCGTAGAAGGCATCGCCCCCCTTGTCGAACCGCCGGTAGCGGCTGCCGGCGGCCTCCGTCACCACAGCCTCGTCCACCTCCTTCTCGGCCAGCTGAGCGGCCACCTCGAGCAGGTTCAACATCCGCCGCGCGTCGCCGTCGGCCAGCGAGGTCAGAAGCGCGCGAGCATCAGGGGTGACCGGCAGGTTCAGCGCCTGCTCCGCCGCCCGATCGATGACCCGGTTGAGATCTTCCTCACCCAAAGGCTTGAGCACGTAAACCCTTGCCCGGGACAAGAGCGCAGCATTCACCTCGAAAGATGGGTTCTCCGTGGTCGCCCCGATAAAGGTCACGGTGCCCTTTTCCACATGGGGCAGAAAGGCATCCTGCTGGGCCTTGTTGAACCGGTGCACCTCATCGACGAACAGCACCGTGGTCTCGCCCAATCCCCGCAAGGCTTCCGCCTCAGCCACGGCGGCCCGAACGTCTTTCACCCCGCTCAGCACGGCAGAGAGGCTGATCCATCGAGCACCGGCCCGGGCGGCCAGCAGCTTCGCCAGGGTGGTCTTGCCGGTACCCGGCGGCCCCCAGAGGAGCATGGAATGAAGGCGGCCGGACTCTGCCAGGGTCCGCAGGGGCTTTCCGGCGCCCAGAAGATGCGCCTGACCCACGAACTCCTCCAGGCAGTTCGGCCTGAGGCGCTCGGCTAGCGGTGCGTTCTCATCCCCCAATGACATCGGTTCCCGGCGGCACGACGAGCTGAAACTCGCTCGATTGTATCACCGGGGGTTCGGCCGACGTGCTGAAGAGGATCTCCGTGAACTGACCGAGATGATCCGTGATGGCCAGGGCGGCCAAAGCGTTGTCGGAGAAATGCAGGCGAATCTGCGCATACAGGGTGTCGGGCGCGTTGGGCGTGAGGATGTAGGAAGCACCAAGCTCGTCGGTGACCTCCACCACCTGAAACTCGTTGCCTAGGGCTACGCCCTCGCGGGTAAGCAGCGACACCGGCGTGTCCTTCAGCGCCTCCGCCAGAGGACGGATCGTCAGCTGCTCGAGATCCGCATCGTAAACCTTCAGCCGATCTCCGTCGGTCACCACCGTCTGCGGGTAAGGGTGGTCGACTTCCCACTTGAACTGCGGCCGGTCGAGAAAGAACCGTCCGGTGGAGCGCTCCAGCACCTGGCCCTGAGAGCCGCGAATCTCCTGGCTGAACTCCGCCACGAACACGTCCATTGCGGCCAGCCGTTCGGATAGCGCCTGCCGGGGGTCGGCCGCCGCCGAGGCGCAGGATAGCGCGGCGACGAGCCAGACGACGGGGTCAGTCGCGATTCGGAACCAGGACTTCACGACTGCCGTTGCTGTTCATGGCGCTTACCACGCCGGCTGCTTCCATGGCTTCTATGAGCCGCGCGGCACGGTTGTAGCCGATCCGGAGCTTGCGCTGCACGGATGAGATGGACGCGCGCCGCGACTCGAGGACGAAGGCCACCGCCTCGTCGTACAGGGCGTCCTCCTGCTCCGCTGAGCCGGGATCCGGCTCGATGGAGAGAAAAGGCTCGTCGTCACCGCCGGACAGCACGCCGTTGTCGTAATCGGGTTCGCCCCGCTGTTTCCAGTCGGAGACTACCCGGTGCACCTCCTCGTCGGAGACGAACGCACCGTGCACACGAGTCGGCAGTCCAGAGCCCGGTGGCAGGTAGAGCATGTCCCCATGACCCAGAAGCTGCTCGGCCCCGCCCTGATCGAGGATCGTGCGCGAGTCCACCTTGGACGACACCTGAAAGCTGATGCGCGAAGGAATGTTGGCCTTGATGAGACCCGTGATCACGTCCACCGACGGACGCTGCGTCGCCAGGACCAGATGGATCCCGGCCGCTCGCGCCTTCTGGGCGATGCGGGCGATCAGCTGCTCCACCTTCTTGCCGACGATCATCATCATGTCGGCGAACTCGTCGATGAACACGACGATGAGCGGCAGCTTGCCAAGGGCCGCCGGCTCGCCTTCCGAATCGGCGTCCCACAGCGGATCCGAGATCGTCTTACCCTTCTTGGCGGCGTCTGCAATCTGACGGTTGTAGCCGGCCAGGTTGCGCACGCCGAGCGCCGCCATGAGCTTGTAGCGTCGTTCCATCTCGGCCACGCACCAGTTGAGCGCGTGCGCCGCCTCCTTCATGTCCGTCACCACCGGCGTGAGGAGGTGAGGAATCCCCTCGTACACCGACAGCTCCAGCATCTTGGGATCCACCAGGATCATCCGGACGTCTTCCGGGGTGGCCTTGCAGAGGATGCTCAGCAGCATGGCGTTGACCCCGACGGACTTACCCGAACCCGTGGTGCCGGCCACCAGCAGGTGAGGCATGCGGGAGATGTCGGCCACCACGGACTCGCCGGCGATGTCCTTGCCCAGGGCCAGGGTGAGCGGCGATTTCGAGTCCTGAAAGACGGCCGAGCTGAAAACCTCCTTCAACCGCACCACCTCGCGGTGCTCGTTGGGGATCTCGATGCCCACCACGGATTTGCCGGGAATCACCTCCACGATCCGCACGCTGATCACCGCCAGGGAACGGGCCAGGTCCTTCACCAGGGAGCTGATTTTCTGGACCTTGACCCCCGCAGCCGGCTGTATCTCGAACCGCGTCACCACGGGGCCGGGCAGCACGGAGACGACCTCGGCCTCTACGCCGAAGTCCTTGAGCTTGAGCTCGAGCAGTCGCGAGATCGCCTCGAGGGATTCATCCGAGTACCCGCGATCGTCCCCGGGCTGACGCTCGTCGAAAAGGTCCAATCCCGGCAGATCGCCGCTGGGCGTGGATTCGAAAAGCGGTTCCTGCACGGCAACCGTCGACGCTTTCTGCGACGCGGCGGGTTTGATGGTCGGCTTCGCGCGGCTCCCGCGCTTCGCGCGCTCGTCGCCCAGGGCTTCCTCCCGGGCACGCATCATCTCCTTAGCGCCCGAGCGGGCTTCGCGAAAACGACGCCAGCGGTCCAGCTGTCGATCGAGCCAGAGCACGGCGTTTGCGGTAAAGGCGTGCACCCACCTTCCCGTCAGCTCCGCGACGCTCAGCCAGGAGAAACCGGCGGCCGCCTGGGCGCCGATCATCACCGCGGTCAGCGCGATGAGCGTAAGCCCGATCCAGCCGAACACGGGCAGCCCGAGGGCGACCAGGGCTTCCCCCAAGATGCCACCCGCACCGCCAGGCAAGGCCGCCGCCGGAGCAAAGTGAATGCGCGCGAGGATGCAGCCGAAGATCAGAACCGCCAGCCAGCCGGCGCAGCGCAGGGCGAGCAGCCACCACGAAAACGTTTCGCTGCGTTCCCTGAAGAGCCGAACGCCAATGACCACCAGCGCAACGGGCAGGATGTAGGCAACTCTTCCGAACAGATACAAGGTGAAGTCGGCGAACCAGGCGCCACTGCGACCCACCAGATTGTCGACGCTCCCGCCGGTGCCCGTGAACGAGAACGCGGGATCAGCGGGTGAGTAGGAAACCATGGCGAGCATGGTGTACAGGGCGGCGGCCGTGAATCCAATCAGGCCGATTTCCCGGACAGGAATCGTCGATGTGGTCACGAATTTCTCCTTAAATTCGGCGCGAAGTGTAGCGGCAAAACCATCTGCGAACAAATCTCTATTTAATTCAATTCGTTACCCGAACTACCTCAATCAGAACTTGCCGACTTACCGGCAGTCCAACCAATCGTTATCATAGCCACCGAACCTGAACACGGGCCAAACATGCGACCAGACAAAACGAAAGTCGTCGACGAGGTGTGGGATGACGACCGCATCGAAGGGTTCCTGCACAAAGCGCCGCTGGGCGATGAGCGCAGCGCCGACTACTCAGCGCTGCTGTACGCCTACCGCAGCATGCGGCCCGACGATTTCGCCACGTTCATTCGCTTGTTCGTTGACGCCGGACGGGACGTCAACGCGAAAAGCAACGGCGGAGAAACCCTGCTTGCCACCATCCGCGACCACCGCCATGGCGCGCCTTTCCGCGCCATTCTGGAAAAGGCCGGCGGTAGCGCGAGCTGAAGCGAAGCGCCTAGAACGATGTCCGGGCTAAGCGTGCTATCAAGCCACCGTGTGGGGTTTCCCCCACCAGAGTCCGCCCTCGCCGAACCCAACGGCCTGCTGGCCGTGGGCGGCAGCCTGACGCCGGAATGGCTGCTGGCAGCTTACGCGCGCGGCATCTTTCCCTGGTTCGACGACGATGCATCACCCCTTCTCTGGTGGAGCCCCGACCCCCGGGCCGTGCTCTTGCCGGAGGAACTGCGGGTAACGCGCAGCCTTGCCAAACGAATTCGCAATGCAGGTTTCGATGTGACCATGGACCAGGCGTTTGCGGATGTGGTCGCAGCATGCGCCGCGCCCCGCGGCGCGGAGGCCGGCACCTGGATCACCGCGGACATGGCCCGCGCCTACGCCGAACTTCACGAGATGGGCTTTGCCCACTCGGTGGAGACCCGGCTGGACGGCGAGCTGGTGGGGGGGCTCTACGGCGTTTCTCTGGGGCGCATGTTTTTCGGAGAGTCCATGTTTGCCAGGCAGCGGGACGCTTCGAAGGTCGCCCTGTACCATCTGACCCTGCGCGCCCGGGACTGGAATTTCTCTCTCATCGACTGTCAGATCATGAACGAGCACCTGCGCTCCCTAGGCGCCCGGGAAATGCCCCGAGCCGAGTTCCTCCGGCTAGTCCATGAAAACCGGGCCGAGCCTACGCGCCGCGGATCGTGGGCGGACGAGACGGCCCGATGAAAGACGAGACCGCCGACAAGCAGTTCTTCATCACGCCCGCCCACCCCTGCAGCTACCTGCCTAAGCGCAACGCCCAGACGCTCTTTCTCGATCCCCGGGAGACGATCACGCCGCAAACCTACCAGCAGCTCACCGAGCAGGGTTTTCGGCGCAGTGGCGGCCATCTTTACCGGCCTCACTGCAAGACCTGCCAGGCCTGCGTGCCCACGCGCCTCCCCGTCGCCGAGTTCGTTGCGCGCCGGAGCCAGAGGCGAACCCTGGCACGCAATACGGACCTGGCCGTTCGGGTGGAACCCGCCGCGTACAGCCCCGCCCATTACTCGCTTTACGCCAGCTACATCGCAGGCCGCCATGGGGATGGCGACATGTACCCACCCTCCCCCGACCAGTTCCGTTCTTTTCTCTTGAGTCAGTGGTCGGACACCCTGTTCGTCAACAGCTTCTTGGATGGCAAGCTCGTTGCCGTGGCGGTCACGGACAAGCTGGATGATGGGCTTTCTGCCATCTACACTTTCTTCGATCCGGCGCTAGAGCAGCGCAGCCTGGGTGTGCAGAGCATCCTCCAGCAGATCGAGCTCGCCCGGGAACTCGGGCTGTCCTATCTGTATCTGGGCTACTGGATCCGCGACGCGGAAAAAATGCGCTACAAGACCGACTACCGCCCCAGCGAGCTGTTCGTGAACGGACGGTGGGTGCGTATCACCTGAGCTTTGCATGTGCCCGGACCATGAGGCAGAATGCCGCACGCAAAATTCGGGCCGCCCGTAAACGGACGGCGTCAGGAGTATATGGCTAAAGAAGAACAGATCGAGATGGAGGGAACGGTGATCGACACCCTCCCCAACACCATGTTCCGAGTTGAGCTGGACAACGGGCACGTGGTCACCGCGCACATCTCCGGCAAGATGCGCAAAAATTACATTCGCATCCTCACCGGCGACAAGGTCAAGGTAGAGCTTACCCCCTACGACCTCAGCAAAGGCCGCATCACCTTCCGCAAATAAACTTCAAGTGGTCGCCGCCGGCGTCTTGTCGGCGGACCCTTCGGGCGCTTCGCAGCGCAGGTGCAGGTCGCCGTCTTTGACCGTGACGTAAACGGTCCCGCCATTCTTCGACAGCGCACCGAACAGCACGTCTTCGGCCAGCTGGCGCTTGATGCGCTCCTGAATCAACCGCTGCATGGGCCGGGCGCCCATCTTCTCGTCGTAGCCCTCGACGACGAGCCACTCCCTCGCAGCATCGTCCACCTCCAGGGTGACTTTCTTGTCGTCCAGCTGGGCCTGGAGCTCGATGAGGAACTTGTCCACCACCGTCTTGATGACCTCTTTGGGCAGGGAGTGGAACTGAATGATGCCGTCGAGCCGATTGCGGAATTCCGGCGTGAACAGCTTCTTGATGGCCTCCATCGCGTCCGAGGTGTGGTCCTGCTGAGTGAAGCCGATGGAGGGCCGGCTCATGTCCTGGGCCCCCGCGTTGGTGGTCATGACCAGCACCACGTTGCGGAAATCGGCCTTCCGGCCGTTGTTGTCGGTGAGCGTTCCGTGGTCCATGACCTGCAGCAGCAGGTTGAAGACTTCCGGATGGGCCTTCTCGATCTCGTCCAGCAGCACGATGCTGTGGGGATGCTTGGTAACCGCCTCGGTAAGCAGGCCGCCCTGGTCGAAGCCCACGTATCCCGGCGGCGCCCCGATGAGTCTGGAGACCGTGTGCCGCTCCATGTACTCCGACATGTCGTAGCGCAGCAGCTCCACTCCCATGATGTTTGCCAGCTGGCGGCAGACCTCCGTCTTGCCCACGCCCGTAGGGCCGGCAAACAGGAACGAGCCGATGGGTTTCTCACCGGACTTCAAGCCCGCGCGGGAGAGCTTGATGGCCGAAGCGAGCGAATCGATGGCCTCGTCCTGACCGAACACCACCATCTTCAGCTTGGCATCCAGGTTGCGCAGCGCCTCCTTGTCCGAGCTGGTCACCTGGGTCGACGGGATCCGCGCGATCTTCGCCACGACCTGCTCCACGTCGGTCGCTCCGATGCTCTTCTTGCGCTTGCTGGGAGCGAGCAGCAGCTGGGCTGCGCCGGCCTCGTCGATGACGTCGATGGCTTTGTCCGGCTGGAAGCGGTCGGTGATGTACCGGTCTGCAAGCTCGGCAGCCGCACGCAGCGCCTTGTCCGTATAGCGGATGTGGTAGTGGTCCTCGAACCGTGATTTCAGCCCCTTGAGAATGTTGTAGGTGTCGTTGACGTCCGGCTCGGTGATGTCGATTTTCTGGAAACGCCGGGACAGCGCCCGATCCTTGTCGAAAATCCCGCGATACTCCTGATAGGTAGTGGACCCCATGCAGCGGATGTCGCCGGAAGTCAGAAGCGGTTTGAGCAGGTTCGACGCGTCCATCACGCCGCCGCTGGCAGCACCGGCGCCGATGATCGTGTGCACCTCGTCGATGAAGAGGATGCTGCCTTCCTGCTTTTTCAGTTCGGCCAGAACGAGCTTGAAACGCTTTTCGAAATCGCCGCGATACTTGGTGCCTGCCAGCAGCGCGCCCATGTCGAGCGCGTAGATGGTGCTGTCGGAGACCACCTCGGGCACCTGGCCGTCCACGATGCGCTTGGCCAAACCCTCGGCGATGGCCGTCTTCCCCACGCCCGACTCGCCGACGAGCAGCGGGTTGTTCTTGCGCCGCCGGCAAAGCACCTGAATGACCCGCTCCAGCTCAGCATCCCGGCCCACGAGCGGATCGATGCGCCCGTTGCGTGCCTGATCGTTGAGGTTCGTTGCGAAAGCTTCCAGGGCGCTCTGCTGGGCCTCTTCGCCGGCGCCTTCCTCTTCCTGCTCGGCCGCGGGCTCCCCGGATTCTCCTTCGCCGAAGACCTTGGAGATGCCATGGGCGATGTAGTTAACGACGTCGATGCGCGCGACGTTCTGCTGCTTCAAGAAGAACACCGCCTGGCTTTCCTGCTCGCTGAATATCGCAACGAGCACGTTCCCGCCGGTGACCTCCTTGCGCCCCGACGACTGGACGTGGAACACGGCGCGCTGCAGAACCCGCTGGAAGCCGAGCGTCGGCTGGGTCTCCCGGTCGGAGTCTCCGGCCGGAATGAGCGGCGTGGTGCTCTCGATGTACTCCGAAAGGTCCTTGCGCAACCGATCGACGTCCACGCCCACCTTCTCGAGCACGTCCAAGGCGACCTTGTTGTCCAGCAGCGCCAGCAGCAGGTGCTCGACGGTCATGAACTCGTGACGCTTGGCTTTGGCAGCGCGGAACGCTTCGTTCAGGGTAACTTCTAAATCTTTACTCAGCATGAGGTGTGTCTGGCTTCGTCCTGTGTTCGGTGATCAATCGGTCATCTCTATCGTCGAGATCAGCGGATGCTGATTCTCCTGAGCATATTGATTCACTTGCTCGGATTTAGTTTCAGCAATGTCGCGGGGATAGATCCCCACCACCGCCGCGCCCTGGGTGTGCACCGTGAGCATGATCTGCGTCGCTTTCTCGCGATCCATGGCAAAAAAGATCTCCAGCACGTGCACGACGAACTCCATGGGCGTGTAATCGTCGTTCAGCAGCACCACCTTGTACATCGGCGGGCGCTTGAGCTCCGGCTTGGCGGTGACCGTCGCGAGCCCCGAATCGGAGCTGTCGTCCGCGTCACCCTCGCCGGATTGCGCTTGCAACGGGTCGCTCTTCAGAACCCTGGGCGGTATCTGGGAACGATTTGTTGGCTCCATTGCTCCTCGTTCATGTGGGCGGCAGCACGATGATACAAGCATCCCCGGGCCTTGACTAAGCCCGAAAATCCATGGAAAGTCGGGCTCATAGGGGAGCTGCAACTTGTGACCGTTCGATTATACGCGGCGGGACGGGTACAAAGATGCGCAACACTGCGCGCTTCGCGCAGTTTGGGCGGCAGGGCCGAGGTACGCACAAGGATGGGCGTTGTGTTCGTGGCTGCTAGGGGGTCTCCATGGCGATGGGAAAAGTAAAGTGGTTTAACAATGCCAAGGGGTACGGATTTATCCTGCCCGACGGCGGTGGCGACGATCTGTTTGCGCACTACTCTTCCATTCAGATGGACGGCTACAAGACTCTCAAGGCCGGCCAGGACGTGGAGTTCGACATTCTAGAGGGCCCTAAAGGCCTGCACGCCATCAACATACGCGCGGAGGCGATTGAATCCGAGGATTCAGGCGAGGACGCCCCCGTCGACGAGAGCGCGGCAGCTGATCCCGGACCGGCAGAGGCCTCTCCACCGGCCCGAGAAACCTCTCGCGAGGCTACATCTTAGCAACGATGGCCTGACCGAATTCCGAGCACTTCAACAACGTCGCGCCGCTCATCAGGCGCTCGAAATCGTAGGTCACCGTCCGCTCGCCAATGGCGCCTTCCACACCCTGAATGATCAGGTCGGCGGCCTCGCGCCACCCCATGTGGCGGAGCATCATCTCTGCCGAGAGCACCAGCGAGCCGGGATTCACCTTGTCCTGCCCGGCGTACTTCGGCGCGGTGCCGTGGGTCGCTTCGAACAGCGCGATGGTGTCGCCGATGTTGGCACCAGGCGCGATACCGATACCGCCGACCTGAGCGGCCAGGGCATCGGACAGGTAGTCGCCGTTCAGATTCATGGTGGCGATCACGTCGTACTCGTCTGGCCGGGTGAGGATCTGCTGCAGCATGGCATCGGCGATCACGTCTTTGATGATGACCCGCTTGCCCGTGCGGGGGTTGGTCAGCTCATGCCAGGGGCCGCCGTCCAGCGGGGTCGCGCCGAACTCCTCCGCGGCTAGCTCGTAGCCCCAATCCTTGAAGGCGCCCTCGGTGAACTTCATGATGTTGCCCTTGTGCACGAAGGTCAGCGAGTCCCGGTCCTCCTCGATGACGTACTGAAGGGCTTTGCGGATCAGGCGCTTGCTGCCCTCGACGGAAACGGGCTTGATGCCTATGCCGCAGTGCTGAGGAAAGCGGATCTTGTTGACCCCCATCTCGTCGCGCAGGAAAGCGATGAGCTTATCGGCCCCTTCCGAATCCGCCTCCCATTCCACGCCCGCGTAGATGTCCTCGGTGTTTTCTCTGAAGATGACCATGTCCGTCTTCTCTGGGGCCACCACCGGGCTGGGGACACCCTGGAACCAGCGCACCGGACGCTGACAGACATACAGGTCCAGCTCCTGTCGCAGAGCGACGTTCAAAGACCGGATGCCGCCGCCCACCGGCGTGGTCATGGGGCCCTTGATCCCGATGATGAACTCCCGCATGGCGTCGAGGGTCTCCGCCGGCAGCCACTCGTCTTCCCCGTAGACCTCCAGGGATTTCTCGCCGGAGTAGATCTCCATCCAGTGGATCCTGCGGCTGCCGCCGTAGGCCTTGGCCACCGCGGCGTCCACCACGTCCTTCATGACCGGGGTGATGTCGACCCCGATGCCGTCCCCCTCGATGAAAGGGATGATCGGGTTGTCGGGGATGTTCAGTGAATCATCTGCGTTGACGGTGATCTTCTCGCCGTCAGCGGGCACTTCGATGTGCTGATAGGTCATCTAAAGCTCCGTTTGGAAATCCGTTTGGGTAACAGCCTTGACCCGTCGCGATAGGTCGCGATGGAAAGGCGCACCGGAAAAAGGCGCGAGATTATAGCCCTTCCGACGAGGCTGTGCAGTGGGTATCAGGAATCGCCGACCGGGTCGGCCTTCCATCGGGCGACACGGCGACGGTCGTCCCCGGTCGCCTCGATCCAGCGCTCGCCTTCCATCAGCCGCTCCCGCTTCCACAGCACGGCGTCGGTTTTCAGATAGTCCATGACGAACTCGCAGGCAGCGAAGGCTGCCGGGCGGTGCGCGGCCGCCACCTGCACGAACACGATCTGGTCGCCGGGTTCGAGGCCACCCACGCGGTGAATGACCACGATGTCCAGGATGGGCCAGCGTGATGCGGTCTCGTCGAGAATCTTACCGATGCTCGCTTCCGTCATGCCGGGATAATGCTCGAGATACAGACCCTGGATGGGCGCATCAGGATCGCGGTCCCTCACGAGCCCGACAAAGCTCGCTACCGCGCCAACCTCGCCCGACGCGCGCCCGCGCAGCGCCTCCCACTGTGCCGCCACGCTGAAATCCGCTTCCTGAATTCGAACCTCGGAATGCACGGTCAGCCCCCCGTTACCGGCGGGAGGAAGGCGACCTCATCGTTGGGACGAAGCCGCCCAGGGGCCGTCAGCATCTCCTGGTTGACGGCCAGGCGAACGTTTTCCGCCCGCAGCGCTGCCATCGCCTCGGCGCTGAGAATGTCATCCAGCGAGGCGAGCAGGTCGTCGATCCGCGCCGAATCCGGCAGCTCGAGGAAGACCTCCTCGCGACCGACGGCTTCCCTGAGAGAAGCGAAAAACAGAACACGGACGGGAATCACGGCGTGCGTTCCCAGGTGCCGCTGCGGCCGCCTTCTTTGCTCACCAGGCACACGGACTCGATGACCATGCCCCGGTCGATGGCTTTGCACATGTCATAGACCGTCAGCGCAGCCACGCTGACGGCGGTCAGGGCTTCCATCTCGACCCCGGTCTGGCCCGTGACCACGCACTCGGCGGTAACCTCGAGACCGTCGTCGCCGGCCGGGCTGAAATCCAGAGCCACCTTGGTGAGCGGCAACGGATGGCAAAGCGGAATGAGATCCGCGCACCGTTTGGCGGCCTGAATGCCGGCTACGCGGGCGACGGCAATGACGTCACCCTTGGGAACCCCCGACTGCAGGATCTCGCGAAGGGTCTCCGGCGCCATCCGCACGATCCCCCGGGCCACGGCGCGCCGCAGCGTCTCGGACTTGCCGGAGACGTCGACCATGCTCGCCTCGCCCGCGGCATTGAGATGGGTAAGCTTGCTCATGGTCGCATTATAGCCCCCAACGGGCTGTCGGGCGGGCAAGAACCCCTGCTTGGGGGTAGAATGGCCATCCTTCACACAGCAGTGCTGCACGCACCCCTGAAGTGGCAACTCCCAGGCAAACCAAAGTCATCGTCGGCATGTCGGGCGGTGTCGACTCCTCCGTCGCCGCCCTCCTGCTCCTGCAGGAGGGGTACGCCGTGGAGGGCCTGTTCATGAAGAACTGGGAAGAGGACGACGGCACCGAGTACTGCACGGCCAAAGAGGATCTGGCCGACGCCCAACGGGTCGCCGAACGCCTGGGCATAACTCTGCACCTGGCGAACTTCGCTGCCGAGTACTGGGACAACGTCTTCGAGCACTTTCTCGCCGAGTACGACGCGGGCCGCACGCCGAATCCCGACGTGCTCTGCAACCGCGAGATCAAATTCAAGCAGTTCGCAGACTACGCCCGCGCCCTCGGCGCGGACATGATCGCCACGGGGCACTACGTGCGTGGCGCCATGCAGGACGGCCGCTTCGTCCTGCTCAAGGGCGTGGATGAAAACAAGGACCAGAGCTACTTCTTACAGGCCGTCCCGGCTGAGGAGCTCGCCAGGTGCCTCTTTCCCCTTGGCGCGCTGACCAAAACCGAGGTACGTGCCATTGCCGCTCAGGCAGGATTCGAAAACTCGGGCAAGAAGGACAGCACGGGCATCTGCTTCATCGGTGAGCGACGCTTCCGGGACTTCCTGCAACGCTATCTCCCAAGCCGGCCGGGCCCCATCAAGGACACCCAGGCAATGACCGTGGGCGAGCACCTGGGCCTCGCCTACTACACCCTGGGCCAGCGTCAGGGGCTGGGCATCGGCGGCCTGGCAGGACGTCCCGAAGCGCCGTGGTACGTGGTGGACAAGGTCACGGACGGCAACACGCTCGTAGTGTCTCAGAGCGAAGAGGACCTGCTCAGCGAGTGGCTGGCGGCCGGCGAGACGAACTGGCTGGCACCGGAGCCCGAGCTTCCCAGGCAATGCACGGCGAAGGTCCGCTACCGTCAGACGGACCAACCCTGCCTGGTCAGCCACCGAGCCGACGGTCGCCTTCTGGTGCGCTTCGAGCAACCCCAGCGGGCAGTTACCCCGGGCCAGTACGTGTGTTTCTACGACGGCGACGTTTGCCTGGGCGGCGCGCTGATCGAGGCGACGGCCTCATGAACGCGCCCGAGATCGACCTGGCCCGAAGGCTAAAGGGCATCAGCCGGCTCGGCAAGCGCATCCAGGTCGCCGGCGATCCCGATCTGCTCAAGCGTGAAAGCGTGGCCGATACGATCCGCGCCGAGCTGCTTGCCGGCGTCCGGTTCGCCTGGCTGTGGCAGCAGCTGGGCGGCCGCCGGTGGCATCTGGTTTTGCGACGCCGGCAGCTGCTGGTAGCCTTGGAAACTCTCGAGAGGAAAACGTGACCACCTCCGTGCAGACACACCCGCTCATGAC
Organism: Pseudomonadales bacterium; assembly: GCA_036526135.1. Lineage (GTDB taxonomy): Bacteria > Pseudomonadota > Gammaproteobacteria > Pseudomonadales > Azotimanducaceae > UBA2965. Next base: position 6,490 of record DATCZA010000016.1, on the reverse strand, counting down.
CATCGGCGCCCTGGACGGGCGCTACCGGAACCGCCTCGAACCACTGGCACCGCTGGTAAGCGAGTTCGGACTGATGCGCTACCGCGTGCTGGTGGAGTGCCGCTGGTTCGCTCATCTTGCCCAGACCGATTCAATCGGCGAGCTGCCCGCCCTATCTTCCGGCCAGGCCGCTGCCCTTGCCGCCGTGGCGGAAGACTTTTCGCTCGCGGACGCCGAACGCATCAAGGCGATCGAGCGGACCACGAATCACGACGTGAAGGCCGTGGAGTACTTCGTCAAGGAGCGCGTCGCGGCTATCGACGGGCTCGCCTCGCACATAGAGTTCGTCCACTTCGCCTGCACGTCGGAGGACGTCAACAATCTCTCTTACGCCCTGATGCTGCGCGACTCTCGCGAGCTGCTCGGCGAGCAGATGCAGGCGCTCATCGATCAGATCAGCGCGGTCGCCGACGACGCGGCCGAGATCCCGATGCTGTCCCGAACCCACGGTCAGGCGGCCTCGCCCACCACCATGGGCAAGGAGCTCAAAAACGTCGCTTACCGCCTGTCCCGTCAGCTCAGGCAGCTGCGTGAGGTGGCCCTGCTGGGCAAGATGAACGGGGCGGTCGGCAACTACAACGCTCACGTGGTGGCCTATCCCGAAGTCGACTGGCCCGAGCTGGCGAGGGCTTTCGTTGAAGGCCTGGGCCTCGCGCAGAACCCGCTGACTACCCAGATCGAACCCCACGACTACATCGCCGAGCTCTTTCACGCGCTGGTCAGATTCAATCAGATACTGCTCGACTTCGACCGCGACATGTGGGGCTACATCGCCATCGAGTACTTCGTCCAGCAGCCGGTCGCCGGCGAAACCGGCTCGTCCACCATGCCCCACAAGGTCAATCCCATCGACTTCGAGAACTCCGAGGGCAACCTGGGCATCGCCAACGCCCTGCTCGAGCACATGGCCGCCAAGCTGCCCGTCTCGCGCTGGCAACGGGACCTGTCGGATTCAACCGTGCTTCGCAACGTCGGTTCTGCCTGCGGCCACTGCAGCGTCGCCTACCAGGCGAGCCAGCGCGGCCTCGGCCGCGTGAAGATAAACGCTGACCGGATCCGGGCCGACCTGGACGCCAGCTGGGAAGTTCTGGCGGAGGCCGTACAGACCGTCATGCGCAAGCACGGCCTGATCGAGCCCTACGAGCAGCTGAAAGCCGCCACCCGCGGCAAGCGGATCGATCGCGATCTGTACAGCGAGATGCTCGAGACCCTCGATCTGCCCGCGAGCGCCAGGGAAGAGCTGCGCGCGCTGACGCCGGCTTCCTACACCGGCCTGGCCGCCGACCTCACCAGGAGAGAACCCAGCTGATGGACATTCACGTCGTGCCCGTGGATTGGTCGACCCACCAGCACCAGCTCAACGAGGTCCGCGACGCCGTCTTCGTCAGGGAACAGGGGGTGCCCCAGGAACTGGAGTGGGACGGTCTCGATGCAGACGCCACGCACTTTCTCGCCGTCAACGAAGCGGGCCAGGCGCTGGGCTGCGCCAGGCTCCTCGGTACCGGCCAGATCGGGCGAATGGCGGTGGTGGCGTCCCAGCGTCGCGGCGGGATCGGCCGAAGGCTCCTGGAGGCGGCCGTGGAGAAAGCGTGCGAGGACGGCCACGCCGAGGTCTTCGTTCACGCCCAGACCGAGGTTGCCCGCTTCTACCGCGAAGCCGGGTTCGTGCCCGAAGGGCAGGAATTCATGGAAGCGGACATACCGCACATCGCCATGCGGTTGATCCTGCCCGTGGAGTTCAGGCCAAGCGCCGAGCCGATTCCCGCTCCCCTGATCGTCCCCCAGGAGAGCGACGCAGACGATGCGAGGGCCGAGCTCAAGCACCTGCATGGCGAGCCGGAGAGCATCGATGCCCTCGCCGCGTGCGTGGCCGAGCCGACCAGGGCGCTGCTGATCTACAGCCAGTATCTGGACCACTCGCTGTTCGACCGGCCCGAGATCGTCGATGCGGTCTCGAGGTTCGTTCGCAGCGCGCCGCCTGCCACGTTGAGAATCCTCATCCATTCCAGCCAGCCCATGGTGAGCCGCGGCCACAAGCTCCTGGAGCTCGCCCGACGGATCGACAGCAAGATTGAAATCCGTAAGGTGCCAGACGGGCTCGCCACGGACGTTCACACCTATCTGGTGTGGGACCAGCGCGGCTACTGGCTGATGCCCGACTACCGGGAGTATGACGGTCTGACCAACCTCTACGATCCCGTCCAGGCATCAAAGCTCACCGAGCGGTTCGACTACCTGTGGAACCTCAGCAGCCCCGATCCGGAGCTGCGTATCCTGCGTATCTGAGACGGGCAACCGGCGCCGTCGTTCACGTCGCTGATATATTCCCATTGGGAAAGCATTAATTGTTTTCCTTTCGCTATTCTTTTCAATCTGCGTCTCTACAATCCCGGCCCCGACATTCCTTGAGACGGGCGAACGATCCATGGCGCTACATTTCATTCCGCGGAAGCCCCGCGAAGAGCAGGTCAGAGAATTGCAGACGGAGTGGGACACCAATCCGCGCTGGAAAGACGTCAAGCGCGGTTACACGGCGGCCGACGTCGTCAATCTGAGGGGCACCATACCCCACCGCAGCATGCTGGCCGCTCACGGCGCGGACAAGCTCTGGGACTACCTGCAGAACGAGGACTTCATCAACTCTCTCGGCGCCGTCACCGGCGGCCAGGCCGTTCAGCAGGTCAAGGCGGGCATCAAGGCCATCTACTGTTCAGGCTGGCAGGTGGCCGCGGACGCCAACGACTCGGAGACCATGTACCCGGACCAATCCCTCTACGCGGTCAACTCCGTTCCTACCCTGGTCAACCGGATCAACAACGCGTTCCGGCGGGCCGACGAGATTCAATGGTCGAAAGGAATCGACGACGGCATCGACTACTTCGCACCGATCATCGCCGATGCCGAGGCGGGCTTCGGCGGCATCCTCAACGCCTTCGAGCTCATGAAATCCATGATTGGCGCCGGGGCTGCCGGCGTGCACTTCGAGGACCAGCTGGCCTCGGTGAAGAAGTGCGGCCACATGGGCGGCAAGGTGCTGGTACCCACCCAGGAGGCGGTGCAGAAGCTGATCGCCGCACGTCTGGCCGCCGACGTGTGCGACGTGCCGACCATACTGCTCGCGCGCACGGACGCAAACGCCGCCGACATGGTAACCAGCGACATCGACCCCTGGGACAAGGATTTTCTGACAGGAGAGCGCACGCCGGAAGGGTTCTACAAGACCCACGCGGGCCTTGATCAGGCCATCTCTCGCGGCCTGGCCTACGCGCCGTACGCCGATCTGCTGTGGTGCGAAACCGCGGTACCGGATCTGGACGAGGCCAAGCGGTTCGCCGAGGCGATAAAGAAGGAATACCCCGACCAGATGTTGTCGTACAACTGCTCGCCGTCCTTCAACTGGAGGGCCAACCTGGACGACGCGACCATCGCCAAGTTCCAGAAAGAGCTGGCGGCCATGGGTTACAAGTATCAGTTCATCACGCTGGCAGGCATTCACAGCATGTGGTTCAACATGTTCAACCTGGCGCAGGGGTATGCGAGCAGGCAGATGTCCGCCTACGTGGAGCTCCAGGAGGAAGAGTTTGCCGCCGCCGACAGGGGGTACACGTTCGTCAGCCACCAGCAGGAAGTCGGCACCGGCTACTTCGACCAGGTCGCCACCGTCATCCAGGGCGGGCAGAGCTCGGTGACCGCTCTCACCGGTTCAACGGAAGAAGCTCAGTTCCACTGACACACGGCCGTCGCTGCCGGGCGCAATGCCCGGCGGCGCAGCGCGCCACCCGTTGAAGCGATCGGGCCGTCAGGCCGCAGCCTTTAAAAGCGCCTGCAGCTCCCCGTAAGACCCCGCGCACGGGTACTGCGGATACTCCGCCAGCACGTTCTCGGGGGCCCGATAAAAGAACGCCGCGTCTGCTTCCTCCAGCATGGCGATGTCGTTGTAGGAGTCCCCGGCGGCCAGCACGCGGTAGTTGAGAGACTTGAAAGCCTGAACCGAGCATCGCTTGGGATCCGGCTGGCGAATCCGGTACCCGACGATTCGATCGTTCTCTACCACCAGGTTGTGACACAGCAGCGTCGGCCAGCCGAGCTTGGCCATCAGCGGGTTGGCGAACTGGTAAAACGTGTCCGAGATGATGGCCACCTGGTAGCGCGCCCTGGCCCACCCCAGAAAGTCTGAAGCGCCCGGCAGCGGCTCCAGGCCGTCGATGACGGATTCGATGAGGCTCATGGACAGGTCGTTCGCGCCGAGCACCTCGAGCCGCATGCCCATGAGATCGTCGTAAACGGGAATGTCCCGTGTGGTCTTTCGGAGCTCCTCGATGCCGGTGCGGTCTGCGACGGCCTGCCATATTTCGGGGATCAGCACCCCTTCCAGATCCAAACACAAAACGTCCACGGGTTGGGTTTTCCAGCTCGATTGAGGGCGTAAGCATATACCAAGAGATTATTTTCTCTGCCGCGCGAGCATTGCTAGTCTGCGCGCCAACTCCCGGACACGACCAGGACCATGCAGCCAAGCCCCGCGCCAGATCAAAGACCCCAGGAAGTGCTCGCCGATGCGGTCGGCCGTTTTGCTCCCGGCCACATCGCCATCTCGTTCAGCGGCGCCGAGGACGTCGTGCTGATCGACATGGCCCATCAGCTGGGGTTGGCCGTGGACGTCTTCAGCCTGGATACCGGCCGTCTCCACGCCGAAACCTATCGCTTCATCGAATCCGTGCGCAACCGCTACGGCGTGGCCATCGAGATGGTCATGCCCGAACCCACGGCGGTGGGCGAGCTGGTGAAGAGCAAAGGACTCTTCAGCTTCTACGAGGACGGCCACTCCGAATGCTGCGGCGTTCGCAAGATCAAGCCGCTGAAGCGCAAGCTGTCCACGCTGGATGCCTGGATCACCGGTCAGCGCCAGGACCAGAGCGTCACGAGAACCAGCGTCCCCACCGAGCAGGAAGATTCCGCCTTTGCCGGCAGAAGCGGTTCTCTGGTCAAGTTCAACCCGCTGGCGCAGTGGTCGTCGGCGGACGTCTGGGCTTACATCCGCGAGCACGGCGTCCCTTACAACCCCCTGCACGACCGCGGCTTCGTCTCCATCGGCTGCGAGCCGTGCACGCGGCCGGTGGGGCCCCACGAGCACGAGCGCTCCGGACGGTGGTGGTGGGAAGAAGCCACCCGCAAGGAGTGCGGCCTGCACGCCCAGAACGTCGTCAGGATCGTCGGCTGACCCGCGGCGAGGCCCTCGAGCGTCAGCGCACGGGAAGCTCGAGATCCTCGAACAGCGCGGCCCGCTCCGCGGAGGTCGCGCAGGCGGCCGCAAGGTCGACCATCTGCTGATCCAGGTGCGGCGCAAACCGCTCGATGAAGTCGTACATGTAGCGCCGCAGAAAGGTACCCCGACGAAAACCGATGTGGGTGACGCTGGGTGAGAACAGGTGGGCCGCGTCGATGGCCACCAGGTCGTCGTCCAACTCGTCGTCGAGCGCCATGGTGGCGATGATGCCAACGCCGAGGCCAAGGCGAACGTACGTCTTGATTACGTCCGCGTCCGTAGCGGTGAAAACCACGTTGGGTTTGAGTCCTTCCGCGGCGAACGCATCGTCCAAGCGCGACCGGCCGGTGAAGCCGAACACGTAGGTCACGATGGGCTCCCGGGCGAGATCGCTCATCAGGAGCCGGCCGCTCGCCTCGGCGGCCGCGATCAGGGGGTGGCCCTTAGGGGCTACCACCGAGCGGTTCCACCGGTAGCAGGGCATCATGACCAGGTCACCGAACAGATCGAGGCCTTCGGTAGCGATGGCGAAATCAACCTCCCCCGTGGCCGCAAGCTCGGCAATCTGGGTCGGGGAACCCTGATTCATGTGCAGCGCGACGTCGGGGTAACTGGCGCGGAACTCGCGGATCATCGGCGGCAGCGCGTAGCGCGCCTGGGTGTGCGTGGTGGCGATGGAGAGGCTGCCCGCTTTTTCGTTGCTGTATTCCTGGGCCACCTGCTTGATGGTATCCACCTCGCGGAGGATCTGGCCGGCCATCTCGATGATCTGCTCTCCCACCGGCGTGATGTGGGTGAGATGCTTGCCGCTTCGGGCAAAGACCTCCACGCCCAGCTCGTCCTCCAAAAGCCGGATCTGCTTGCTGATCCCGGGCTGCGAGGTGAACAGGCTCTGTGCGGTAGCCGACACGTTGAGGTCGTGGTGGGCGACTTCCCAGATGTAGCGGAGTTGCTGGAGCTTCATGGCAGGATGGTTATAACACTTTGGTCTAATAGTTTGGCCGACTATAACGCCCTCAATGGAGCCTTGAAAGCCTGTTTCGGCACCCCGGCGCATGCCAGCAAAGGCAACTATTGAGGACCGTACCGGGCTACGAGCGGGACTTCACGTTACATGATCGGAACAACATGTTTCAGCTTCCATCACCCCGCTTCGCTACTATAAGCGGGCTGGGAGAGGAACCG
>DATCZA010000015.1:0-5174 GCA_036526135.1 Pseudomonadales bacterium | reverse complement strand
TACACGGACGACGAGCTCACCGACTATTTTCATCACACCCTGTTCCCCAACGTGACGCTCACGGGTACGGCGGACGGCGTGCACTTCTTCCGCACGGAGCCTCACCCCACGGATCCCGAGAAGTGCACGTTCGACTACTGGTTTTTCGCACCACCAGTCGAGGGGCAGGCCGACGTGGTCACCATCTGCGGCCCCCGACCGCTCCAGGAAGCCGAGCCCGAGCAGATCGAGTACGGGTCCGGCGCCGTCATCGAGGACATGATGGATTCGTTTCTGATCCAGGATCTCGGGGTGGCGGTCGGCCAGCAGCAGGGGTTTCATTCCCGCGGCTATCGCGACGCGATCTTAAGCGGCCAGGAGAGCCGGGTGCGGCGTTTCCACGAGGTTTTAAACGACTATCTGGAAGGTCGCCGTTAGCATCCGCCAGCTGCGTGGAAATCGGCCTGCTTGAGATGTCGTCGGAGCGCTAGGCGCTCGCCCACGCCCGCGCGCGGTCTAAAGCGCGTCGATAGTGCTTCAGACCCAGGGCCAGGCAGAGGCTGGAGATCGTGTAGTTCACGACGGCAAGCAGCGAGATGGACTTACCCAGCGCCATCTCGCTGCCGAACACGAAATCGCTCAGCACGGCCGGCAATGACGGCGCGAACGTGTACGCGAGAAAGTTCACCGCGATGAGATAGAAGGCCACCATCTGGCCGCGCAGCTCGTTGGGAGCGATGGCCTGCAGGGTCGCCATGATGAGGCCCGGCGGCATGGCCATGCAGAACGTGGCGGGCACCAGCAGAGCCACGCCCAGCCAGGGGTCGGGGACGATGGTGATGGCGGCCCCGACTGGCAGGAGCACGATGGATCCATACATGACGACCCGGATCGTGCCGTCCGGCGAGTCGCGGCGGATCAGCCGCCCCGCCCAGGCCCCGCCGATGATGCTGCCCGCCATGCCGACGAACATGGCGATGAACCCGTAGGTCAGTCCGATCTCCGTGCGCGTCCACTCGTGGTTGCGCACGTAGAACTCCACGAGCCAGGAGAAAAGTGACCAGCCCTGGGTAGCCAGGCACAGGTAGGCGGTGAAGACCAGGAAGAAGAAAGCCCCCCGATCCTTGACGAAGGCCCAGACCTCGCGGAGCGGCACGCCGGCCTCTTCAGTCTGCTTGCCGTGTCGGGACGGCTCGCGCAGCCCCCACATGGCGAGCGCCACCAGCAGCCCGGGCGCGCCAACCAGGAGGAACACCATCTGCCAGGAAAATACCTCACCAAAGAGCGGCAGCACGTAGTTGGGTGTTGCCTCCAGGTAGTCGATAAGCGGACCGCCGGCGATGTTGGCCAGGCCCTGCCCGATGAATGGCGCCGAGGCCACGATGCCCATGGCGAGCGGCAGCATGTGAGGTGGAAAGTAGTCGGAAAGCGAGGACGTGGCCGCCGGTTGCAGAGTCGCCTCGCCGACCCCGACCCCCATGCGCGTGGCGAAGAGGTGCCAGTACTGGCTCACCATGCCGCAAAGCATGGTCATCGCGCTCCAGGCGGCAATGCCCACGGCCATCAGGTTCTTCCGGTTGTAGCGGTCGGCAACCCAGCCGGCCGGATAGGAAAGCACGCTGTAGAGGAAGGTGAAGGCGAAGCCCATGATGAGCGAGACCTGGAAATCCGAGATGCCGCCCAGGTCGCGCTTCACGGGTCCGATCATCACGTTCAGGATCTGACGATCGATGATGGAGAAGGTGGAGGCGATGGTCAGCACCGCCACCACGTACCAAAGGTATGCCTGGCTGAACCTGTCCCGCATGGGTGCCCGGGGCGGGCTCAGCGCGGAGCCAGAGCGGCGATCTCGCCGAGACTCTGCTCCCGGGACGTGCCCGTGGTGCCGAAGACGTAGGATTGCCCCGTCGGTCCGCGCCGACCGTGGGCAAGCACGTTCAGAACCGCCTGGCCCACGTCCTCCGGCCGCATGCCGGCCTCGGCGATGGGCACCGAAACCGCCCGCAGCATCGGCGTGTCGGTAGCGCCCATGCAGAGCGCGTTGACCCGTATGTTGTGCTCGGCGAGCTCCACGGCCCAGGATTCGGTCTGCCGCCACATTACCCACTTCGCACCGTCGTAACCTGTGGCGCCCGGTCCGGTCATGAGGTGCCCTTCCTTGATGTGCTCGGTGATGATGTTGACGATGTTGCCGCCGCCGGACTCGCGCATGGCGGGCACGGCGGCCCGGGCGCAGTAGTAGCTGCCCAGGGCGCAGATGGCGATGGATCGTTCGTACGCGCGGGTCTGGGCATCGTAGCTGCCCACCGTGAGAGAGGTGTCCACGTAGATGGCGGCGTTGTTCACCAGCACGTCGATTCTTCCCAGCGCGCCCAGCGCCTCGCTCATGGCACGCCGCACCTGGGCTCGATCGGCAACATCACAGTCGAGCGCGAGCCCGCGCCCACCCGCCTCCTCCGCGAGCCCGGCCGTCTCCTGGTTTCCCACGCCGTCGATGTCCAGGCAAGCGACCGCCGCGCCCTGTTCCGCCAGAGCCACGGCGATGCCGCGCCCGATTCCCACGGCCGCACCACTGATGACGGCAACCTGACCTTTGAGATTCACGCAGCCTCCTTGGGATCAGTAAGGCATGTCCAGCTCGATCCGCCGCCGGGCGATGCGCCAATCACCGTTGTGCAGCACCACCTCGTCCCGATACAGGCCGGAGGTGACCAGACGGATCTGGCCGTGCTCCACCGAAGTGATGGTGATGTTCGAGATCAGCCTGGCGCGCTCGTCTCCGACCTCCTCGAAAAACACGTTCGTGACCACGTGGCGTCGCTGATCGGTCTGCTCCGCCATGGAATCGGTCATCAGCCCCATGATGGCCTCGCGACCCGCGAAGGACATCGTGCCGTCGACGCCCTGGATATCGATCTCGAAGGCAGCGTCTTCCGTAAACGTTCCTTCCAGCATATCCACGTGACGTTCGTCCAGGGCGTAAGCGGAGCGCCCCAACAGATCGTGAATGGCGAGCTTGACTGCGGTTTCCATCTTCCCCTCCCAGCGGATCCGGCCGTCGATGCAGCCCCGACGTTATGGCATTCCTTGCAGGATTGCCAGCCGCAGCAGCGCCAGGAATGTTGAGGCGATGATCGGCCCGGGCGCCACCGTTGCGAGCTTCCTTGACACGCAAATGCGCCGCCAAGTCCAATAGGCCGCCCCGGAAGGAAATCCACGTGCAGCGGCTGAAAAACTCCACGCTGTTTTACTACAGCCTTACCGACCTGCCCATTGCCATGTCGATGTTCCCCGTGGCCGTGTTCATCCCGCGTTTTTACGCCAGCGACGTCGGCGTTCCCCTGGCCGTGGTCGGCACGATCATCCTGGTGGTACGGATCTTCGACGTGGTCACCGACCCTCTGATGGGCTACCTCAGCGATCAAACCCGCACCCGGTTCGGCCGGCGCAAGCCCTGGATCTTCGCTGCGACGCCCATCATGATGACCTCGATCTACATGCTGTTCATGCCCCCTGAAGACGCGGGCTGGCTGCACATGCTCACCTGGAGCATGCTGCTGTCCATCGCGATCACGATGATGCTGATCCCCTACTACGCGTGGGGCGCGGAGCTCTCACCAGACTACAACGAGCGCTCGAGGATAACGGGCGGACGGGCCATGGCCGGCGTGTTCGGCAGCCTGAGCGCGCAGCTGATCCCCGCGGGCGCCCTGCTCTTCTTCGGCCTGGGCGGCAGCGACGTGGTACTGACGCTGGTGGGCACGACCATGCTCGTGCTGATGCCCATTTGCGTGCTCCTCACCCTGCTCAATACCCCGGAGCCCGAGGTGCGCCACAAGTCAACGGTACCGGTGGGCAAGGGGCTCAAGCTGATGTGGGCAAACGGCCCTTTCAAACAGCTGGTCCTCGCCTTCATGATCGGCTCCATCGGCCTGAACATCACTACGCCGCTCTACATCTTCTTCATCGCCGACGTCCTCGGTGCCGAGGATCAGGCGATCTACATGCTCACCTTCTTTTTTCTCGTCAGCTTCGGCTCCGTGCCGTTCTGGGTGAAGATGGCGCGCCGCATCGGCAAGCACAGGGCTTACCTGACGTCCTTCTTTCTCCTGGCCTTCGCCCACCCCTTCTATCTGCTGCTGGGCGAGGGCGACTTCTGGTGGATGCTCCCGGTCACCTTCGCGACCGGCTTCGCCAGCGGCGGCTTCTCGCAGACCCTTCCCAACTCCATGAAAGCCGACGTCATCGACCTCGACACCCTGGAGAGCGGAGAGAACCGGGCGGCCCTGTTCTTCTCCGCCTGGTCCTTCGCTCAGAAGGCGACCGCCTCCGTGGGCAGCTCGATTGCGTTGTTCGGGCTCGCCCTGTTCGGATTCGATGCCGCGCCCGAGGCGGCCAACGGGCCCGACGAGCTGTTCGGGCTGCGTTTTCTGTTCTCGACGTTTCCTTCCCTGTTCTTCCTGACGGGCGCAGCCATCGTCTGGAGCTACCCCATCACGGAAAAGCGTCACGAGGAGATCAGACGGGGCATCGAAGCCAGGCTGCAGGCGGGCCGGTGACGCGGGTTCAGGCTGCCTTGGGGTCCTGCTCGGAATCAGCAGGCGCTTTCTCGAGCGCGTCTGGCTCATCCAGCTCGCTGAACATCCGCTCGAGATCCTCGGTGGACACCACGTAGCGCCTGGCGCTTCTCAACAGCTGGATCTGCAGATGCGTCAGGCCGTGGGTGGCGCCGAGCACGCTGGCGGTGGGTATTTCGGGAGCCGATCGCCTGGACATGTTTCGGTAGCGGAAGAAGGAGACCATGGCCCACGTCATGTATACCGTGACCAACGCCAGTATACCCGCACCGTAGTAGCCGACCTTCTCAAGCAGGTCGTCGACACCCAGGTTCTGCAGCATCAACGAGTGCACCGTGTGAGCGCCGACCACCCAGGCCACGAGGCTGAGCAGGGGCACCACAAGATAAACCCAGATGGCCCAGCAGATGAGGGTCAGGCTCACGCCCCCCACACGCTGCACGGCCGTCTGCAGCTCCGGCCGCTCGATGATCAGACCGGGTTCAGTCTGCGGCAGCATGGAACTGCTCTCCCCGGTCCGGGCTCGTCCAGACGGCCCGCTCCTCGCGTCGCTTCATCAACGCCCGCGGCACGGCCACGATGGTCGTGAGGACGTTGATCAGCCAGTAAGCGAGCGGG
>DATCZA010000014.1:0-14459 GCA_036526135.1 Pseudomonadales bacterium | reverse complement strand
CGCGGCCGACGTCGTCAACGAGACGCTCACCGGCGAAGACGACCTGCGTTTCTTCAAGGGGCTCGGTAACGGGTTCGTGCTCAGCTTTGCTTTCTACGCCGTGGTTTTCGCAGCCTGGTGGGCGGTGAGCTGAAGCGAGTTCGATTCGCCCCCTCAAAGTAACGAGGGGGCGTGAGCCCCCTCGATTGATGCCAGGCCTGGACCAGGCTGGCGGTTTAGAGATTGGGCCTATTTGTTGCGGCCGTTGCCTTTGCCGCCACTTCCGCCGCCCCCGTCGCCCCCGCCACAGGCAGTCACGGTGACGTCGCCGGGTTGCGGCGTGTAGATCGAGTCACCGCTGGCGTTCCTGGCGCGCACCTGGTAACGGTACAACCCCTCGCCGCGGGTCAGTTCGAACGGCGATGCCAGCGCGGCCGCCTCCACGGTGGCCCAGCTGTCGCGGAAGATGCCGCGCTTCGGATGGGCCACGTCCTCCTGGATCTCGAACGTCGTGCCGTCGTCCCACCCGTCTGCTCGGCTCCAGCTGACTCTTACCACCTCGCAGGCTGGCGAGGCCGCGCCCACCGCATCGGGCTCTTCCGGCGGTGGGGCCGGCGTCGTCGTGAAGGCCTCATTTGAGTAGCCGGACTCGCCGCCGACGTTCTTGTAGGCCCGCACCCGGTAGGTGTAGGCGGTGGATGCCGCGACGGTCGAGTCCGTGTATCCGGTGACGTTGGCGGCGACGCTGGCGAGGAGCGCGAAGCTGCCGTCGCTGTGCCGCTCGATCCTGAACCCGTCCTCGTCGACGGACTGGTCGCTCCAGCTCAAATCCACACGATCGTGCTCGGGCGCGCTGGCGCTCAATCCGGAAGGCGCCGCCGGCGGCTGGGGCGGCGGTGGCTCCTCGGGCGGCGGGGGAGGCGGCGCATCACCCAGGCTGCAGCGGTAGGCGCTCGGCGCGCTCAGCTGGCTTGCGTTGTAGGAGATCTGGGTTCCGTTCTCGCCGGTGCTGTCCTCCACGCCGACCGTGGCGGACGCGCCGTAGTCGTAGGCGGCGTTGTCGAACACTAGATCCTGATGGACGAGGACGATGTCGCCGGTGTCTTCCTCGAGCTGCAGCTGCACGCTGATCCCGCCTGGCGAGGTGCCGTAGTGAGGCACGTCGTCCCAGCTCACCACGAAGACGCGGTTCGAGCCGCTGCCCGTGCTTTGCGCCCGAACGGCGCCGCCGGCGCCCGGGTTCAGATCGTCCCAGAACGTTGCGGCGAAGCCGTTGGGCGTGTTGACGTTGGGGATCGCCGTGTTCGAGTACGCGGTCACCGCGCCGCCGCCGAAGCCCGCCAGCCCGTTGGAGCCGACCTGGATGCTGGTGAACGCCTCGCCGTAGAAGGGGAAGCTGAAGGGAAGGCTGACGCTGGTATAGGCGTCATCGGAAAGGTTCAGGTCGGCCGCGCCGCTGATGTCGATCCAGCCGTCGCCGCTGGTTCCGCACGCGTAGGGCGGCGGCGGGTCGAGGGTGGTCGCGGTCGCCGTGTTGGATGGTGCGGTGCTGGAGCCGCCGCCGAAGCGGTTCGATGCAAGGACCTGGAAACAGTAGGCGGTGCTGGGCTCGAGGCCGCTCACCTGGAATGTGGTCGAATCCGGCGGCGCGAGGCCTACGGTTTCCATGCCGGTGCAGTTGCCCGCGCCGCGCCGAACTTCCCAGCGATCCTCGCCGCTGACTCCATCGGTCCAGCTGAGCGCAATTGACGATGTGCTGGTGGCTGTCGCGCTGAGGCTGCTGGGCGCGCCGGAGACGCCGCTCGTCGGCGGCGTGCACACGCTCACCATGGTGCCGACGTCCAGCCGGCCGCCGGTGGTGGTCTTGCCGGCGAGGGACGCCGTGGCCGCCGCGGTGCCCAGCACGGCGTTGCGAAGATCGTAGGCCGTCATGTTGGTATCTATGGAGCTGCATAGAGCCACCGCGCCGCTCACGTGTGGCGTGGCCATGGACGTGCCGCTGTAGCTGCCGTAACCGTTGTTGGGCAGCGTGGATTCGATGGCGGAGCCGGGCGCGCCGATGTCCACCGTGGTCGCGCCCCAGTTGGAGAAGGACGACATGGTGCCGCTGGAGGTGATGGATGCCACCGAGATCACGCAGTCCCAGCTGCGGGAAGCCGTCGTGCATTCGTAGTTCGACGGGTAGTAGTTGCCGGCGTCCGTGTCCCGGCTGCTGTTGCCGGCGGCAGCGACGAACAGGATGCCGGCGTCGCCGCCCCTGTTGATGGCGTCCAGCAGCAGCTGGTTGAAGCCGCCGCCGCCCCAGGAGTTGCTGGTGGCGACGATGTTGAGGCCTTTGGTCGTCTTGAGCATGGTGATGTAGTCCACCGCGGCGATGGCGCCGGAGGTGGAACCGCCGCTGGGGCCCAGGAACTTGGCCGAAATGAGCGTCACGTCCCAGGTCACGCCGGCCACGCCCACTGCGTTGCCGCCCTCGCCGCCGATGGTGCCGGCGACGTGGGTGCCGTGGTCGTCGCCGGTGCCGTCGTAGACGCTGGCGTCGTTGTTGTAGAAATCCCAGCCGTGAACGTCGTCGGCGAAGCCGTTGCCGTCGTCGTCGCTATTGTTGTCGGGGATCTCGCCTGGATTGGTCCAGACGTTGGCGTCGAGATCCTCATGGGTGTACTGCAGGCCCTCGTCGATCACGCCGATGTAGACGCCGGCCGAGCCCGTGTGGCCCGCGCCCCAGGCCTCCGCAGCCTGGCTGCCATAGGTGTTCGAAGGAGTGGATGCGTTGCCGTACATGCCCCAGAGGCTACCGTCCAGGTAGAGCGGGTCGTTGGCTGCGGCGTTGTGGGTGAGCACGTAGTCGGGCTCCGCCACACGTACCGCCGGATGTCGGCGCAGCGCCTTGAGCGCACGCTCCACGCCTTTGCCTGCGGGCAGGATGATCTTCTCCGCCCGCCCGGCCAGCGGCGACAGGCGCGTGGCCCGAACGGCGCCGACGGCGCGGCGTGCCGCTGCGCGGTCGGTCGCGCTGGCGCTAGGGTGATAGTCCACGAGCACCACGCCCTCCACGAAGGCGGGCGATGCGGCGTGGGCCGGCGTGATGCCGGCCAGAATGATGAGCGCCGCGAACCCCCCGAGCAGCGTTCCCCAGATGCTGGCACGTAAGACCCTGACCAGCAGTTCGGTTGCGAAGTCCACAGCTATCCCCCGGTTGGCATAAGGACAAGAATATTGTCATACAAAGGAAAGAAAATTGCTAGTGCTGTGGCATTGGCATTGCCAGGAAGGGATCGGGGTGCCAGCTGGACCTTCCGAGAGCTCGTAACACCTCCGTTGTGAGGCCGGTCACGTACCCCATCGTCGTCCTCCGATACCCTCTCGTTTGGCTGAGTGTCTCGGAAGGAGCCGGGCGTAGTGGGTGTATCCATAGTCATTGGCGTTCTGCTGGCTTTTGCGGGAGCGATATTCGCGACCAAGTGGGCGCAGGAGAAGATCGACTTCGACCTGACGGGCGTCCGCGTTGCGCTTTTTGCTCTCCTGATGTCCCCGTTCGGCGTCGTCGCCATGGGCATCTTCATCTGCACGGCCCTGGCGATTCTCGGTTCCGGAGTAATCCTTTTGCAGCAGGCTTTCGCTTGGCTGGATACTGCCGTGTGGAACCCCCACTCCATCGTGGACGTGCTGGAGGGAGCCAGCTACGAGGCGGCCAAGACCTGGGCGGAGGATCCGCAGCGGTGGCTGGGCGTGCACTGGATCTTCAGCTTCCTTCACCCGCTCGTCGGCGGCATCATGCTGGTGCCCATCGCCGTCTTCACATCCTCTCTGATGACGCTCTTCTGCCGGGCCGTTCAAAGGTTGACCAAGATCGGCAGCGCCCCGCATCAGGCGCCGGCCGTCGGTTAAACCCGCTGCGGTTTTCTTGACCCGGTTCAGCTTGCGGGTCTCGCCGCGAAGGCTTAGATTACGATCTGTGTCCGGTGACTTGTTAAGCAACGGCATGTAGGAATTGCAATCGGATATGCTCTGATCGAGCTTACGTCCAAGACATTTCCCTCACACCTCCCCATATCCCCGCTGCAGGCCAAGACATCCTGCTGACACCCAGCCACATAGCTGCCACAGCTTTAGCGGAACCCCCTTCGTAGCGTAGAGGACAGGTTACACAGGGGTTACTTTCATGAGGTTTTTTTCATCTTCGTGGCGTGGACCGTTCGCGGTGGGCGCTGCATTCCTCACCGCCGTCCTGCTCGGACACGCATCGCCCGCAGCGGCGGAAACGGTCCAAGCCGGATGTATGCAGGACATCGCCGGCTTCGGGCTCAACTGTACGGCCAACGACGTGCAGATCTCGAAGGCCACGGTGCTCGAGATCATTGATGAGTGTGAGTATCCGGGGGACAAGACGACGTTCGTCGCCGACTTCGAGGTGGTGGTCACTGCCAAGGCGCGCTACGACATCGGGCTTTATTTCGCTACCGACGGCGATCTGAACAACGATGGTGCGATTTCTCAGGGTCCGTTTCCGGTTAACTCGGGCATCACAAGCGGGTGCTCGGTATCCACCATCGGACCGGAGAACGCTGACTTCGTCGATCTGGACGATTTCCCGACCACGGGGGATTCCTGCGGCGACATCACGAAAGGTGACAATCCGCTGCACGCGCCCATCACCATTACGGCCGTGTGTAACGACCCGGACGGCGATGGCTTCCTGAACCTGCCCAACTGCACCAGCTGGCGGCAGTCTGGGGCGAACGAGATGTGCGGAACCCCCACGGACGCCTTCCCGGGCGCACCGTCGAAGTGCCGCTGCGACGGCGACTTCCAGGTTGACGTGCCCGTTCCGCCAGCCAAGCTTGACGTGAAGAAGACGGCAATCCCGGCGACGATCAACGAGCCTGGGGCTGAGGTGACTTTCCAGGTTGATGTCACCAACGCGGGTATCGACCCTAACAACGGCGTAACCCTCAACTCCATCATGGACGACATCTATGGGGAACTCATGGTTCCCGCAAGCGGCGAGATCATCACGAACAGCTGCCATAGCAGCATGGGCGCGACCATGGCTGGCGGAGCCTCCAGCAGCTGCATGTTCAAGGCCATGGTGCAGG
Source organism: Pseudomonadales bacterium (assembly GCA_036526135.1). GTDB lineage: Bacteria > Pseudomonadota > Gammaproteobacteria > Pseudomonadales > Azotimanducaceae > UBA2965. The sequence continues at coordinate 9,381 of DATCZA010000014.1, read as the reverse complement.
GAAACGCGGGCGACAAGCACGTCAACACGGTTTACGCGACCGGTCTGGATCAGCGTGTCCCGCCGAATAAGATCGAAGGGGATCCCGCCCTGGCGACGGTGACCATTGTCAACGTCAATCCGACCCTCGAGGTGACGAAGACGGCGTCCACGGACAGCGTCAGCGAGAATGGCGAGGAAGTCACGTTCACCGTAACGGTGAAGAACACCAGCGTTTCGAGCGACCCGGTGACCATCGGATCGCTTGGGGACAGCGTTTACGGCGATCTGACCGCCATGGGTTGCGCCGATCCCGGCACGATCCAGCCGGGCGATACCTACACCTGCGAGTTCACCGTCTGGCTGGACGCGGGCGTCTGCACCAGCGGCGCGCCCTGCTCCGAGACGAACACGGTGACCGCCTCCGGCAGCGACGATGACGGCACGCCGGTCTCGGACAGCGCGTCGGCCACGGTCACGATCACCAACGACCCGTCGTCCATCGACGTGAGCAAGACGGCAAGCCGCGCATCGGTTCCGGAGAGCGGCGCCAATGTGACTTTCACGTTCACGGTGACCAACACGTCCTTCTCGGACACGGTGACGATCAACTCGATCTCCGACGACGTCTTCGGCGACCTCAATGGCCAAGGCGACTGCGTGACCCCCGGTGACCTCGCGCCGCGCGGCGGATCCTGGTCCTGCTCCGTGACTGAGTGGATCGGTGGAGCGCCCGACGACGAGCACACCAACGTCTTCACCGCCAGCGGTGTTGATGACGACGGCGAAAACGTTCAGGGCAACGCCTCGGCGACGGTCAACTACGACGACGTCCCGCCGGCAGCGACGGTTGCCTTGAAAGTCTCCGCCCTCGTCACCTACGACGTCGAGGTCCGAAACGACTCCGCGGCAGATGAGCTGACCATCGGCTCCATCGTGGACGATCACTACAAGGATCTGACGGACGTGAACAACCTGATGATCCAGAGCAGCACTTGCGCCTCCGGCATCGTGCTAGCGAAGCAGGGCGAAGCCGGCGACACCTACCAGTGCTCGTTCACGGCCGAGCCGGGCTGCTCGCCGCTGGCGAACTCGGCGACGGCAAGCGTCACCGACGACGACAGCGCCGTGGCGGTTACCGCCACCAGCGGCACGGTCTCGGTGTCGGTCTCCGGCCTGGGCGCCTGCGAGGCCCCGACCCAGTAACCACCAAAGGGGACAGCACCTCCCTTTGCTTTTGGGAGCGGATGAGAATCCGCTCCCTTTTTTTTGGCCCGGTGTAGGAACTATCGCTCGAATCTGGGAACGGCCGCCAGCAGCCGCTTGGTGTAGGGATGCCGGGGATTTTCACAGACCTCGTTCGCAAGGCCCTGCTCCACCACGGTGCCCTGGTACATCACGGCGATGTCGTCGGCGAAGTAGCGCACCACGTCGATGTTGTGGGTGATGAACAGATAGGTGAGGTCCAGCTCCTGCTTGAGCTGGTCCAGCAGCTTCAGGATGCGCGCCTGGACGCTGACGTCCAGCGCGCTGGTGACCTCGTCGCAGACGATGAACTTCGGTTCCAGCGCCAGCGCCCGCGCAATGCCGATCCGCTGGCGCTGGCCGCCGGAGAACTCGTGGGGGAAGCGGCCGAGCATCATGGGATCCAGGTCCACCTTCTGCATGAGATCTGCTGCGCGTTCCAGCCGCTCCCTCTGGTTGCCCCCTATGCCGTGGGCGGCCATGGGCTCGGTGAGGATGGAGGCGATGGACAGGCGCGGGTTCAGCGACGACTGTGGGTCCTGGAAGACGATCTGCAGCTCCCGGCGGTAGGGCTTGAGCGCCCGGCGCGAGAGACCGGCCAGATCGACGCCGGCGAAGAGTACGGACCCCGCTGTGGGCTTGATGAGCCCGAGGATGGCTCTGCCCAGGGTGGTCTTGCCCGAGCCCGACTCGCCCACCACGGCGAGCACCCGGCCTTTGTTGATGTCCAGGCTGACGTGGTCCACGGCCTTGAAGTCGTCGACGTGGCGCTGCAGCACGCCTTTACGGACCGGGAAGTACACGCAGAGGTTCTGCACCCGGATGAGCGGCTCGGACGTGCGTTCCCGGGGCGGTGCGAGCCGCTCGAGGTTTGCGGGCAGGGCCGCCAGCAGCTCCTTGGTGTAGGGATGTTGCGGCTCGAAAAGCACCTGATCCCGAGTGCCTGACTCCACGATGCGGCCCGCCTGCATGACCAGCACGCGGTCGGCGATCTCCGAGACCACGCTGAGATCGTGGGTGATGAAGAGCAGCGCGGTGTTGCGTTTGCGCTGCAGGTCGGCCATGAGCTTCAGGATCTGGGCCTGGATGGTCACGTCCAGAGCCGTGGTGGGCTCGTCGGCGATGAGCAGATCCGGCTCGCAGGCCAGCGCCATGGCAATCATCACGCGCTGGCGCTGACCGCCGGAGAGCCGGTGCGGGTACTCGTCCAGGCGCCGCTCGGGCTCGGGCATTTCCACCAGCTCCAGCAGATCCACGGCCCGGTTGCGGGCCGCCTCGCCCATGAGGCCGAGATGCAGCTCCAGGGGTTCCACCAGCTGCTCGCCGATGGTGAGCACCGGGTTCAGGCACGTCATGGGCTCCTGAAAGATCATGGAGATGCGCGCGCCGCGCACCTTCTGCAACGTCTCCTCCTTGGCCTCCAGCAGCGAGACCTCGGGCCTGCCGCTGGTGCTGAGCGTGATGGTGCCGTTCGGGTGCACGGCGGAATCCGGCAGCAGGCCCAGGATGGAGAGGCCGGTGACGCTCTTGCCGGAGCCGGATTCCCCCACCAGGCAGACCGTCTCCCCCGGCTTGATCTCGAACGAGACGTCGCGAACCGCGTCGGTGGCCTCGCCCCCCGACTCGAAGCGCGTGACCAGATGGTCGACCTTGAGCAGCGCGCTCACGGCCGCTGCTCGAGATGGGGGTCGATGGCGTCGCGCAGGGCTTCGCCGATCAGGTTGTAGGCGAACACGGTGAAGAAGATGGCGAGCCCGGGATAGGTGGCGAGCCACAGCGCAAAGGTGCCGGTGGGCCCGACGGCCTGGTTGAGCATGGCGCCCCAGCTCGGCTCGTCGATGAGCCCGAGACCGAGAAAGCTCAAGGTGGCTTCGGCCAGGATGGCCGAGGCGATGCCGAAGCTGGCGGCAACCAGCAGCGGCGCCACGCCGTTGGGCAGCATGTGGCGGAACAGGATCGAAGCCAGCGGCAACCCGCAGGCTTCCGCCGCCTGCACGTAGTCCTGGTTGCGCAGCTTCAGGAACTCGGCACGCAGGAAGCGGGCGTAGCCGGGCCACGACGTCAGGCCGATGACCACCATGATCAGATAGATGTTGCGGCCGAAGAACGCCACGATGGTAAGCAGCAGGAACAGTGACGGGATGGACTCGAATATTTCGAGAAAGCGCATCATGGCGATGTCCAGCCAGCCGCTGAAGAAGCCCATGATGCCGCCGTAAACGATGCCGAGGGCGAGCGCGATGCCGGTGGCCACCAGGCCGATGCCAAGGGCGATGCGGCAGGCGTGAATCATCCGGCTGAGCACGTCGGCGCCGTCCTCGTCGGTGCCGAACCAGTGCACGCTGTCCGGTTCGTGCAGGGGGGCGGGGTTGTCCCGGGACCGGTCGGTTGGCGAGAACGGCACGGGTGCGAAGTAGGCGGTTTCGATCCCGCCTTCGGCCAGGCCGACCCGGTACTGGTCGTAGATCACCGCACGGGGCACCTGGACGAGCTGCTGGGCAGCCAGCAGCGTCACCAGGCTGATCACCCCGACGCCGACGAGCAGCTGGCCGGGCCCGAATCGGCGGCGCAGGCGCCAGGCGGCGACGACGGCCAAGAAGGTGACGAGCATGGTGACGTCTGCCCAGCTCAGGTGGGCGAGCAGGGGGCTGGACCACATGCCTTCCACGCGCATCAGATAGGGGTGCGAGTTGGCGATGAACGGCGCGAATACCGCCAGAACGGCCACCGTGGCGACCCAGGCGATCCCTATCTTCGCGCCCGTGTTGCGCAGGGTGTCCCGGGTCACGCGGCGGGAGAACGATTCCTCTCCCACCTTCTCAACAGCTCTGGTGATGGCGGTCTCGGTCATTCGAAGCTGACCCTCGGATCCGCCGCGGCGTAGCAGATGTCGACGATGAGGTAGGACAGCAGCGTGAGCAGGCTGGTGATGAGGGTGATCGACAGCACTACTTCCCGGTCCCGCAGCTGCACGGCCTCGACCACGAGACGGCCCATGCCGTCTATGGAGAAGATGCTCTCCACGATCACGGACCCCACCAGCATGCCCGGCAGGATGGAGGCGGCTACGGTCAGCAGCGGCAGCAGGCTGTTGCGGAAGACGTGATACCAGAGCACCGTTCTCTCCGAGGCGCCCTTGGCCCGGGCGGTGCGCGCGTAGTCTGCCTGCAGGTTCTCCAGCACCGCCGAGCGGGTCAGCTTGGTGAGCACGGCGAAGCCGGTGTAGGTCAGGCAGACGATCGGCAGCACCAGGTGCCAGACAACGTCCAGCAGGTAGCCGCGCTGCCAGCCCTGCTCGGTGACCACCGGCAGGAACGTCCAGCGGTCGGCGCGCAGACTCTCGAGGCCGGATGTGGGAAAGATGCGCGCGTACTCCTCGCTGGCCAGCAGGCCGATGAGCAGCACGCCCATCCAGATGGTGGGAATGGACCACAGCGCCAGGTTGGCGGTGCCGATGCCCACGTCGAGGGCTTGCCCCCGGAAACGTGCCGTGTAGACGCCCATCACGATGGACAGGATGAACACCAGGGGCACGGAAAGCGCGTTCAGCAGGAGCGTGATGGGCAGCGCCTGGGCTACCAGCTGAGTCACCGGACGGTTCTTGGCGAAGCTCATGCCGAGGTCGGGCACCTTGAAGCCGAACCCGGCGTCCTCGTTGTTCTCGTCCTTGCGGAAGCCGATGGGCGAGACGTTGTTGAGCCAGCGCAGGTACTGCATGGGCATCGGCTTGTCCAGGCCGTAACGCTCGTTGATGTAGCGCTCCATGGCGGCGCGCTCCTCGGGTCGCAGATCTCCGGAGCGGGAGAGCAGGCTGGCGCCCACGCCACCGGGGGCAGCCGCCATCACGGCGAAGACGAGGATGGTGATGCCCAGCAGGGTCGGGAATATCAGCAGCAGGCGCCGGATGACGTAGTTGACCATCGTGTTGCGCTCTGCTTCCTTCTCAGCCTGCCGTCAGTCGCTGTACTTCTGCGCGTCGGTGGGCACGTACCATTCCATGGGCATGTTCCACAGTCCGCCCTCGTTGAGCCCGGCGCGAACCACCTGCACGTTGCGGATGCGCCGATCCGCGAAGATCAGCGACTTGGTCCGGAACAGATAGGTGTAAGGCTGCTCGGCCCAGATCTCGCGGTGCACCTGATGCCAGATGGCCATGCGGGCCTCTTCGTCCATCTCCTGGCGGGCGGTTTCGATGAGCTCGTCCAGCCCCGGGTTGATGTAGCTGATGAAGTTGTCCCCGCCGGGCTCTGTCTGCGAAGAATGCAGCATCTGGTAGATGTCGATCTCGAATCCGGATGTCCACGCGAGGCTCACCGCGTCAAAGTTCTTGGTGTTCAGCGTGTTGATCAGTACAGGCCAGTCCACCGGGTCGGGCTCCATCAGCACGCCGGCCTGAACGTAAAGGTCTTTGAGCAGCAGCATGATGCGCTTGTAGTTGTCGCTGCCGGAGGGGTAGGTGAGCTTGAAGGCCAGCGGCTCGCCGGCCTCGGACTCGAGGACCCCATCGCCGTCGCGGTCCAGGTAGCCGGCTTCGGCGAGCAGGGCCTTCGCCTTGTCCAGATCGTAGCCGCGAACGGACAGGCTCGGGTCGGCCTGCTTGCCCAGGGGGTTGAACGGGCCGTTGGCGGGCTGGGCGTAGCCGAGCAGGACCTCGTCGATGACGCGCTCCCGGTCCGTCAGGTAGGTCATGGCTTCTCGGACCCTGCGATCGGCGAACGCGGTGGGTTTGCCGTCGCGCAGGTTGTTCCAGGCGATGTAGGAGTAACCGCCGCGCGGGTTGTAGTACTCGTACGACCTGGTTCGCTTCATGATCTCTTCGTTCTGTGTGAGATCTCGATATTCCAGGGGCAGCGCGGCGTAAACGTCGATGCCGCCGTTCTTGAACTCGGTGAGCTGGGCCGCGTCGGAGTTGATGGTCTTCCAGATACGCCGGTCGAAGGGCGCGGGTACCCAGCCCCAGTAGCGCTCGTTGCGCACCAGCTCGATGAGATCGCCCGGCTTCCAGGCGGTTGGCGAGGGCAGCCGGTACGGCCCCGAGCCGAGCAGCAGCCCGGTGGAGGTGTTGTACTCCTCGGCTGCGGCCACGCTCTCCAGATACTTTGAGTAGAAGTGCCTGGGCAGAATGCCCAGGTTCCCGGCCAGAGAGAAGGAACCGAAGTAGGGCTCCGTGAAGCGGAAGGTCACCGTGCGGCCGTCGACGGTGACGTCGTCTATGCGGGATAAGTAGGCCCTAGCCCGCGGCGCGGCGATCTTCTCGTCCATGACGAAGCGCCAGCTGAAAGCCACGTCCTCCGCGGTGAGGGGCTCGCCGTCGGAGAAGACCACGCCGTCGCGGACGACGAAGCTGATCGTCAGCCCGTCCTCGCTGATGTTCCACGATTCGGCCACGTGGGGCAGCCACTCCAGGGTGACCGGGTCCCGGGTCACCAGGCCGTCGATTATCCACTGCTGAATGCTCGACGCGTAGGCGTCACCGGACATATAGGGTGTCAGGCTCGGAACCTGGCTCGAAAACGAGTACACGAGCCAGTCGCCCCGGGCATAGTCGGGCATCTCGGTGGCCGCTACGGCCCGCTTGAAACCCCGCCAGGAGTCGGGCAGGGCATTCGGGTCTCCTGCACCGGCCGTTTCCGTAGAGACGGAAATGCCCCGCCTGAACTGGCGTCTGAGGTCTGCGATGTCGCGGGTCTGATCGTCGAGCTTCTCCTGGGTGAGCGCGATGAACTGCCACTGTCGGTCGATCTGGACCATGGCCAGCCAGATGCTGATTAGCACCGCCACCATGAAGGCATAGAGGATCAGGTCGCGTTTGCCGATGCGCTGCTGCAAAGGGGTCGATTTCCGCTGAGTGGGGGCCGGTGTCGGCGAAGCGCCAAGTCTAACCCGCGTGTCCCGGGCCGCAACCGGCGCGAGGCCTTTTGAGCCCCCGGTGACTGTGTTTTTACGCAAGCCCGGGCGCGGATGGCTAAATAGGCAATTTTGTATACAATATGGACATGAGTCGACCCGCCCGAGCCCTTGGGCGCCCGGTCACGAGCCTACAAAGCAGATTCGTTGCCTGGATATTTGAAGGTCGTCACCTTGAGTACCGGCCGGTTGGTCTAACATCCGGGAAAGTTAGCGGTTGCGTTCCAGTGGGGCGTCCGCCACAAACGTAGGAGTTGGCGTGTCGATAAGCACCAACCACAGCCTTGCGAGCAACGCGGCACTGCTGAAGAGCAAAGCGAGCAAGTACGCCTACTACGGCGTCGTCATTGCTGTGGTCGCCATCGTGGTCGCCACGGGGCTGGTCTCCGTCTACAACACCGGCGGGATCTCGCTCGATTCGCTCATCGAGGCCCAGCGGGAAAACAAGGCCCTTTGGCTTCTCGATCTCATGCCCTTTGCGTTCGCGTTCTGGGGCCAGTACGTCAGCTCCATGATCGCCTACGAGGCTGGCGCGTTGGTGGTCGATCAGACCAACGAGCTGCGCGCTCAGACCACTGCCATCGAGCAGCAGGCGATGCACGACCTCACCCACGACAAGCTCACCGATCTGCCCAACCGGGCGTTGCTGCGTGATCGCCTGGAGCAGGCCGTCAGCGCGGCTGCCCACGAGCGGTCGCAGCTAGCGATCCTGGTTCTGGACCTGGACCGGTTCAAGGAAATCAACGACACGCTCGGGCACTACAACGGCGATCGCCTGCTCAAGCAGGTCGCTCTTCGTCTCGAGGGCGCCGTGAAAGAGACGGACACCGTGGCCAGGCTCGGCGGTGACGAGTTCGCGGTGCTTCTGCACCGGATCTCGTCTCCGGATGATGCCACCGATCTGGGCCGCAAGATCGGCAAGGCGCTGCAGGCGCCGTTCGGGCTCGAAGGGCTCAAGCTGGATGTTCAGGCGAGCATCGGCATTGCCGTTTTCCCCGATCACGGACCGGATGCCGACACCCTTCTGCAGCGGGCCGACGTGGCCATGTACATCGCCAAGCAGCAGAAGAGCGGGTGCGTGTCCTACGATCCCAAGCTGGACAAGCACAGCCCCCGGCGCCTTACCCTCATGGGCGAGCTGCGTCATGCGATCGATGCGGACGAGCTGGTGCTTCACTACCAGCCGAAGATCGACATCCGCTCCGGTACGATCGTGGAGGCGGAAGCGCTGGTGCGCTGGCAGCATCCTCAGTACGGCATGCTGGGGCCCGACGAGTTCATACCGCTGGCCGAGCGCACGGGTCTGATCAAGCCGTTGACCATCTGGGTGCTGGGCAGAGCGCTGCGGCAGCAGGAATCCTGGCGCGGGCAGGGTATCGACATCGGGGTCGCCGTCAACATGTCGGCCCACGGGCTGTTCGACCTCGAGCTGCCGGACCTCGTGGCCGGCCTCCTGGCGGCTCGCGGCACTGCGCCCGACCGCCTGATGCTCGAGATCACCGAAACCTCCATCATGGTGGACCAGCAACGGGCTCTGGACATCCTCTCGCGTCTGGCCGACATGGGGGTGCGCCTGTCCATCGACGACTTCGGCACCGGTTACTCCTCCCTGGCGTACCTCAGCAAGCTCCCCGTGGACGAGATCAAGATCGACCGATCCTTTGTGATGGACATGATCGAGAATGCCAAGCACGCCATGATCGTGCGGGCGACCGTCGATCTTGCTCATAATCTTGACCTCGAGGTGGTGGGCGAGGGCACCTGCGAGCCGGAGATACTGGAGCATCTGCGCGAGCTGGGGTGTGATGCTGCCCAAGGCAACTACATCAGCCCGGCCGTGGACGTCGCGAGCTTCTCCCAGTGGCTCCAGAACTCCCAATGGAAGCCCCGCCGGACCAATCCCCGTCAATCGACGTCGGAGACTTCCGGTTGGCCGGGCCGTGCCAAGCCCAGAGCGGTGGCCCATACGGACCTCGAATCCATCGAATCCGCCATCCAGGACCTGGAGGAATTCGTGCGCCAGGTCGATCCCAAGCCTGACGGCTCCAAGGCGGCAGGCGCCAGCTGACACGCACCGTCATCGGCCTGGCCGATAGTCCGTTTGTCTATATGTTTTCCGCGATGTAAGGGATTTGTCCGCCTCTGCGCCGGTTCTCGGCGCAGCTGTTAACTACCCCCCTGCACGTTGTGCGCCAGTTTCCGGTTGTTGTACGAACCAGGTCGCAATATCCCGGCAACGCATCACATCGAC
>DATCZA010000013.1:0-84772 GCA_036526135.1 Pseudomonadales bacterium | reverse complement strand
AGCCGAACCCGTCGTCCCCCGGAACCGGCTGGTCCAGGAGAATGGGTATGGCGGGACGAAAGAGAATCAGATCCCCGTTGGCCAGCGCGAACGGAAAGGACGGTTGAAGCAGAAGGGTGGTGCCATCCTGACCCCCGGCGTTCGGGAGGTTCCCGTCGAAGGTGCGGTACTGCAGCTTGGTGGTCAGGCTGGCCAGCGGCGTGTTCGGGTTGGCGAGCTTTGCGGCGATCTCCTCGGCCGACGGCTTACCCGCCGCTCCGGAATCTGTTCCTGGGGTTGGCTCCGGATCCGCACCGCCCTGGCGTGCGATCATCAGGATGAGCCGCTCGCCGGTCTCCAGGTTCGTCGATCGATATCGACCAGGCGCGTCGGCGTCGGTCTCCACCGTGTAGCAGAAAGTCTGATCGCCCGCCTCAATGCAGACCTCGCTATCGGCGCTGACCGACCACCTTCTCTCAAAAGCGTCGCCCCAGGCCCGAACGGTTCCGGTGCCGTCCGCACGATACTCCGCGGTGGCGGTGACGCCGTCGCGCAGCGTCGTGGTCATGGTGGTATCGCTGAAGAGGCTGGCGAGGTCGGCGGGCTCGCTGACCGGGCGCCAGGTCTCCGCCTGCGCAGCGGGCGCCGCGATAAGGCCCAGGATCGCTATGCGCGACATGAGCTTGATTAGGATTGCCACGTTGTCTGATCTCCGCATCGTTATCCGATCTCCGAATCGTCTCTCTGTCGGGCCCCGATTACTCCAGCATCAGCAGGATGCGCGTCGAGAACCCGTCGCTCTCGCCGGTCAGCCCGTCCCTGTCCAGGGTGATCCAGCGGTAATTGGCACCGACGCTGAAGAGCGGTGTCAGCCACCAGTTCAGGCCCAGGCTGAAGATGTCCGTCTTGCCCCCGCTGATTGGCCCGGAGTTGGCGTCGAACACCGACCAGCGCGCGGCCAGCTCCCAAGCTCCCGGCCCGTTGTTGTGGACGGACCGGGCGACCGGCAGCGGGCTGAACGTGCCGTTCTTGCGCCGATACGAGCGCATCTCGCCGGTCAGAGCCCAGGATGCGGTGATGTGATGCCCGGAGAAACTGGGATCGGCGTATTGCGGCGCGTCCACGTCGGTTTTGACGTACTCGCCGGCCAGCCACAGAGGGCCGTACCGCCAGGATGCTTCCAGATTCCAGGTCAGCAGGTCCTCCGCGGCCAGTAGAGTTCCGTCGATGCTCGTATCGATGTACAGGGGCGCCTGGTTGAACTCCGGCTCGGTGGAGAAGCGAAATCCTTCCCTGGCGTCGCTGTAGCGCACGCCTGCGCCCAGGTGAAGGAGGTTGCTGTCATCGGCGGAAGAGGCCGCCAGCCAGGTCAGCCGGCCGACCACCTGGTTCGCTCCCTCGTCGAACGAGCCCGCGGTGTCCAACCAGTCGTTGAATACGCCCCCCGCCCAGCTGACGCGCTGGGCGAAGGCGTTGCCACTCAGCACCAGCCCCGTGTTGCGAGCCGGCAGCATGCCGTCCATGGCGGCGGAACGTTCCTGAATGGGCAGGTAGACGAGCCCCATGGTTCGCTCCATGGAGATGGGCTCTTTCTGCTTGCCGAGACTCAACGTGCTGCCGAACAGCGGAATGTCCAGCCTCAGGTCGAACAGGGTCACGTCGTCGGTATCGTCGGCGTTGAAACCTTTGTCGAACGCGTTGGTGGCGCCGAAGATCGTGTATACCCACGGCTTGGGGAAGTTCAGCGTGCCGATGGCGCCGAACCGCAGGCCGCGGATCTCGCCGCCGTCAAAGGGTGTCAGATCGCCGACCTGGCTTTCGCTGGCCGCATCCTGGGACTGCCAGAACTGGCGATCGAGAACCACAGCGCCCACGAACAGGCCCGAGATGAAGGGCGTTTCCCAGCGGTTCCACTTGCTGGTATCCCGGTAGCTCGTCGGCAGCGAGATGGGCGGTGGTGTGTAGGCGAGCCAACCGGAGCGCCGTTGAGGCGCGTCGGGCGATGCTGCCGGGACCGGCAGGTCGTTCTTCATGACGACCCCGTCGCTGATGGCGAAAACGGCATGGGTGGCGGTGTCCAGCAGCACGCTGAATTCCTCTCTGGGATCGGCGTTCAGCAGGAGAAAGCTCGGCGCGCTGCCCGTGTGCAGCCTGCCAAGCAGATAGGTGCCGGTGGCTTCGAGCACCGGGCCTTCCGCGCCGGGGGGCTCATCCTTGGTGACGAGAAGGGCCTTTCCGTCTTTGATCACGACGTTGATCACCACGTCCGCCGATGCGTCGCCCGGGTCGGGCAGAATCACGTTTCTCAGCACGAGGTCCGCGCCTTCTCCTTCGCTCTCCGCGCTGACCCATTGGGGCCACCAGGCGAGCAGCACCGTGGCGATCCAGATCGAGTTGCGCATATCCCCCCCTAAGCCTCCCGGCTACAGCGACCCCTTCGCCCGCAGGCCGAAAACCCAGATGGTGTCTTCCGCCGGGTTCAGGGCGGGGTCGATCAGGAGCTGCAGGTTCGGAGTGACTTCGAAATGCCGGCCGATCTTCCAGCGGAAGTAGACCTCGCCCACGTACTGGTCCTTGAGATCCGTGCCGTAGGTATCCTCGTTCGGCTTGCCCCAGTGGCCGGCAAACCCGAGCACGTTGCCGCCGCCGGTAAGAAGCCCTGCGCCCGCGCTCACGGCCAGCTCCAGCAGGCTGCCGCCCTCGTCCGCGTAGCCGGCCCGGACGAAGGGCATCCAACGATCGCCGAGCCAGGTGTTCCACGAGAAGTTTGCGCCCCAGCCGCTGGGCGTCCCGGCCGCGACGCGCCGGTCCACGTGCCACAGCGTGACGTGAAGGTTGTCGAGATAGATTCGATCTTGAGAGGACGTCAGGCCGAACTCTACGGAGGAGAAGTACTCGTTGTCGTCGAAGAACGAATCCACCGTGTCGCCGAGGTCGGTGGGATCGGCGTTGGTATCGACCAGCCCGGCGATGAGGAACGCCCGTTTTGAGAGCATGGTGCCGAAAGCGACGCCTAGCGTCGCGTCGTTAGGCACGGGAATCGTCTGGGTCCCGGTGGAGAACGCAAAGTTGCTGAACCCCGTCCAAGGGCTCGCCAGCGCGTAGACGTCCAGATAATCCGTCGCGTCCAGAAACCCGGCAATCAGGGTGGACCTGCCCTGGTTCATCCGCTGTCGCCAGTAGAGGTTGGTGAAGCGGAACTCCTGATCGGAAAACGGCGGTGCGACCAGGCCGGCGTACCCCAGCTCTCCGCCGAGAGCCACGGGCGGGATGTCGCTGATGCGGTGACGATGCTCCACCTTCCAGACCAGCGCCCCGGAGCTCTTGCCACCCCGGTTGGCGAGCTCCCAGGAGCCGTAGAAGCGCGCCATGCCGCTCCAGGCCTCTTTCTCGCCCAGGCTCTTGCTGGCGCGAAAATAGTTGGTCGAGTAGTCCATGCCGATCCCGAGGCCGTGCTCGGTTTGCAGCCGCTCCTTCCACTTCCGGATGCCCTCCTCGAGCAGCGTGTTCTCCACGGCGTCGGGTCCGCCGAAGCCGGGAGCGTCGTCAGCCTCCGCGGACTCCTCCGCGAGCACGGCGGTACCCGTACACGCGAGCAGGATGCAAAGGGTCATGACGAGGCAGAGCGGGCGTTGGTTTCGCTTGTTTTTCATGGACATCTCATCCGATCGACCGATCGTTCGGCACGCATCACTCGGCGCGCGCCTTCTCGGATTCGTGGTAGTTGGGCGGCACCCGTTGCCAAGGATAGCCGCCTTTGGCGAGCTCGTAGCCAAGCTCGAAGAGCGCGTTCATGTATTTCCTGTCGAAAGGCTCCGTGGGCGCTTCAGTGAACTCCGCCGGTATGTTGGCCAGATGATATCGAACGCCGTCCCGCTGGGTCAGGAGATACAGCTCGTAGAGATCGCCTCGGGCAAGATAGTTCATGAGGGTCTGAATTGACCTTCCCGCGATGGCGATGGTCTGTCGGTCGACGCTTTCATGGGTGATGTCGATATGGCCGTTGCGAATGATGTAGAGATTGGGCGCTTCATCGACTTCCAGCCGTTGCAGCACCGCCTCCCAGTCCAGGGCCAGCGGGTACAGGTTGACCACGGAGCTGGTGTTGCCGTCTACGTGGAGCTCGTCATAGGTCTGACCCCCGGCCTCTACCTCGACGACTACCGGCGGGAGTGCTGCAGGAATGGACGCCGACGCGAGCATGACGTCGCGGATGAGCTCTAGCGCGTTGGGTGAGCCCGAGGCGGCGATCCGGCCAATCAGCCAGGTCACCGATCGTCCGGCGTCGAGATTGGTGGTGGTGATGAGCAGCGACCTGCCCCGCTGGTACTCGTCGGCAATGGCGTCCATCACCTCTTCGTCAACGAACTCAGCTATTCGGGCTCGCAGCGGAGCGGAATCGGTGGCTGCCTCACCGGTCAGCGCTTGCAGCAGGCCCCGGGACTCGAGGAGGTCCTCGGTGGAGAATTCGGTGTAGACCCGCTTCAAGACGTGATCGTACGCCGGGCCGAGAAAGGCGAACGGCGCGATCAGCGCCCCGGTGCTGATACCGGTGACCACCGTGAACTCCGGGCGGGTGCCTGAGTCCGTCCACCCGTTGAGCAACCCGGCTCCAAACGCGCCGTTGGCTCCCCCGCCCGAGATGGCCAGGTAGTTGTGGGGGTTGCCGAAACTCGCGGGGTAACGCGAGAGCAGATCTTCCTGGGACCGCTCCAGCCAAGCCTTCGCGTAGGGCGGCGCATCATCTGCCCAGTATCGGATGCCGGGCATCCCGGGAACCTCGGCAGCGTCTGCCAGCGAGGGAGGAACCGGGTTGCGTTCCGGTACCGAGGCGCACCCGCCGGCGATCAGCACAAGGCAGAGGGTTCCGGTCAGGCGGGACCTGGTCAGCGCGGTGTTCATCCGGGGGCTCGCGACCTCGAGATCTCCGGGCGTGCCACGCCGACTGGTCCGGCCCGCTGGACGAGCTTCCTGGTCGGCCTGACAGCCCTCGTAAGTTGGCTAGAGAGTGTTCTTGTAGAGTTTCCCGTCCTTCATGATGATGCGGATGGTAACTGGGCTATCGGCCCGCGGCTCCGCATCAAACCACTTGTCGCCCGTACCGACGACCGAGAAATCCTCAAACGGGTTGCCGTCGATAATCAGGATGTCGGCATAGGCACCTTCCTCGATGATGCCGAGTTTGGCGTCGGGGTAGGGGTTCATGAAATCGCCGCTCAAAGCGGCGATCTCGCCACCGACGGACGTCATCGCCACCAAGGAGGTATGGGGTCCGAAGAACTCGTTGTTCAGGTGCTTCTCGTAGGCGATCTGGATGTTGCACGCGGCGACTGATCCGACGCAATCGGTCTGGAAGCCGCGTTTGACGGGACACTTCTTCATGTTGTCGATATAGCCAGCGAACGTTGCCGTCGCTGATTTCGCCTTGGCCAAGCTCGACGGGACACTCGCGACCGCCGGGATTTCGAGAAGACCGGGATCGAACGCCGTCAGGTTGGTGGTGATGTAGGCGCTTTTCTTCTTCATCAGTTTGGCGATCTCGCAGTCGAACGCGAAGCCGTGCTCGATTGATTTCACGCCTGCATTCAGCGCGTTCATGATCGCTTCCTTCCTGTAGGAATGCGCCATCACGTAGCTACCGTATTCATTGGCGACCTGCACGGCTGCCTTGATCTCTTCCTGTGATCCGGCAAGCAACTGCCAGGGGTCGAAGGCCGAAACCACGCCACCGGACTGCATGTACTTCAACTGCGTGGCGCCCATCCGGAAATTGTTGCGGCCGAACTTCTGGACGTCCGCAACGTCGTCGACCTCCTGCGCCAGATTCAGGCGACCGAAGTTGGTGGATTCGCCGACCGGTGAGGTGTAGTTCGCGAAATCCGCATGACCGCCCCGGGTACCGAGAAACGCTGCGGAGGGGTAGAAGCGCGGCCCGACGATCTGGCCTGAATCGATCGCACGGCGCAGGCCGGCGTTCGCGCCACCGGCATCACGCACCGTGGTGAAGCCCTGCATCAGGTACATTTCGGCCATGCGCGTACCGTGGATGGCAAAGTCCTCCCACGTCGTATTGGCTTCCATAGCCGGCAGGCTCGGACCCATCAACATCAGGTGGGCATGGTTTTCGATGAAACCCGGTAGCAGGGTCCGACCGCCGCCATCGATCACCTGGGCGTCCGCGGCGGCGATAGGTTGGTCCGAGATCGTTTTGATTAGGTTGCCCTCTACGAGCACGTGCATTCCGCGCTGCAGGTCCTTTGCATAACCGTCAAAAACGTTCACGTTGGTGAAGAGAACGCGTGCCGGCTCATCCTCGGCCCGGGATGGCGACGACCAGGTCATCAGCAAAATGAGGGTTAGAAGCATGCCCAGAATATTCACGTTGTCCTCCTTGGGTGGTGCCATGTTTTGGAGATGGAGTTTGCAATGCAAACGGTCATCCTAGGTTGGCGATCCGGCGCCCGCTTGCCACTTCGTGCCACCGTCGACGCGCAGCGACCATGACGTTTGCCGTGATGGAGTTGGCGGCTGTGCGTTGCTGTGTTCGGGCTGGATGCTGTGGGCTGCGCCAGATGGCTATGCCTGCCCTTATCCCGAGCACCACGGTCGTGTCTGCGCCGGGGTCGGCTGCGGGGCCGATCAGGACCCGCACGTTGGGTAGCAGCGTCACGGTACGGGTGAGCTGAAGTTTGTAGCTGGACTCGATGACCCATTCGTCACGCACGGCGTCCCGGCGTCTTTCCGTCGATCCTTTTCCCACCACGTGAGCTGGACTGTGTTCTTGGCTCGACGGGCGAAGGCCGGTGTGCAGCCGACCTCGAGGTGCTTGAGGTACTCGCCCTCACCGACGGAGCTCCAGTCGAACTCGCCGCTGGACGCGTTGGCGTCGTAAACCCCTTCGCCCAGCCAGATCTCATCGGTGACCATGCCCTTCATGACAGCGCCGATCGCTCCGACACCCGTCGTCTGCGTTCCCGGCCGACCAGGTCCCAGCTTCCCTGCCAGCGGAATATCAGGCCGGCCCCATGCTTGTTGCCGGAGATGGACCTGTCTGCATGCTGATACAGGGCCAAAAGAGTGGTGCTCGTGGCGAATCCCCGACGGTCGTAGAGCTGCTTTTTCCATTCGAAATAGCCCGCGATCGCGCCTTCGATGTCGAACAGGGCCGGGCGAATTGCATCAGCGTCGCGAATCTGGTTGCTCACCGATTCAAGGCCGCCGACGGTAGACGATCCTGGCGGCCCCCACTTGCCATTTGGTGCCACTTTCGCGATGGTACCGGGCGGCGCGAGCGGTACTCAAGGTCCTACCAAGTGCAACCAATCTGGCTACTCAGGAACACGTATCTCATCGCTTACATGCATGCGTTACGGGAGCATGGCGTGGCGCCGGAGCCCCTGTTGGCGAAACACGGGATCGTGGCGGATTTCGAGCTGATTCCCGACTACATGGTCTCGGCGCGCCTGCTGCACGGGTACATCATCGAAGCGGTGAGTCATGGACCGCCCGGTGCCGTGAGCGTCGCCGCAGGGTTGTTCAACGCTGCCTTTCAGCCCAACCCCTTCTCTGACACGGCCTGGAAATCGGTCACCCTGCTTGAGGCCATTCGCAGGCACAACGCCAACGTGACGCGCTACAGCCCGGAGAACCGCTTTCGGTTTTCGGTCGCAAAGGGCGAGGGCCATTGGGAAAAGCAGGACAGATCGCCGCTTGCGGAGACCGAGATTTTCTGTGTCGCCAACCTCATCGGTCACGTACGAATGAGCTTGGGGGACGGGTGGTCGCCCCCGTCCGTGGACGTATCGGTGGCGGAGCCATCGACCCTGGCATCCTTGCCGCTGTTCGAAGGCGTGTCCGTTCGCGCGGTGCCGATTTCTGCAGCTATTCACATCCCCCTTTCTGCGCTGGCATTACCCAGCAGTTCCCGGGATGCCGGTTTGAGCGAGCGGGCTCTGCCGGATGACTTTGGTGATCTGGACTTCGTTCAATCCATGCGGGAACTGATCAGGAGTTACGTGCGCGTGGGCGAGCTGAGTTTCAGCAACGTTGCCTTGGCTGCAGGCTTGAGTCGGCGAACGCTCCAGCGACGCCTCTCCGATGTGGGCATCTCCTATTCCGGCATGGTCGACCAGGTTAGATTCGAGGTTGCGCGCGAATTGCTCCTAGAGTCGCCGGAGCTACCCGTCACTCAGATTGGCTACGAGCTGGGTTACGCAGATCCAGGATCGTTTACCCGCGCATTTCGTCGTTTCGCCGGCACCTCGCCCATAGCCTTTCGGCGCGCTTCTCCGTCGGGCATGCCGACCGCGGAGGTGGCTTGAGGCGCACGGGGCAAGCTCGAGACGCTGGCGTGATTGCTGGCGTGATTGCTGGCGTGATTGAAGGAATCTTGAGCTTCCCTTTGAGCGGAGCGGGCTGGCTCGGACGATGACCGAGATGCGGCCACTTACGTCCTGGCGAATCGTTCAGGCCCTTGGCAAGCAGAGATACCTCTGCCTGTCGCTGCTCGCGTTCCTGTTCGCGCTGCCACTCGCCGGGGACGAACCCGGCGCCCGCCTGACTACGCAGCTCGTGCTGGTGTTCGTGTTCATTACCGGGCCGCTGGCCGTCGCCCGCACCCGCGCCACCCTCTGGATCACGGGCGTGTTCGCCATCGTCGTGTTTGTCATGGGGATTGGTTCCGTCCTGGGCGGAGGCGATTGGTTCCTGGGCACGTCCGCACTGGTCGGCTTCGTCTTCTTTGGGTTCCTGTCCTGGCTGGTGACCCGCGAACTGCTGTTCGACGTCAAAGAGGTGACGGCGGAGACCTTGTGGGCGGCAGTGAACGTCTACGTTCTGATCGGGCTGAGCTTCGCCTTCCTCTACTCGGTGCTGGCGCTCTCGAGCCCCGATGCGTTTGTGGGGAAGTTCATGTCCGAGCCGCTGCGGGACCAGTTGCTGGGGTTCGTCTACTTCAGCTTCGTGACCCTCACGACCCTCGGGTACGGGGATATCACGCCGAATAATACCTTTGTCGGCACCCTGACTTACCTGGAGGCGTTGGTCGGCCAGCTGTACGTGGCGATCATGATCGCTCGGCTGGTGGGGCTGTACATCTCATCGCAGAAGTAGCTTCCGGGAACGGGTAGGTCGGAGCCTCATCGGAAACTCGCGCTTGCAGTGGGCGTTGCAGCGATCGTATAAAGGCGGGCCCACGGGGTAGGGCTCATGCCCACTCCAGGATTCAAGGAGGACTAAATGAACGGTCAATCCCTACTGGCGGCTTCGCTCATCGCCGCTGTGGCCTGGTCTGCGCCAGCAGCGGCCCAGACGCTCGCATCTTCCATGGGCATCTTCATCTACCCGACCCAGAGCCAGACGTCGGACCAGCAATCCCGGGACGATTACGAATGCTTCGGCTTTGCCAAGACCCAGAGCGGTTACGACCCCATGAATCCTCCACAGATCACGGCGCAGGCGCCGGATCAGGGCCCGTCCGGGGCCCGGGTTGCCGGGGCAGCGCGGGGTGCTGCCGGCGGCGCCGTCATCGGTGCCATCGCCGGCGATGCGGGCAAGGGCGCAGCCTACGGCGCCACGCTCGGAGCCATGGGCGGCGGCCGAGCCGACCGGCAGCGGCGGGCCCAGCAATCCCAGCAGGCGGAACAGTCCGCGCAGCAGCAGATGGCCAACATGCAGCTCACCTTCAAGAACGCCTACGGCGCCTGCATCGAGGCCCGGGGCTACTCCGTCAAGTATTAAGGGAAAGGAGAAGAACGAATGCGGACAGCGATTACTTCCTGTTTCCTCCTGCCGTTGGCCCTCTCAGGCGTCCCGGCTGCGGCAGCTCAGTTCGACGGCAAGCAGGATCTGCTCTGCTCGGCGTTTCGCATGTTCGAGTGCGACATGGCCAATGGCTGCACGGCGGTCACCCCCGCCGAGCTTGGCGCTTCGAGTTCCTGGATCGTCAATGCCAAGAAGAAAACCATCACGGGCACCAACCCCAACGCCCAGCCCAACGACATCGACCGCATGGAGCTGCTCGACGGGAAGCTCTTCATGTCGGGCATTCAGGACGGGGTGCCGGAGGAGCGCGACGGCGTGGCATGGAGCGTCTCCATCAACAACCCTGATGGCGTGATGACCATCATGGTGGCGGGTGAAGGCCTCGGCGTGGTCGGACTGGGAAGCTGCGTCCCGCGGTAGACGCCGAGACCACGGGTCCGCCTCACTGGGTGAAGGGATTTGCCCGTGCCTGATCCCGCACCTTCTGCAGCTGATCGGCGATGGTTTCGCTGATGCCGCGAATGGCGGTGCCCTGACCGTCGGCCTGGAAAGACCAGGTGGTCCCGCTCCAGAACAGGCTGGCCTCATCCCCGTCCAGGACGAACAGGTTGACCTCGGCAAAAACCTGCTGGCCCGGCTCGACGACCGGCTGCCGGCCAAGGGAATAGTCGTAGAATGCCTGCAGGTCCGGATGCGTGGGTGAGATCCGCTCGGGGTTCTGGACGACGCTGTCGGAAGCGTCGCCTGAGACCTGGTTGATCACGATGACGCTGATCACACCACGCTTGCGGGCTGCCGCGATGAGCTCGTAGCGGCTGCTCGCGGTAATGTCCGGAATGT
This sequence comes from Pseudomonadales bacterium, assembly GCA_036526135.1. Classification (GTDB taxonomy): domain Bacteria; phylum Pseudomonadota; class Gammaproteobacteria; order Pseudomonadales; family Azotimanducaceae; genus UBA2965. The sequence goes on along the minus strand of DATCZA010000013.1, from coordinate 74,191 downwards.
CGGTGTGGCTGGCAAACGCGATCATCTCCCGTGCCCTGAGATCGTTGACCAGCTGCTCTTCCATGCGCGTCCGGATCACCGGATCCCCGCTGTACCCCACGACGTAGGCGCCCTCGCCCTGGGTGAAATCGGCCCGAACCACCGTGGTCTGGGTCGCGCAGCCGGCCACCAGAAGCAGCCCCACGGTGACCAGAATTGCGCGCATGTTTCCTCCAGCGATCTCAAGCGTCTTCACGGTAAGCGACCTTGAAGAACAGCGAGTACAGCACGGGTACGAAGAGCAGTGTCAGGAACGTCGCGAACCCGAGCCCGGCCATGATGGTGATGGACATGTTGACGAAGAAAACGTCCTGCAGGAGCGGGATCAGGCCGAGGATGGTCGTGGACGCCGCCATCACCACCGGACGCAGACGGCTCACCGTGGAGTCCAGGATGGCGGTCAGGTGCTCTTTGCCGTCTGCGATCTGCTGGTCGATCTCCTCGATCAGCACGATGGCGTTCTTGATGAGGAGCCCGATGAGGCTCAGCGCGCCGAGCAGTGACATGAAGTCGAACGCGCCGTCGAAACCGAGGAGCCCTGCGGTGATGCCGATGATGGCGAGCGGCACCGTGAGCCAGATGATCAGCGGCTGGCGGACTTTACCGAACAGCAGGATGCTGGTGAGGATCATGAGGATGAAGCCCGCGGGCAGCACCCGGGCGAGGCCGGCCTGGGCGTTGGCCGAGTCCTCGTACTCGCCGCCCCAGGACAGCTCGTAGCCCGGCGGCAGCTCGATGTCTTCGATCCGGGGCTTGAGCCGCTCGAACAGCGGCGTGGCCAGCTCCCCCGTGGGGTTGCAGGCGGCGATGATGGTCTGGATGCGGTTTCGGCCGCGCAGGATCGTGTTCTCGAACACGGTCTCGAACGAGTTCACTACCTGAGCGATGGGAACCGCCGTCTGCAGCGCCGGGCTCCATACCCGGATGTCCTGGATGTTCGCCACGTCGGCGCGTTCTTCCGCCGGCGGGCGAAGCTTGATCGGCAGCATGCGGATGCCGTCCCGGTAGACGCCCACGTCCGTCCCTTCGTAGGCGGACTTGAGCGCGGTGGCGACGTTCTCCCGCGTGACGCCGAGCTGCCTCGCGACCCGCTCGTTGAACACCGGGCGCACCAGCATGACGGGCTGCCGCCAGTCGTCGTTGATCTCCTTGGCCCCCGGATCCTCGCGCATGATGGCTTTCGCCCGCTCGGCCAGGGAGCGCAACACCGCAGGATCCGGGCCATGGAATCGCGCCTCGATCTTGCCGTCGCGCCCCGGGCCGATTCGAAAGGCCTTGATGATGGGATCCAGGTGCGGGTAGTGCTCCTGCAAGTGGGCCTCTACCGCCGGCCAGATTTTCGAGATCTGCTCCAGGGTCTCGGTCTGCACGATGATCTGGGCGTAGGCGGGGCTGGATTCCTTGGGCTCGTAGGTCAGCGCAAACCGGGCGTCGCCGCCGCCGATCAGGGCGACCGTGGATCGCACGCCTTCCTGGGCTCTCAAGAATTCCGAGATTGCCTGGGCGTCGCGTCGGGTGACGCGTATGTCGGTGCCCTCGGGTTCCCAGATGTCGACGAAGAACATGGGCGTGTTCGAGTTCGGGAAGAAGGCGTTCTTGATGTACCCGAAGCCGAAACCCGCCAGCACGAACAGACCGACCACCACGGCCACCGCGAGCACCCGCAGGCGGATGACCACCTTCAGCGCGCCGCGGAAGGTTCTGAAGAAACCCTTGTCATAGGGGTTCGCATCAGGATCGGCATCGGGATCCGGCTTCAAGAACATGGCGCACAGGAGGGGCGTCGTGCTGACCGCCGTCACCCAGGACAGCGTCAGGGAGATCAGGATCACGTAGAACAGGGAGCTTGCGAACTCGCCCGTGTTGTCTGTCGACAGGCCGATGGCGGAAAACGCGAGGATGCCGATGATGGTGCCGCCGAGCAGCGGCCACATGGTCTTGCCGACCGTTTCCTCGGCGGCCTTGGTGGGGTTCATGCCGGCCTGGATGCGAACGAGCATGCCTTCCGCTACCACGATGGCGTTGTCCACCAGCATGCCCAGCGCGATCACCAGGGCGCCCAGGGAAATCCGCTGCAGCTCGATGCCGTAGAGCTGCATGAAGAGCAACGTGCCGGAGACGGTGATCAGCAGCACGGCGCCGATGATGATGCCGGTGCGCAGCCCCATGAAGACCAGCAGCACGGCGATCACGATGGCGATCGCCTGCCCGACGCTGACGATGAAGCCGGATACCGACTTCTGCACTTCCTCGGGCTGGTTGTAGATGACTTTGATATCCATGCCGATGGGTATCGTGCTCGCCAGCTGCCCGAATCGCTTTCTCACGGCCTCGCCCACGGCGACCACGTTCTCGCCGGCCTGGATGGACACGCCCAGAGTCAGCGCCGGCTTACCGTTGAAGAAGATGAGCTTGTTTGCAACCTCCTCGTAGGCCCGGTGAATGGTCGCGATGTCTTTGAGGAAAATCAGACGACGCTCGTTCGAACCGATGAGCACGTCGCCAATGGCCTGGACGGACGTGAACTCGCCGGTGGGATGAATGCGGACGTAGTCGGGTCCGACCCGAACCCGTCCCGCGTCCGTGACCATGTTCTGGGACTGCAGGATGTTGGCGATCTGCTCCAGCGGTATGCCGAGCTCGCTGATCCGCGTTCGTGAGATCTCGATGTAGACCACCTCGCGCTGGCCGCCGCCGATGACGATCTTCCTCACGCCGGGTACCAGCACGAGCTGCTTCTTGAGCTCGTCGGCGGCGTCCTTCAGGTCACGATACGTATAGCCGTCGCCGGTCAGCGCCGCGTAGATGCCGTAGACGTCGCCGAAGTCGTCGATGACGCGTGGCCCCTGCACGCCGGGCGGCAGCTTGCCGTGCATGTCCTGCAGCTTGCGGCGCAGCTCGTCGTAAATGTCCGGGAAGTCGTCGGCCTTGTACTCGTCCTTGAATTCGATGGCGAGATCGGACATGCCCGGTCGGGAGATGGACATCTTGATGCGCTTGAGCTGGCCCATAAGCTGCAGCGCTTCCTCGATGTGGTAGGTCACCTCGTCCTGCACTTCCTGAGCCGTAGCCCCGGGATACAGGGTGATGATCTTCGCCTGCTTGATGGTGAAGTTCGGATCCTCCAGCTTCCCCATCTCGTTGAAGCCGTAGATTCCGCCGGCCACCAGAATGATGACCAGCAGCCAGGAGATGACCTTGTTCTCGACGGAGTATGAGCCGATGTTCATCGTTGTTGTTGTCCGTTAGCGCCGCGCGAGCCGTCAGCTCGGGCGCGGCAGGTCTTCTTCCCGCGGCTCGGCCTGCTCGCTGTGGGCCAGCAGCGTTACCGCCATGCCATCCGCCAGGTAGGCGGCTCCGGCGGTAACGATGCGCATGCCGGGCTCCAGGCCCTCGGTGACCTCGACGCTGGACCCCACCAGGCGCCCCAGCACGATCGGCTGCTCGCGCACGGTCATGGTGTCTTCATCCACGGCCCAGACTCTTGGGGTCAAGCCCTCGCTGCCGGTTACGGCCGTGACGGGAAGGTAGTAGACGGAGTCCACGTCCATGGCCCGGGACAGATCCATGGTGACGCTGGCCGTCATCCCGGGCAGAACCCTGACGTCGTCAGGTGCCGGCAGGGCGAACGTCACCTCGAAGGTCTGTGTCTGAGCGTCGGCGCGTGTGGCGTACTCCTTTACCGTCAGAGGAAAGCGGCGCTCCGGGGCCATGTCGAAGGCGGCCCATACCGGGATTTTGCCGGCCTGTTCCTCGGGCTCGGACCCGCGCGATGACAGCATCATGATGACGTTTTCCGGGATGTCGATTTTCACTTCCAGCACGGATTGGTCGATCACGGAGTAGACGGTCTGGCCGGCGTTGATCTCCTCGAAGGCATCCACATGCCGTCTGGCCACGTTGCCGTCGAAGGGTGCGCGCAGGGTGGTGTACTCGAGGTTCTGCTTTGCCTGGGCCAGCGCCGCATCGGCGCTCTTGAAGTTGGCCTCCACCCGGTCGAAGTCGCGCCGGGAGATGGCCCCTTTGTCCACCAGATCCTTGGAGCGCTCGTAGTCCTTGCTGGCCCGGTCCCAGGTGGCCTGGCGGTCACGCAGCGCGATCTCGTAGTCGGTCTGGTCCAGGCGCGCGAGCTCCTGTCCCCGATTGACGGGCGCGCCTTCCGAGGCCGCGAGCCTGGCTACCGTGCCCGGTACGCGAAAGGCCAGGTCCGCCCTGTTCGCCGAATCGATTCGGCCGGGGAAGTTGCGAACGCCGCTGCCGGCGGGAGACTCGACGATCATCGTCTTCACCGGCCGCGCTGTGGGGGCCGCGTCGTCGATGGGCGCTTCGCCGCACGCGACCAGGGCCAGGCAGCCGATGGCGGCCACTATATTCCTGTGGTTCAAGATCCGGTCCTCCACTTTCCCGGGGCTATACTGCCCGCATTCGGAGCCGTTCTCCAGAGAGGTCCATACGGAGTCTTTGGCCGCCGCGCAGAAGTCAACGGGTTTCGATGGCGAATGTGGCCTGCAGCTGGCGGGAGATGACCAGCTGTCCCGGGCTGAAGTCGTCTCCGGCTGCCGCCGCCTCCATCATCACGCCGCGCATGGGCTGGACGGGAGGCTGGCCCACGTGCACATCCAGCAGCCTGCCCACGGAGACGCCAAAACCGTCGGCGACGCGAGCAGCCGCGGCGCGCGCGTCCTGCATCGCCCGCTCCAGGGCTTGCTCTTCCTCTGCCGCCCGGTCGCTGGAGTCGAGCTGGGTACCGCTTACCGAGTTCACCCCCACTTCCAGAGCGCCGTTCATGAGCTGGCCGTAACGGTCGAGATCGCGCAATACCACCGCGATGGTGCGGGATGCGGTGACCCCGTCGATGACGCTCTGGCCGCCCCCACGGCGGTAGCGAGGTTGGATGTTGACCACCGCCGCGGTCACGTCCTCACCCTCGATCTTCAGAGAGCGCGTCAGGGACAGCACCTTGCGTGTCACGTCGTCCAGCTCTTTTTTGAGCTCGACGGCGTCCTGCCCGTCGCGGGTGACGCGAAGGGTGACCCGGGCCATGTCCGGGGTCACGAGCACCTCGCCCCGACCGCTCACATGAATTCCTTCCACCTGGGGACGGCCGATGGTGGGGGCGGCGAGCAGCATTGCGCAGCACAGCAGGGCGATGATCTGGATTCGGGACATGGGTCGTACTCCGTTGGGCAGTTCGCGCCACTATAATGGCTAACCATGTCGAAGAAAGAACTACGGCTCGCGGTGGTGATATATGGCGGGGCTTCCCTCGCCGTCTACATGCATGGGGTCACCAAGGAGATGCTCAAGCTCGTCCGCGCCTCCAAGGTTTTTCACCAGATGGGCATCGGCCGTGCCCGATACGCTTCGTATGCCGAGGGTCCCGACAACCGCCAGGCAGATACCGAGGCCGTCTATTTCGAGATTCTCAAGGAGATAAATGGGCGCAGTCACTTCCGGGTGGTTCTGGACGTCATCGCCGGCGCGTCGGCGGGCGCCATCAACTCGGTGATGCTGGCCAAGGCCATCGTCGATGATGCGTCGCTTGATTCCCAGACGGGAACCTGGCTGTCCGATGCGGACGTGGAGTACATGGGCAGAGAGACGTCGCCCTGGCAGAAGTGGTGGCTTTACCCGATTCTCCGGCTCCTGTTCTTCTGGCTTCCGAGGGACGTCGGTGCCAGCCCGGAAACCCGCGAGAAGCTCGCCCGCGTCGTGCGCTCCTCCTGGTTCCAGCCGCCGTTGTCGGGGGCCCGGTTGAGCCACATCTTCTTCAACTCTCTGGAGGCCATGCTCAAGACCCGGCTCCCAGGGAGCAGCCTGCTGCCCGCCGGTCAGCGTTTGGACGTGTACACGAGCATCACGGACCTGGTCGGCTATCCCCGCAGCATCCGCCTTCACGACGAGCTGATGGCCAGTGAGCGGGAGCACGGTGCCTACTGCCGATTCACCCACATGGAAACCGAGGCCGGCCGCCGGCTCAGCGACTTGGACGACGCCAACCTGCCGGGCCTAGTCTGGGCGGCCCGGGCCAGCTCGTCCTATGCGGGGGCTTTCGAGCCGTTTCATCACTCCGAGCTCAAGCGCGTGCTCGCCGAGCGGCACTTGAGCTGGCCGCTGGAGGAGAAATTCCTGCACTACAACGTGTTCGTCCGGGACGGCACGCCGGCGGCGCGTCTTTTCGACCCGGCGGACCGATACTTCGTGGACGGCGGCATCGTCAACAACAAGCCTTTCGAGGTGGCCCTGGAAGCCCTCGGTCACCGTCCGGCCGATCGGCTCGTCGAACGCTGCATCGTCTACATCGAGCCCGATCCGAGCGCCGTGGACGTCGTGAGCCCGGAGCGTAACCTGGGATACCTCCGCACGATCCGCGCGGCGCTCTCCTCGATTCCCCGCAACCAGCCCATCGTAGACGATCTCCAGGCCATCGTGTCCCAGGACAAGCGGGTGCGCATCAACCGGCGCATCGTCGAATCCAATGCGGCCGAGATCAATACCCTGGTCCGCGAGCTGCAGGACGTGGCCAGGCGCCAGGAGATGACGGCAGATCTGATCACCTACCTGCGGACGGCTATTTTGGAGCGCGCCGAGGAGGACATGAGCATTGCCTATCACGCCTACGTGCAGCGGCGCGTCTGGCGGCTGACCGATGCGCTCGTCGACGAGTGGGCGGTGCTTGCCGAGAACCCCAACGACGAGCGAACGCGGGATGGCATGAGCGAGTCCATATCGCGCTCGTGGCAGGGGGCAGAGTCCGGGGATGCCGGCCGGCGCGACAACATGCAGGAAACGTTCCTCGACCGATTCGACGTCACCTACCGCATCCGGCGCCTGCAGTTCGTCATCCGGCGGATCAATCAGCACGAGGACGTCACGGAGCTGGATGAAGCGTCCACCGACGCGCTGGATAGCTTCAAGAACGACGCCTACGGGTTCCTCGAGCGCCTGCATCGACTGCGGCGATCCCAATACCTCGACGGCCCGCTGATCGAAAAGCTCGCGGTGGCCGCCCGGAACCTGCCGCTCGAGCCGGACGAGGCCAGGGATCTACTCAAGGACATATTCGGCGCGCTGGGGCTGCAGTCGTTCGACCGCGAGTTCGATGCCCTGATCTGCACCTTCCTCGACCGGCTTACCGACGACCGGCTGCGCGACCAGATGCTCACGGATTACGTCGGCTTTCCGGTTTTCGACGTGCTGCTCATGTCGCCGGCGTCCCTGGAGGGCGGCCCCGACCCGCTCACGCCCATCAGCGTGGAGAGGATCAGCCCGGAGGACGCGCCGACGCTCAGGTCGGTCTTCAAAGGACTGAAGTCGCGCCAGTTCATGGGTTTTCTCGGTTTCTTCAACCGGGCCTATCGCGAGCACGATTACCTCTGGGGCAGGCTCAACGCCGCGGACCGGCTGGTCGATCTGCTCGTTCAGTCGTCTCGTGATGCCATCAGCGACCCCGATCGGATGCGCCTCAAACTCTTTCGCGCCGTCGTCGACCGCGAGCGTCAGCAGCTGTACCGGTGCGATGACGAGCTCGACAGGATTGATGCGTTTCTGAAAGCCGCGGGCGTCTAGCGGATGAGACCGGATTCGTGAGCTCGGGCGTTGACCTGTCCGCGGGCCCCGTATCCCGCCACCTGGTCAACCTGACGATCCCCATGTTCCTCGGGATCTCGTCGATGATCCTCGCGTCGATGATCGATACGGTCTACGTCGGCTGGATCGGCACCCGGGAGCTGGCGGCGGTGAGCTTCTCCTTTCCCGTGGTCCTGGCCATGGCGACGGTCTCCATGGGAATCGGGGTCGGGGCGGCGTCCATCATCGCCCGGGTGGTGGGGGCGGGCGACATGGAACGGGTGCGGCGCCTGTCGACGAACGCGCTCTACCTGGTCGCCATGCTGGTATTGAGCCTCACCCTGCTCGGGATGCTTTTCGTCGAGCCGCTCTTCAGGGTGCTGGGCGCAGGGTCCGACATCCTGCCTCTGTCGGTGCGCTACATGACGGTGTGGTTTCTCGGCCTGCCGGCTTTTGCGCTGCCCATGGTTGCCACCAACATCATGCGCGCGGTGGGCAGCGCGCGCCTGCCGGGCGTCATCATGGCCGCGGGTGCCGGCCTTCAGGTGCTCATCGCGCCGCCGCTGATCTTCGGTATCCCCGGCGTGGCGGACGGGCTGGGAATCACCGGGGCGGCTTGGTCATTCGTGCTGTCTCGGCTCGCCATGTTCGGCTACACGGTCAGGGTGATGCAGCGCATGAACCTGTTGTCGTTCGCCCGTGAGCCCTGGTCTTCGCGTCGCGAGTCCTGGGGGGAAGTTCTTAAGATCGGCCTGCCGTCCATGGTCGGCAACCTCATCGGCCCGGTCTCCATGGGCGTGGTGGTGGCCCTGCTGGCCGACTACGGGCACGAGGTGGTGGGCGGGTTTGGCGTCGCCTCGCGCATCGAGTCCCTGGCTACCATGATCATCATGGCCCTGGCTGCCAGCACGGGACCGGTGATTGGCCAGAACTGGGGTGCTCGCCGCTACGAGCGCATCTACCGGGCGCAATCCCTGGGGTTCCGCTTCAGCTTCCTGTGGTCACTGCTGGCTTTCGCCCTCCTCGCCGGTTTCGGCCGGCCCATCGTGGGCTTCATCAACCAGGACCCGGCCGTCGTCGATGCAACCTACCTCTACCTGTTGTTGCTTCCAGCTACCTACGGCCTTCTCGGTGTGGGCATGGTGGCGAGCTCGACCTTCATCGCGTTGGGCAAGCCCATGCCCACCCTGGTGCTTTCGCTGTTGCGAATGATCGTTCTCTACATACCAATGGCTTTGATCATGGAAACGCTCTTCGGCTATGCGGGAATCTTTGCCGCGGCGGCCGTCTGCAACTGCTTGTTCGGCGGCCTGGCCTATGGTTGGGTGCGCCGGATGCTGCACAAGGAGATTTCCCGTCATGGGCGCTACGAAGGGGCCGGGTAGGTGAAGTGGCTCCTGGCAATCGTGATTCTTCTGGCCGGCCTGCTGGCAGGCGCTTACGCGTCGCTGCCCTGGCTGGCCGAGACGCTGGCCCTGCGCGAGGCGGCCGCTGTCGGCATCGAGGTGCGGGAGCTGGACGTGCGATTTCCGCGCTGGGGTGAAATTGCCGTGGATCGGCTCGTCGCGAGCATGCAGGGCAATGAGCTGCGGGCCGAGCAACTGTCCGTCGCTTATAACTGGTCGGGCGTCCGGGAGCGAAGGCTGGCGTTCGTGGGCGCTGCGCTGCTGACGGTGTACGTCGAGGACTCCAGCGGCGATGCGGAACCCGGGGCGCTTGGAGAGCAGATCGTTGTGCTGCCGGGCCTGTTCCTGGACGCCTGGCAGGAACTGCCGGTGGAGAGCGTTCAGGTGGATGAGGTCCGTTTGCGCACGGGAGAGCTCGTCTTTGCCGGTACGTTTGGATTCACGCCAGCGGCAGCCAGCCTGGCAGGCGAGGTGAGCGGCGTCGAGCCCCTTGGCGCGCTCCGGCTTTCCATGCGCGCAGATGCCGCGGGCTCGGTTGGCCTGGCCATCCAGCAGCTAGAGCGACCGGCCAACTCCCTGGCTGTCTCGGCCGATGCTCGGCGTCTGGCGGGCGAGGCGGTTATTGCCTGGAATCTGGAGCTGCCCGTTGAGGATGGCGAACTCGCCGTCACCCTGGAAGGCCGGGGCCCCATCGAGCTTAGCGAGAATGGCTGGCGGTTGGGATCCGGGCTGCAGGCGCGCGTGGACGGCGGGGCTTGGCGCGGAGGCTTCGCGGTGGCCGAAGCGGAGGGCCCCTGGCCTGAAGACGAGGCTGCCGAGCTCGTCCGTGTCTCCGGCGCCTGGCAGCTCGAAGCTGACCTGCCCCATGACGTTGCGGCGCGTGGAACCCTGTCGGCCGGGTTGGACAGATCCGGCGCGAAGCTGTCCATCGACCCGGGCATGGTGGTGACCGGTGCCGCCGTTTCGGGTGCGTCTTGGAGTCTCGAGGGTATCCGTCTGGATACCCTCGACGGCCTTGCGCTCGAAGTCGGGATCGAACCAATGACGCTCACCCTGGGGAGCCCGGTTCGCGCCGCGCTGGCTGCGGATGCCGCGCGCTGGGAGAACTTCGCACTTGCTCCCTACGTCGACCTTCGCATCGATTCCCTCGCCATGGACCCCGGCGGCGCGCGGGGCGCGTTTGCGGCAACGGTCCCCGCCCTCCAGCTCTCCGCCTCTGGGCAGATTCGTGCGGACGCCGAGTCGTCGACCATGGTCGTCGAGCTATCGGCTCGCCAGCGGCTGAGAGCGCCGCTGCTGGCCACGTTCCTTGCTGGCTGGGATCAGCCTTACGACGTCGACGCGGGAAACGTCGCAGTGACGGGCAGCCTGACCCTCGGTGACGGGGCGCTGTCGGGCGACGTGGTCGTGACCCTCGAAGGCGTTCAATCCCACTACGGCGAAGTGGTGGCGGCAGGCATTGCCGGTGAGGCCCGGGTGAAGCTGCGCGAAGACGGCTGGCAGGCTACGGCCGATACGCTGAGCGTGGCGGTTGCAGACCCCGGCTTTCCTCTGCGTGATCTGCGGTTTGCTGCGGAGCTGACGCCGGCTACGGCGCTGCTCAGCGCGGTTCGGGGCAGAGCGCTTGGCGGGGAGCTCTTCATCGACCGACTGGCCTACGACATGAACGACGCCACCGCCGCTTTTCTGGTGATCGCAACCGGGATCGAGCTAGCCGACGTGCTGGCTCTGGAAGGAGAGTCGGTGACCGGATCGGGCATTCTCGATGGCGAGCTGCCTGTCGAGCTCCTCGAGGGCGGCACCAGGATCACGAACGGACGTTTCCTCGCTCGGGCGCCCGGGGGCGTTCTGCGCTATCCGGATGCGGGGAAGGCGGCCGAAGCGCTCGGCCAGCAGGTCGGCGGGTTCGCTCTCGCGCCGCTGGTGGATTTCCGATTCGAGGTGCTCGATGCGCATGTCGATCTCCAGCCGAGCGGCGACCTCCTGCTCGGGGTTCGGTTGGAAGGGCGCAGTCCGGAATTCGAGCGGCCCTATCACTACAACCTGAACATCTCGGAGAACATTCCGGCCCTGCTCAAATCCCTGCGCATTTCCGAAGAGTTCCAGCGACGCCTGGAAGAGGTTCTGCAAAGGTGAGCTTGCGGGGGGTGTCGGCGCTGGGTAATGTTCAGCTCCGGTTCACAGTGCGCCAGGTACTCTTTGATGATGAGTAACTCGTTCGAATTGCCGGTTTCCTGCCGCCGGATCCCACCGGTCAGGCCGCGTACGGCCGCCTCAGGGATGCTGCTCGCGCTCGCCCTTGCTCTCGCCGTTCTCGCCGCTGCGGGATGCACCCCGACGGTGAAGGTCGCAACGGATGAGCCCATCACCATCAACCTTAACGTCAACATCAAGCACGAGATTCTCGTGAGAGTGGACAAAGAGCTGAATGACCTGTTCGGCGAAGACAGTGATCTCTTTTAAGGCGACGCGATGAATATGAAACCAATCTTTCGGCAAATCGTTTTCATGCTCGCGCTGGTCTTCTCGGCAGTGGCCGTTGCGGCCATGGGCCTGGATGCGGCAAAAGCACAGGGTCTGGTCGGAGAGCAGCACGACGGTTACCTGGGTATCGTCTCGTCCGCCACGCCTGAAGTCAGGGCCCTCGTCTCCGATGTCAATGCCAAGCGGCGCGCGGAGTATCAGCGCATCGCTCAAACCAACGGCATCGACGTCAAGGACGTGGAGCTGCTTGCCGGCCAGAAGGCCATTCAGCGCACCGCCCCCGGTCACTACGTCAAGCTCGAAGGTCAGAGCTGGCGGCCGAAATAGCCGGCGAGCCTGGCTGCGAGAGCGGGCTCGCCCAACCCCAGTCCTAAACCGCTTTGCAGACCTTCGTTACCCATCTCGAGTGCTCGCTTACCGGGGAGCACTACCCGGCCGATCAGGTCCACGGCCTCTCTGCTGCGGGGCGACCGCTGCTCGTCAGATACGACCTGACGGGTCTTTCGAGAGCGGTGGGCAAGGCGGACATCGCCGGCCGCCAGGGCGGCTTCTGGCGTTACCGGGAGTTTCTGCCCGTGCGTCGCACGGAGAACGTGGTCTCCCTGGGAGAAGTCGTCACCCCCATGATCCCGATTGCCGGCCCTGCCGGCGGCAGCGTCTGGGTCAAGGATGAGGGCCGACTGCCCACCGGTTCGTTCAAGGCAAGAGGCCTCGCTCTGGCCGTGGCCATGGCCAGGGAGCTGGGTCTTTCCCACCTGGCCATGCCCACCAACGGTAACGCCGGGGCGGCACTTGCGGCCTATGCGGCGAGGGCCGGCCTCCGGGCCACCGTGCTGTGTCCCTCGGATACCCCGGAGATCAACGTGCGCGAGATCGCGATGCAGGGCGCGGAGGTATGGCGCGTGGACGGGCTCATCAACGACTGCGGGCGCATCGTGGGCGAGGCGGCCGGACGTACCGGTTGGTTCGATCTTTCCACCCTGAAAGAGCCCTACCGGATCGAGGGTAAGAAGACGATGGGCATAGAGCTCGCCGAGCAGCTCGGCTGGCGCCTGCCCAAGGCCATCTTCTACCCGACCGGCGGTGGAACCGGTCTGATCGGCATGTGGAAAGCGTTCGCCGAGCTCGAGGCTATTGGCTGGATCGGGCCGGAGCGACCGCAGATGTTTGCCGTGCAGGCCGAAGGCTGTGCCCCCATCGTTCGCGCGTTCGAGCGCGGCGACGAGCATGCCGAGCTGTGGGAGAACGCGCACACGGCGGCAGCCGGTATCCGGGTGCCCGCCGCCGTGGGCGACTTTCTCATTCTGCGCGCCGTGCGCGAGTCCGGGGGCGCTGCCCTGGCGGTGAGCGATGCAGACCTCCTCGCTGCCCAGCGGCGCATTGCGGCGCAGGAGGGTCTGCTGCTCTGCCCCGAGGGCGCTGCAACCTACGTCGCCTGGCGCCAGGCCCTGGAGGCGGGCCTGGTCGGCGCCGAGGACGAGGTCGTTCTCTTCAACTGCGCCACGGGGCTGAAGTATCCCATGCCCGACGAGAGCCGGACCTTCACCAGGCTCGACGACCTCATCGGCTGATCCCGGCGGGCGACCCGCCCGCCGTTCAGGCGCCCCGACGCCCTTGGGCGATCCAGCACGCGCCCCCCAGCAGGACGCCTGAGGGGCCGGCGAAGGGCGCCAAAGCCTCCCGCACGGCGGCCAGCGCGGCCTCCCGCAGATCCGCAGCCAGCTCCTTGAGGACGTTGCTCAACGGTCCGACCCCTGTCACGAACTCCATGGCCTCTGTCAGGTCTGCACCCAGGCGCATCTCGGGATTGTGGGGTGTGATGGCCACGTCTTCGAACCCGGCATCGGCCAGCACCGAAGCCAGATAATCCGGATCGGCGAAGGCAAACGGCCCCGGCGCTCGGGGGTCGGGCGTCTCCGCCGGCGGCAGGAAGGGCTGCGCGGCGGCCATGCCGATGCTCAGCCAGGGATTCTCCGCAGGGGCCCGCCAGCAGATGAAACACAGGCGCCCCCCGGGGTTCAGCGCGCCCCGCAGGTTGGCGAAAGCCGCTACCGGATCGGCGAAGAACATCACCCCGAACCGGGAGAACAGGAGATCGAAACCGGGATCGAAGGGGTGGCTCTGGGCATCCGCTTCGATGAAGCTCAAGGACTCGTCGTCGGCGCGTTGTCGTGCCCGGGCGAGCATGGGCGCGGATACGTCCACACCGGTCACCCGAGCTCCGACCGCTGCCATGGCCCTCGACGTGGCGCCGCAACCGCACCCGACGTCCAGGACGGCCTCGCCGGGGCTCACGGCCGCGGCCTGGAGTATGGCGGTGGTAATGGGGGCCAGCAGCTCGTCCATGCGTTCCTCTGCGGCCACCCAGTTGCTGGCTGTGGGCCCGTTCCAGAATTCGATCTGATCGGCGTTGTCTTTTGGCATGTCTATTTCGTCAGTGTGTTTCCGGTGGGTGCGGGGCTAAACCGCACGGCGAAGAGAGATTCTAGAAGCACGCCGCCGCCCGGTCACCCTGCCCAGGGATGCCCGCCTTTTTTCGGAGTCCCTCAATGGCCCGGTGCGCGGGCTCGGGTAAACTCGAGGCAAGGGCGATGCCGGCGGGGTGATCAGAAGCGATGGCAGGGGGATCTTCCGAACGTGGGGACGAGCGCGACGCGCTCGTTGCGCTGATCGAGAGTGAAGTGGCGGATACCGCCGATTACACGGGCCGCTCGAAGCTGCGACCCGCCGTGCTCGAAGCCATGCGTGCCGTGCCGCGGGAAGAGTTCGTGCCTCCGGAGGAAGCCTACGCCGCCTACGCCAACGTGCCGCTGCCCATCGGACACTTCCAGACGATCTCGCAGCCATACGTCGTCGCCCTCATGACCGATCTGCTGGATCCGGAGCCCGGCGACGTGATGCTGGAAGTCGGCACGGGGAGCGGATACCAGGCGGCGGTGCTGAGCACCCTGGTCAGCCGCGTCTACTCCCTGGAGGTGGTTCCCCAGCTCGCCGCCAGCGCCGCCGAGCGGCTGGCCCGGCTGGGATACGACAACGTGGTCACCCGGGAGGGCGATGGCAATCTGGGCTGGCCGGACCACGCGCCCTACGACGGCATCGTGGTGACCGCCGGTGCTCCGGAAGTTCCGCCGGCATTGATCGATCAGCTCAAGCCCGGCGCGGCCCTCGTGATTCCGGTGGACGCCGGGTTCAACCAGATGCTCAGGCGGATTACCCGCGATCCCGACGGCGACGTCCACACGGAGGACGTCCTGCCGGTGGCATTCGTGCCGCTCGTGAAAGCGACCTAGGAGGGGTCCGCGCAACCTTAGCTTCCTGCGACGTCATGGATGGCCGACCAATGGCGTATCATCTTTTCCCATGGCAGGCGTCTGGCAGGAACTTGACCGCATCGTGCGGCCTCAGGGACAGGTTTTCTATGGCTGGTGGATCGTGCTGGCCAGCAGCGGTGTCCAATGGCTGGCCGCCGTGCTTTGGATGCAGTCCTACGGGGCTTACATGGTGCTCCTTCAGCAGGATTTCGGGTGGAGCAAAGCCATGGTTGCGGGGGCGTTTGCCCTGACCCGGATCGAGAGCGGCATCCTCGGACCGCTCCAGGGCTGGCTGGTGGACCGATTCGGTCCCCGCGCGATCCTCACCATCGGCACGGTGCTCTTCGGGGTCGGGTTCATCCTGTTCGGCCAGGTGGAGTCCCTGCTGACCTTCTATCTGACGTTCGCGCTCATCGCGCTCGGCGCGAGCCTGGGAGGTTTCGCCACGTTGATGGTGGCCATCGTCAACTGGTTCAGTCGCCACCGGTCGAAGGCCATCGCGGTATCCCAGCTCGGCTTCTCCCTCGGCGGGCTCTCGGTGCCGCTGATCATCTGGGCGCTGGAGGCGTTCGGCTGGCGCGCCACCGCCGTGGTGTCCGGCCTGCTGGTGCTCGTCGTCGGCCTTCCTCTGGTACAGGTGGTGCGCCATCGACCGGAGGCTCAGGGGGAGCTGGCAGACGGGCACGCGGCCTCCGGCGGCGGTCCGGAGGGACGCTTCTCCCTGGGCGGCGACTTCACGGCCAGACAAGCCATGCGGACGCGCTCGTTCTGGCTGATCTCCTTCGGTCACGCGCTGGCCCTGCTCACGGTCTCGGCCATGATGGTTCACCTGGTGCCTCATCTGACCGAGGGCATGGGCTACTCGCTGTCCTCCGCGGGCATGGTGGTAGCCGTGCTCACCGCCTTTCAGCTTCTCGGTCAGCTCTCCGGCGGCTATCTCGGCGATCTGTTCAACAAGCGCCTGATCTGTGGGGTCTGCATGTTCGCTCATGCCGGCGGGCTCCTGCTCGTCACCTACGCGGACTCCATAGTGGGCGTGCTGGCGTTCACGCTGCTCCACGGCCTTGCCTGGGGCACCCGAGGGCCCCTCATGGTCTCGCTGCGGGCCGATTATTTCGGTCCCACCTCTTTCGGCACCATCATGGGCTTCTCGTCTCTGATCGTGATGCTGGGAATGTCGGGCGGGCCGATCATCGCGGGCATCATGGCCGACGTTTCCGGCGACTATCACAGCGGGTTCACCCTGCTGGCCAGCCTGTCGTTCATGGGTTCGCTGTGCTTCTTTGCCGCCACGCCTCCCAGCCCGCCTGCACGCGCATCGGCATGACGCTCGGGCCGGAAGCTGGGTATGCTCCCATCCTTTCTCGATGATTGGTGAGGATCGGGCCAATGCCTGAGTTTCAGGGTTTTCCGCCCCGGACGTTGAAGTTTCTGAAGGCCCTGGAACGCAACAACGACCGGGACTGGTTCCGGGAGAACAAGGCGCTCTACGAGAGGGACGTTCTTGACCCGTCGCTGGATTTCATCGCCACCATGGGCCCCAAGCTGGCCGCCATATCCGACCATTTCGTGGCGATCCCCAAGCGGACGGGCGGGTCGCTCATGCGCGTCTATCGGGATACCCGCTTCTCTAAAGACAAGACGCCGTATAAGACCAACATCGGGATCCAGTTCCGTCACGAGCTCGGCAAAGACGTTCACGCGCCCGGTTACTATCTGCACATCGACACCGCCGGATGCTTCGTTGCCGCGGGCATGTGGCGTCCTGATGCGCCGTCGCTTGCCCGCGTGCGGGAGCTCATCGCCGAGCGGCCCGGGGACTGGCAGAAGGCGCGTGACGCCCGCCCCTTCAAGGCGGCATTCGAGCTAGGGGGCGAGTCGCTGAAGCGGCCGCCGAAAGGCTTCGCGCCGGACGCGCCCCATCTGCAGGATCTCAGGCGCAAGGACTTCATTGCCAGCGCGAACGTTGCAACCGGCGAGCTTGGCCAGCCGCAGCTTGTCGATGTCGTGGCGGAGCTTTACGCGAGGGCGACGCCCTTCATGCGCTTCCTGTGCCGGGCCATAGAGGTCGAGTTCTGACGCCTACGCCCGATGGCTTGGCGGCCCGGCGGTCGCCGCCGGGCTCTCCCGATCCGCTCTGCGGAATCGATCGCCGGGATCTTTACCGGATGCTAAGGTGGCCGATGCTCCGGGGCGGTGGCGGTGTCAGCCGAGCCGGTGCGCAGCGTGGGATTTCAGGCCGGTCAACGAAAGGGGGGATGATGAACAACACGCGATTGCTGGTGGCGCTGGCATGGCTGAGCCTGGCTCCGGCGGGGTGGGCGGAAGACGAATGCACGCCCTCGCGCTGGGGGAGCGATGACGAGATCGGCAACGTCAATCTCATCACGACCCAGTCGGTGCTGGCGGCGTCCCGGCTCATCAAGACGGGGAAGACCTACAGCCTCGGCATCGTGGTGGACGGCAACACGCCGGCGTTCCCGCCGCGGTCGTTGTCGCTGCAGATCGTTCAGCCCGGGCAGCAGGAGGGTAACCGGCCTCTGTCGCGCATGACCTACAACGACGACGTGTTCCAGGGCTGGTTCGGTATCGGTTCCCAGCTCGACGGCCTGGGCCACGCCGGTGACGAGGGTATGTACTACAACTGCAACCATGCCCGGGACTTCTCCGACATCGCCGGGTTGACCAAGTTGGGAATCGAGAAGGTTCCGCCCATCGTTGCCCGGGGCATCGTGCTGGACATGACGGCCCATTTCGGCGTCGAGCATCTGGCTGGCGGACAGACGTTCAGCGTGGACGACGTCCGCGCGGTGGAGAAGAAGCAGGGCACACCCGTTCGCGAGGGTGACGTCGTGCTGTTTCATACGGGGTGGACGGACGCCATGCTCGAGACGGACCCAGCCGGCTGGTCGGCCTCCGCCCCGGGAATTTCCAAAGCGGTTGCCGGCTACCTCGCCGGCAGGAACGTGGTTGCCGTCGGGTCTGACACGTGGGGGCTCGACGTTCTGCCGCCCGAGCGCGAGGACGAACCCTTCATCAGCCACCTGATCCTTCTGCAGCAGAACGGGATCTACATTCTCGAGACCATGAACACGGGCGCTCTCGTCCGCGACGAAGCCCACGAGTTTCTCTTTGTGCTCGGCCAGGCGAAGGTCCGGGGTGCGGTCCAGATGTTCATCAACCCCATCGCCATTCGCTGACGACGGCGGTCGCGAAGGAGGAGCTTGATGACGGTGGAGGTCAACGGGATCGCGCACATCCAGCTGACGGTTCGGGATCCAGCGCGCTGCGTGCCGTTCTGGGAGCGGTTGTGTCACTTTCTGGAGATGAGCACGCTCATCCGGGCGGAAGAGATCGTCTACTGCATCGGCAGCCGCACGGGCGTCCTCGTGAGGGGCGCCCCCGAGGACAAGCGCGACCGGGCATTCGACCAGGATCGCCCGGGCCTTCATCATCTGTGTTTCCGGGCCCGCTCCCGGGAGGACGTTGACGCCATCTACGAGTTCGTTGCCGGCGAGCTGGACGCGCACGTCGTGCATCCTCCCGAGGACGGCTCTCACTTTGCTCCCGGATACTACTCCGTGTTGTTCGAGGATCCCGACGGTATTCGGGTGGAGGTCAACTTCGTGCCAGGCCGCGGGCACTTCGGGTCAGAGGGGCGTCTGGGTCCCGGCGGCCGGGGACCGGCGAGCCGCTATGGGGAAGAGGGTCTGGGAGACGGCTAGCGGCGCATGCGGCCACGTCGCCGCATCGGCACGACGCTCGACCGAGCTGGACGCAACGCGCTCAGCACCCGGCCAACCTCGGCTCGGCGGGAGCCGCGCGGTGCCGGGGGGCTCTCGGGACGGGTTTCGATCACCCGCAGCGGTCGCCTGGGCGCTCGGCGCATGGGCAGCGGGGGCGCCTGCTTCACAGCCCGGGCAGGTCCGTTGGCATCGGAAGTGCCGGAGCTTTCCGGTACCGGTCCCTGCACGTGGCCGGGATCGAGCTGCCTGATGAGCTCCACCAGCCGCTCGTGCTCGGTTGCGGTATCGCCGTTCACGGCGGCGAGCAGCACGCGCACCCTGTTGGTCAGCGTGGCAAGCTTGAGCTCTCTGTCTTCGGCCACGCTCTTGAACACGTCCGTGGATTCGCGGCGCTCGCCGAGCTCGGCTTCCAGGCTCTCGATGCGGGAAGTCGCCTCCTCAACCCGCTTGCTCTGCTCGGCGAGCGCGAGGGCAAGATCTGCCTCGGCGATCTCTTTGGCCTGCTCCGCCTCGCGCAGCCTTTTCTCGAAGGCCTCCTCGCGGGCTTCGAACTCGTCCTCGAGCAGCTTGCGAATGGCGAATATGTCCTCCACCGGAGGCTGGTCCGCTGCGACGTTTCCGGAACTCTCGAACTCCAGGGCCGCGTTTTGGGCGCGCAGCATGTCCACCTCGTCGCGCAGCACGCTGATGGCCGCCTCGTTCTCCGCGATGGCTCTGTCGCGCTCTTCGAGGCGGGCGCGCAGCACGGGCACATGGGCTTCGGCCTCGGCGCTGGCCTCTTTCAGGGCCCGGTTGCTATCGCTGCGGCGCTTTGCCATGTCAGCGAGCATTTCCTTCTCGGTCTGCATTTTGCGGATCTGGGCTCGCAGGGATTCGATCAGCCCTTCCTGGGAGCTGACCTTCTCGGTTAGTTCCTGGGTCGATTCTGTCCAATCCCGATCGGAGTCATCCAGCAAGGCGCCGCCTGCCGCGTTTCCGTTGCGCGCTTGAGCCAGCTGCTCCTCGAGCTTCTGAATGCGATCTTCGCGTTCGATCACCGCTTCCTTGACGCGCTCGTACAGCGACTCGACGCGGCCCATTCGGGCCTTGAGCTGGTCGTCGGCGCTGGCGAGCGGATCCTCTTCCTCGAAGCCGGCGATGACTTCATTGTCCAGGCTGCTCTGATGGCCCTTGATCGCCTTGAGCTCGGTATTCAGGTTTCGGGCTTCTCGGCGAGCGCTGCGCAGCTCCTTGTTGGTTGTTGAGAGCTGAGTGGACAGCTCCTCGTTGCGAGCGGTCAGATCCTCGGCTTCAAGCTTGAACCGGGCAATCTGCAGATCGCGATTGTGTACGGAAGACTCGAGCTGGGGCACGGCACGCTTGGCCTCGAGGGCCTCCTTGCGCAGTTGACCCAGCTTGCGATTGGCGCCGATGGCTTTGCAGATCCATCCGAGCAGCAGGCAGCCAACGGCGATGCCCGCGCAGACGATGACCGGCACGGGCTCAAGAGGCAGCTTGGACAAAAGATCTTCGAGCATGTGATCAGCCAAACATGGTCCTGCGTAATGGTTCCCGCAATGGTTGGGCCATTCAGTTACCTGTGTCTCAGCAGGCACCGGCGCCCTCGCCGATCCGGACGCTTGTGCCCCGAAATCGTGAACCCGATCACGCCCAGTGGGGGCGGCCCCGTCGGGTCGGGGAGGCGCTGTCACTTCCGCTTGCGTCGATCTGAGCCCTGCGATCCCCTGGTCGCCGCCTTGCGTGACCGTTTGCTTGTGGACGGCCGCACGCGGCCCCGTTAACGTAGGCGCAACCTCAGCTGCGGCATACCTCATGGCCCGCGAAAACGAAGACCGAAACCTTGCGCTCTTCTGTGACTTCGAGAACGTCGCCCTCGGCGTGCGTGATGCGAAGTACGCCAGGTTCGACATCCAGCTGGTGCTCGAGCGCCTGCTGGTCAAGGGCAGCATCGTGATGAAGAAAGCCTATTGCGACTGGGATCGCTACAAGGAGTTCAAGCCCGTCATGCACGAGGCGGCGTTCGAGCTGATCGAGATTCCCCACACGCGCCAGTCGGGTAAAAACTCGGCGGACATCAGAATGGTCGTGGACGCCCTGGATCTCTGCTACACCAAGGAACACATCGATACGTTCGTGATCATCAGCGGCGACTCCGATTTCTCGCCGCTGGTCAGCAAGCTCAGGGAGAATGCGAAGACCGTCATCGGGATCGGCGTGAAGAACTCGACGTCGGACCTCCTGATCGGCAACTGCGACGAGTTCATCTTTTACGACGATCTGGTTCGCCATCAGAAGGCGACCCGCAAGCCACGCAAGAAGCCGGCCGCAAAGAAGGCGCCTGAGAAAAAGGACGCCACGGACGCCACGGACGCCATGGACGGCAAGGACGCCAAAGAGGCGAAGAGGGCCGAGCCCGCCCGCTCGGAAGAGGGCAACACCGATGAGGGGATCGCGCTGGTGCTGGAGACCGCTGAAGCGCTGTACGGCGAGCGTGGCGAGCGGGAAAAACTCTGGGGCTCCATGGTGAAGCAGACGCTCAAGCGGCGGCGCCCGGGGTTCAACGAGAGTTTCTACGGCTTCCGCTCGTTCAGCGATCTCCTCGAGGAAGCGGAAAGCCGGGGCCTGCTGGAACTGGAAATGGACGAACGCTCCGGCGGATACCTGATCCGCCGGCTGACCCGGGAAGAATGACGCCTTAGAATGCGCTTCCCCTCGCCGGGACCCGCCGGACGGACGAGGGGAGAAACCGCCTCATCGTGTGGACAAACCTCGCTGCTCAAAGCACGCCGGCCCCGAGAGGCTTGCCAAGGAGATCATCGTGAACACATCGGCATCTGACGCGGCTGCCCGCAGCCTGGCCGTCATCGAGGAAACCCGGCAGCACGGATCCATCGGGCACCTGCCCGTATGGGAGAACATCACGGCGGCTCATGTGGAGGCCGGCGTTCGCGCCCTGCTCGATGAGAGCGAAGAAGCTTTCACCGCATTGGAAACCGACGTCGAGGCGTCCTGGGCCGGGCTCATGGAGCCCCTGGAACGCCTGCAGACGCGCATCGGTCAGGTGATCGGCGCGGTGACCCACCTGATCAGCGTCAAGTACTCCGACGAGCTCCAGGCGGCCTACGACGCGATTCGCCCCATCTACGTGTCGCTGCTCAATCGGATGAGCCAGAGCCTGGGCGTATACGGGGGTCTGGTCGCGTTGCGGGACGGCCCCGACTGGCCGGCACTGAGCCAGGCTCGGCAGCGAATCGTCACGGAGTCCATCAGGGCCATGGAACGTTCGGGCGTGCATCTGGAAGGGCCCCCCAAGGAGCGCTTCAAGGAGATCCAGGAGCGCCTGTCCGAGCTCGGCAACGATTTCTCCGTGAACCTGGTCAAAGAGGAGAAAGCGTCGCGGGTCCGAGTGCAGGCGCCTGAAGAGGTTGCCGGAGTGCCCGCGGCCGTCCTCGGGCTGGCAGCCGCCAAGGCCCGGGAAGACGGGGAGGACGGCGCTACGGACGCCTCCGGTCCGTGGCACTTCGTCGTCAACGGCGTGAACTTCGTCGCCGTCATGGAGCACGCGCTGGATCGGGGGCTGCGTGAGCGGTTCTACCGGGCGTTTCGCGCCCGTGGCACATCCAGGGACTTCGACAACCGGTGCGTGCTCACGGAAATCCTCCGGCTTCGCCAGGAGCAGTCCGCCCTCGTGGGGTTCGAGTGCTATGCCGACCGCAGTCTGGACGCCAAGATGGCACCGGACACGGACGCCGTCTGGCAGCTTTTCAACGAGCTGGAGGCAGCCGCGCGGCCCGCTGCGGAGCGCGAGTTCGAAACGCTCAAGGCGTACATGCGCGATGAGGGCGGTCTCGACGAAGGGGAGCAGCCCGCGCCCTGGGATCTGGCATTCTGGTCCGAGAAGATGCGCGAGTCGCTCTACGCTTACGACGGTGAGCGCCTGCGCGAGTATTTTCAGCTTCCCCGCGTTCTCGACGGCCTGTTTTCCCTGGTTGGTCGGCTATACGAGGTCGAGGTGCGTCGCGTGGCGGCCGGTGCGGTGCCCGTCTGGGATCCCGCGGTCGAGTTCTTCGAGGTGATCGGGGCCGGCGAGGTCATCGCTGGCTTTTACGTGGATCCCTACGCCCGGCCTGGCGAGAAGCGCGGCGGCGCGTGGATGAACACCGTGGTGTCGCGCAGCCGGGTGCTCGCCGCGCCTGGTAAGTCGTCGTCGCTGCCCGTGGCCCTGTTTGTCATGAACGCGCGCCCCCCGGC
Source organism: Pseudomonadales bacterium (assembly GCA_036526135.1). GTDB lineage: Bacteria > Pseudomonadota > Gammaproteobacteria > Pseudomonadales > Azotimanducaceae > UBA2965. The sequence continues at coordinate 51,385 of DATCZA010000013.1, read as the reverse complement.
AGAGGGCAAGGTGGCGTTGCTGTCGCTGGACGAGGTGCGCACGCTCTTTCACGAGTTCGGCCACGCCACCCAGCACATGTTCACGACCATCGAGGATGGCGGCGCATCGGGCATGAACCTCGTCGAGTGGGACGCCGTGGAGCTCGCCAGCCAGTTCAACGAGTACTGGATGGAGCACAAACCCTTTCTTCGCGATCTCACCGCCCACTTCGATACCGGGGAGCCGCTGGACGACGAGACGCTCGATCGGATCGTCGACAGCCGCAACTTCATGGTGGGGACGGCCACCCTGCGGCAGCTCTTTTTCGGCAAGGTCGATATGACCCTGCACCAGAGATTCGGCGTCGCGGGCAGCAACGACGGCGCGAGCCCCTTCGAGATCGAGCGGGACATCGCCGACAGCACCCTCGTCACGCCGAGGCTCGACGACGAGAGTACGCTGCCTGCCTTCGGTCATCTCTTCGCCGGTGGCTACGCGGCCGGCTACTACTCCTATAAGTGGGCCGAGGTCCTTGCGGCGGATGCCTTTGCGGCCTTCAAGGAGGCGGGGCTCGATGACGGCGCGGCGATGAAAGAAATTGCCGGGCGCTTTCGGGACACCGTCCTCGGTCTTGGCGGAAGCCTCCCGGCGGGGGACGTCTACCGGCGTTTCCGGGGGCGGGACGCCTCGGTACGTGCGCTGCTGGCCGATCAGGGCCTGGTCGCGGCCGAGGCTGGCTGACGCGCCCGAGCCTAAGCGGTTGCCGACGGCTCAGCCGCCCTCGGTGAACTCGGCAAGCAGCGCCAGTGTCAGCTCGGGAGATTCCATGGGCAGCAGGTGTCCGGCGTCCACCTCCCTGTAGGTGCAGCGCGGCAGAAGGCCTGCGAGGTGCTCGAAGGCGGCTCCGGGGGCCCGGCCCTGCAGGGCGCGGACGAGCAGCACGGGCGCGCTCACACGCGGGGCGAGCTCGAAGGTGTCCATAGAACCCGTGGTTTCGAAGATAGCGGCTTCCACGCCGGGGTCGCACTTCAGCGCCACCGTCCCATCCGGGCGGTCGCCGAGCCCCTCTTCGAGGTAGGCGTCGAATGCGGCCGGTACCCATTCGCGGAAAAGCGGCTTGTCCTGCCACGCCTGCCGGGCGATCGCGCGGGACGGCCAGATCGTCTTTCTCTTTCTCGTCATTGCCACCAGGTCCGCGTTTGGCGCCGCGACGCCGAGCCCGAGCCTGGCGCGCAGCTCGGGTAGCGGATGTAGCGGCGGGTCCAGCATGGCTATGCGCTGGAAGAGCCCCGGGTTGCGTGCTTCCGAGGCGGCGGTGACGATGCCGCCCATGGAGCTGCCGATGCCGAACTCGACGGATGGCTGCCCTGTTTCCTCGAGCAGTTGCCTGGCCACCTGGGTGAGATCCGAGGCGAAGAAGTCCCACTGGTATCCTTCGGGGATGGGGCGTGTTCCCGAGTCGCCGTGGCCCCGGGCATCGATGGCGATGACCCGATGGCTGCCGGCAAGGCCTCTGGCAACGAGCGTCCAGGTTGCGGCGCAGAACCCGTTGGCGTGATGCAGCAGCGCCAGCGGCCCGCTGCCTCCCCAGTCCAGACCGGCGATCTCGATGTTCCCGTCGCCGAAGGCGTCGGCTACCTGCCATCTGCGACGGGTGGGAGGGGCGCTCATCTGGATTCCCCCTCCATTTGCTGCCTGATGTGCCGGGCCGTGACGGGGCCGTGGGTCATGAAGGCGTCGATGGCCCGGGCCACGGCGTCCGGCTCGTGCACGGCCACCTCGTGGCCTGCTCTGGAGAGCACCTCCAGGGTGGCGTTGGGCAGGGCGAGGAAGTCGTGAAGGTTTGCGCGCAGCAGCTCGTCGGCTGCGCCGGCGAGCATGAGGGTGGGTACCTCCAGCTCTGGCAGTCGGTGGCCCACGTCCAGCTCGACCATGGACTCCGCGCTCGCCTCGTAGTGTCCGTCGCTGACGCCGAGCACGTGGTCCACGCGGCTCTCGATCCAGTCGTCGGTTTCCACGTCCGGGCGAAAGCGGGCGGCCCGGTACTCTGCCAGCAGGGCATCGCGGTTCTGGTCGCGGCGCAGCTTCAGGCGCTTCTGCCGCGCGTCCGGATCGAGGCCGGCGATGCCCGCGGCGGGAATGGGCGCCATGAGCACCAGGCGATCCAGCCGGTGAGCGTGATCGAGGCCCAGCAGGTAGCCGATGCCGCCGCCCATGCTGTGGCCGGCAAAGGTCACCCGTTCCAGGTCGAGGTGGTCCAGCATGCCGACGACGTCGGCCGCATACTGGGCGAGGCTGTATCCCTCAGCGGTGTGCTCGCTATCTCCGGTACCCCGGCACTCCATGAGAACGACCTGATAGCGGTCCTGCAGACGCTCGGCCACGGGCAGCCAGTTGACCCGTGACGCCGTGTAGCCATGATGCAGCAGCAGGGGCTCGCCGGAGCCTCGGACCTCGTACCACAGACGGGCCCCGTTGATGCGGACATGGGGCATTTTTACGGTCGCCGCGCTCGGGCTCAGCCGAAGGCGATCTCCTCTGCGTACCAGCCTGCGCCCACGACCTTCATCGATCCGTTGTTCGGCTCGCGCTTGGGCCAGGCGTCGGGATCGGACTGATACTGACCGAGAATGCGTTCCGCCTCCTCGGCGTCCTCGCCTTCGAACTCGTAGATGGTCAGGTACCCGGAGGGCGGCTCGCCCAGGAACCCCCGCACGGCCTTGAAGCAGCGCACCGACGTGATGTTCGGGCAGTTATAGGTGTCTTCCACGTGGTTGCCCAGGTACCACTGATTGAAGGCCTCGACCAGGTCATCCGTCTGCGGCTCTACCAGGCCCACGAGGATCAGTTTGTTGCCCATGAATCGTCTTTCCTGTTCAGCTGTCGTTCTCGATCTCGCGAATGAGCGCGGCGACGACCTCGTAGGTCGTGCAGGAGGCACCGGCCTCGGCAGTGACGTCCTGAAACTTTTCCCATCCAGCGTCCTTGACCTTTTCCCGCAGCTGCGGGTCGCTTCTAAGGAAACGAATGAGCCGCTCGCCGTTCTGTACGGACATGTCCCCCCCCTTTTCGAGATGTCGGTTTCGTAGCCGAGTCTACAGCACTCGGCGGCGTCGGGTTAGTCTGCTATCGTTCGGCAAGGTTTGAGGTGGATTTCAAAGGGGAGACATCATGAGCATTATCCGGCATCCCATCTGGCAGTACGCTTACTTCGTCAACGACATCGATGAAGCCTGTCACAAGTGGAATCGCATGGTGGGCGCGGGACCGTTCCACGTCGTGCGGCATCATATCGCCGAAGGTTTCCTGTATCGCGGCGAGCACGTCGAGGCGGACGTGAGCTACGCGTTCGGCCAGGCCGGCCCTGCACACATTCAGTTCATTGCTCAGCACGACGACACGCCCTCGATCTACCGGGACATGTACGCGCCCGGCGAGCAGGGCTTTCACCACATCGGGCTGCTCGTGCACGACGTCGACGGGGAGATCAAGCGGTTCAACGAGGCGGGCTACGAGACCGCCTGCACCCTCTGGGGCGGCGACTACGTGGCCTATATGGATTGCCGTCAGGACATGGGTTGCTACGTGGAGCTGCACGGTGATGCGCCGATCATTCGCGATCTCTTCGATGGCTGGAAGCGCCAGCACGAGGAGTGGGACGGCGTCACGGATCTGATTCGCGAGCAGGGCTGAGCGTCATGGAGATGCGGGTTCTCGGCCGTACGGGCGTCAGTGTCAGCAAGCTCTGCTTCGGTGCGGGCATGTTCGGCTATTTCGGCAATCCCGACGAGCGCGAATGCGCGCGCATGGTGGATGCCGCCATCGACGCAGGCGTCAACTACTTCGACACGTCCGACGTGTACTCCCATGGGGAGTCGGAATCCATTCTCGGCAAGGCGCTCGTCGGCAAGCGCGACGACGTGATTCTCGCCACCAAGTTCAGCCTGCCGATGAGCGACGACCCGAACCATCGCGGCAACTCGCGGCGCTGGATCGCGCGCGAGGTCGAGGCGAGCCTGAAACGTCTGCAGACGGATTACATCGATCTCTATCAGGTTCATCGGCCGGACGTGACCGCCGACATCGACGAGACTCTGGGCGCCCTTTCGGATCTGGTTCGCTCGGGCAAGGTCCGCATGCTGGGCTCGTCCACGTTCCCCGCAGAGCAGATCGTGGAAGCCCAGTGGGTTGCCGAGAAACGCCACCGCGAGCGTTTCGTCGTCGAGCAGCCGCCCTACTCGATCTTCGCCCGGCGCATCGAAGCGGACATCCTGCCCACCTGTCAGCGTTACGGCATGGGGGTTGTTGCGTGGAGCCCGTTGTCGCAAGGCTGGCTCACGGGCAAGTGGCGCCGCGACGCGCCGCCCAACGACACCAACCGGCAGAAGCTGCAGCCGCACCTGTACGACATGGCCCGAGCCGACAATCAGCGCAAGCTCGACCTGGTGGAGCAACTGGCGGCGGTTGCGAGCGAAGCGGGCATCAGCCTGATGCACATGGCCATCGCCTTCGTCTGCGCCCATCCCGCGGTGACCTCGGCGATCATCGGCCCGCGCACGCCCGAGCAGCTTCAGGGGCTGCTCGATGGCGCCGACGTGACCCTCGGCGACGACGTGCTCGATGCCATAGATGCCATCGTCGCTCCGGGGACTACCCTCAGCCGCGACGACGACGGCTATGTGGCCCCGGAGATCGCCAACAAGGCCCTGCGCCGCCGGTTCGTGGCCGAGGAGGTTCACGAGGCCGCGCGGGAAACCCTCAGGAACATCGAGGCGTACCGCGAACAGCAGGGAAAGAAATGAGCACGACCACCGCTCTTGCAGCCGTCGCCTGGGCGCCGGACGACCCGTTTGCCTTCGAGGAGGTGGAGCTAGGGCCGCTGGGCGCGGACGAGGTGCTGGTCCGGATCGTAGCCTCGGGCATCTGCCACACCGACGTTGCCGTCAAGGAGCAGTCGGTCAAGCTGCCGTTGCCCATGGTTCTCGGCCACGAAGGATCCGGGATCGTCGAGGCCGTTGGCAGCGCGGTCTCGCACCTCATGCCGGGCGATCACGTGGTCCTCAGCAGTGACTCATGTGGCGTCTGTCGGCGCTGCCACGCCGGGCTTCCCTCCTACTGCGACGAGTTCGTGGAGCGCAATCTCACCGGCTTTCGCACGGATGGAACGAGTCCGCTGTCCTGCCGGGGCGAGCCTCTGCGCGGACGCTTCTGCGGCCAATCTTCGTTTGCGACCGCCGCTATCTCGCCCGGACGCAGCGCGGTGAAGGTCCCTGAGGATCTTCCCCTGGAGCTCCTCGGCCCGCTCGGCTGCGGTCTTACCACGGGGGTCGGCACCGTGATGAATGCTCTGAACCCGGGTCCGGGTTCGAGCATCGCCGTATTCGGCGTCGGCACGGTGGGCCTTTCCGCCGTCATGGGCGCGGTGCTCTCCGGCTGCGAGGCGATCATCGCCGTGGATCCCAACCTGGCGCGGCTGGAGGTGGCCCGCGAGCTCGGCGCCACGGAGTGCATCGACGCGGGGCGCGAGGATGTCGCCGCAGATATCGTAGAGCTGACCCGGGGCGGCGCCGATTTCTCCGTGGAGTGCTCGGGTCACCCTGCGGCCATTGATCAGGCGGTGGCGTGTCTCGGGCGTCCGGGCTGGTGCGCTCAGGTGGGCGCGCCAACCGCGGGAACCCGTTTCCCTCTGGACATGGATCATGTGGGGTTCGGCAGGGGCATTCGCGGCGTGGTCCTCGGCGAGGCCAACGTGCACACTTTCGTGCCCTACCTCGCTTCGCTCTACCGCGACGGGCGGCTGCCCTATGATCGGCTGGTGCGATACTACGATTTCGCCGAGATCGACCGTGCCGTTCACGACAGCGCGGTCACCGGTGAGGTGATCAAGCCCATACTGAGAATGTCCTAGCGCAGGTATTTGGAGGGGATCCCATGGCCCTGAAGGTTTTTCAATGGGCCAGCGGCACCGTCGGGCGTCACGCTGCCCTGGCCGTGCTCGAACGTGACGGCCTGGAGCTCGTTGGCCTGCACACCCTGTCCGCTGCCAAGGCGGGCCGGGATGTGGGTGAGCTGCTGGGCGTTGCCGCCACCGGCCTGCGGGCAACCAGCGAACTCGAAGCCGTGCTGGAGTCCGACGCCGACGTGGTCGTTCACGCGCCGCTGGCCTCGCTCGTTTACGGCGAGGATCCGGGTCGTGACGTCGAGGACATCTGCAGGCTGCTCGCCTCGGGCAAGAACGTCATTACCGTGGTGGGCTACATGTATCCGAAGGTCTACGGGCCGGAGCTGGTCGCGAGGCTGGAGGATGCCTGCCGCGCGGGTGGATCCACCTTCCACTCCACGGGCTTGAATCCCGGCTGGATGGGAGACCTGGTGCCGTTGACCATGAGCGCGCTGTCGCGGACGATCGATCGCGTCCACGTCCTGGAGATCTCCAACTTTCAGGGTTACCCGTCGCCGGAGATCATGTTCGAGTCCATGGGGTTCGGATCGTCACCCGAAGAGTTCGAGCGATCCGGGGAGCGGCGCCGCAACTGGCTCAACGGCCTCTTCCGGGAAAGCGTGCAGATGGTGGCCGACGGTCTTGGGCTCGAGCTCGACGACGTGGTGGAAGAGATGACCCTCGAGTTTGCTCCCCGCGACCTCGAAACCGCAGCCGGGACTGTCCGCCAGGGAACCGTGGCCGGCCAGCATTGGGAATGGGCCGGCGTGCTCGGGGGCGATAAGCGGGTGATTCACGAAACTGTCTGGCGCATGCACGCCGACGTCGCGCCCGACTGGCCTCAGGGCCGCCATGCCGTCACCGTGCACGGCGTGCCGCGCATTCATCTGGAGTTCGAAGCCGACTACGTCAGCGACGGTCTGCTCGCCACCGCCATGCATGCGGTGAACGCCATTCCCTACGTTTGTCAGTCCGAGCCGGGAATCAGGACGTTTCTGGATCTGCCCTGGATCATGTACCGTGGTGCTGGCGCCCCATGAGCCTGCCGCCAGGCGTCGTCAGGAAGACGTCGGCCCGACAGCGTCCGTTTCCGTGAGTCCATGGGCCTTTGCGCGTCGGGCCCACTGCGCCCTTGCGTGGGCCTGCATATCGTAGACCTGATCGGACTCGTCGACGATCTCCAGGCCGAGCAGCGTCTCGATCACGTCTTCCATGGTGACGATGCCGGCCATGCCGCCGAACTCGTCCACCACCAGGGCAATGTGCTCGCGCTTCTCCACGAGCCTCGAGAACAGGTCCGGCAGGGGCTGGTCCTCCTTCGCCACCATGATGTCGCGGCGGAAGTCGCCCAGGGTCCTGTCACCTTCCTGCTGAACCAGGCTGGACAGCAGCTCGTCCTTGAGCACGTAGCCGGTGATGTGGTCTTTCGCATCGCTGAATATCGGGATGCGGGAAAAGCGCAGCTGATCGTGCGCGGCGTAGAACTCGGCCACGGTGCGGCTTTCCGGCTCGGCAATCACCACGGTGCGCGGCGTCATGATGTCTTTGGCGCAAACCTGCTCGAAGCGAAGGAGATTCTTGATGATCTCCGACTCCGACTTCTCGAAGACGCCGGCCCGCTCGCCGATCTTGGTCATGGCGAGAAAGTCGGAGCGCGAGAGGACGCTATCTCCGGCCTCCCGCTTGAGGATTCGGGTGACCCGCTGGCTCAGCCAGACGAGCGGTCCCAGCGCGGCGATCACCACGAGCAGCGAGCGCACCGTGAAAGGCGCCAGCTCCTTCCAGAAGGTGGCGCCGATGGTCTTCGGGATGATCTCCGACAGGATGAGAATGGCGAGCGTCATCGCCACGGGAATGATGGCCTTGGTGACCCAGGGGCTGGTTTCCGCCCAGATGGCGGCGGCCTGACCACCCACGCCGATGGCGCCGACGGTATGGGCGATGGTGTTGAGCGTGAGGATGGCGGCCAGCGGCCGGTCGATGTTGCTCTTGAAAGTGCTCAGGTGGCGCCCGATTGCCGAGCCGTGCTGTTTCTGAATCTCAGCGTACGCGGGCGTAATGCTCAGCAGCACGGCCTCCCACAGGGAGCAGAGAAAAGAGAAAACGATGGCCAGCGTGAAGAAGGTGATCAGCAGCGTGTACATGGTCGTGACTGTGAGCGTTGCGGACCCAAAGCGCAACGCCCTGGCCGGACCGGACGTTCCCATGGTGCCGGGCGGAAGTTGCTGGCTGATCGGCCAGGGATTAGAGTCGGCAGTCGCCGTGCCCGGGGGCGCGGCTTCCGGCAAACAGGGTCCGAGCCGCGGACGCGCGCGGGCCCGCCTTGAATTGGGGGGATGTCATGGGTGCCATTGAGCAGCCTTTCGAGATGATCCGCTACGAGCGGCCCGGCGAGCACGTGGCGCGCATCATGCTGGCGCGGGAAGAGACCCGCAACGCGCAGAACGTCCAGATGCTCTACGAGATCGACGCGGCGCTGGATGCGGCCATGCAGGACGACGACGTGCGGGCGGTGATCATCGGCGCCGACGGCCCGCATTTCTCGTCGGGCCACGACCTGAAGGGCGGGGGCCGCATCGGCGACTTCGGACCCCCGAAAATGGGCGTTGGCGGTTTCGGCAAGCCCGGGCAGGAAGGCCACATGTCTCACGAGCAGGAGGTCTTCATCGGCTTCTGCTGGCGCTGGCGCAACATGCCCAAGCCGACCATCGCCGCCGTGCAGGGGAAGGCCATCGCCGGAGGGCTCATGCTGGTATGGCCTTTCGATCTCATCGTCGCCAGCGAGGATGCGCAGTTCTCCGACCCCGTGGTCACCTTTGGCGTCAACGGCCATGAGTATTTCGTGCACGCCTGGGAAGTCGGGCACCGCAAGGCCAAGGAGATGCTGTTTACCGGGGAGTCGATTTCCGCCCAGGAGGGTAAGGAACTCGGCATGGTCAACCGCGTGGTCAAGCGGGAAGACCTGATGAGCGAGACCCTGGCCCTTGCAGAAAAAATCGCTCGGCAGCCCAGCATGGGGCTGAAGCTGTCCAAGCTCGCCGTCAACCAGTCCCTGGATGCTCAGGGCATGTGGACGGCCATTCAATCGGCGTTCAACCTGCATCACCTCGGCCACGCCCACATGCGCATCATGCACGGCCAGGCCGTGGAGCCCGCCGGCGCTAAGAAGATCAAGACTCAGGCCCGGGCGGACAAGCCGAAGCTCACTGGCCCTTGAAGCGAGCCGCCGGCTCAGGGAACCAGCGTCGGCCAGCCGTTGATCTCAAGGTAGCGGACCAGGTTGCGCGGCCGGTAGCCTGGCAGCGCATCCCAGCGCTGGCGAACGCTTTCGTGAACGAGCACCGGAGCGCTGCCGTGGTCGATGGGACGATCCGCTCGGGGCCGGGAGCGGTAGATGTGGCGGCGTGACCCGTACACGGGCGCGAGGGGATCGGGCCGCAGCCGGTCACCCAGGTGGCCCTCCACTGAAAGCCCGGCGCCCCGGGCTTCGTTGATCATCCATGCCAGCGCGATGTCCGAAAGCCGGCCACCCTTGCCTTCCCGGTAGAGCCCGCCCCCGACGTTTCCGTGGGCGCCTGCAAACCAAACCTGTGAGATGTCGGTGCCCGTGCGCTGCTGCCAGATCGTAGGTTCGAAGTCGGAGCGGCGCTCGTCGATGGCCATGGCGTGGCGGGCGATCTCGATGTTGGGACCGATCTTGGTGTCGTAGAACTCATCCTCACGATCGAGCATCCCCAGGAAGGAGAACGGAATGCCCAGCGCACCGACGGTGTCCCAGACGCCTACGAAGCGGATCCTGCGGCTGGGGTGCGCATGCTCCGCTCGAAACTCCCGGGAGCGCGGGCCGTCGGGATGATGGGCGCTGCCTGGTCGTTTGTAATGATCGAATGCCGCCTGGATGAGCCTGGCGTCAGGGCGCTTGAGGATGCCGCAGTTGTTGATCAGCCCGCACAGGCTGCGGACCGTGTAGGCGCCGCGGCTGAAGCCGAACAGGAAGATCTGGTCGCCGGGGGCGTAGTTCTGCACCAGGTAGCGGTATCCGTCCATGATGTTCTTGTTGATTCCCCGTCCCGTCACGCCGCCGACGAAGGGATCGTAGTAAGAGCCGATCCCCCAGTCGTAAAACACCTGCTGGGCGGTGCCCGTGCTGCCCGATGGCCGGATGGCCCTGGCCAGCCGCAGGACGTTGGTGGGCTGATCTTCGGCCAGGTTGCGTTCCGGTCGGTTCCATGTGCCATCCGCACAGATGACGATCCTCTTCACTTGCTCCCTCCCCGGGTTTCGTTGATACCCGTTCGGTTCACTGCGGCTATCATGCTGCCCCATGCAGCGCAAAGACCACATAGACACTCTGGCGGCCGTAACGCTCATCGTCATGAACGTCCTGCTGGGACTGAACCAGTCCGTGGTCAAGCTTGTCAACGATGGATTTGCTCCCGTGTTTCAGTCGGGATTGCGCTCCGCGTGTGCCATCCTGCCCGTTCTCGGCTACGCGCTCGTGATGCGCAAGCGTCTCTCGGTCACCGATGGCAGCCTGGGCCTGGGGATGCTCAACGGCCTGCTTTTCTCCGGCGAGTTCTGCCTGCTCTTCCTCGCTTTGGACTACACCAGCGTGGCCAGGGTCTCCCTGTTTTTCTACGTCATGCCGGTATGGGTGACCATCGGCGCCCACTTTCTCGTTCCGGGCGAGCGGATGACGCTGCTCAAGGCCGGCGGCCTTGTCCTCGCGCTGGCCGGCGTAGCCCTGGGTCTTGGCATCGGCTCCGGCTCGGCCGGCGAGCAGGCCTGGATCGGAGACCTGCTGGCGCTGGGAGGCGCGATCTTCTGGGCGAGCATAGCGCTGCTCACCCGTACCACCCGGCTGCAGCGATGCTCGCCGGAGATGAACCTGCTCTACCAGCTCGCCGTATCCGCCGTGATTCTGCTGGCGGTGGCGCCTCTGTTCGGCGACACGGTGCGTGAGCCCACACCGGCCATCCTCGGGATGTTTGCGTTTCAGGTCATCGTGATCGTCGCCATCGGCTTCGTGGTCTGGTTCTGGATCCTGTCGATATATCCCGTCTCCCACATGGCTTCCTTCAGCCTGCTGGCGCCGGTGTTCGGGGTCTTGTTCGGATGGCTGATCTTCGATGATCAGATTACGCCAGCGTTCGTGATCGCCTTGCTGCTGGTTGGATCTGGTATCGTGCTGATCAACCGCAGCCCGGCAGGATGAGTGGATGGACAACGGCAGATGGACGGTCGCGTCGCGCCCGGAGGACCAGGTGGAAGAGGCCAATTTCCAGTTCGTCAGCGAGTCGGTGGGCGAGCCGGAGGACGGCGAGTTTCTCATCGGCACGCGCTATCTGGTGGTGAGCCCGCCGGCCCGGATGGCGCTCACCTCTGGCGGCATCGCGCGCCGTCCAGTGCCGATCGGGGCCACCATGCGCGGAACGGGGCTGGGCCAGGTGGTCGCCTCCCGCCATCCGGGGTTTGCCGAGGGCGAACTCGTCATCGGGGATCTCGGCTGGCAGGAGTACGCCATCTCGGACGGCGCCACGCGCCACCCCGTGCGGAAGGTGGCAGCCAGACCGGGGATGCCGGAAAGCACCCTGCTGCATGTGCTGGGGGCCGGGGGTGCAACCGCCTACTTCGGCATGATCGAGTATGCCAAGCCGCACGTGGGCGACACGCTGGTGGTCTCGGCGGCGGCGGGCAACGTCGGCTCGCTGGTCTGTCAGCTGGGCCGGCTGCAGGGCTGCCGGGTAGTCGGGATAGCAGGCAGCGACGAGAAGTGTTCCTGGCTCACCAACGATCTAGGCTGCGCGGCGGCGATCAACTACAAACGTGAAGACGTCGCCGCAGCCCTGGACGGAGCCTGCCCTGACGGCATAGACGTCTACTTCGACAACGTCGGGGGAGAGATCCTCGACGCTGCGCTTGCGCGCATTGCCCAGGGCGCCAGGGTGGTGCTGTGTGGCGGAACGTCTCAGTACAACCACGACCTGGACTGGTACGGACCGAAGAACTACTTCAATCTGGTCTATCGCCAGGCTGAAATGGCCGGATTCTACGTCTACAACTTCTCCCACCGCTTCGAGGAGGCCTTTGGGCGGCTGGAGTCCCTGCTCGCGACGGGAGAGCTCAAGTATGCCGAGGACGTGCTGCAGGGAATCGGGCAGACGCCGGCAGCGCTGATTCGCGTCCTCAAAGGCGAGAACTTCGGCGTGCAGCTGGTCAGGGTGGCGTGACGGCTGCTGCTGCGCCCTCTTCCGCGCGCAGTTCCTCCAGGGCCTTGCCGCAGGCGTCGCGGGAGCCGAAAGTGCGCTTCCAGGTGGCCTGAGCGAGCAGGGACAAACCTCCGGTCAATGCCGCCGCGCCGCCCGTCACCGCCGCGCTTCGGCTGTCCAGGCTCAAGGTCGGCTTAAGCAGGGTTCCACTCACCCGCACGTAGGGGTTGATCAGCTCGGTGGCGCTGATACTCAGTCGGAGTCTTGGCAGCGCGTTGAAGGTGAAATCGATGCGCTCGGTGGCCAGGTTGGCGAATCCGCTGCTGACCAGGTTCAGCTTGTCGGAGCGTATCGCGAGGTACGGATCGGCTTTCAGAATGCCGTCCGTTGCGGAGAATCGAAACACCACACAGGACAAATCCGTGTAAGGATCATGTTTGATGAAAGGATTGATGTTGCCGAGCAGCTCGCGCCCGAACCCGCCGAAGATCAGCGCGAGCTGTCGGTTGTGGATCCGGCCCCCGTCGCTCAGCGCGCTGACCTCGCCTTCCAGCGATGCTGCCAGAGCCCGCGCATCGGTGCCTCGGGCGCGCAGATACACGTCGACGTCGAACACGAGCTGGTCGGCAGGCTCCGCGGACGGTTCGAGGTTTGCCGCCACGTTCAGCGCCACCCGATCACCGCGGAGCTCGAGGTCGATGGTGCCGGATTCGTCTTCCGGCCGGACCGCTAGACGGCCTTGCACCCGGCCGCTGGGTGGGCGGATGTCGAGGCGTTCCACCAGCAAGTTGCCGTCCTCCAGCACGGCGGACAGGAACCCCTGGGTAAACGTCAGGTCGCCGAATCTCAGCTCGTCCACGGTCAGTTCGAGCGCCCCATCCATGACGTCCAGACCGTCGACCGGCAGAGCGACGTCGGGGATCAGCCGACCGTCCGCCGGCGGCGGGCGCCGCGCCTCCTGCGCGTCTTCGCTCACCGGCACGTCCAATGTCGGGATGTGGATCTTTGCCTGCAGTCGCGGCCGGGTACCGCCGACGTCCAGCTGAAGATCGCCGGAGAGCGCTGAGGCGCCGAGCTCCGCCTCGATGCCTTCGAGCCTCAGCGTGGTGCTCGTGCCGCTGGCGCGCGCGCTCAGGCTCAAAGGCGCGGCCGGCAACGGCTCGCCATCGAGCCTGCCCAGCGCCGCTAGCTCGGGGACGTTCACTGACAGGGTCGATTCGGTGGCGGAGAACTCCGGGGGCAGGTCGAAGGTGCCGCGCCAGTCGAGCTCGGCCTCTCCGAGGACCAGGCTCCCCTTGTCTACGGTGAGCCGGTCGCCGCGCAGGCTGGCGCGCAGAAGCGCCTCGAACGGCAGCGGCTCGAGTTCCAGGCGTTGGGGTTGAACCGGTAGCGCAGAGACGTCGGGCCCCCGGGCCACCAGATTGACGTCTGCCGCCCTGCTCGCCGGGAAAGGTAGCCCGAGCTCCGCGTTCAGGCGCACCTCGCCGCCGCGCTCGTTCGTGAGCAGAAGGTCGTGGATCTGAAGCGTTTCGGGCGTGCGCTCCAGCGTGGCGGTGACTTCGAAGGGGGCCGGCTTGAAATCGAGGCCCGCGGCGTCGGCGATCAGGCTTTCGAGCTCTCCGCCGCGCCCGGTGACGGTGACACGGCTGCCGACGAGGTCGGCCCTGCGGGAGAGCGAACCTTCCAGGTCGAATCTGGATTCCTCGATTTCGAGGTAAACGGCGCTCAGCTCGAAGACGCGGCGCTTTACCGTCAAGCGACCGCCGGAACTGAACGGCTTGGCAGGAACCGCCTCCAGAGCAGTCGGTTCCAGGCTTTCAGTCACCTTCACCAGCGCTCTGAGATCCCTGCCGCTGGCGGTCAGGCTCAGCTCGGTGCCGCCGTACTCGGGTGGATCGCCGATGGGGCCTCGCAGGCTGACGTTGGCCAGCGAGGTGGCGGCGGCAAGGTCCAGGGTGTCCGTCTGGCCTTCGGAGTGCTCGATGGAACCCGCAACCGTAAAGGGACCCACCGCCCAGTCCGGAAGGGAGAGGAAACGCTGGAACCGGCCGAGTTCCCGACCCTCGAGGCGAAGCCTCAGGGACGCTGCATCGATTCCCGGAAATCCGCGCGTCTGCCCTTCGATCTCGAGGCGGGTGCCTTCCACCTCCAGCAGCACGTCGCTCAGCGTCAATACGGGGCCGGAGCGTTTTACCTGACCCGACGCCTGGAACGGATCGTCCGGCAGCCCCTCCAGACCGAAAACGTCCATCACGCGCCCGAAGCGGGGTCCCTGAACGCTCAGGTTCAGGCTCGATTCGCGCATCGAGCTCAAGTCGTCGGCCGCGGCGTCGACCCTCACCCGGAGACCGGCCAGATCGCCGGTCGCCGTCAGCGCCACTGTATCGGTGCCCGGGGTCAGCTCGATGTTCAGATCCAGCCCGCCATCTCCGAACTCTTCCGCGCCCAGGGCATCGGTGATCAGGTCGACGTCGGGGCTCATCAGGTTCACCTTCAGGGCCGGACGGCGGGGTCTCCCGAGGTCGTCCATGTGCCCCGAGGCGGTCAGGGTCAATGCTTTGGCGATCAGGGAGAGCTCGAAGTCGAAGTCCTCCCCGGCGATCACGGCAGGCAGAGGACTGACATGGGAGCTGACGACCACCGAGCGACCATTGACGGTCGCCTGGAGGGACCCGCTGAGGCCGTCGGTCTCAGGGTCGAAATGCTGGCGGGCGTCGACCACCTCGATGCTGAGCGGCCCCTCGAGTTCCGGGTCCAGGTAGGTAACGGACAGGGCGTCGACGACGATGTCCCCCAGCACGGGCAGCGTCAACGAGTCGGCCGCGTCGGGCTCATCTGCAGAGATTACCCAGTTGCCATCCCGGTCGGCCGGGTTCTCCAGGAGCACGGAGGCGTCTTCCAACTCGATGAGGTGGATGCGTGCTGGTCCGCGCAGCAGGGAGAGCAGATCCAACTCCAACCGTAGCCGCCCGATGCGCGCCATTTCTGGGTCGCTCGCCCATTCCGCATTGCCCAGCCGTACATCCTCGGCAACGATCGCCGTGCGCCGCCCCGCGTTCAGGGAAAACTCACCGCCGATGGTGAAAGCGCGGCCCGTCTGCTCCGCGATCAGGCGTTCCACCTGGGGCTTCAAGAAACTCAGATCTGCCTGAGTGAGCCACACGGCCATCGCCCCGAGGGCGACGACCACAGCGAGCACCGCAATCAGTGTGGCCCGCAGCCAACCCATGAACGCTTCCCCTCCTCGAACCCAAGCCCGCCGGATGACGGGACGAACGAGGGATTTAACAGAGATGGGCGTGGCGGGCAACGACGGGTTACGATGGCGCAAAGTCGAAGCGGGACGGGCAGATGACCGATCAGTTGAAGCTGGAGATCTTCAGCGACTACATATGACCCTGGTGTTACCTCAGTACCGGGCGTATTGAAAAACTGAAGTCCAGCTTCGATCTGGAGGTTCGCTGGGTTGCCTTCCCCCTGCATCCGGAAACTCCCGAGGAGGGAATCACCATCGAAGCGCTCTTCGCCGGTCGCGAGATCGATCTGGATGCCATGTACGTGCGGATGAAAGCGCTCATGGACGAGGAGGGGCTTCCTTACGGCCGTCGTACCCACACGTTCAACAGCCGGCTCGCTCAGGAACTCGGGAAGTGGGCCGACTCCCGCCCCGGTGGCGAAGCCATACACGACGCCCTGTTTCGCGCCTATTTCGTTGACGGGCTGAATATCGGTGATGCCGGCGTGCTCGTCGACATCGCGAAGTCCGCAGGTCTCGATCCCGGCGGTGCCCGGGAGGTGATCGACCAGCGGACTTTCTCCAATGCCGTGGACGAGGATTGGAAGCGCTCGCGGCGATACGGGATCACCGGCGTGCCGACGTTCGTCGCCGGTGGCTACGGCGTCGTCGGCGCGCAACCCTACGAGACCCTCGAGCATCTGGTTCAACGCGCGCTCACCGAGTCGCGGGCTTAGCTGGATCGTCGCGGCGCGTCAGCGCCTGGTTCGCCCGGCTATCCGCCCGGCCGCCTCGGCGCGTCGCGCCGTCGCCCGGCTGCGCGCCTGTGTTGCGGTCTCGACGTTCCAGTGGGCCACCGCGGGCGCGTCCCAGTCCGCGCCCAGGATCAACGCGTCCTCGTAGCGGATGGCGCCGTCAGCCGCGGTCTCCAGAACGTATGCGGGCGTGGACACGTAGAGCACTTCCACGGTCCGGTCCGTTTCGTTGCACAGCTGCAGCAGGGTGCCTGCCTCGGTCAGCACGGCGGCTCCAGTGGGCACCTCGAGTCGGGACGGTTCGCTCTCCCCCGGATCCCGCATCCGCGCGGTGAGCGTGCCCGCGGTGACGTAGGTGATCTGCGTCAGCGCCGGATGGACGTGAATGGCGGAACGCACACCTGGCCCTATCCGCCCGGCGGCCATGCTGATCGCTTCGCCCGCCGAGTGCGCGCTGGCAGCGCCGCGCGCGTCGTAGGGATTGAGGAAAGCGCAGACTTCCGTGCCGTCAGCGGCCGGCAGAAATGACTCGGGTCGAAGGATCGCGTCCGCTGGCCGGAAGGGCAGCTCGCCGGGCTGTTCAGGGTCAGGCATCGCGAATCGGGTCGCTGACGCCGTTCCAGGCGTCGTGGACGGCCTTCCAGTGGGCGAAGGTCTCCCGCAGCGGGGCGTTGTCCTCGTAGAGCTCCACGAAGCAGCCCAGGATGGGCCGAGTGTCCATGTAGGCCACCCGGGCGGCGGACGTCAGGGTGGTCACGGCGGGATACCCGGCGGCTTCGATGTCGTCGACGACGTACGCGTACTGAACCACCGGGTAGCGTATCAGGCTCATTGCTCTCTCCTCGCACGGGTGGTGTCTTTATACCCCAATACCCCCCACCCGTTACCCACAGGGGCGGCTGCCGGGACCGCTGCGGACGCCGGCAACCCCTGTACAATGCGGCATTTTGGGGAAACGTCGAATGCTGCAGGAACGTATCGAGGGCAAGTGGATCGACTGCTTCGCACGGGTGTTCGAGCGGTGCGCCGTTGCTGAGAACGAGGAGGTCGCCATCCTCTCTGAGAGCCAGAGCCGGCCGGCCAACGCACAGCTCGCCGAGCTCGCCCTGCTCAGGCTCGGGGCCAGGCCCTACCATCTGGTGATCCCTACGCCGCCACAGAAGGCGCCGGTGCCCGTTCGTTCCACGGGCGCAACCGACGTGATTGGCCACTCGCGTTCCGTCGTCGCCGCGCTGTCGTCGGCGGGATTCGTCGTCGACTGCACCGTCGAGGGCATGCTTCACGCGCCCGAGCTGCCGGAAATCCTCAAGGGCGGCGCCCGGGTGCTGATGATTTCCAACGAGCACCCGGAGGCCCTGGAACGGCTGGAGCCCGACGAGGCCCTGGAGACCCGGGTCAAGGCCGGTATCAGGAAGCTGCGCGGCGCGAGCCAGATGAAGGTGACCTCGGCCGCGGGGACGGACCTCACCGTCTCTCTCGAAGGCTCCGTGGCCGGCGGCGGCTGGGGCTACGTTGCGCGCCCCGGCATCATGAGTCACTGGCCCGGCGGGCTTTGCCTTTGTTTCCCCGCGGCCGGCTCGGTGAGCGGCGTTCTCGTTCTCGACCGCGGTGACGTTAACCTGACGTTCAAGCGTTACCTGGAGAACCCCGTGGCGCTCAGCATCGACGCCGACTACGTCACGGAGATCGACGGGGCGGGGGTGGACGCCGAGCTGATGCGCAGCTACTTCGCGGCGTGGGGAGACCAGGAAGCCTACGCCGCCAGCCATCTCGGTTGGGGCATGAACAACGCCGCCCGCTGGGACGCCATGACCATGTACGATCGCAACGACTTCAACGGCACGGAGTTGCGAGCGTTCGGCGGCAATTTCCTATACTCCACCGGCGCCAACGAAGTCGCCGGGCGCCATACCCTCGGCCACTTCGACCTGCCGCTGCGCAACTGCTCCGTTCACCTGGACGGCGAGGCCGTGGTTGTGGACGGTGCCTTGCAGCGCGAGCTTGCTTGAGCGTTCCAGGTTTCAAGGAAGCGGGTTCCGGCGAGCCGGTGGTGTTTCTGCATGGCATCGGCGGCAACCGGCATGCCTTCGACGCCCAGCTGGCCGAGCCAGGGCGCGTGCGTTCTCTCGTCCTCGCCCAGACGATGGCGCGCTTCGGCAAGCCGGGCAGCGATTGGCAGCAGCAGTTTCTGGATGCCCGGCTCAAGCCGCTCGAGGATGGCCGTGCCCCGGCGGACTTTGCCAGAGAACTGATCACCGGCATGTTCGGCGATCCGTCCCGTGCGGAAGCCATCGAGCGGGCCGTTGCCACCATGAGCCCTCTGCCCGCGGACGTTTACCGGCAGGTGCTCACTTGCCTGGTCGGCTTCGATCAGCGGGGTACCCTTCCTGAGATCGACGCCCCGACGCTGTGCCTGGCAGCGGAGCTCGATCAGACGGCGCCGCCGCGCACCATGGAAAAGATGGCGACCGAGATCCCGGCCGGCCGTTACGATTGTCTGCAGGACGCGGGTCATCTTGCGTACGTGGAAAGGCCCGCTGCTTTCACCCGGGCCGTGAACGAATTTCTGGGTCAGCTGTGATGACGAAGACTGAGGAACTGATCGGTATTGCCCGCGAGCTGGGCAGGGACCGCTTTCTCCCCCGCCGGCGGACCTATGACGAGGAAGCGCGATTCCCGGACGAGAACTACGAGGACCTGCGCGAAGCCGGTTTCCTCGGTCTCGCCATCGACCGGCGCTACGGGGGTCTCGGCGCCGATTTCGGCACCTACGCCAGCATTTCCGTTGAGCTCGGGCGCTGGTGCGGCGCCACGGCGCTCACCTTCAACATGCACACTTCCACCATGCTCTGGTCGGGTCAGCTGGCCGACGACCTGCCCATGAGCGACGCCGAGCGCTCGGCCCACGAGTCGCGCCGAGCGGAAATCTATGCCGGGGTGATCGAGGAAGGCCACATCTTCGCGCAGCCCTTCTCGGAGCCCAACAGCGCCGCCGCGGCCGGCAAGGCGGCCTTCGATACATCCGCCGTGAAGGTGGACGGTGGCTGGCTGGTGAACGGCCGCAAGCACTTTGCGTCCCTTTCCGGCTCGGCGCACTTCTACGGCGTGCTCTGCACCGACCTCACCGACGGCCGCGAGCCGGACGTCCGCAACACGCTGCTGCTGGCGGTGCCTGCCAGCGCCAGCGGGTTCTCCGTTGCCGGTGACTGGGACGTGCTCGGCATGCGCGGCACGGTCTCCCGCAGCCTCGTTCTCGAGGACGTCTTCGTGCCGGATTCGGGCCAGCTTCTGCCCCAGGGCTGCTACTACCAGGCGGCGCTGGGCTGGCCGCACATGTTCATGACCCTCTGCCCCACCTACCTCGGCATCGCTGAAGCCGCCTTCGATTTCACCTGCCAGTACCTGCGCGGGGAGGTGGAAGGCGGCCCGCCGGCGGGCGGCGCCCGCGACAACCCGGTCAAGCAGGTGGGCGTCGCCGAGATGCGCATCAAGCTGGAGCAGGCCCGGGCGCTCTTCGAGAAAGCCATCGGGGAGGCCGCCTACCGACCGAGCAAAGACGAGCGGCTGCGCGCTTACGCCGCTCAGTACACGGTCATGGAGTTTGCCAACGACATCTGCCGGCAGGCCATTCGCGTGTGCGGCGGGCGCTCGCTGTTCAAATCCCTGCGGCTGGAGCAGCTTTACCGGGATTCCCGCTGCGGCTCGCTCATGCTCCCCTGGACGCCCGACATCTGCATCGAACGCCTCGGGCGGGAAAGTCTGGAGAGCTGAGGCGTTGAACGGTCTCGGCGACTGGATCCGCTGCAACGCTGACTGGGCAGGCGGCCGCCCGGCGCTCCGTCTGGGCGAGACTGCATACACCTACGCGGAGCTCGACGCCGCCGTGGATCGCATGGCCTTTCTGCTGCGCGACGGCCTGGGCATCCGGCGCGGCGACGTGGTGGCGTTTCTCGGCCTCAACAGCGAGCAGATGATCGTTTTGCTGTTCGCGTGCGCCCGCAACGCGGCCAGCCTGCTCCCCCTGAACAATCGCCTGGCCGGCCCGGAACACGAGTGGATACTGCGTCACAGCGGCGCGCGCTTTCTCTTCGTTGAAGACGAGTTTGCTGCCCAGGCGAACGCGATCGATGTGCCGGGCCTGGAGCGGGTGGCCATGGGTGCGCCGCCGGAGCCACATTGGCACGAGTTTCAGCGCATGCTCGGTGACGCAAGGGAAGGCGGTTTCGAAGACGTGGGAACGCTGGATGATCGGGTGCTGCTGATTTACACCTCCGGCACCACCGGCCAGCCGAAGGGCGTGGCGCACGACCAGCGTGCGCTTTTCTACAACGCGCTGAACGCGATTCACGCTCAGGAGATGCGGGCGTCGGACCACGTGCTCACCGTCCTGCCGCTCTTCCACGCAGGTGGTCTCAACATTCAGACCACGCCGGCTTTTTACATTGGGGCCGGCGTGAGCCTGATGCGGCGCTTCGATCCGGGTGAGGCCCTCAGGGCCATCGAGACGCTCAAGCCCACCATGTTCCTGGCGGTACCGGCGGTCATCACCGCCATGGTCGACCACCCGGCGTGGTCGGAGACCGACCTCTCCTCCCTGCGTATGGTGGGCACCGGCTCGTCTACCGTACCGGACCCGCTGCTCGACGCTTGGCACGACCGCGGGGTGCCCGCCACGCAGATATACGGGCTCACGGAGAGCGCGCCGACGGCCATCTGCCTGCCCATCGCCGAGACCCGACGCAAGCGGGGGGCGGCGGGCAAACCGGTCATTCACTGCGAGGCGCGGATCGTGGACGATGGGGGAAACATCCTCGGGCCGGGGGAGCGTGGCGAGATCGTTCTGAAAGGTCCGAATCTTTTCTGCGAGTATCTGAATGACCCGGAGACCACGGCCGCCGCGTTCTCCGACGGCTGGTTTCATACCGGGGACATCGGCCACATGGACGCCGAAGGGTTCTTCTACGTGGACGATCGGAAGAAGGACGTGGTCATCTCCGGCGGTGAGAACGTCTACCCCGCCGAGCTCGAGAACGTGCTGGCGGAGATGCCCGAGCTCGCAGAGTACGCGGTGGTGGGCCGGCCGGACGAGCGCTGGGGCGAGGTCCCGGTTGCCTGCGTGGTGCTGCGGGACGGGGCCGACCTGGGTGAAGATGAGCTGATCGCGCGCTTCGCCGGACGTCTTGCCCGTTACAAGCATCCCCGGGAAGTGCGCTTCTTCCAGTCGCTGCCGCGCAACGTCATGGGTAAGGTGCTCAAGTTCAGGCTGCGCGAGGAGGTCGCCCCCTGACCCTCTAGGCCGCTGCCAGCGCCGCTTCCTTCCCCTGCCCGGTTTCCTCCCGGTATTCCGAGAAGTCGGGATTGCGCATGGACTTCAGATAGCGCATCGGCTCCCAGGGGTACAGGTTCGGGATCCCGGTCTTGTCGATGTACCAGCTCGTGCAGCCGCCCGTCATCCAGACCGTGTTCTTCACCGCCTCCTGCATGGCCTGGTTGTAGTTCCGGTAGGCGTCCTCGCGCGCGGAGACGGCCACGAGCCGGCGCTTCTTCATGCGCTCGAGCATCGCGATGACGTAGCCCACCTGATGCTCGGTGATGGTGATCAAGGACATGTTGCCCACGGGGCCCGTAGGGCCCTCCAGCATCCAGAAGTTGGGAAAGCGGGGAATCGCCACGGCTCTCAGTGCTCGTGGGGCGCCCTGCCAGAAGGACTCCAGGTCCACCCCGTCTTCACCCGTCACCTTGGTCGGCAGAATGAACGCGCTCGGATCGAACCCGGTGGCCAGGACGAGAACGTCGAGCTCGTGGACGCGACCGTCGGCGGTTCGGATGCCGGCGGGGGTGACGCGCTCGATGGCGTCCGTGACCAGGTGGGCGTTGTCGCGGGTGATGGCTGGGTAGAAGTCCGAGCAGAGGATGAGGCGCTTGCAGGCCGCCTGGTAGTCGGGCGTCAGCCTGCGGCGCAGCTCCGGGTCCTTTACGTTGCGCTCGAGGTTCTGCCGGGTGATTTTGCTGATGCGGGCCTGCATCTTCTCATCGCCCACGGTGGCCATGGCGAAGGTGCGAACCATGAGGCGGAAGTAGTACTGATAGGCCAGGCGCTTCAAGAACGGGAAGAGCTTGAGCACCCGCTTCCAGCGGGCGCTGTAGGTCTTCTGCGGCATGGGCACCATCCACTGGGGCGTTCTCTGGAATACGTGGAGCTCGCCAACGGAGCCGGCGATGTCGCCGACGATCTGGGCTGCCGTGGACCCGGTGCCGATCACGCCCACACGCTTGCCCGTGAGATCCACCGAGTGATCCCAGCGGGCCGAGTGAAAGCTGGCTCCTGCGAAATCCTCCAGTCCTTCGATGTCCGGCATGGCGGGATGGTGGAGGATGCCCGTGGCCGAGATCACGACGTCGTAGATCTGCTGCTCGCCCGCGGCGGTAGTGAGGCGCCAGAACGGTGCTTCGTAGGTGAGCTCCGTCACCGGGGTGTCGAACCGGACCACGTCCGTCACGCCGAAGCCCTCGGCGACCTTCTCCATGTAGGCCTGGATCTCCGGGCCGTAGGAGAATCGGTGAGTCCACTCGGAGCTCAGGGCAAAGCTGAACGAGTACCAGCGTGAGGGCACGTCGCAGGACAGCCCCGGGTAGGTGTTCTCGCGCCAGGTCCCGCCGACCCGGTCGGCCTTCTCGTAAACGGTGAGGTGGGTGTAACCGGCTTTGCGGAGCTTGACGACGGCGGCGATGCCGGACATGCCGGCCCCGATGATGGCGATGCGGGGCTGGCGATCGGCCACCGCCCAGGGTTCCAGCTGAGATGCCAGTACGTTCATGCCGCCCCGCCTTTATTGACACATCGTCAATAAAATAGGTTATATATTGACATCGTGTCAATAGTGGATTGCCCGGGGTAGAATGTCCGGGTGGAAGACTGAAGCATTCCGGGAATGGAGGTCATGAACGTCAAGAGCACGCGGGTCAGGCGCAATCCGGAGGCGGCGCGGGCGGAGATCCTCGCGGCGGCCATGGCCGCCCTGCAGGACGTCCGCTTCTCCGAGCTGACCGTGGATTCCTTGATGAAGCGGACGGGCATGACGCGTTCCTCTTTCTACCACTACTTTTCCGGCCTGGACGAGATTGCGCTGGGTATGCTCGAGGAGTTCGCGGCGGACATTCGCCGCACGGTAGATCCCTGGCTCACGGGGGAACTGGATGAGCCCGATCACCGCGCCGCGACGCTTACCCATCTCACCTCGATGTTCGAGGTGTTCGAACGGCACGCGCCCAGCGTTGCCGCCGTTGCCCAGGCGGCCGGCGGGAGCCAGGAGGTCTATCAGGAGTGGCAGCGGGGGATCGTCGATTACTTCATCGATCTCACGGCGGAGTTCATTCGCCGGCAGCGGGCGCTGGGTCGAAGCGGGGCCGCCGATCCGGACCGACTGGCCCGGGCGCTGATTCTGATGAACAACGCCGCGGCAAACGACAACATGACCCGCCACAATCCCGATGGGCCGGCGGTGATCGGCGCCGTTCTCGGCGATATCTGGAACTCGGCCATCTACGGCCCGGGAGGCGATGGCACCAGCGGGTGCCCGGTTGAGTTGAAGGGAGGCAGCATTCGTGGATGAGATCGTTCCTCGGCACATACGGGATCCCCGCATCGAAACGACGTTCGTCGATGCCAACGGCCTCAGGTTCGAGGTGGACGCCTGTGGCTCCGGCCGGCGCCTCGCGCTGTGTCTGCACGGCTTTCCGGAGCACAGCTTCTCCTGGCGTCATCAGCTGCCCATGCTGGCAGATCTCGGCTTTCGGGCCTGGGCGCCGAACTTGAGGGGTTACGGCCTGACGTCGCGGCCCTTCGGGGTGGACGCTTACGCCATCGAGAACCTCATGGACGACGTGGCAGGGCTGATCGATGCGTCCGGTTGCCGGGAGACGGTGCTCATCGCCCACGACTGGGGAGCCCTGGTGGCCTGGTACTTCGCCATGCGCAAGGTCCGTCCCCTGGAAAAGCTGATCATCTGTAACGTTCCGCATCCCGGGGCAGGCAGAGCATCGGGGCGATCGTTCGCTCAGCTCCGGAAGTCCTGGTACGTGTTCTTCTTTCAGCTTCCCCGCCTTCCCGAGAATCTTCTGGGTCGCCGAGGCGCACGGGCCGTGGCGGATGCGTTTCGGGGGGTCGCCGTGGATCCGAGCCGCTTCCCGGACGAGGTGGTGGACGTTTACCGGCGCAACGCGGCGCAGCCCGGCGCGCTGGAAGCCATGATCAACTATTACCGGGCGGCCTTGCGCGGCGGCGGTTTTCGCCGCCAGAGCGCGCTCGGCTTTCCCGTCATCGAGACCCCCACCCTCATGGTCTGGGGCGAGGAGGACGCTGCGCTCGGCATCGAGACCACGCGTGGCACCGACGACTACGTCGCGAACCTCACCCTGCGGTACCTGCCGCGGGTCTCGCACTGGGTTCAGCAGGAGCAGCCCGAGGTGGTCAATGCCATGATGCGAGCTTTTCTCGAGAACGAGCCGGTTCCCTACCTCACCTGGGAGCCGAAGCTCGTGCAGGCCGTAAAGGAGGAAGCGTGAAGCTTCTCGTCACGGGCTTGAGCGGGCTCATCGGTGGCGCTGCCCACCCGGTTCTTGCAGCCGACCACGACGTCGCGGCGCTGAACCGCCGGGAGGTGAACGGCACGTTCACCTGGCAGGCCGACATTGCCGACTACGAAGCCATTCGGCCAGCGTTCGACGGGGTCGACGCCGTCATTCACCTGGCGGCGAAGCCCGGTGAGCACTTCGGCTGGGACGCTTTGCGCGTCACCAACGTGGAGGGAACGCGCAACGTCTTTCAGGCCGCCGTGGAGGCCGGCGTGCCGCGGGTCGTTTTCGCCTCCAGCGGGGCCACGGTGGCCGGTTGGGAGCACGACGAGCCTTACCGCGCGCTCGTCGAGGGGCGCTATGACGACCTGCCCGATCGCTGGCCGATGATCACGGTGGACGCGCCCCCGCGACCCCGCGGCGTTTACGGCAGCACCAAGGTCTGGGGCGAGGCGCTTGCCCGCCACTTTGCCGATACCACCGCCACGTCCTTCATCTCGGTCCGCATCGGTTTCGTCAACGCCGAGGACCGGCCGGCGAACGCCCGCCAGCGCAGCGTCTGGTGCAGCCAGCGGGACGTGGTCAACGCCCTCGTCGCGGCCCTGGGCGCGCCGGAGGCGGTGCGTTGCGGGACTTTTTTCGCCAATTCTCGAAATCGCTATGGATACCGCGATCTCGACCACGGCCGCGATCTGCTCGGGTTCGAACCGCTGGACGCCGCGGAAGCCGGCTAGAGGGCCTCGCCGCCCGCTCGTCTGCGCATGAGCTCGGCCGGGTCCATGGTTGCAGGGCCGCGTCTGTCCAGCACGTGATCGACCCGGGCGCGAACGAAGTCGTCCCATGCCGGATGGGGCAGGACGTAGAGATTGTCCTGGGCAATGGCCTCGAAGACGGCTTCCGCGATCTCGGCGGGATCCTTTCCCTGGGCGATCAGGGCTTCGGCAGCGGCCGCCATCTCGCTGCTTACGTCGCCTTGGTCGATCTCGAGCCCCGCGGGACGGTTTCGCTCGGCCTTGGCGATGCGGGTGCTGACGAATCCCGGGCAGAGGACGGAGGCGCTGAGCGCCGCGCCCCGTGCCTTGAGATCGTTGTACAGGGTTTCCGTCAGGGCGAGCACCGCATGCTTGCTCACCCCGTAGGTGCCCCCGCCGGGAAAGAGGCCGGCCAGCGAGGCGGTGTTGACGATGTGCCCCGGCTCACCATGCTCGAGCATGTGCGGCACGAAGGCCTGGATTCCGAAGAGCACCCCGTAGAAGTTCACGCCCATGACCCAGTCCCAGTCGGCGGCCGGCACCTCCCAGATGCCCCGGCCCCCGGCGCCGAGGCTCGCCACACCGGCGTTGTTGCAGAGCACGTGAACATTGCCGAACTCCCCGAGCGCGCGTTCGGCCAGCTCGGCCACGGACGACTCCACCATGGTGTTGGTGACCACACCAATCACACGCGCCTGCCGCTCTTCGAGTCGTTTGACCGCCTGGTCCAGCGCGGCCTCCTCGATGTCCGCCAGCACCACCTGCATCTGCGCGGCCGCGAACCGTTCCGCCAGGGCGAGGCCGATGCCGCTCGCGGCGCCGGTCACCACCGCCGTCTTGCCTTCAAAGTCGTTCATGTCCGCTCCCTCTATGGTCGACACCCGGCGCGAGAATCATCAGGAAAAGTCGAGACCCTCCATGCCCCCCTCCTCGCGCCAGTCCCTGAGAATCTGAAAAAACGCCTCCGGCCCGCCGCCGTACTGGCTGCCGAGCAGCGATCGGGCCACCTCCGGGTTGCCCTCGTTGTTGTAGTAGCCGGGCGTGCAGGATTCCAGAAAGTTCTGGTTGAAAACCGCCATCTGCCGAATGGTCTCTACCCAGCCTGCCTCCGCTTCGGGGGAGGCTTCCAGAACGTGGGCATTCTTGTTTCTCGCCTGATCGATCATGTAAGCGATGTGGATGCTCTGCTCGTTCAGAAGATGGGGAAAGTTGGCGGTAAAACCGCCTTGCGTGACGCCCATGAAAAAGCAGTTCGGAAAACCGTTGGTCTGAAAACCGTGTAAGGTCTTCATGCCGTCGGCCCACTTGTCAGTCAGCGTCAGGCCGTTCCGGCCGACGATCTCGTAGCCCGCCCTGCGGCTGTACGAGGTGCCTACCTCGAAGCCGGTCGCGAAGATGATGCAGTCGAGCTCGTACTCCACGCCGTTTGCCACGATCCCTTTGTCCGTGATGCGCTCCACGCCCCTTCCGTCCGTGTCCACCAGGGTGACGTTTGGACGGTTGAATGCCTGCAGGTACTCGTCGTGAAAGCACGGTCTCTTGCAGAACTGTCGGTAGTAGGGCTTGAGAGCCTCAGCCGTTTCCGGATCGTCGACAAGCTCGTCCACGCGCGCCCGGATCTGCTCCATCTTCTGGAAGTCGGCCAGCTCCACGTTCTTTGCCATGTCCTCGAGCGTCAGGCTCTCGGTCTGAGCGCGGCGGGCGGAGATGATGCCCAGGTTGCGGATGATGTCGGTCCAGCCATCGCTGACCAGATCTTCCTCCTGATAGCCGCCGGTCACGAGCACGTTGAAGTTGTGCATGCGGTCCCGCTGCCAGCCCGGCGCGAGCTTTGCCGCCCAGCCCGGGTCGGTAGGCCGGTTGCCGCGCGCATCGATGGATGATGGCGTTCGCTGGAACACGTGAAGGTGTTCAGAGGTCTCGGCCAGATGCGGCACGCACTGAACGGCGGTGGCTCCGGTGCCGATGATGCCGATGCGTTTGCCCGCCAGGTTCTCGAGGTTGCCGTTCGGGTCGCCGCCGGTGTAGGCGTAGTCCCAGCGGCTGGTGTGAAACGTGTGGCCCTGGAACGATTCGATGCCTTCGATGCCGGGCAGCTTCGGCCGGTTGAGCGGACCGTTGGACATGCAGACGAAACGAGCCTTCATCCGATCACCGCGGTTAGTGCGGATCTCCCACCGCTGGTCCTCCTCGTCCCAGCGAAGCTCCGTGACTTCGGTCTGGAAGCAGGCATTTCGGTAAAGGTCGTACTTGCGGCCGATGGCCTGGCTGTGGGCCATAATCTCCGGCGCGAAGCTGTACTTCTCCCTGGGGATGTAGCCGACTTCCTCGAGCAGCGGGAGATAGATGTACGACTCGATGTCGCACTGGGCGCCCGGGTAACGGTTCCAGTACCACGTGCCCCCGAAATCCCCGCCCTTCTCGATGATCCTCAGATCCTCGACGCCTGCTTCCCGAAGCCGGGCGCCGGCAAGCAGGCCGCCAAACCCGCCGCCGATGATGGCGACTTCGACCTCGTCGGTCAGGGCGTCCCTTGGTGTGCGCTCCACGTAGGGATCGTCCAGGAAATGGGCGAACTTGCCGGCAACTTCCAAGTACTGGGCGTTGCCGTCGGCGCGCAGGCGCTTGTCCCGCTCCTCTGCGTATTTTGCTCGCAGGGCTTCCGGGTCGAACCCGAACTCCGCCCCTTCGACTTCTGACCTGCTCATGGGTCGACCTCCAACTGCACGCGGAAAAGCGGCCTATTTAGGAATGCCGCTATGTAGATTGCAACCTTCGCTGGCGGGAGCGTATGCGGCCGTCGGGGTTGGACGGGGATGCGGCTTCTTGACACCTGCCGGCGTCCTTGGTCGCATTGTGCAGTCCATCGGTCGGCGGGGAGGGGCACCGTGATTGGGGGAAGCTGTCAGTTTGGTGCCGTGAGCTTTGAGCTTGCGGCTGATCCAGCGAGCATTTGCGAGCTGCCCGTCCGGCATATCGACGGGGCTGAAACCCGGCAGTTCGTGGATTAGGGCCATGTTCAAGCTCACAGACGCCAACCTCGTCTTTCGCGCCCTCGTCATCTTCGGTCTCGTGCTGTTCGGGTTTTTTCTGGCCGAGCAGCAGGGCCTGGTGAGCCTGGCTCTCGGCTCCGATAAGAGCCGCATCTCATACCTCATTCTCGGTCTTTACGGCGCTGTGAGCGTTCACTGGCTGTGGCTGGCCCGCGCGCTGGGTGCGGAACGGCGGCGCTTCGTCGCGCTGGAGAACAGCATCTGCGAAGGTGAGGCCGTCGACGTCAGAGGCGGTCTGCTCGGCGGGTTTCTCGAGAACCTCTCCCTCAAGCGCGATGACGACGCCTCGGCTCTGCTCGAAGCGTTTGGCGACGAGCTGGCGAACCGGCACGCGTTCGGTCATTTCGCCAGCGACGTTCTGTTGAAGCTCGGCCTGCTCGGCACCGTGGTCGGCTTCATCCTCATGCTCCTGCCCGTCGGGGAGATAGAAGAGTTCGACCCGAGCCTCATGCAGCAGCTGCTGAGTGCCATGAGCGGCGGCATGGCGGTAGCGCTCTACACGACGCTGGCCGGGTTGGTCACCAGCACCCTGCTCAAGCTGCAATATCACCTGCTCGATGCGTCGGCCGCTCAGCTCGTCACGCGGCTTGCGGTGCTGGTGGACGTGAGGCTGAAGCGCGATGCGGCATGACGTCTTCCGGCAGCGCGAATCTCAGGACGCTTTCACCGACCTGCTTTTCAACGCGCTGCTGGGCTTCGCCTTCATGTTCGTCGCCGCGTTCGCCCTGATCAGCGATCCGAGCAACACGGGGAAGATCGACTCGAAAGCCGAGGTGCTCATCACCGTGAGGTGGGCCGACCGGCACCCGGACGATGTCGATACCCTGGTCGAGGGGCCAAGAGGGCAGCTGGTCTGGTACCACAATCGCGACAGCGGGCTCATGCACCTGGACCGCGACGATCGGGGCCTGTTCGCGGATCGGATCGTTCTGGACGGCCGGGAGGTTTCCAACCCGATCAATCAGGAGACGGTGACCGTTCGCGCGCTGCAGCCGGGTGAGTACGTGGTGAACGTGCTCCACTATCAGTCGAACTACAGCGAGCCGCTGCCCGTCACCGTGAAGGTGGAGAAGCTCAACCCCACGGTTACGCTCGTCTACTACGGCACCCGGCAGCTCACCGGGGTGGGGGACGAGCAGACGGCCGTTCGGTTCACCATCGGCGCCGACGGACAGGTCGCGAGCACCAGCGAGCTGCCGAAGCCGCTCCTGACCCGGGCAGTGGGCGGCAAGACGTGACCGGCCCGATTCTCGGGCTCACCCTGGCCTACGTGGCAGTGGCCGCCCTGCTCCTGTGCCTGAACCTGGCGACCCGCTTCTCGCCGTGGGTCAAGGGAATTGCGGTGGTGTTGGTCACTGCGCTTTACGCGTCGGCCTGGCTCGGCTACCAGGGTCTGCTCGGCTGGGCATCGCCTGCTGCGCTGCCGGAGACGTTCCGCGTGTTGTGGATCACGGTGGAGGAGCCGGACAAGGAAAGCGGCGCCCCCGGCACCATCTTTTTCTGGGTGCGTGAGCTGGACGAGGCGGGTTTTCCGGTCGCCCCCCCCAGAGCGCACCGGATTGCCTGGGACGAAGCGTCTGCCAGGGCGGCCCAGGAGGCTCTTGAAAAGCTGGAGGAGGGGGAGCGGCTCAATGGGCGTTTGAGCCGAGGCGTGGTGGACGAGGGCGAAGGCCGTCCCGAAGAGACCACCGGCTACGCGGCCGAGCAGTCCGTGACGGGCGCCGTTGGGCGCCGCCCGGACTTCGAGTTCGTGCAGGTCCCGCCGCCGGCGCTGCCGCCCAAGGCGGTCCCGGGCGGGTAGCGGTCAGTTCAGCCAGGTGAGCCTGGCAGCCTCCGAGTTTCCGAGCGCCACTTCCCGGTCCTCGTGTGCCCGGGCTCTGACGTAGTGGTGAATGCGTTCGGAATCCTCCACCGTGAGCACGTCGCTGAACGCCGTCATGCCCCTTGCGGACATCAGCCCCTCGAGAACGACCCCGTCGAAGGCGTCGTGGGACTCCGCGGACATCAGGCGCAAATCGGCGATGGCCCCG
Organism: Pseudomonadales bacterium; assembly: GCA_036526135.1. Taxonomy (GTDB): domain Bacteria; phylum Pseudomonadota; class Gammaproteobacteria; order Pseudomonadales; family Azotimanducaceae; genus UBA2965. Next base: position 20,856 of record DATCZA010000013.1, on the reverse strand, counting down.
CTGGAGCGTGCGACCAGCCCGTGGCAGACGGCGCAGTAGTCGTTGTACAGACGCTCGCCCCGGGCGATGTCCGCCACGTCGACGTCGGCGACCAGCTGCTCCGGAATGGTCCGGTCACGGGCCGAGGGAACCGGCAGCTGCTCTTTGGCGCCAAGCTTGAACACCAGCAAACGGCCGTGGTTGTTGTACTTCAGCGAAGCGTGCATCGACAGCGGCGGCAGGGGCTCGCCGCCGAACAGGTCGCCGCCGCCGAACCCGGTGAGGATCGATACGTATTGCTCGCCGTCCAGCTCGAAAGTGACGGGTGGTGCGAGCATGGAGGTGTAAGTGTTGAACTCCCACAGCGCCTCGCCGGTGGATTTGTCGTAGGCCTTGAACATCCCCATGGCGTTGCCCTGGAAGACCAGCCCGCCGGCGGTGCCGAGCACGCCGCCGTTCCAGTAGTGTGGGATCTCCACCGACCAGCGCTCCTCGCCTGAGAGCGGGTCGAAGGCTTTGAGCAGACCGCGAGGCGTGGGCTGCTCGGCGATGTTGTCCACGAACAGCTGCGCGATGGCGCCGAGCTCGATCCCCGTGTTCCAGCGGCCCGGGTCGCGCTTGTAGACGCCCGTCTGCTGCCACTCATCCGGCATGCCGTAGATCAGCGGGTTCTCCAGCGCCGGGATGTAGACCAAACCGGCCTCCACGTCCACGGACATGGCCTGCCAGTTGTGCCCGCCGAGCGGTCCCGGGAGTATCCACTTCGCTGTGTCGGCGTAATCCATGGCCGGATTTTCCACTGGCCGGCCGGTTGCCATGTCCACGTGGGTGGCCCAGTTCACCGCGACGTAGGGATTGGCGCGCAGAAGCTCGCCGTTGGTCCGGTCGATGACGTAGAAGAAGCCGTTCTTGGGCGCCTGGAGAAGCACCTTGCGCATCTCTCCGTCCACTTCCATGTCGGCAAGCGCGATGTCCTGAACGGCCGTGTAGTCCCAGTTGTCGCCCGGGGTGGTCTGGTAGTACCACTGCATCTCGCCGGTGTCCGCGTTCAGGGCGACGATGGAGGAGAGGAACAGGTTGTCGCCGCCGCCCGGTGATCGGATCACCCGCGTCCAGGGGGAACCGTTGCCCACGCCGAGGTAGACGTGGTTGAAGTCCGGGTCGTAGACGATGGAGTTCCACACCGTGCCGCCACCGCCGATCTCCCACCACTCGCCGCCCTTCCAGGTCTTCGCGGCCATCTCCATCTCCGGATGCTCGAAGGGCTTGGAGGGATCGCCGGGCACCGTGTAGAAGCGCCAGACCTGCTCGCCGGTCTGGGCATCGTAGGCGGTGACGTAGCCGCGCACGCCGTACTCGGCGCCGCCGTTGCCTATGAAGATCTTGCCCCGTGCCGCTCGCGGCGCGCCGGTGATGGTGTAGGCCCGGGTACGATCGACGATGGTGTCCACTTCCCATACCTTCTCGCCGGTGGCCGCGTCCAGCGCGATGAGCCGGCCGTCCAGGCTGCCGACGAAGACCTTGCCCTGATAAACGGCGACCCCGCGGTTGACCACGTCGCAGCAGGCTTTGCGTCCGGTCTCTCCCGGCACCTCGGGATCGAAGAACCAGACCGTCTCCCCGGTCCGTGCGTCCACCGCGTGGACGCGGCTCCAGGTGGTGGTGAAGAACATGATGCCGTCCACGACGATGGGCGTGGCCTCCAGCGCACGGTTGGTGCCCATGTCCTTGTACCAGGCGAGGCCCAGCTCCCCGACGCTTTCCCGGTTGATCTGAGTCAGCGGCGAGAAGCGCTGCTCCTCGTAGGTGCGCCCGTAGGCCAGCCAGTTTCCGGGCTCGCTGTCGGCGGCGTTGATGCGCGCGTCGTCTATCAGCCCGACGGACGGCCCAGATTCCAGAGTGCCGCCGCCGGCCGCGGTCGGCCCATCCTCCGTTGCCCCGTCAGGAGCGGTGGATGTCGCGAAAAAGTAGACCACAGCAGCGATCGCGACCAATGCGATCCAGATGAATGCGCGCATGATGTCTCCCTTTACCTGCGTCGGGGATCATACCGCCGCTCTCCCGACCGCGACAAACCTCGTGCGCGGCGTATGCCGCGGGCTCGCGCTGCGCTTCTGGCGGGCGTGTGGTTCGAGGGATAGACTGCAATTGGGAGGGTTGCCATGAAGAGCTGGATCGACTTTCGCGAGAACGGCTCCTCGCCGCTGACTAAGATCAAGCGGGAGTACTTCGGGGAGCTGCGTCTGGTCTGGAAAGAGGAGCTCGGCAACTACCATGTCCGGCAGGCGACTGCGCTGGTGGGCGGCGGCGGACGGTCCCGGGAGGTGAGCTTTGACTGAAGAAGCTTCCCGGTTCGTCGGCTCCATACCCGAGCACTACGACGCCGGCCTGGGTCCGCACATCTTCGAAGGCTACGCCGAGGACCTGGCCGGTCGGGTTGCCGCGCTGGATCCCGCCGCCGTTCTCGAGCTCGCGGCAGGGACGGGGATCGTCACCCGACGGCTCCGCGACGTCCTTCCGGCGGGTTGCGACATCGTCGCGTCCGACCTCAACCAGCCCATGCTGGATTTCGCTGAGGCGAAGTTTGCGCCGGACGAAAGCGTGGGGTTCGAGGTCGCCGATGCCACCGACCTGCCGTGGCAGGATGAGCGCTTCGACGTGGTGACGTGCCAGTTCGGGGTCATGTTTTTTCCCGACAAACACCGTTCCTACGCCGAGGCCCGCCGGGTGCTGCGCGCGGGCGGTCACTACGTCTTCAACGTCTGGGATGCCTGGCCGTTCAACGCCTTCGCGGAGATCACCCACGACGTGGTGGCCGGCTTCTTCCCTGACGATCCCCCCGGTTTCTACCGCGTGCCCTTCGGCTACCACGACGTCGAGGTCATTCGCCGCTCACTGCTCGACGCCGGCTTCCGGGCCGCGTCCGCGGAGACGGTCCAGCTGACGTCTGCCATACCCTCGGCGGAGAACTTCGCGCGAGGCCTGGTGTTCGGTAACCCGCTGTTTCAGGAAATCGAGCAGCGCGGCGGCGATGCGGATGCGATCCACGCAGCTGTCGCGGACGCCGTTGCCCGGCGTCTGGGCAGCCAAATGCAGATCCGCGCCATCGTCGTGCACGCGCAGAAGTAGACGTCTGCCTGATAAGGTGCCCGGCGCCGTCAGAGAAAGCGCATCAGGACGAAGATGCCCACCATGGCCATTGCCAGGGTCAGCTTGATGGCGGTGCCGATCACGAGCCCCAGGGTGGCGCCGAGTCCGGCCCTGCCGGCCTCCTCCAGGGAGCGCTGCGCGGAGAGCTCGCCGATGACGGCGCCGACGAAGGGCCCGATGATGATGCCAACCAGGCCCATGAAGATGCCCACGATGCCGCCGATGACGGCTCCCCAGACCGCCCGCGGCGACGCGCCGAAGCGTGATGCGCCCAGGGCGCCGGCGGCGAAATCCACGGCGTAGGTGAGAGCGGCCATGATCCCCAGAGTGATGAGGGTGCCCCAGCTCACGTAGGCGAAATCGTCGATCCAGGCGCCGATGAGAAGTCCGGCGAACACCAGGGGTGCCCCCGGCAGGGCCGGCAGCAGCAGCCCGGCCACGCCGACGATCACCAGGCCCACGACCAGAATCCAGAGCAGCACGTCGATGAGCATCGCAGAGTCCATGGGCCTATTGTGGCGCGTCAGTGCTCACGGAGAAACCGTTCCGCAGGGGCCTGCACGGCCGGCTTCGCTCCTCAGGACGCTGGGGCGACGTCGGTCATGAATCCCCTAACGGCGTCCAGGCGCCCCTGCACGCCCCCGCGGGCAACCGGATCCAGCACCACGTGGCCCACGCCGGCAGCGGCCAGCTCAAAAAGCCTCTCGCGCATCTGCTCCGCGCTCCCGGCCACCGACTTTTCCGGCTCCATGCGGCTGTCCGGATCGAGATAGAGCCGCAGAGACAGGCTCAGGTCTGAGGGATCGCGCCCAATTTCCTCGCAAGCCGCCTGCACCGCCCGCCATTCCCGGCCGACCTCGGCCAGCGGCTGAAAGGCGGCGTGAAAGGCCTGACCGAATCGCGCCACCCGCCGGAACGCGGCCGGCGTGGATCCCCCTACCCAGACCGGAACCGGCTGTTGCACCGGTTTCGGTTCGAAGCCGACCTTGGGGAAGCTGTAAAACTCTCCTTCGAAGCTCGGCTCCGTTTCGGTGAACAGCCGCCTGAATATCTCCAGCTGCTCGTCGGACCGGCGTCCGCGATGATCCCAGGGCATGCCCAGGACGGCGGCCTCCTCGGCCATCCAGCCGATGCCGACGCCGAGAATGAGCCGGCCGCCCGAGACAACGTCCAGGGTGGCCAGCTGTTTGGCTGTGGCCACCGGCGGGCGATAGGGCAGGATCAGCACCGTGGTGCCCAGACGTACCCGGTCGGTGCATCCGGCAATGAAGAGCAGCGTTCCGATGGGGTCCAGCCAGCCCATCTCGGGCGTGGCGGGAAAGGATCCGTCTTCGGTGTAGGGATATTTCGAGGCGATGTCTGCCGGCCAGCAGACGTGGTCGCTTACCCACAGGGAGTGGACGCCGAGGGTGTCACACTCTTGGACGAATGAACGAACGGTCACCGGATCGAGCTCGCGCCCGAGGTGCGGCGCGTGAATGCCGATCTGCATTGTGGAGCCTCCCAGTGGCTTCGGTTTGAGTCTAGCAGACCGCAGTATCGGGGACGCGACGTGAGCCCCCAGCCGAGCTAAAGTGAAGATCCCATCTGCGGTTGTGGGCTCACAGGGAGATCAGATGCTGAAGCTCTACCTCATGCCGGGCAGCTGCGCCCTGGCCTCGCACATCACACTTCGCGAGGCGGGCGCCGACTTCGAGCTCAAGGTGGTGGATTTCATGTCCGGCGAGCAGCGCACGCCGGAGTACAGGAAGGTGAATCCCAAGGGCCGCGTCCCCGCGCTCGTCACGGACCGGGGCGTGCTGACGGAGACGCCCGCCATCCTGCTGTATGTCGCCCAGACCCATCCCGAAGCCCGATTGGCCCCGCTGGACGACCCTTTCGAGCTTGCCAGGCTGCAGGCGTTCACCAGCTACCTCTGCGCCACGGTGCATGTTGCCCACGCCCACAGCCGCCGCGGCGAGCGCTGGGCGGACGACGAGAGCGCCATCGAGGCGATGAAGCGCAAAGCGCCTGGCAACATGGCGGACTGCTTCCAGCTCATCGAGGATCAGTTCTTCGAGGGCCCCTGGTTAATGGGCGAGCAGTTCACCGTGGCGGATCCCTATCTCTTCACCATTACCCGATGGCTGAAGTTCCATCAGATCGACTCGTCCGGCTATCCCCGGGTGCACGACCACCTCGGGCGCATGGGGGAACGTCCCGCCGTTCGCGCGGCGCTTGAGGCCGAGGCCGCCGCGGCTTGAGTCGCCGGAACGCCCCCGCGCCCGCCTGTGGGGTGTGCGGCTTCGCCTCAATGTGGTGAATCTCGCCATCTTCGAGGTGGGCCTGTGAGGGCAACCATCTGAAAATCATGGGAAAAAAGAATTGGTACCAATCTTGCGACACTGCCTGGCAACAGAGGGCCCCAAGCGGCCCGGGCGAACTCGCCCCTGTGTCCGTCGAACCCTCAGCCGTGATGTGTTGGCAAATCAAGGAGGCGCCATGGAAGAAGTGATGAAGCAACGGCTCACGAGCCGAAACCTCTGGAGGCGCGTCCTTTACATGCTGCTCTTCGTGCTTGCCTACGGCATTGCCGAGGCGGTCGTGGCGGTGGTGGTGGTCGTGCAGTTCTTCTTCATCCTGATCTCGGGTCGGGCCAACGAGAACCTGCTCGTTTTCGGGAACAATCTCAGCACCTATGTCCGCCAGATCCTGCAGTTTCAGACCTTCAACAGCGAGTATCTGGCTTATCCGTTCGGGGACTGGCCGGACGAGGGTCTGGGTAGCGAGCTCTGGCTCGAGGAGGGCACGGCCGAGGAGGCGGAGGCCGCGCCCCCGGTGGCCGGGTCAGAGCCTCCGGACGAGGCGGAGCCCGACTCCGGCGTGGCCGAACGCGGTCCGATCGAGGGATCGGCTGATCCGGAGGAGCCCGACCCGAGAGGCTGAGCGCGATGGGTCTCGGCTAGTTGGGCTCGGGCCCGTCGACCTCCTCGATGAGCACCTCCGGGGTACGTTGCTCCAGCCCGGGCTCCACGGGATTGATGGGATCCGGCTCGTTTGGCATGTACCACGGGCGCCAGTGGGTGATGGGGACGTCGTCGCGCTTGCGCTTGACCAGACGAATGAACTCGCCCTCATCGGTAAGGACGGCGTACTCGTCCACGTTCTTCGGCTTTTTCTGCGAAACCACGTAGTCGCCCTCCTCGTTGACGTACGAGTAGAGGCGGGCCGATGCGGGTAGCGCGTGCAGGCAGAGTGCGAGCGCGAGGATGCCGGCAACGACCCGCTGGTTCATCTGGTCGATCCGCTGGCTGTTTTGCTGGAGCGGCGTCATTGTCTGCATATCACCTCACCGCCCGGCGGAGGCTCCGGCGTCGGCGCTGCTTGGCGAAACGGACGTCCGGCCCCGGCTGAGCTTCCTGCCGAGATCATCGAGTATAAGGTAACCGACGGGCACCACCAGCAGGGTGACCACCGTGGCGAAGACGACGCCCCAGGCTACGGAGGTGGCCATGGGGATGAGGATCTGCGCCTGCACGCTCTGGTTGAGCAGCAGGGGTGACAGGCCGGCAAACGTAGTGAGTGACGTCAGCAGGATTGGCCGGCAGCGCGTTACCGCTGCCTCGACCACCGCGCTGTGGATGTCCATGCCCTCTCGACGCCGCGCGTTTACACCGTGCACCAGCACGAGGCTCGAGTTGACGACGACCCCGCAGGCTGCGATGCCACCCGTCACCGACATGATCACGATGTTGGACAGCAGCCCAAGCGACTTCATGATCATGTGCCCCCACACGGCCCCGGCCATGGCAAAGGGGATCACCGACATGATGATCAGCGGCTGCGTGTACGAGCGCAGCGGCACGGCCAGCAGAGCGTAAATTACCGCCAGCGCCATCAGGAACATGGGGAGCAGGCTGGCGATACTGTCCTCCTGCTCCCGGCGTGTGCCTTCCAGGCTGAAGCTGACCCTGGGGTGGTCGCGCAGAATGGTCCTCAGCGGTCCTGAACCGAAATCGGCCAGCACCTCGTTCGCCGTGATCACGTTTCGATCCACGTCGGCGGTCACGTTCACCACGCGGCGACCGTCGGTTCGCTTGATGGCGGAGAAGCCGCGGCCGAGATCGGCGCTCGCAACCGTGGCGAAGGGAACCTCGGAGCCGTTGCGGGTGCGGATGCGCATCTCGTCAAGGGACCCGAGAGCGCGGCGCTCCGCCTCGGTGTAGCGCAGCATCACCCGGACGTCGTCGCGGCCGCGCTGAATCCGCTGAATTTCTTCGCCGTAGAACGCCTGTCGGACCTGGCGAGCCAGGGCGCCCAGGTTCAGCCCGAGCGCTTCTCCCGCCGGGAGGATATCGAGCTTCAGCTCCCGTTTTCCGGAGCGGAAAGAGTCGGTGATATCGATGACGCCCGGGTAGGCGGCCAGCTCGCTGCGAATCTCGGCCGCCACGTTCGCCAACTCTTCCAGATCGGGCCCGGCGAGTTGGATGTCGATCTCGGAGCCTACGCTGAAAGTGGAGGTCGCGAAGGTAAACTCCACGGCATCCGGGATGGGGCCGGTTGCGTCCCGCCATCGGTTCGCGATCTCCAGGGTGCTGAGGTCGCGTTCGTCGCTGGGCGTAAGCTGCAGCGTTACCTCCCCCATGTGCCCTCCCGTCCTGGCGGCCGGAGGCGCGATGACGGCGCCCAGGCCGGCGGAGCTCACGGGGTGCGCGCCCACGGCCGCCAGGATGAAGCGCACGGGCGGCTGATCGGGCTGTTCGCTGGCGAGCTCTCGCTGCAGCACCTCCGCCGTGACGGCGATGTTGGTGACGATTTCCTCGGTGACCCGGGCCGGCGTTCCCAGAGGCATCGTGAGCTTCGCGCTGATCCGGTCCGCCGGCAGCGAGGGAAAATAAGTGAACGGCATGTGTCCGCCGGCGACCAGGCCAACCGTTATCCCGAGAATGGCCACCGCGCCGGCCGCGGTGACGTAGCGGGCGTCCGTGGCCGCGCTGACCAGGCGCCGGAAGCGGAACTGGATGACGTGCTCGAGGCGGTCGGAAAATTGCTTCTGCAGGGCGATCACCCGAGCGGCAAAGCGCTCGAAGCCTCCTTGGATGCTCCAGGCGATCAGCACCGCCGTCGTGCCAATGCCGATGGCAAAAAAGCTGCGCAGGTCCCAGGCGAACTCCATCAGCACGATGGCCACCAGCGGAACCATCATCAGGCCCACCTCGCCCGCGGCGGTCTGCACGCGGCGGTGACCCAGATGCGCGGGCAGTACCAGCTGGGATTCGATCAGCGAGAACGTCAGGCAACAAAGCACGATCACGCTGATCACCGACTGGATCTGCCCTGTGGGCCCCGGCCCGAAGGTGAGCGGTAAGAACGCCGTGATCGTGGTCAGCACCCCGAAGATGACGGGCATGGATACCTGTCGTGTGCCCTCGATGGCCGCGCTGATGAGCGTTTCACTCGGGGGTGACTCACCCGCCCGGGACTGCAGAGAGTGCACGCGCTCGCCGATCACCACCGCGTCATCCACCAGAATGCCCAGCACGAGTATGAAGCCGAAGGTGGAAATGCCGTCGATGGACAAACCGGCCAGATTGGCGACGAAGATTGCGCCCAGAAAGGCCGCGGGTACGCCCACGCTGACCCAGAAAGCCAGGCGTGGACGTAGGAACAAGGCGAGCATCAGGAGCACCAGCATGAATCCCTGCCGCGCGCTGTTCATCAGGGTATCCAGACGATCTCGCATGAACTCGGAATTGTCGTTCCAGATCGTCAGATCCACGCCCTGTGGCAGACGTTCGTCGGCATCATCCAGGTAGGATTTCACGGCTCTGGTCACTGCCAGAATGTCCTGGTCGCCCACTCGGAAAACCTGCACGAGCGCGGCGGGCTTGTTGTCGAACCAGACCCGCTCGTCGGTGTCCTCGAAGCCGTCGACCACTGTGGCCAGGTCCCGCAGGAACACACGGGTACCATCCCCGCGCGTGAGTATCACCAGGTCCTCGAACTCTGAGCCCCGGTATGCCTGACCCTCGGTGCGCAGCAGGACTTCGCCGCTTTCGGTCTTGATGGCGCCGCCTGGAAGGTCCAGAGAGGCGGCGCGCACGGCGTTGGCGACCTCGTCGAAGCTCAAACCGTAGCGGCGCAGGGTCGCCTCGGAAATTTCGATGGAGATCTCGTAGGGCCGCACGCCAGAGACGTCCACCCGGGTGATTCCCGGAAGAGCTGCCAGATCGTCGCGCACCTGTTGAGCAATGGACTTGAGCTCCCGCTCGTCGCTCGGGCCGGTCACGGCAATCTCGACCACGGTTCTCTCTGCCGCGACCAGCGTGATGATGGGTTTCTCAGCCTCCTGGGGGAACGTCTCGATGGCGTCGACCCGATTCTTGACGTCGCCGAGAACCTTGTTGTCATCGGCGTTCTCGAACAGCTCCACGTTCACCGTGCAGCGGCCCTCCACGGCATTGGATCGGATGCGCTCGATCCCCTGTAGGCCCTCGATGGCTTCCTCGATGCGGATGCACACGCCGTCCTCGACCTCTTCGGGAGCGGCACCCAGGTAGCGCACCGACACCGTGATCAGTTTGTAGTCCAGGTCCGGGAAGTCCTTTTGAGGCATGATCGGCAGGGATAGCAGGCCGGCCAGAACCATGACCGCAAGCAGAAGGTTGGCTGCGATGTGGTTGCGGGCAAACCAGGCGATGGGGCCGTTCATGAGGGCGCGGCTCGCTGCTCGACATCGGCAACGCGAACCAGCATGCCATCGCTGGTGCTCTGCAGCGGCGAGATGCAGACCCGCTCGCCCCGGGCCAGGCCGCCGACGATGTAGACCTCCTCCTCTGCCACCCGGTAGACGTCAACGGGCCTGAAGCGCAGCCTCTCGTCCTGATCCACGACGAGCACCCGATCGCCTCCCCTCAGTGCCGATCGGGGCAGAATGACCACGTCACTGAGCGTTTTGCCTTGAATGTCCGCATCGACGAAGAGCCCGACCGACAGAGGCGGCCGCCCGTCCCGGCTGACGTAGGGCTCGGGAACTCTTGCGACTACGTGCACCATGCGGGTCGCCGGGTCCAGCTCACCTTCCGTACGCACGACCTCGCCCTGCCACTCATGCTCCACGCCGGCGAAACGGGCACGCAGGGTCACCGGTATGGGGATCGAAGACTCGTCGCCCGTATACCCGAGCGGCAGATCGAGAAACGCGAGCTCCTCGTCTTGAATGGGTAGCCGGACCTCCGCGAAGTCCACGGCGTAGATCGTCGCCACCGGGTTGCCCCGCTTGACGAACTGGCCGACGTCCACCCTTTCGTTGCGAACCCGCCCCTGGTAGGGCGCGACCAGGCGGGTCCTGTCCAGGTCGCGTTCCGCTCTGGAGAGCCGCGCCCGCGCTTCGCGCAGCGTGGCCTGAGCAATGCGTTCCCGGTTTGCCGCGTCGTCCCGATCCGAGTCGCTGGTCGCTCCGCGGCGGACGAGATCCTGAATGCGGGTCAGTGACTTCCTGGCGTTCTCCAGATCACTCTCTGCCCTGGCCAAACCTGCCCGGGCATGCTCGAGGGCCACCTCGTAGTCGACGGGTTCGATCTCCAGCAGCACGTCACCCTGGTTGAAGAAACCGCCGGAGACGAGGGACGGCGAGACTGCCGTGACACGGCCGTCCACCTCCGGCACCAGATCGCTTTCCGTGCGCGGGACCACCGTGCCGTGGGTGTGGCTCGTCATCTGCACCTCACGGGGCTCGGCCTCGATGACCCGTACGAGCGGAGGAATGGCGCTTGGCGCCTGGGGCTGCATTTTCGGCCCGCTCAGAAACACCAGCACGGCCACGGCAAAGCCCCCTAGGAGCACCAGCGCGGCCTGAAGCCTTCGATTCATTCACCGTCTCCGCTGGCACCGTCTCCGCTGGCACCGTCTCCGCTGGTTCCCGGCTGGGTGAGCCCCGCAACGACGAACTCCACGAGCTGATCGATGCCTGCTTGCAGGGAGCCTTCTGCGGGGGGCGAGTCTGCCTGAAAGAAGTTCAATGGGTGTCTGAACCGCGCCAGCTGGATCATCGATCCGATCATGAGGTGAAAGCGCCAGCGCAATACCTCCACGGGGACGTCGGGCAGCGCGGCGTGCAGGGCGGCGAAGTAGGCCTGCACAACCGGCGCGAAGGTCTTCTCGAGCAGCGGCACGGAGACGGATTTCGGTTCCGCGAACAGATGGGCGAGGAACTGGTCGAGGTGCTCGTTGTCCGTGAGCGCGAATTCCAGATCGACGAAGGCGCGAACGAGCGCTTCCACCGAAGGCGAGCTGGACGACGCCTGAAGCTGGCGCAGGCGCCGCATGCGCTCGTCGTTGATTGGCGCGATGCAGCGCTCGAACGCTGCATCGAGCAGCTGAGCCTTTGACCCGAAGTGATAATTGGCGGCGGCCAGGTTCACGTCGGCGGCGTCGGTAATGGCCCTCAGCGACGTGTTGCGGTAGCCGCGCTCGCCGAAAAGCTTCACCGAGGCTTCGAGAATACTTTCCCGGGTGGCTGCCGAGTCTGCGCGCAACGGTCTGGATGCCTGAGCCACGCGGCATTCCTAGTTCAAACGGTCGTTTAAATTAGCACGCGGTGCTCGGGACTGTCACGCGCTGATTGCGAACTCGGCTGGCACGCGGGGCGCGGCGGCGCGACAATGCCGCTCGCTATCTCTCAACGAGCCAAAAGGAGGGCCTCTCATGCTGGGCTACGCAACCATTGGGGTGAATGACATGGATCGGGCGGTCGCCTTCTACGATGCGCTGCTCGCGGAGCTGGGTGCAAAGCAGCTCATGGGAATGGACCGCATCAAGATGTACGGAACCAGTCCGGATGCCGGCATGCTGGCCATCTGCATCCCTTACGATGAAGAACCTCAAAGCCCCGGCAATGGCAACATGGTGGCCATATCCGCCGGATCCCGGGAGGCCGTGGATCGGCTCTACGCCAAGGCGATGGAGCTCGGTGCTGCCGACGAGGGAGAACCCGGCGAGCGCAATCCCGTCTTCTATGGCGCCTACGTCAGGGATCTGGACGGCAACAAGCTCTGCTTCTACGAGATGAAGCTGGGGTAGCCGCCAGGCGGCGATCCGGTCATGCGATCCGCTCAGGCGGCGCCCGCGACGGACGGTGAAAGCGAGCGACTTCATCGGCGGTACCGGCAGGGGCGCGTGTTTCCTCGCGCCGTGGTTGCCAGCGTGGACATCCAGGCGCCGGCCCGGGAGGTCTGGGCAGTGCTGGTGGATTTTGCCCGCTATCCGGAATGGAACCCGTTCACGCCTGAGGTAGAGGCGGAGCTGGCTGTGGGCGCGCCGGTTCGCCTGCGGGTGAGCATGCCGGGTCGGCGCGAGCTAGAGCGGGTGGAGCAGATCAATCGGGTGGAACCGGAGCGCGCGCTCTGCTGGGGCATGCACATGGGTCATCGGGCCCTGCTGTGCGCCAACCGCTGGCAGGTTCTCGAGCCGGTGGGGGCGGCCACGCGATACATCACCGCGGACCGGTTCAGCGGTCTCCTGGTGCCGCTGGTCATGGCGCTCTACGGGGGCCCGATGCAGCTTGGCTTCCAGCAGATGGCCGACGCGCTGAAGGTGCGTGTAGAAGGCACGCTGCCCGCCGGCGGAGCTGCCGGCCGATGAGGAGATCATGAGAAAACTCGCGGTGGGGTTGCTCGGCCTGTTTCGCAGGGGTGCGCTGCTCTGGCACAAGATGCGCGGGCGGACCCTGGACGACGTGGCTGCCGAGCGCATCGTCAGCGGCCGTTCCTGGGAGGAGTTCTGCGACACCCTCAAAGCCGCTGGCGCGGCGCTGACCTTTCCGGGCGCTCCGCGCGATCCCTTCAACCAGGCCGAAGGCTACCGCTACCTCACCCGGCTGACCCGGGCGGGGCTCGAAGCTTTCGTGGAGTATGCCGACGCCGCGGCGCCGGTCATCCATCGCGTCGCCCACGAGACGGTCAAGCTCGGCTCCGACAATCCCGACAACTACTACCAGACGGCGCGCATCAACGGCGCCTGGGATTACCGCATCACCGGCAGGCGAAACACGATCCACTACCTGAGCTTCGGCACCCAGATCGGCCACTACGGTCAGGGGGGCGGCATGCCGCCCACGGGCTTCATCGACGACAAAGACCTGGAGATCGATCCGGACGGCTCGTTCACCATCTTGCTCAGCCCTCGCCGGCAGCCCGGTAACTGGTTACCCATGACCGAAGAGACGGGAACCCTCATCGTCCGTCAGACCTACCTCGACCGTGCGGCCGAGGTGCCCGCCGATCTGTCTATCGAGCGGGTGGACGGCGGCGGCACGCCGGGTCAGGTGACCCCGGCACTGATGGACGCGGGCCTCAAGGATGCGAGCACGCTGGTGGCAGGCGCATCGCTCCTGTTCGCCAAGTGGGCGAGGGATTTCCAGTCCCACACCAACCGGTTGCCCATGTTCGATCAGGAGGTCTCCAACCGGGCGGGCGGGGACCCCAACATCACTTACTATCACAGTCACTGGACGCTCGCCCCCGACGAGGCGCTGGTCATCGAGTCCCTGCCGCCGGCCTGCGAGCACTGGAACTTCCAGCTGAACAACTACTGGATGGAAAGCCTCGACTACCGCTACTACACGATTCACACGAACAAGCACCTGGCCACCTACCGCCCGGACGGCTCGGTGCGGATCGTGGTCGCTCATCAGGATCCGGGGGTTCCGAACTGGATCAGCACCGTGGGTCACGCTTCGGGAACCATGAGCTTCCGCTGGATTCGGGCGGAGGCGACGCCGGAGCCGACCACCCGGGTCGTCAAGTTTGCCGGCGTGGCGAGCCTTGCCTGACTTCCGCCCTCCGCGGCTCCCGTGGCCCGTGCGCGCCTTCAACCGGATGGGCCCCGCGCTTGGCGCGACGGGGCTCCTGTTAGCATTGGATGCCGAGCACATGATGGCGGAAGCGCGTCGGCGAGCGGGCCTTTCGGACTTTGGCGAAGACTGGTTCCGCGCGCCGCTGGACGCCCTGTTGGGCTCGATCAACGGCGAGGCCCGGCTTAGCGCTCTGGGCAGAACCATCATCCGCAAGCGCATCGTCGACGCTCTCACCACGCGTCTGCGCGCCCGGGCGCTCCTGGACGCGTATCCGGAAATTGAGTCCTTCGACCCGGGCAGGGTGCTGGTCATCGCCGGGCTGCAGCGCACGGGAACCACCCTTCTGCATCGCCTCCTCGGCGCCGATCCGCGCATCCGGGCGGTGCTCTCGTGGGAAGCGCTCAACCCGGTGCCCCTGAGCGGCCCGGCAGAGCGTGAGCGCAGGATCCGCCAGGCCCTGCGCGCCGAACGGGGACTGAAGTACATCGCGCCGGAGTTCTTTGCCATTCACCCCGTCGAGCACGACATGCCCGAGGAAGACGTGCTGCTGCTCGATGTCTCGTTCATGAGCCAGTCCGCCGAGGCGACCATGCACGTTCCCACCTACGCTCGCTGGCTGGAGGAGCACGACCACGCGCCCGCCTATCGGTATCTCAGGCAGCTTCTGAGCGTGCTGCTGTGGCAGCGCCACGCACCCAGCCTGGTGCTCAAGTCACCTCACCATCTGGAGCATCTGGATACCGTACTCGACGTTTTTCCGAACGCGACGATCATTCAAACCCACCGCGACCCGCAGCAGACGGTGCCGTCGTTTGCCAGCATGGTCTGTCACGGGGCTTCGATATTCAGCGATCGGGTGGACGTCCCCAGGCTCACCGATCACTGGCTCCGCAAGATCCGTCGGGTGGTGGAGCGCTCCCTGACGGCCCGGGATCGACACGGGACGGCGCGCTTCGTGGACGTCTCCTACTACGACCTCATCGGCGATCCGATGGCTGAACTCGCTCGAGTCTACGAGGCTGCTGGCCTGGCCTTTGACCCTCAGGCGCAGCAGGGTGCCCGCGAGACGTTGCGCCGGCAGGCTCGCGACCGCTTCGGCCGGCATCGCTATCGCCGTGAGGACTTCGGTCTGACCCGGGAACTGATCGAGGGCGAGCTGGGGTTCTACCGCAGGCGTTTCGACATCCCCTTCGAGGAAGAGGCCGCATCATGAACGTCAAGCCGACCACGGACGCGCCCAACGCCGTCGGGCACCGCGGCGTCGTGAGCGCGCTTGTCACGGCGCTGAGCGATCTGGTCGGACGAAGAGATCAGCTCGAGCCGATGCTGCCTGACGAGCGGCTGGACGGTCGGACATATCTGGTCACCGGCGCCAGCAGCGGCCTGGGCAAAGCGGCGGCCGTGCGCCTGGCGAGCGCGGGCGCGGAAGTGATCATGGCCTGCCGGAGCGGGATTCCCGAAGCCGGCGACGACGTCATGCGCGCGTCGGGCAGCGGGCAGGTCAGGATGCTGGAGGTGGATCTTTTCGACCTCGAGAGCGCCTCGGCCATGTGCGACCGTCTTCGGGATGACAAGCAGCACCTCGACGGTGTCGTTTTCAACGCCGGGCTCATGCCGCTTTCTGCGCGGCGCGGGCCCCAGGGCTTCGAGGAGATGTTCGCCGTGCACTTTCTGTCCAGCCGGCTCATCGTCGAGCGGCTGCTGGCGGACGGTGTGGTTGCGCCGAGTGTCGACCCGGCGACCCGGCCACGGCTCGTGTTCGTCTCCTCCGAGGCGCATCGGTCTGCCAGGCCCATCGACTTCGAGCAGTTTGGCGCGTTCGTCGACTACGGAATTCGCGGCGGCATGGCCGAGTACGGCTACAGCAAACTGCATCTGTGCACGTATGCCGTGGAGCTGGCCCGCAGGCTGAGCTCGAGCGACGGGCCGGGGGTAGCCGTGCACGCCCTGTGCCCGGGCCCGGTGGCCTCGAACATCGCCAGGGAAGCGCCGCCCTGGTTGAAGCCGGTGGTTGGGCCTATCATCCGATGGCTGTTCGCCCCGTCCGAGCGCGCGGTGGAGCCTGTGCTTCTGCTCGCCGCCGGGCGTGCAGTGGAGGGTCGTACCGGCGTTTACCTTCACATGATGCGCGAAAAGACCGTCTCATCGCTGGCCGCCGATCCCGATAACGGCCGCCGCCTGTGGGAGGCGAGCGGCGCCCTGATCGAGCCGTTCCTCAGGCGCTGAGGACGAATCCCTCGTAGCCGTGCTTGGCTGAGCGGTCGCAGTGATCGCGGTATTTGCCCATGCCGCCCACGTAAGGCATGAAAACGCGGGTTTTGCCCGGGATGTTCGCGCCGACGTACCAGGAGTTGGCCAGTGGAAACAACGTCGCGTCGCCTTCCTCGGCGACGTGCCGGACCCAGCCCTTCTCGGCGGCCTGCGTCGTCTCGATGCGTGAGATGCCGTTCGCGTAGAGATGCTCGAGGCAGTCAGACACCCACTCGACGTGCTGCTCGATGGCCACCGGCATGTTGGCCAGAACCGAAGGGCTGCCGGGCCCGGTGATGGTGAACAGGTTCGGAAATCCGGCCACCTGCAGACCCAGGTAGGTGACCGGTCCGTTGGCCCACTTGTCAGAAAGACGCAGCCCCCCGGATCCCTCGATGTTCATTGCGAGGAGTGCCCCGGTCATCGCGTCGAAGCCGGTGGCGAAGACGATGACGTCGAGCTCGTACTCATCCCGTGCGGTCCTGACCCCGCGGGGAGTGATCTCCTTGATGGGGGCCGATCGGACGTCGACCAGGGTGACGTTGTCGCGGTTGTAGGTCTCGAAGTAGTTCGTATCCAGTGGTGGACGTTTGGTGCCGTAGGGGTGATCGTGGGGAATGAGGAGCTCCGCGACCTCAGGGTCCTTCACGGTCTCACGGATCTTGCTCCGGATGAAGTCCGACGCGCTGTCGTTGGCCGCCTGGTCAGACAGAATGTCGCTGAACGACCGAAAGCCGAAGCTGGTACCTCCCTCGTGCCACCGCTGCTCGTAGACGCACTGACGCTCCTCGGGTGTAACCTCCATGGCTGCGTGTTCCGGCGTCTCGTAAGGAAAGCCGAAACCCGAAGTGCGCGAGATCCGTCGGATCTCGTCGTAGTTGGCCTTGATCTCTGCCGTTCGCTCGGCCGTCAGCGGGGTGTTGCGGGCGGGGACGCTGAAATTCGGCGTGCGCTGAAAGACGTAGAGGTGCTCGGCTTCCTCGGCGATCACCGGTGCCGCCTGGATTCCGGTGGAGCCCGTGCCGATGAGGCCCACGCGCTTTCCCCGGAAGTCGACGCCTTCATGAGGCCAGTTGCCCGTGTGGTAGTGCTCGCCGGCAAAGCTCTCGATGCCGGGAATATCCGGCAGGTTCCGGGTCGAGAGGCAACCCACAGCGCTGATCAGAAAGCGGGCGGACACGGTCTCGCCGGTGTCGGTGGAGATTATCCAGCGGTTGCTCCGATCTTCGAAAAGGGCGCCGGTGACTCGTGTGTTGAGCTGAATGTCACGGCGCAGATCGAACCGGTCTGCCACGTGATTGAGGTAGCTGAGAATTTCCGGTTGCTCGGGGAACTTGCTCGTCCACGTCCACTCCTGCTCGAGATCCTTGGAGAACGAGTAGCAGTAGAAGTAGCTTTCCGAATCGCAGCGGGCACCTGGGTACCGGTTCCAGTACCACGTGCCGCCGACCCCGTCCGCCGCCTCGAAGACGCGCGTCTTCAGCTTCAGCACGTCGCGCACCCGGTGCAGCATGTAGAGGCCGGAAAAGCCCGCGCCGACGATGGCAACGTCGAGCTCGCCGTCCGCCGCTGGCTCGGAAATCCTGTCGTCGTTGTCTGGCATGCTTCTCTCCCTCCGACCTTCCTTCTAGTTTGCCGGTTTCGCCGTGACCTGCAAGTCGTGACCGGCGCGGCCGATCGGCTCCATGCTAAGGTTGACGGTCGCGAGGATCGGGAGGGATTTGACGTGAGCGGAAACGATTTCGTTCCCAAGCAGGCGGCAGCCGGCTTGCTGCTGCTCGCCGTCGTCGGCTGCGGAAGTGAAGAGGCGCCCCCGGCGGACGCCGGGCGGGAACAGGCGTTGCCTGCCGGCACGAACTCGGGGCATCTCGTTGCCTACAGCGAAGTGCGCGAGCCTTGCGCCAACGCCGATCCGCTGCGCATACCCCTGTTCGGCGACGTTCACGTTCACACCAGCTTCTCGTTCGACGCCGCGGCGAACAGCGTAGGTACCACGCCCGCGGATGCGCACAAGTTCGCGCTTGGCGAGCCCATACCCTTCTTTCCGGTAGACGCGAGCGGCACGCCGACGGGCACCATCCGCATCGATCGGCCGCTGGATTTCCTCGCGGTGACCGACCACGGGGAGTTCCTGGGCGAGCGGTCTCTGTGCCGGGACCCGCGCTCGCCGAAGTACTCGTCCGCTTTCTGCGAGGAGTACCGGACTGGCGAGCGACACGGCATGCGCATGCTGGGCAGGGTAATCACCTCGGAGACGCCGCGACGGGTGCCCGAGCTGTGTGGAGACGACGGCGCGCTGTGTCTGGAATACGCTGAGGGTCCGTGGCGCCGGATCGTCGAGGCCGCTGAGGCCGCTTACGATCGCTCGCCCGGCTGCACGTTCACCAGCTTCGTCGGCTACGAGTACACGGGCACGCCTGGCACCTCGAACTACCACCGCAACGTAATCTTCCGCAATGCCAGCGTCCCGCCGCGGCCGGTGTCTTACATCGATGCGCCCGTGGACAGTCTGCTCTGGAACGCGCTGGATGCGGCCTGCGGTGCCGTCGATGGTTGTGACTATCTGACCATTCCGCACAACTCGAACCTGGCCAACGGACGGATGGGCCCTTATCGGGGCATCGAGCTCACCGAGGCGAATCGGCGTGCTTACGCGGAGCAGCGTCAGCGCCGGGAGCCCGTCATGGAGATGTTCCAGCACAAGGGGGCATCGGAGTGCATCAACGGGCTGACCACCGTGCTCGGCGAGCCGGACGAGCTGTGCGATGTGGAGGCCGTCCGGGTGATCGGCCGCGCGGAGACGTACCAGACGGCGCGGATGGTCGACGGTGAGCTGGTGCTGGGGGAGACCACCGAGGTCACCCAGGAATGCGCGCCCGGGGAGTCTTCCAGCAACGGCATGCTTGGCGCCGGCTGCGTGTCTGCCACGGATTACATGCGCTCCGGGCTCCTGGTAGGCCTGGCCGAGGAGCAGGAAATCGGGGTCAATCCCATAAAGCTCGGCATGATCGCCGCCACGGACACCCACACCTCCACTCCCGGGGCCGTGGCGGAAGGCGACTGGCGCGGCCACGTGACCGGCGAAGCGACGCCGGCCGAGCGCCTCGAGCCGGGGCTGCTGACCAGCGGGATCGACGGCAATCCTGGCGGCCTGGCAGGCGTCTGGGCCTTGGAAAATTCGCGCGATGCCATATTCGACGCCATGCTCCGGCGGGAGGTGTTCGGCACCTCCGGGCCCCGCATCGTGCCGCGCTTTTTTGCGGGCTGGGGCTACGACGCCGAGATGTGCGGCAGCGCCGACCTGGTGGCTCGAGGCTATGGGGGCGGGGTGCCCATGGGCGGCGATCTCCCCCGGGGTGCCCCGGGTGACCGGCCCGCTTTCATCGCCTGGGCGGCGCGGGATCCGGCGCCCTCGGCCCAGCCGCTCGAGTCGCTGCAGCTGGTCAAAGGATGGATCGACGCCGAGGGTCAGGCGCGCAACCGGGTCATTCCCATTGCTGGCGGAGAGGGGCAGGTAGCGCGGGACACCCTTTGCGCCGTTTATCGCGATGACGACTTCGATCCCGCTGTGCCCGCGTATTACTACCTGCGCGTGGTGGAGCCGCCGACGCCGCGTTGGAGCACCTTCGACTGTCAGCGTCTGCCTGAATCCGACCGGCCGGCCGTGTGCAGCGACGGCTCGTATCCCCAGACGATCCGGGAAATGGCCTGGACGTCTCCCATCTGGTACCGGCCCGAGGGCTGAGCGGCAGATGCCCAGGGTCGAGCGCAGCATCGAGATCGCGGCGCCTGTATCGCGCGTGCAGCAGGTCATCGTCGACTTCGAACGCTATCCGGAGTTCGTTCCCTTCATGGAACGCGCGGAGCTGCTGGGTATCGAGGGCGAACGACGCCGCGTTCGCTTCACGCTGAATCTGGTAGCGCGGATCAGCTATACCCTGGACCTCGTGCCCGGCACCGATTCGGGCCTGACATGGACCCTGGTAGACGGGCCCTTCGTGCGCAACAACGGCAGCTGGCGTCTTAAGGCCACGAACGACGACGGGACCCTGGCGACCTACACCGCCGACGTCGAGCTCAAGGGTTTTCTGCCGGGATTCTTGGAACGACGGCTCGTCGCCGAAAGCCTTCCCGCCACCCTGCGCGCGTTCCGCGACAGAGCCGAGTCAGACGCCTAGGCAGCCGGTCGCCCCACGGCTGCCGCCCCCGGAGGGTTCGGCTTCTTCAGGCCGCCTGGATCAGCGCTTGGGCAGGCGCCCCTCGATGTAGTCGTCGATGAGCTCGTGATAGCGGCGGACCCGACTCTCCTGCTTGGACAGGTAGACGCCCTTGAAACCCCGGGACCGGAATCCCTTCTGCTGGCGGATGAACACGGCCATGTCCTGGTCGATGGTCATGCCCATGGTCTGCTCGCCGTAGTCGAACACCTCGTGCTCCACCACGGCGTCTCGGTCCACCGGGCCGATCATGGTGCTCACGAGCTCCGTCTCGCCCTCGGGCTGGCTGGCGTACCACCAGTTGTCGAAGACGCACCGTTCCGGATCGGTGGGATGGGGCCGCGCCCGCAGAAAGTGAAAGCCGTCGGCCCAGATCGACACCGCGAAGTTCGGAAACAGCGTGTAGTGAAACGCGTCCGTCAGCTG
>DATCZA010000012.1:0-21202 GCA_036526135.1 Pseudomonadales bacterium | reverse complement strand
GGTTGCGCTCGCCTCAATGCACACTTTCTGGCCATCCTCCTCAGCGAGGTCCATGCCGACGACCCTTGCGCCGGCCCCCACATAGGCCCTGACGGTGGCCGCTCCCATACCTCTGGCACAGCCGGTTACGATGATTCGCTTCGCGTTCAGTTCCATGACTTCCTCGCTTCAGTAGCTGCCTGCGATGCCCGCCAGGCGAATCAGGTCCTGAAAGCCCGCCAGCAGCGTTTCTTCCGACTCGCCGGAATAATTCACGTTGACCAGCAGGGCCTGGTCGACGATGCCCTCGAACTGATCCAGCGCCGCGCGGCACTGAGCGGCCGTGCCGGCTACCGCGACGGTATCGAGCATCTCGTCGCTGATGGCTTCCATGGCGTGCTCCAGGCGCCCCTCGGGAACGTGGGCGGCGCAGGCATCGGCCGCCTCAGCGAAGCCCTGCTCGCGCAGCACGTGGTCGTAGTAAGGGTGAGGCAGCGGCGAGTAGAGGTGACAGATTGCGGCCCGGGCAGCGTTGCGGGCCGCCTCGGCTTCCTCGCCGACGGAGACGAAGGGCGCAAAGTAGATGCCCAGGGAATCCGGATCGCGGTCGGCGTCAGCTGCCGCCTTGCCGAAGCGAGGCTTGAGCTCCTGGCCGATGTAGTCGGCGGACAGCAGCGCGCCCAGGGCGAGCCCATCGGCCACACGCCCGGCCACGCCGATCATCTGCGGGTACAGGGCGGCCAGGTAGACGGGGATGGTGCTGCGCAGCGGCGCCACGGCCGGCGGCCAGTTCATGCGGTGCAGCTCGCCCTCCCACTCGAGCGTCTCGCCGAGCCGGGTGCTCACGGCCTTTCTCAGCAGGGTGACGTACTCGTCCATCTTGCGGATAGGCCGCGCCTGGGGAATACCCTGCCAGTCCTCGTTGATGTGCTTGTTGCCGCTGCCGACGCCGAGGACGAGCCGTCCGCCGCTGAGCTCGTCCAGATCGACGGCGCTCATGGCGGTGACCCAGACCGACCGGGCGTAGGCGTTCAAAATGTACGGCCCGATCTCGACCCGGTCGGTGGCGGCCGCAATGGCGGCCAGGCCCACGAAGCCGCTTCGCCAGGCTTCCGTCAGGTAGATCGAATCGACACCGGCTTGCTCCGCCTGGCAGGCGAGATCCACCATCTGCTGCATGCTGGTGCCGCCGCCGGAAAAAATGATGCCGTGACGCATGGTGCTCTCCCTGGACTCCCTTACGGGACCTTACACCAGGAGCCGAGTTCTGCCCAAGGGTTAGGTAGGGTCAGCGCGCGCGGTTATCCGCAGCGACCCTCCCATTCTTCACCACCAGACGCACTCGCGACAGCGCCTCGAGATCGGTGAGCGGGTCGCCTTCGACGACCACGAGGTCGGCAAGCTTCCCCGGCGCCAGCGTGCCCAGCTCGTCGCCGCGACCCAGAAACTCCGCCGCGTGCTCGGTCATGGAACGGATGATCTCCGCGGGGGTCAGCACGCGGCTCAGCGTGCGCACCTCGGTCATGAGGTCATCGGTTCCCAGGGGCGGGGGATTATCGGTTCCGAACGCCACCACGGAGTTCGTGCTGACCAGATATCTGATGTTGTCGAGAGCCTGCTCCAGACGCTCATGGTCGTCGGCGTGAAAACGGGCGCGGCGCGCCTTGAAGAGCTCTGGAGTCTGCCAGGCGAGGGTGGTGGATACGGGCACCGTCCAGAGGCTCATCGCTGCCGCCTCGATGGCCGTGGCCAGCTCTCCGGTCAGGGGCGCGTGAACAAAAGCCGCTGGTTTCAATGCAGACAGCCGCACCATGTCGGCAGCATCGCGGACGTGGATGAGCAGGGGAATCTTAAGCGCCGCGGATTCATCTGCGATGGCGGCGAGCAGCTCGTCTGACGCGACCACGCGGGGCGCCACCTGACGGTCGTGCACCGTCTTGATGAAGTCTACGCCCAGAGAGGCAGCGCGGCGAACGTGCTCGCGGGCCTCTTCGGGCGTTCTCGCCTCGGCGGTGGCGTGCTTGCGGCAGAACGAGCGGCCTCGGCATACCGTGGTGGCCACGTGGTCGCCGCGAGCCTGAATGACGGGCCCGGCCACCAGCAGGCGCGGACCTAGCAGCTCGCCAGAGGCGATTCGCTCCCTTATCTCGATGATCTCCGGGGCGTGGTCGCCGGGCGAGAGGGCGGTGGTTATTCCCTGAGCCAGCGTCTGCGAGAGTTCGCGGGAAAGGGTTCGGTTGATGTAGCGACGCAGCTGTCGCGCACTGCCTGCGTTGCTGTAAAGCAGCAGATGCCGATGGGTGTCGATGAAGCCGGGCATGACGGTCATGCCTTGCGCGTCGATCATGATCGATGCGTCGCTGCTTGATGGCTCGGCCCCAACGGCCGCAATTCGCTCACCCAGAACGTGCACGGTGCCGTTGTCTATGACGCTGCCCGCACCGTCGAGGATGCGGGCATTGGTGATGATCAGGGCGGAATCGGGACTGGCCCATCCGGCCAGCGGTAGGAGTGATATGAGGAGTAGTGCGGCCGTCAGATGAACAGCAACAACCCCATGAAGCACAGCACAGACACGGCCGCCATGACTCCAACGACATTCTCAAAGACGGAGTCGTCGCGGGCAGTCTCGTTGCTGTGCATCATCACTTGGCGGTCCGTTAGCTGTGGTTTCGGGCTTGGTGCGAAGCCGTGAAGCGACGCTGCGGGCAGGACCATAGGCACCCCCACCATGGCAGTCAACGGAGATAAGGTAACCAATTGTTACGTGTTGAAAGTCGCGGCTCCCGCGCCTGGGGCCATTCGATATTTCACGGCGTTTGAACGAAGATGATCCCGGAGAAAGGGGAGGTGCCTCATGAGATTGTCGAAACTGAATCGGGACGACCTGACCGCGGATCAACGGGCCGTGCTCGATGCCATTCAGAGCGGGCCGCGCAAGAGCAAACACGGAGCCATCGGGCTCGTTGGTCCGTTTGGCGTCTGGGTCCGGGCGCCGCGCGTGGGGCTCGCAACTCAGGCCCTGGGTGCAGCGGCACGATTCGACAGCCGTCTTCCGGAGAACGTGAAGGAAGTGGCCATCTGCACCGTCGGCGCTTTCTATCGAGCAAAGTTCGAGTTTGCTGCGCACCGGGAGCTCGCCGTCGCAGCAGGTGTCGACCCCGAGGAGATCGAGAAGCTTCGGGTGGGGGAGCTGCCCTCGTTCAACGGGGCCGAGGATCTGTCCTACCGGGTGGCGACGAGCCTGCTGAATCTGCATCGGCTGGACTCGAACACCTACACCGGGGCGCTCGGACAATTTGGTGAGGAGGGGCTCATCGAGCTCGTCACCATCATCGGCTACTACTGCATGGTTGCCCTGACCCTGAACGCTTTCGAAGTACCCCTGACCTCCGGAATGGACGACCCGTTTCCGGACGCTTAGCCGCGCAAGCTCAGAAGACGCGGCCTTCCAGCGGACCGATGACCATCCAGTCCACGACGAAGCTGACCGCCGCGAGGGCAATTATGACGATCATGATGACGCCGATGAGCCGCCAGCCGTGAAATCGCCTGTTGTCCTTGTTCATCGGGGCAGAGCTCATCGTCTTCCGGTCGGAACCGGTTTCGGTGATGGAAATGGCGCGCCCGGAGAGATTCGAACTCCCGGCCTCATGGTTCGTAGCCATGCGCTCTATCCAGCTGAGCTACGGGCGCGCGGTCCAGGCGGGGAAATGGCGTATCGCTTGCCGTTCCAGTCCGCGAGGGCGCGCTATTATCTGGAAGGCGAAAAACCCCGTCAAGAAAGGGCCGACAGTTCATAGGAGCGCGGCGCTGCGGCTACCTTTGCCCGGGCACCTGATGCAGAATGCGCAACCCGAGTTTTAGTGGCGCAATCGGTCCGGAGATGTCTGATCTGATGGTTCAGGGTTTGCACCTGATGCTGGCTGGCATGGCGACGGTGTTTGTCTTTCTCTCGGTTCTCGTCGGCGCGACGGTCGTCATGTCCAGGGTGCTCATGCGGCTGCAGGGCGAGCCCGGCCCCACCGCGGACGAAGTGGCAGCCATCGTTGCGGCCATTGAAAGGCATCGCGCCTCCGGCCCGGACCGATGATGAGGTACCCATGAGCACCAAGAGACCGTTGGGGATCACCGACGTGGTCCTGCGTGACGCCCATCAGAGCCTGCTGGCTACCCGCATGCGCGTCGAGGACATGCTGCCGATTGCCGGCAAGCTCGATCAGGTCGGGTTCTGGTCCATCGAATCCTGGGGCGGCGCGACCTTCGATGCCTGCATCCGGTATCTGGGTGAAGATCCGTGGGAGCGGATGCGCAAGCTTAAAGCGGCCATGCCGAACACACCGCAGCAGATGCTCTTCCGCGGCCAGAACATTCTGGGTTACCGGCATTATGCGGACGACGTCGTGGGCAAATTCGTCGAGCGCGCGGCGGCCAACGGGGTCGACGTTTTTCGGATATTCGATGCGCTCAACGACATCAGGAATCTGCGAACCGCCATCCGCGCGACGCTCGATGTGGGCAGGCACGCCCAGGGGACGATCTCGTACACCGTCAGCCCCGTGCACACCATGGAAGTCTGGGTCGACCTGGGCAAGCAGATCGAAGATACGGGCGCGCACTCCATCGCCATCAAGGACATGGCCGGGCTTCTCAAGCCCTATGTGGCCTTCGAGCTGGTGAGCCGCCTGAAGGAGTCGGTCAGCGTGCCCATCCACATGCAGTGCCATGCCACGACGGGGCTGTCGACGGCCACGTACCTCAAGGCCATCGAGGCCGGCATCGACAACGTGGACACGGCCATCTCGTCCATGAGCATGACCTATGGTCACTCGCCTACGGAGACGCTGGTGTCGATACTCGAGGGCGGCGATCGCGACACCGGGCTCGACATCTCGCTGCTGGAGGAGATTGCCGCCTACTTCCGCCAAGTCCGAAAGAAGTACGCAAAATTCGAGGGCACGCTCAAGGGCGTGGACTCGCGCATTCTGGTAGCCCAGGTGCCTGGCGGGATGCTGACGAACCTGGAGAGCCAGCTGCGCGAGCAGAACGCCTCGGACCGGCTCGATGAGGTGCTCGATGAGATCCCCCGTGTCCGTGAGGATCTCGGTTTCATCCCTCTGGTTACGCCCACCTCCCAGATCGTTGGCACCCAGGCGGTCATCAACGTCCTGATGAACGAGCGCTACAAGAACGTCACCAAGGAGACGGCCGGCGTGCTCAAGGGGGAATACGGCGCAACGCCGGCCCCGGTCAACGCGGATCTTCAGGCCCGTGTGCTCAACGGGGAGTCGCCGATCACTGGTCGTCCGGCAGATCATCTGCAGCCAGAGGTGGAAGCGTTGACGGGCGAACTGCAGGAACTTGCGGCGGAACGGGGTTTCGCGCTGGCAGGCGACGTCGTGGACGATGTCCTGACTTACGCTTTGTTTCCCCAGGTGGGGCTCAAGTTTCTCGAGAATCGAGGCAACCCCGATGCGTTCGAGCCTGCGCCCTGGGTGGTGGAAGTGCCTGCATTGGAAGCCGGCAGGGTGGTGCCGGCGCCGCCCGCACCCCCTCGGGCAAGCACCTACAACGTGAGGGTGAACGGCAGGCAATTCACCGTGGAGGTTTCCGAAGCGGGCGCCGTGTCCAGCGTCAAGCCGGCTGAACCGGCCTTCAAGGCGCCCGTTCGGGCAGGTGCCGGTACGATCATCGCAGCGCTTGCAGGCAACGTCTTCAAGGTGCTCGTGCAGCCGGGGGACGTGGTCACCGAGGGGCAGACGATCCTGGTGGTGGAGGCCATGAAGATGGAGACGGCCGTAGCGGCCTCTCAGGACGGCACCGTGGCTGAAGTTCACGTCCGCGAGGGAGATGCGGTTGCGGTGGGTGATCCGTTGGTGACGCTGGCCTGATCGTGGACCTGCTGAGTCAGATCTGGGAGGGTTCGGGCTTAAACCAGCTCACCTGGGGTCAGGCCATCATGATCGGCGTGGGCCTCGTGCTGCTTTACCTGGCCATTGCCCGTCAGTTCGAGCCTCTGCTGCTCGTGACCATCGGTTTCGGTGGGATTCTGGCCAACATTCCCGGCGCGGGAATCGCCGAAGGCGACGGTCTGCTGCACCTGGCCTACGTGGTGGGGATCGAGTCGGGCGCTTTTCCGCTGATCATCTTCATGGGCGTCGGGGCGCTCACCGACTTCGGCCCGCTCCTGGCCAACCCGAAAACGCTCTTTCTCGGCGCCGCGGCCCAGTTCGGCATTTTTGCCACCCTCCTGGGCGCGTTGGGCCTCTCGGAGCTCGGCGTCTTCGACTTCGGGCTGCGCGAGGCCGCCGCCATCGGGATCATCGGCGGCGCCGACGGGCCTACGGCGATATACGTCGCGGGCAGGCTCGCCCCGGAGCTGCTCGGAGCAATCGCCGTGGCCGCTTACTCCTACATGGCCCTGGTGCCGCTGATCCAGCCGCCCATCATGCGCGCCCTGACCACCGAGGCGGAGCGCAAGATCGAAATGGTACAGCTGCGCGAGGTCTCCAGGCTCGAGCGCATCGTTTTTCCGCTGCTGCTGCTGCTGCTGGTGGCGCTGCTGTTGCCATCTGCCGCGCCTCTGCTGGGGATGTTCTGCTTCGGTAACCTGATGCGCGAATGCGGCGTGGTGGATCGGTTGTCGGATACCACCCAGAACGCCCTGATCAACATCGTGACCATCTTCCTCGGCCTTGCCGTGGGCTCCAAGCTAAGCGCAGAGCAGTTCCTGGTGCCCAGCACGCTGGGCATCCTGGCACTCGGTATGGCCGCGTTTGCGCTGGGAACCGCGTCCGGCGTTCTGATGGGCAAGCTGCTGAACCTGGTGACCCGCGAGCACATCAACCCGCTGATCGGCGCTGCCGGCGTCTCGGCGGTCCCCATGGCGGCGCGGGTCGCCAACCGGGTCGGGCTCGAAGCCAATCGCCACAATTATCTGCTCATGCACGCGATGGGCCCGAACGTGGCGGGCGTGATCGGATCGGCCGTGGCCGCTGGAATCATGATCATGCTGGTGGGTGACTGAACGCCTAGTCGAGCCCGTAGCGTTCGCAGCAGCTGGTGCGGTATCTTTGCTGGGCTTCGCCGAGCGGAGCATCCGCCCCGATGGCACAGCTGGATAGCGCGGCCCCCTCCTAAGGGGCAGGTCGAAGGTTCGAATCCTTCTCGGGGCGCCAGTAATTCGTGCTTTCCCGAACGGGCCGCGGCCATCGTCACGTCGCCACGGAGCGTGGCGACGTGACGTTAGGGTTGGGGTTACGGTCTGTGGAGAATTGTGGTCCGGTAGACGTTGGATCCCGTGCAGCTGGCGTACGAGCTCTGGTAGTCCTCGCGCTGGCGCCAGCCACCGCCATTGGCTAACTGATTTTCCCAGGCCATCAGCCCCGCGGTATCCGCAAAGCTCAGCAGGTGGGCGAACTCGCCGGGCGCGTTGCGAACGCCGAGGCCGGGGAAGAGCAAGGTCCAGGCCTTGACCGGCGCGCCGTCTGGACGGCCGGCCGCCATGGTGGCGTGCCGGGCCATGAGGTTGTCCCAGGTGACCCCGTCATGTCGCGTGCACCAGTTGAGCGACATGATGCGGCTGTCGTGGGTCAGGGCCTCGCGGTCCAGAAACATGCTGGCCACCGTGTGAATGGCCACCCGACAGTTGGCCGTCTCCCGCCACTGCTTGTCGAGCTTTTGACCCGACTCCGTGGTCATCCACTTGTCCCAGCCGTTTCCGCTGACTGCGAAGGGCGACACCAGCATGTCGATCCACTGGAAATCCAATCCGGCCGCAGGGTCCGGGCCGCCGAACAGGGGCATTGCGCGCATGGCGTAGGTTTGAACGTCGTTCTCCTTCGACCATTCGATGTAGGCGTTGAAGACTTTGTCGTAGTCCGCCATGGTCTTTCTCGGCTGAAGCGAGCAGAGCTGCATCTGCATGGCGCTGCCCTCAGACAGGTTCAAACCAGACCAGCTTTCGCCATGGCCGTCTGCAAAGGCCACTGAAGCCATGAGCATCGACAGCGTGAAAATCATTACTTTCATTTTTCTTTCTCCCCGATTGAGTGATGGGTCTACGCGTCCGCCGGTTCCTCCCCAGGTACCGCGCGTTGCTCGAAGGTCGGCCTGCCGCGATGACGTCCGCATCATTGCAGCCTCCGCAGGAAATTTAAAGCGGGTCGCTCGGGCCGGCATATGGTAGAGCTTCCGGTCGACGGCGGGGCTCGATAGTAGCCAGGTCAGGCGGCTGGATCTTTTTCCTGGGTAGCCGTCCACTCGTCTAAGGCCTTTAGGGTGGCCTGAATGAAGGGGCTCTTGGTGGCCAGCCAGAGAAACCCGTCTGCGACCGCTTTGCCCGGCTGTCGCAGGGGCCGCTCCACGTGCATGAGCAGAACCACCCGGTCCTCGTCAGTATCGTTCCAGACCTCGTGGTAGTAGGTGTCGTCGAAGACGAGAAAACGGCCCGGTTCCCAGTTGTAGTCCTTGTCGTCAATGGAAATACGGCAACCGTGAGAATCTTCCGGGACCTGCAATCCGAGATGGCACGTGATCATGCCGTTGGTCGGGCCATAGTGGCGCGGGAGGTGGGTGCCCGGCGTGTGAATCGAGAAGAAGGCGGATATGAGCCCGGGAACCGCCCGGACCAGGCGGCTAGTCACGGGGCAGCGCACCGTGTTGCCTTCGATCTCGTACCCGTACCCCCACAGGAAGAAGACCTTCCACTTCTCGTCCGTTGCGATTCGGCTGTGATCGGGTGATACGGTTCGCAACGGCGGCACGTCGGCCGGGTTCTCCAGCACGGCGAGCGCTTCGTCCCGGATGGCCTCCCAGTTGCGCGCCAGCTCGGGGGTCCACGCGAAGACATCGGGATCGAAGACAGGTGGGTTGCCTACCTTTGAGAATCGTCCGATGAACCAGTGAATGGGCGGTCGGATGTAGAACCCGAACCAGAAAACCGCACGGCGGAACAGGTAGCCCAGCGCATCGCGGACACTGCGGCGCTGCCCGGGGGTGGTCTCCATGGATTCTGGTCCTG
Source organism: Pseudomonadales bacterium (assembly GCA_036526135.1). Classification (GTDB taxonomy): domain Bacteria; phylum Pseudomonadota; class Gammaproteobacteria; order Pseudomonadales; family Azotimanducaceae; genus UBA2965. The sequence goes on along the minus strand of DATCZA010000012.1, from coordinate 12,201 downwards.
TCTCGTGGATTCGAGCCGGTAATTACACCAGCGTGAGGGCCAAAGGTCGCCCCTTGCATGCGGCCTGAAACAATTTGTAACAGACGCCGAGTCGGGTCCGGGGGCAAAAGCGGCTAAACTCCGCGCCTGCTCTCCAGGGCCCGAGCCAAATTGCCTCCTATCAACGCGGGAAGCGCTCCACATTCAGCCTGCCGGACCGCCTACCACACATCCTCGATGACCTCGTCGCCTGCCCATCTGTTGGGTGGTGAGGTGGTCAGAGTTTCGTTCGAGCCAGAGGCCATGGCAGAGTTCCGGTCCATTCTCCATGGGGACCGGCCGGCGGTCATCGACGGGCTATTGAACCTGTCACCCGATCTGGCTCGCTGGACACCCGAATTTCTTGCCGAACGCTATGGCGAGCGTTCCGTGCGTGTTTATGACGCTTCTTTTGGCGAGCCGGGTTCAAATTACATGGGCAGTATCTCGTCAATGAGTTTTGCGGAGTTTCTGAACGCGATTTTCGGGGCGGGGCGCGATCTTCGCATGTTTCTTCACAATGTTCGGGCGGGCTTTCCCGAAATGCTCGAGGATGTGGTTTTCCCGGAGGCAGGCCTGCGGTTCTCACGTAACTTCGTGTACAGCTTCTTCGGCTGCCGGGGAGCCACCACGCCGCTGCATTACGACATCGACATGGGTTGCGTTCTGCACACGGTGCTTCACGGCAGGCGCCGCATTCGCCTTTTTGCCCTGGACCAGTCTACCCGCCTGTATCGTCATCCCTTCACCGTGCGCAGCTACGTCGATCTCGACCGGCCCGATTTCCAAGCGCATCGCGCACTGAGCGCGGCGCAAGGAGCGGAGGTCATCCTGGAGCCAGGCCAGACACTGTTCATGCCGGCCGGCTGCTGGCACGAGTTTCACTACCTCGAGCCGGGTTTCGGCCTGTCGCTTCGGGCAAGCAGCCCGCGGCTGAAAGATCGCGCGGCGGGTGCGCTTAACCTTCTTCTTCTCTCACCCACGGACCGGCTGATGAACAAGCTCAGCCCGCAAGCATGGTTCAAGTGGAAACAATCTATCGCAAGCAGGCGGGCGGCCGCCCATCTGGAAACGTCAGGTCAAGCATGAGGACAGTCAAAGGCTCGCTTAAGATTGGACGTTTCGAGGTGCCTTACCGCCGGTATGGGGACAGCGACCATCTGCTGATGTGCGTGAGCGGCGCGCTGCAGACCATGGCGATCTGGCGAACCGTGGTCAAACGTTTCGCCGATCGCTACACGGTGGTGATCTTCGACATGCCGGGGATCGGGCGCAGCGAGATCATGTCCGGCGGTGCGCACGTCACGGTCCAGGAGCAGCTCGAAACCGTCCATGCGCTCATTCAGGAAACTCATCCGGGCGGCGAGGTGACCCTTGCCGGGAGCTCATGGGGCACCGCCATCGCCGCGGCGTATGCCGCGCTCAGGCCCGACGAGGTCCAGCACCTGATTCTGAGCTCCTTCGGCATGAAGGCCAACGCGGGTATGGAGGAAATCGTCAGGCGCGCTCTGGCGCTGTATGAGGGGGGAGATTACGCTCGGGGCGCCGACCTTATTCTGGAAATGTTCGGGGGGCAGATCGGCGAGACGTACAGACGTCAGATCATCGCCCAGTTCGCTCAGCTCAACGACGCCCATGCGGAGGCGTTCGCCGAGCATTGCCGCAACATTGTCAAGCTCGGCAATCTGGACGACATCATCGACCTGACCCGGATCAAGGCGCGAACGTTCATCATCAACGGTGCAAACGACACAATCGTCGATCTCGAGGACATGTACGTGGCTCAGCGACTGATACCGGATTGCCAGGTGCGCCTCATCGAGGGCGTGGGGCACTTTCTACATTTCGAGCGGCCGGAGCTGCTTGACGACTATGCGGAGTTCATGACCGGCTCCGCCGTCCTGACGAGCTGAAACCCGTCGAGCATCCGCAGTCCAGGAGAAGACCATGAGTGAAGCAGAAGGGTTGGGTGCGCGGGTTGCTGCGCTCGAAGAGGAACTTGGGAGGCTTACGGACCTGCAGGCCATTCAGGACGTGCTGGTGCGCTACTCCCGGGCGCTGGACTGGCTGGACGATGCCATGCTGGAGACCGTGTTCTACGACGACGCGGACATCGACTACGGCTTTTTCCGCGGAAACGGAAAGGATTTCAAAAAGGCGCTGATGGAGCTCGAGCACGGGATAGGGCGCCGCTGGCATTTCACCAGCCAGCTCGAGATCGACCTCAACGGCGATTCGGCCGACGTCGAGAGCTACAACCTCAGCCTTGCGCTTCCGGAGGTGGAACCGAGCGACGGCGGGGGTTACTCGGTCTTCTTCGGCTTCTACAAGGACCGGCTCGTCAAGCGCGGGGGCAAGTGGGGCATCATCGCGCGCAAGCACATCCAGGTGAGCGGCGCCCCGTTGGCGGAGCTGGCGATGGAAGGGGACATGGGCCTGCTCAACCAGATCGGCCTGACGAGCCCCTCCCACCCCGACTATCGGCGCCTTACGAACGCCCAGCCGCTGGACGATTCCTGACCGGCTTCCAGGCCGATTCGTGATTGGCTTGCACGCGTGGGACCGGCATAGTTGCGATGTCGAAGTTCTGGAGCTGACGATGAAAGTTGAATCTCTCGGGCACCTCGTCCTCAAAGTTCGCGACCTCGACCGCTCGGAGCAATTCTACTCCGGCGTGCTCGGCATGCCGGTTTGTGCGCGGTTCGATGACAAGGGATTGAAGATGACGTTCTTCAGTCTGGGCAATCACCATGATCTGGCGATCATGCAGGTATCCGGCGAAGAAGCTTCAGCCGGTGAACAGGCAGTGGGGCTCCATCACGTGGCCTTCTGCATTGGCAGGTCCATGGATCAGCTGCGTGAAGCGAAAGCGCAGCTCGAAGCCGCGGGCGTCGAGACGGACCCGATAGACCACGATGTCACCAAGTCGCTCTATTTCGATGACCCGGACGGGCACAACATCGAGCTCTACGTGGACGTCTCAGACGCCTGGAAGAAAGAACCGCAGCGCATCGCCGTGCTGGAGCCGCTGGAACTGTAAAGCCGGCGGGCGGCCAAGGAAGCTCATGCGCCCCACTGCCGCGACGAGCAGCAACGTCGTGGCGACGACCATCAGCCGCTTGTGCGTTTCGGGCCGATTCCGAAAACGATAGGCGACCCAGAAGAGCACGGGAAAAACAAGCATGTCAATCAATGGTGGCAGCATCATGGTGCGCGCCGCAGACGGCGGCGTGAACGTGCACGGCCTGCGAATCCACGAAGGTCCTGTCCAGCAGGCCGGAAATCGATCCCGGCGCAAAGCCCGTGATGGCTATGGCCCACATCCACAAGCTGAGCCAGAAGTAAAAGGGCCGTGACGGGCTGAGCTCAGCTGTATCGTGCCTCGAAACCATCATCGGATTCCTGGCCTTCGGCGAGCCGGAGGCTGTCTGCAAGATCGGTCAGGTAGAGATCGGTGACCCCCTCGTGGACGGGTGACAGCATGAGGTGAAGAGCCTTCGGCTCGGTCGTCAGCCCCGCGAACCAGCCTTTGCGGTACATGTGTCTGTACACGGCGATCACGTCGGCCTGAGCATGGGAGAAGGCAACGATGCCGAGCTTCGGCGAGCCGAGCACTTCAAAGCCGAGCTGCCGCACCCCCCGCTCGACGGCCTGCCGGGCATTGGTGACCTGGCGGTGCTTTGTCTGATATCCGGTCCTGCCGAGGAAGTTCATCACGGCCCAGGCGGCAGCGATGGCGCCCCCCGGACGTGTGCCCGCCAGTGTCGGCGTCACCATGCGACCCCCTGGCCAGTCGCCGAAGTCGAACGGCATGTTCTGGTAGAGGCCGTCGCTGCGAAACATCACGGTGGACGCGCCTTTCGCGCAGTAGCCGTACTTGTGCAGGTCGGCCGACATGGACGCAACGCCTGGCAGCTCGAAATCGAAAGGGGGAACGTCCGAGCCGTTCATCCGCACGAAAGGGGCGATGAACCCGCCCACGCAGGCATCCACGTGAAGCCATAGTCCGCGTTCGAGGGCAACGGCAGAGAGCGCTGCGATGTCGTCGATCAGCCCGTAGGGGAAGCAGGGGGCCGAGCCAACGAGCATGATCGTCTCTCGGTCGATGGCGTTCGCCATGGCGGGCACGTCGGCAAGGAGATCCTCTCCGACCGGTACCCTGCGCACCTGCACGTCCATGAGGTGCGCCGCCTTGTCGAAAGCCGGGTGGGCCGAGTATGGAATCACCAGGTTGCCCGGGGCGTTCATGCCGCGCTGAGCCCGGGCATGGTTCCGGGCGGCTTTGACGGCCATGGTGATGGAATCGGTTCCGCCTGACGTCATCGCGCCCGCAGCGTCCTCGGGTGCGTGGAGGATCGACAGGGCCATGTCGATCACCTCGTCCTCCATCCGCTTCAGGCTGGGAAATGCCAGCGGTCCCAGGCCGTTCTCGGACATGTACAGGGCGTAGGCTTCCCTTTGAACCTGGGCGACGTCGTCTCCCGCGTTGAACACGTAAACGGCCGTCTTGCCGTCCCGCCACTTCGCATCGCCGCGGCCGAGCTGAACCATCTCGGCCTTGATTGTCGGCCAGTCGGAGCCCGATTCAGGTAGGCGCGTTCTCATCTGTGCTCCCCTGTCCGGCGGCGCGGCGCGGCGCTGCCGCTGATGCCCGGAGGTTACCATCTATCAGCAGACCGGTCGGCGGGTTTGGGGTAGATTAGGGCATCGATCAGGGTAAATTGGGGGAGGAGAGCCATGGCGGCAGTCGTTAAACCCGGTGTGCGGACGATGGACCCGTCGTTTGCGAAGTTGCTCGACTCCGACACCAACGCCGCTCACGTGACCCGTGCCATGCGGCGCGATTCGCCCATTCAGCCGGGCCCTACCCTGGTGCCCACCGCACGTTACATATCCCGTGAGTATCACGAGCTGGAGAAGCAACGTCTCTGGTCGCGTGTGTGGCAGATGGCCGCCCACGAGGACGATTTCCCGAACGTGGGCGACGTCGTGCCCTACGACATCGTGGACAGGTCGTACCTGGTGGTTCGGGTCGCCGACGATGAATACAAAGCCTACTACAACGCCTGCCTGCACCGGGGACGCAAGCTCAGAGAGTCTCGGGCAAGAGGGCTCGATGAGCTCAAATGCCCGTTTCATGGCTGGGCCTGGGAGCTCGACGGCACGCTCAAGCAGGTTCCCTGCGCCTACGACTACACCGACCTCGACCGGGAGGCGGAGCGCCTGCCCGAGGTTCGGATCGGACGCTGGGGGCGCTTCATCTTCGTCAATCCGGATCCGGACTGCGAGCCCCTGGAAGACTTCCTCGGCGACCTCTCGTCGCAGTTCGAGTTCTTTCCCTACGAGCGTCGTTACAAGCAGGCCCACGTTGCCAAGATCATCCGCGCGAACTGGAAGGTCGTTCAGGAGGCCTTCATGGAGTCGTATCACGTCTACATGACGCACCCCCAGGCGCTGGCTCATGGTGTTCATGACGGCGATACCAAATACGATGTCTTCGGCAACTATTCGCGGGCCATCCTCTGCGGAGCCCTGGACGGATCAGGGGTTCCCGATTGGGGGCCGCCGCCCGAGCAGAACGAAGGGATCACCAGGGTTCGACATCCGCTCACGGGGACGATCTACGAGTCCGCCGGTGACGGCGTGGTGAACGTCACGACCCGCGACGGCCGCTCGGGCCGATTCGATGCGCTTGCCAACTGGCTCGATGGCGATCTGATCGACGCGAATCCGCACATGTGCATCGTGGTGGCCGGCGTGCAGCTGCCGGACATTGGGGTTGCAGGCGTGGAGACCACGCCGGAGGATGCGGCCCGGGCCATGGAGCGACTGGGGGACGACGCCACGGGTCGTGCGCTCATGAGCGAAATGCAGCGGGAGGTGCTACGCAGGGTCATACCCTCCGTAGCCGACGACGTTCCCGACATCGAGCTGACCGCGGCCATCTATCTCACCGTGTTCCCGAACTATCATCCGTGGGGTTCTTTCAACCGCATCAACTACCGCTTTCGACCGAACGGGGACAACCACGAGGAATGCATCATGGAGTGCATGTATCTCGCGCCCATACCCGATGACGGTGACTACACGCCGGTTGCGGACATTCACTGGCTCGGTCCCGACGACGACTGGACGGATGCGCCCGAGCTCGGCAGCCTGGCCGGTGTTTTCAATCAGGACGTACGCAACATGGCCTTCGTCTACGACGGCATGAAGGCATCGGCCCGGGAATGCGTGCGGCTGGCCGATTACAACGAGACGAAGATCCGCCACTTTCACGCGCTTTACGGGGAATGGGTGGACGGCTGACGATCCTTTCCGGTCATGCCGGCTTCCGGGTCGGCCCGCTGAATGGGGGCGCGAACGGGCCGCGAGCTCCGACTCACTGCAGCCTGACGATGTCCAGCTCGCTTTCCAGTTCCTGGGCGAGACCGACTTTGAAGTCGTCGTAGAGGGCCCACTGATCATCGGTGACGATGGATCGGACGTCTGAGTCGTAGCCTTCGATGATCTTCTCCACCTCCCGGCGCACGCCGGCGGCGGTGAACGCGCGGCGATTTCCCAGCTCCTTGGTCGCGGCTCGCATCTCTTCCCGGATCCGCTGGAACTCCCTGGCCTGCCGTGCGGTCAGCGTGGCGCCGAAGCCGGCCGGATCCGTGTCCGCCGCCTTGCCCGCGCTCAGCTCGGCTTCGAGATATGCGAGTATCTCCGAGTACCCGCTCTGCTCGTTCTCGGGTGCCAGCCAGACCACGGACTTTTCGGTCTCTTCCAGCGCATCGCGCATGGTGATCGTCTGTTCGGATTCGCCGACGAGCAGAACCGAGCCGTCGATGTTGAAAACGCGATTGACCGGAGAGCGCCTGACATCGTCCAGATCGAGCATCGAGGGGAATGTCAGCAGGTTCTGGGGCGTCAGCGTGGGGTCTTCCGGGACGGTGAAGGGCGATGCCAGATCATAGAACCCGTCGATGGCGACGGCGCACTGGAACAGGCCGATGTTGGTGGCCATGGCCTTGACTGCGGCAAAGGCCCCGTAGCCTCGCCCGTAAACACAGATCTGGCCTTCGTTGGCGATGCCGTTGTCGATGGCCCAGCGGGTGGCATCGGCGATGTCACGCTGAACGGCCTGCCCGTTTCGCTCTGCGCCCGAGGCCGTGTACCACTGACCCAGACCGCCCGATCCCCGGTAGTTGATCTGCAGGACGGCGAAACCGCGCCGCGCCAGCATCTGGACCTCGGCGTTGAGCTCCCAGACCGCCCGGGTGGTGGTGGGCTTGTCATGGATCCACACGATCATCGGGTGAGGCCCGGCCGATGCCGGAGTGGTGACGTAGCCGCGCAGAGTGAACATGTCCCGGCTGGTCAGCTCCATGGGCTCGACCTTGGCAAGGTCTTCCGCCGGCAGCCAGGGTCGGCTCGTGGCAAGCAGCGTGCTCTCTCCGGTCCCAAGGCTCACGCTGTAGAAGTCGCCTGAATTACGGTCGCTGTAGATTCGGACCACGGCCTCGGAACCTTCTGCGGTGAAGCTGGTGACGTCGACGTCGCTGTCCGGGAACGCCGCGCGCAGGGCGGTGTGAATCCTGGTGAAGGGATGTTCCGGATCCAGGTAGTGCCAGCTTGCGTAGCCCGGGTCGGAACGCACGGCCAGGAGCCTGCGGCCACCGTAGCTCATGATGACCCGGTCGATGTCGGAGCCGGCTCCGCGATAGATCTCGTCGGTCTCCCCGGAATCGAGATTCCATCTGTAGAGCCCGGCGGTGCCGACCTTGTTGGCCAGGGCGAACACGCTGCCGGCCCGATCGACGGCGAGCGGCACCGTCCCGAGATCGGCGGCGGGATCGAATGATGACACGGGCGTCCAGCTGCCTGCGGCCAGCCGATAGACCTCGACCCGCCCATCCGCCGCGCGGCCGGCAGCCAGCATCCTGTTGCCGCTCGGGTCGCTGACGTAGTAGGCGGGCATGGCAAGGGCAGGGGCGACAAACGTCTTTTCGCCCGTTTCGAGATTGAGTTTGACCGGCCTGCGAAGAGCTTTCTCCGCCTCGGAGCAACTCTCCGCGTCGCAGGCGCTGTGGGCCGCGATGAGCACGTTGGCTAGGTCGTTGGGCAGCACGCTGATCACCGCGGTGGGAAGCCTGACGGCCTCCGGGTTACGGGGAAGCAGGCGCTTGCGCGAGCCGTCCACGCCCAGCGCGAGCATGGCGCCCGTGGGAACCGGTTGCTGAGCCGCGCCGGCATCTGCTGCAGGCTCGATGAGCACGAGGCGGTTGTTCGCCCAGGTGATGGTCTCGAAGCGTTGACCAGGACTCGATGCGACGCCGGTGGCCACGGTCATGGCCGGACGGGCGAATATCACCAGAGTGTCCTTCTGATCGTCGCTTCGGACCATCGCCAGGTGCCGACCGTCCGGTGAGATGATCACCGAGCGCACGTCGGCCGGCCTCAACAGCTCGCCGATGTCGTCCCCGTGGGCGATCGGGACGACCAGGACCGTGACGACGAGTAGCGCAACCTCGCGCAGTCGATGGAGACGGCTAATCATCGCCACCTCCGTCGTCGTCGAAGCTCGGGAATGCATCGAAGGCCGGTTGGCCCGGGTCGCCATCCTCTTGCGCGTCGAAATCGGAGAACTCGGGTACGGAAGGCTGGGCATCGAGCGCGCCCTGCAGGGCGCCGGCTGCCGGTCTTGCGGACGGTATGGTTGCGATCAGCGGCTGCTCGGCACCGCCCTGAATTTTGCGGGCTATGTCGGCGACGATCCTTACGGCGATCTCGCTCTGGGCCGCGGCGTCCTGAGTGATCTGCTCATCGTAGATCTCCGACCAGATCATATAATCCGTGTCGTTGGCGATGAGCTCGGCGGTCACCCGGATGCGGCTGCGCAATCGCTTGACCGTGCCGGTTATCCGATAGCGGGCCCGTTCCCGCACCGATGTCTCGCGCGCACCCTGGTAGGATGCAGAGCCCACTACCTGCAGGCCTCTGCCTGGAAGCGCGACCCGGACCTCCGACTCGATGGTATCTCCGATCCACTGATCGTGAGCGGCGGTGAGGTCCTTGAAGGCCTCCACCGTGATGGTGTTCTCCAGGGGCTCGTCGCGAAGAATCGTCTCAATGCGCGGGCCACGCAGGACCAACAACCCAAGCGCGCCGATCAGTGCGGCGATGCCCAACGCGCTCAACGAGCGGCGCAGCGCCCTCCCCGGGACTCCTGCCGATGGCGGCGCCGGGGATCGTGGTGCGGTAGGTCGTGCGGTGCTTGCGCCGCGTGTCTCGGCTGCGCCGTGCAGGGTGGCGATCAGCTTGCGGGCGTACTCCGACTCCCGCATGGCGTATTTGAACAACGCCTGGATTCTGCCAATGGAGAGCTGCAGGCCCTGAGGAAGCTCCGTGGGTTCCAGGTAGACGACCACGATCGACTTATGGCGCTCCTGGGCATACGAAAGCTCGTCCAGACAGTGCTTGGATGAAACGGAGTCTGTTGAGACGAAGAACAGCAGGTGCGTGCAGTTGGCGATGGCGTTGGCCACCTCCTCGGTCCACTCCGCCCCCGGGGAGATGCCCTCGTCGTACCAGACGTTGATGCCGGCCGACCGAAGGCGCACGAGTTCCTGATACACCTGCTCGCGATTCTGGTGCGAGTAGCAGACGAAGGTGTAGGGCTCGTCACCGTTGTACGCAGGGTAGGGCGGAGTGACGGCCTCCAGGGCCTCGGCGAGCTCGGCGTCATGGGGGCCCGCTTCGATCCTGCGAACTGCGCCGATGGCCCGGTAGCCGTCCGTGGAGACGGTTTCGATGTACCTCGGCTCGCGTCTGCTTTCACCGAGGGCACGGCGAATGCGGCTGATGTTGCTGTGGACGGCGCTCGGTTCGGCGGCGCTGTCGCGCCAGACCGAATCCAGCAACTCGTCGACCGACACGATCTCGCCCGGACGTTCCAGCAGATAGCAGAGCACCTCGAGCGTGCTCGGCTCGAGTTGGATCTCCTGCTCCCCCCGTCGAATTCGGTTGAGATCCGGCTCGACCAGCCAGTCGCCGAACTCGTAGGCGAAGCCCTGATCAGCGTCGGCCATAGACCCGCACGCATCCTGCCGCCCAACGTCGTCGGGCCTAGCTTACTCCATCATGATGACTGCCGCGCGGCGGCGCCGTGGCTCTCGGGCCGGTGAGTCTCGCCACACGCGTACCGGATCGCGATAGCGCCGGCGATGGGTCGCCGGCTTAGGCACCCGAGCCCTTGCCGATCAGATCAGGGCTTATCGAGCCAATCGTTGAGCAGCTTGTGAAAGTGACGGGGTTTGGTTTCCCCGTAGTCGGCGAAGATCACGTAGGGCTGCTTCATGGTCTTCAGGCCCTTCTGAACGTAGGGCATGTTGACCACGTCCTGGTTGAACACCTTGGCCAGCATGCCGAGCTCGGCGGCATCCACCCAGTCGTCGTCGGCCCCCAGCCAGTGAATGGGCGCAGCTGGCGGACGCTCCTCGCCTTCGGGCACCGGAGAGAAGTACATGCACTCGTGGATGCACTCGTCGGGGTTGTCCCCGTGGGGCCGGAACCGGTAAACGATCTGGTTGAACGATCCCCATGGATGGAAGTTGGGAAACACAGTGAAGTAAATGGAGTCGAGAAGCTCGGCGTCGCTGAACTCGTCGACCCGATCTCCCAGTAGCGGCCTGAGTGATTCGCGCGGCCCCTGGGCCATCATGGCGCGCAGGTTGCCGTCCGGTGGAAGGGAGTCAGGCAGCAGCCCGCTCGTGTCGTCGCTGTCCGGGAGCTGTTTGCCTCCGATCCAGTCTGTCATGTTCGGGTCCGCGTTCCGGATCTCTCCTTCGACCCACTCGCCGGCGGCGGTGAATTTGCTGATGCGGCCCTGGTGATCGATGACGTGGACGAGCCCGTCCTCGCCACGCTCGTAGATGTAGCCCGAAAGCGGATGACGCAGCTTCTTGTAGAGACGAGCGTCGGGCAGCGGATCGTAGTGCGGCATGTTCGCCAGATGCGGGCTCGGCGTGAAGGCGGGAGAGATCGCCCGTGAGTAGTTGCCGAAGATGTCGTACTTCGAGTTCGCGTCGCCGATGGTCTCGAGAATCGTCGGGTGGGTGGCGATGACGTGATAGGCCTCGCTGAACGCCTCCTGAGCCACCTTCCAGTTGCAACGCAGCACCTTTGCTACGTGGGCAGACTTGTACCGCCGCTCGTAGGGGAGCAGCGTGAAGTGATCGGAGAGGTTGCCGAGGTAGTCTTCCAGAGACTGGGCGTTGTCATCGTCCGGGTTGATGAAGATGAAACCGCCCCAGCGGCCCAGCTGCACCTCGGGCAGTCTCAGCTCATCCAGATCGAGAGTCGGAAAATCCCACTGGCAGGGGATGTCCAGTACCGTGCCGTCGATGTTCCAGGCCCAGCCGTGGAACGGACATCGAAACGCGCGCGCTCGTGTGCCGTGATTCTCCTTGAGCTGCCGGCCGCGGTGAAGGCAGGCGTTCCAGAACGCTTTGAACTCGTCGGCACCGGTGCGGACGATGAGAAATGAGAGATGGGCGATGTCGTATACGTGGTAGTCGCCGACCTCCGGAATGTCGTCCTGATGACAGGCCATCTGCCAGACCCGCTTCCAGACTTTTTCGACCTCCAGGTCGTGGAAGGCTTTGGAGAAATATCGCTCCACCGGTACCTTCGTTGGGCCCGGCTCCATGGGCGAATCGAGCCGCAGGACGTCGCGCACCGGATGGCTGTCCTGGTCGAGCAGCTCGCTGTAGGTGATGCCCGCGGAGCGGTTGGTGCCAGTCAGTGTTTCGGTCATGGATGGATCCCCGACTCTTGCGCAGCGGGCCATGCTGGTATCGCCCCGTAGAACCCGCAATACGGGATACCCGAGGGGTCCGGCATAAAGGCCTGGTGCCGCCGGTCGAGAGGAGGAGGCGCAGGTGGGTTAGGCCGCGAGACCGAGGAACACGTCGGCTATGGAGAGTTCGGCTTCCCTGTTGAGCTCGTCACTGTACGCAACGCAGCGGACCTCGTCACCGCGGACGGCGATGCGCACGATCTCGTAGAAAAAGCCGCGGTACATGACCAGCTCGCCTACGTAGCTCTGCAATCCGACCATCGGTGGTTATCCAGAAAATGACCCGAATATTGTGATCCGTTTCTCGGTTTGTGGTGTGAGTAAGCGTAAGCGGTATGTCA
>DATCZA010000011.1:0-83404 GCA_036526135.1 Pseudomonadales bacterium | reverse complement strand
CGAGTGGATCGCGGCTTTGCAGGGTCTGCGCGATGCGGCTGATCGGGGTCGCGCCCTCGGGATGGCAGGCAGGGAAATTGTGGAGGCGACATACGACTGCCGACGCAACGCAAAGCGGATAGCGGCCTTGTTGCGTGCTGCCGTTGCTCAATGAATCCGGTATCGAGCCGCTTTGCGGGTCTCAACCCGGGTTTTTTCGGTCGCACGCCTGCTCTATTGGCAGGACCAGCAGCTCCGGAAGACCACCGCTAGCGTAGCTATCGGATCACCCGGCCAGGCCGGGCGCCGGTGTCGCGATCGTTTTCCCGGGTTTTCACTCCAGCCACGAACGTGCCCACGTAGCCGTGGGCGGGCTGCAGGATGCGGCTGCCGCCGGCCGGCAGATCTCGATGCACGTGCAGCTTGCCGAGGCCCAACCGCTCCAGGTCGATGACGTTGATGTCGGCCCGCTTGCCGACCTCGATGCTGCCCCGGTCGTTCAGGCCGAACAGCCTGGCATTGCTGTAGGTCTGCTTGTGCACCATCAGCTCGATGGGAAACCGTCTGCCCCGGCTGCGGTCGCGCACCCAGTGTGTAAGCTGGTAGGTGGGTCCCACGGCGTCGAAGATGAGGTTGACGTGCGCACCCGCATCGGAAAGGCCGATGGTCGTGTTGGGGTGGGGAATCATCTCCTCGATCACGCTGAAGGTACCGTCGGCGAAGTTCGCGCCGAGCAGAATGGCGAACTGGTCGCCGTCTGCGGCGGTGAGAAAATCGTACATGAAGGCTTGGATGTCCATGCCCGCAGCGGCCGCACGCGCGCCCATGTTTGCCGACGGCTCCGGCTCGTAGTCGATGGGGATGTCGATGGGAAACATGGCTGGTGCGGCCATCTGCATCAGGGCGAAGACGTTGGCCATCACGCCCGGCTGGTCCGGCGGGACGTCCTTGTCTGTCAGGATCGCGGCCCTCACCTCAGGCTTTCTCAGCTCCGCGAGCCGCGAAGACAGGGGCAGGTCCGCATACTTCAGATAGGTCTCCCGGCGCATGAACATGTGATAGGAGTCCAGGCTCGTGACGATGCCGATGGGGCGTGTCGCGATTTGAGGCGTGAGCTCGATGCCCTCGGCGTTGGCCTGCTCCACGATGTTCAGGCAGTTGCGCCACTGATCGGGCCTGTTGCCGTTCTGAATCAGGGTGAACGTGCACTTGCGGCCGCTGGCTCGGGCCACCTCGGCGAAAAGCTCGACTTCCTGCTCCGTCGTCCATCGCTCCGGCCCTGCGATGTCGCCGACGACCCCGGCCGGCACGGCCTGGAAGACGCCGCGTCCGGCCTCCCTCATGGCCCGGGCGATGGCCAGCAGCTCGTCTTTCTCGGCGAACGTCCCGGGGATGGGCTCGCCGTCAACGGACCGGTGGCCGATGGTTCTCGAGGTAGAGAATCCCAGGGCTCCGGCGGCGAGACCGTCCTGGACCAGCCGGCACATGGCTTCGAGGTCCTCGGCGGTGGCATCCTCGTGGGTGAGTGCCCGCTCGCCCATCACGTAGTTACGCAGAGCGCTGTGCGGAATCTGGGTGCCGATATCCATGGTGTACCGCTTGGTCGAAAGGTACTCGATGTACTCGGGGAACGATTCCCAGTTGCCCCACTCGATGCCCTCGTACAGTGCGGTGCCGGGGATGTCCTCGACCCCCTCCATCAGCTCGATCACGCGCTTTTCGTCCCCCGGGCGGCACGGCGCGAAGCCGACGCCGCAGTTGCCCATGACGATGCTGGTCACACCCTGGCTGAACGACGGCTCGATGGTATCGTCCCAGCTGACCTGACCGTCGTAGTGGGTATGCACGTCCACCCAGCCGGGAGTGGCGTAGGCGCCCTCCGCGTTCAGGGTCTCCCTGGCGTTTCCGGAGACTTCGCCCACCGCGGCGATGACGCCATCCTTGATGGCAATGTCGCCCGTGCATGGCTTTCCGCCGAGACCGTCGACGATGGTGGCGTTCCTGATCAGGTGGTCGTACATGGTGGCTCCTCGAGCAATACCGTGCCCGTCGTGGTGACTGTGGGCGTAACGAAGAAAAGGGTGGCCTCTCGTGCACGAACGGCAGCACGTCTGAGCCGCGGTGGTGCATAATGCCGCCATGACCAGCTCGATTCAAACCGGGGCCGTTCTCGTCGTCTTCGGGCTCGCGATCGGCGCGGCTTCGGCAAGCGCAGAGGTTTGCGATGTCGATCAGGTACTACAGCGCCTGCAATCCGAAGTGCTGGGCGCGCTGTCGGAAGAACAGCAGACGCGAGCCCGCGAGGTGCTTGGGGAATTCTGCGGCGGCATGATTTCGGAAAGCCCCAGACGGGTGGTCAGCACGGCCGACCCGACCGAAGAGGCTGCCTCCAAAGCGCCCGGGGAGTTGCAGGAAGCCGAGGAGTCGGAGGGGACGTTGAAGGTGCTCGGGGTGGAATTTCAGAAGGCCGACGAGGATTCGCGCGGCCATGAGCGCCTGAAGAAGAAGCGTTGACCGTTCGAGCATGTCCAATCAACGTGCAGCTGAATTCTGGGCCCGGACCAGGGACGTAGCGGGAACCTGGGGGCTCGCGCTCGCGCTCCTGCTGGCGGGGCTCATCGTCGCCTATCAGTTCGTCGGGCCGCCGCCGCCGAAACGGTTCGTTCTCGCAACCGGGGAGCCGTCCGGCGCTTACTACTATTTCGGTGAGCGGTTTGCCCAGGTTCTGGCCCGGGACGGGGTGGTGGTCGAACTGCGCGCCACCGGTGGCAGCGTGGACAATCTCGATCTGGTGGCCAGGGAAGGGGGGGCCGACCTCGCTTTCGTGCAGGGGGGCATCGCGTCGTCTGCCCCCGTGGACAACCTTGTCACTATGGGCAGCCTGTATCTGGAACCCCTCTGGCTGTTCCTTGGACCGGGCGTGGTGCTCGACGACCTGGGCGATCTGAAGGGCCGGCGGTTGGCGGTGGGTGTGGAAGGCAGCGGAACACGCGCCGTCGTGATGCAGCTGCTCGAGGCCAACGGGGTGGACGCGGCGAACTCGAAGCTTCTGGGGGTGGCGTCAGCCGCGCTTCCCGACGCGCTGGCCGGGGGCGAGATCGACGCGGCGTTTCTCATCGGCGCGCCGCAATCCTCCACGGTCGGGAAGCTTCTCCGCCTGCCGGGAGTTCGTCTGCACGACATGGAACGGGTCGAGGCTTACACGCGGCGCAACGCCTTCCTCTCTTCAGTCGTCCTGCCCAGGGGCGTTCTGGATCTGGAAGCGGACCTGCCGGCGAAGGACACCGAGACGGTTGCCGTGGGGGCCATGCTCGTGGCCCGTGATGATTTCCATCCGGCGCTCACGGACCTTCTGCTCATCGCGGCCGCCGAGATACACGGTGGTCACAGCATTCTCGCGGATGCGGGCACGTTTCCCACGCCGCGTTTCGTCGACCTGCCGCTCAGCGAGGAGGCGGAGAGGCACTACCGGCACGGGGCGCCGTTTCTCATGCGCTACCTGCCGTTCTGGGCGGCCACGCTGGTTGACCGGCTCTGGATCATGCTCGTCCCGCTGATCGGGTTGAGCCTGCCGCTGGCGCGGCTGGTGCCCCCTGCGTATCGATGGCAGATCCGTCGGCGGCTGCTGCGCATCTACACGAAGCTGCACGCCCTGGATCCGCTTCGAACGCCCATCGCCGACGATGAGGACGTGGCCCGTCGGCTGGAGGAGCTCGATCGGCTGGACGTGGACTCGACTATCGAGGCGGTTCCGAAGGGCTATGCCGACGACCTCTACCAGCTTCGCCGCGACATCGACCTCGTCCGGCGGCGCCTTGGGGCGGCTCGCTCGGCGGGCCGCGGCCAGCAGAACGACTGAAAACCTGCATGCCGCAAATTGGGGGTTTACTTGTTGAGTAACACTTTGTAAAGTGCTACTCAATAAATGGTCGCGCACTCTAAATCGGTTACCTACACCAGGGCCCCTGCGGAAAAGCGGGAGCGATTGCTGGCAGCCGCCCGGGAGCTGTTTGCCGAGCGCGGGTTCGAAGACACTTCGACTCAGCAGATCGCCAAGACGGCGGGGGTCTCGGAAGGCATCCTCTTTCACCACTTCGGTTCGAAACGAGGGCTGCTCGAGCGCATCGCAGAGGATTTCGTGGCCGCCGGCGTTCAGGCGGCCATGCCCGATACGCCGGGCCAGCTCAGCGAGGAGATGGTGGTGCGGGGGGCGTTCGATTTTGCCGATGCCCATCCGGCACTGTACCGGCTGCTCGAGCAGATGAGCCGAGAACTCGGCGGGTCGAGTGGCGCCAGCCGCAGCGCTGTCATCGTCGCGGCCATCGAGAAGAGCCTGCGGGCTGGAATGGCTCAGGGCATCGTCCGGGAAGGGGATGCCGGAATCATGGCCGAGCTGCAGTTCGCCCTGGTGGACGCGGCCTACAAGGCATGGCGGGACGGCGGTGATCCGGACCGCAGAGAAGATTACATCCGCGAAGCGGTCGGCTGCATGAAAGCCATGCTGGCCCCGAGCGGAGCCGAGGAACGACCGCCGCTGGCGGACGCAACGAAACTCAGTCGAGGAGACGCAACATGAGCGAAGCAGTCAGCAACGAAGCACCCTTTTGGCTCTCGGGCAATTTCGCCCCGACCTTTGACGAGGTGACCGAGACCAGGCTCGAGGTGACCGGGACCATCCCCCCGGAGCTCAAGGGACGTTACCTGCGCAACGGCGCCAACCCGGAATCCGGCGTCACGCCGCACTGGTTTCTGGGCAACGGCATGATTCACGGCGTCGAGCTGAACGACGGTCGGGCGAACTGGTACCGCAACCGCTATGTCCGCACTCCCCTGCTCAGCGACGGGGACCACAGCGATGGGGTGGACGAGCGCGCCAAGTCCCTTGCCAACACCCACATCATTGGCCACGCGGGCCGGATTCTGGCGCTGGAAGAAGGACACTGGCCCTTCGAGCTGACCCCGGAGCTCGACACCGTTGGTCCTTATACTTTCGGCGGCCGGCTGGAGACCGGCATGACGGCCCATCCGAAGATCTGCGCGGAGACCGGCGAGCTGCTCTTCTTTGCTTACGCGGCGACGCCCCCCTTCATGACCTATCACCGCGCGACCGCCGATGGCGAGCTCGTTCAGAGCGAGGTCATCGAGGTCAAGGGCGCGACCATGGTCCACGACTTCAACATCACGCGGAACTACGTGATCTTCATGGACCTGCCCGTGGTGTGGAATTTCGAGAACGCCGCCTCTGTCGGTCTTCCGCTGGCCTGGAGCGACGAGTACGGCGCGCGCCTCGGCGTGATGCCCCGCAACGGCTCCAACGCCGACGTGGTGTGGTACGACATCGATCCCTGCTACGTCTACCACCCGCTGAATGCCTATGAGGACGGCGACGACATCGTCATTGACGTCTGTCGCATGGCCCACCACATGAAGATCGGGGCGCCGGAAGCGCCGCCGATGCTGCATCGCTGGACCATTCATCAGTCGGCGGGCACCGTCAGCGAAGCGCAGCTGGACGAGCGGTCGGTAGATTTCCCGCGCGTGCCCGATGCGCTGGTCGGTCAGAAGCATCGCTACGGCTACACGGCGGAGTTCGGTGGTGGGCTTCCCGCCGCGGTGGCCTTCCGTAAGTACGACCTGGCCACGGGAACATCCGAGGCGCACGTGCTGGCCGACGGCCGTGCGGGCGGCGAGCCGGTCTTCGTTCCGGCACGAGGGGGTACGTCCGAAGACGATGGATATCTCATGAGCTTCGTCTACGACCCGGCGGACAACCGCAGCGAGCTGGTGATCATCGATGCCAGCAACGTCACCGCCGACCCCGTCGCGAGGGTGCACCTGCCCGTGCGGGTGCCGGCCGGATTCCACGGCAGCTGGGTCGCGGACGCCCAGTAGCCGCCTTAATGGCGAACAACAACGTGACGAGGAGACGACGTTGATCAATAAGAAGGTAGTGCTGGCATCACGCCCGGAAGGCCAGCCGAAGGAGTCGGATTTCAAGGTCATCGAGGAGGAGCTGGCGGAGCTGACCGAAGGGCAGGTGCTGCTGGCGACGGAGCATCTCTCAATCGACGCCTTCATCAGAACGATGCTGGACTCCCAGGAAGGGCTCCATGGCACGGTGGCCATCGATACGCCCGTGATGGCCCTGGGCGTGGCGCGCGTCGTGGACAGCCGCTCGCCCGACCTGAACCAGGGTGATGCCGTGTTCGGCCCTATGGGGGCACAGACTCACCTCGTCGCGCCGGGCGGCATGTACCGGAAGCTCGAGGAGGGCGACGTGCCGCCGCGCAGCTATCTCGGCGCGCTGGGGATGACCACGGGCCTTACGGCCTATGCCGGCATGCTCAAGGTGGGACAGGTGGCCGAAGGCGACACCGTGGTGGTTTCCGCCGCCGCGGGTGCGGTGGGAACCATCGCGTGCCAGCTGGCCAAGATAGCCGGCGCCAAAGTCATCGGCATCGCCGGCGGGCCGGCCAAGGTTGCCTACCTGATCGACGAGATCGGTTGCGATGGTGCCATCGACTACAAGAACGACGACGTGGCAGAGAAGCTAAGAGCCCTTGCGCCTGCCGGCGTGAACGTGTTCTTCGACAACGTGGGCGGCGAGCTGCTCGACATCGTGCTCGATCAGATTGCCCAGGGAGCCAGGGTGGTGATCTGCGGCGCCATCTCTCAGTACAACCACATGGAAGAGGTCAGGGGGCCGCGCCTTTATCTCAGGATACCCGAGCGCAATGCCAGCATGCTGGGCTTCACCGTGGACCGCTTTGCGGCGGACTTTCCGGAGATGGAGGCCGACATCTCGCGCTGGATGGCCGAAGGAAAGCTCAAGATGCCCGAGCACGTCGTCGAGGGCATCGAGCAGTTCCCCAAAGCGCTGACCATGCTGTTCACGGGCGGCCACATGGGTAAGCTCCTGGTCGCTCCGTGATCCGGCACGACGCCGCACGCGCGCGGCGGCTTTTGCCGGACCATCGCTCCGGGGCAAAGCCGCGGCGCGTGCGCGGGATATTCCTCGCGCTGGTTGCCGTTTGCCTGCAGGTGCCCGTCTTGGCGGTCGCCGCTGAGATCGACTTCACCCGCCATCTGGTACGGGTCGAAAGCGCGGCCGGGCAGCACCCCGGGCCCGATGTCGGGCCGGCGCGGCCGTTCTTCGGGGTTGCCGGCCCTGCCCGGGTTATCGTAACCGCACGATCCGGTGAGCCGGTGGTGACCGTCCGGCTGAACGGCGTCGACGTGCTCGACGGGCAGGCGTTACGGCAAACGACCTCCCTGGAGATCCCGGTAGAGCTTGCCGAGGCGAACACCATTGCCGTTGGCCTCGACGGCCGGGACGGCGCAGCGGCGTCGGTGCGCGTCAAGCAGCGCGCGGACGTCGCGCTGAACGTCATCTCCTGGGTGCACTTCAACACCAACGTGAGCGATTTCAACGAAGCCCGCGCGTTTTACGGCGTGCTCGGGTTCGAAACCATGAGCGGCTTTCCGGACACCAACACCCTGGCGATGGCCCACGCCCTGGGCATCCAGACGCCGACGGCCTACGACGGCTCCCAGGGAGAAGAGGCCGGCGGCTACCTGCTCCACGGCGAGCTGGTGGGCCCCGATGGTTTCTGGGGCGGCGTCATCGATCTCATCGAGTTCACCATTCCGAGAAACGAAGAGCCGCCGTACCCGGGCCTTAACCACCTGGGCATGGCGCGGGCTCTCATGCACACGGGCGACATTGCGGCCGCCTACGACCAGCTCGTGGGAGCCGGCGTAAACTTTCTCTCTCCGCCTGCCACCCGCTCGGACGGTACCCGGTTTGCCGTCTTCACCGATCCGGACGGCACCTTCTACGAGCTGGTAGAGCTGGAAGGCCCAGGCGGCGAGGCATCCGAGAAACCCGTCATCGGTCTCGGTCGGGTGAACGTCAACGTGAGCGACTTCGAACGCTCCGAAGCCTGGTACCGGATGTTCGGATACGCGGCAATGCAGAAGCTGCCCCCGACGGACTCCGCCGAGGTGGCAGAGGCCATGGGCTTTGCTGCGCCGTACCTGATCAACGGGGCCGTGCTCAGCCACGAGGTGGACGGCTCGCAGATCGAGCTGGTCCAGTGGCTTTCGCCCTTCGACCCCGAGCCCGCCTACCCGCCGCCGGTCAGCCACCTGGGCATTCATCGCATGGCGCTGCTCACCGGCGACATCGAGGCCGACGTGGCTGCGCTCAAGGCCCAGGGTGTTAAGTTCATCTCCGGGATCACCCCGTGCTGCTCGGGGCCGGATTCGTGGGGAAGCATCGTCCTGTTTTACGATCCGGACGGGACGGTGGTGGAGCTGGTGGAGCAGCCCTTCCTGGGCACGGTGGCCCGTGCAGTCATCTGGTTGCGGCGACTGTTCGAGTAGCCGACGCAGGTTTTCTGCCGCCGAGCGAGTGGTTTCGGCGCGCTCAGCCTCAAGTCTATAATCTGCCACTGCCCGCCGGTGGGCGGGACCAAGGGGAACAAGCGTTCGCGGGTAGCCGCTGCGCGGTGTGTTCGAATAACAGAATCGGAAACTAGCCTACTGGAGAGAATCATGAGGAGAGCAATCTTGGGACGAGCGCTGTCGCTGCTCGTACCGGTAATCTGGCTCGGCATCGGTATGCCTGGGCCCGCGCTGGCCGAGTCCGACTCGCTTGCCCTGGAGGAGATCGTCGTCACCGCGCGGAAGCGCGAGGAGAGCATGCAGGAAGTGGGGATGGCCCTGAGCGCGCTCGGCGCTGAGGATCTGAAGATCCGCTTCGACGCGGACCTGCAGACCCTGCAGAACGCCTCGCCCAACCTGATCGTCAGCGATATTCAGCAGGGTCCGGGCAGCCCCGCGGCCATCTCGATTCGCGGCATCGGCACCACGGACGTGGAGAAGAACTTCGACCCCACGGTGGGTGTGGTGGTCGACGGCGTTTTCATCGGGGTGAACTCGGGTGCGATGCTGAAGGCCATCGACCTGGAAAGCGTGGAGATCCTGCGCGGACCCCAGGGCACTCTGTTCGGCCGTAATTCCATCGGCGGCGTCATCAACGTGACCCGCGCGCGGCCGGACTTCGACGGCCTGTCCGGGTCGCTCAGAGCCGGTGCAGGCAACCACGGCGACCTGCAGCTCGATGCTTACATCAACATCACGGCTACGGAAAATCTCGCCTTCCGTCTTGGCGGCGCCAAGCGCGAGAGCGACGGCTGGTTCAAGAACGCCACCCTCGATCGCGACGCCGGGGAGATGGATTACTGGGTCATCAGCCCCAGCGTGCTCTGGCAGCCTACCGAAAGCATCGAGCTGTATTACCGCTACGACAAGACCGAGCAGGAGCAGGACGCCAACACACTGCACAACATTGCGCAGCCTGATCAGATCTTCTGTCTGTATTACGGTCAGTGTGCCCAGGGGCTGAAGACGCCCCAGTCGGGTAAGGACTACACGGTGCTGCAGAACGACGATCCGCCCTACCAGACGTACTTCGACACCGAGACCCATATCCTGAACGTCTCCTGGGACATCAACGATCAGTACAGCGTGGACTTCGTCTACGGCGGTTTCGAGACTGACGAAGAAGTCTATCAGGACTGGGATTCGACCCCCCTGACCCTCTACCACACCGACCGGCCCGCCACCTGGGAGCAGGACAGCTTCGAGGCCAGGCTCAACTTCGCCGGCGAGCGGCTGAGCTACACGGCGGGCGCCTACTACTGGGAGTCCGACTACCGTATCGATCTGACCAGCTACATCGGCTTTGGAGCGATTCTCGGCGTGCCGGGTGCGGGCTTCGATGACGCCATCGTCTTCCCCGTGTACCAGACGGTCATTCAGTCGACGGAATCCTATGCGTTCTTCCTGGAGGCCGACTACCAGTTTGCAGATCGCTGGACTCTGACGGTCGGAGGACGCTACACGGACGACAAGAAAGAGAGCGGCGTGATCGATGCGCTGACGCCGGAACTCGCCATCAAGGGCAATCCGGATGATCCGTTCAAGGCTTCCTGGGATGAATTTACGCCCAAGGTCGGCCTGCGCTTCCAGGCCAGCAACGACCTCATGTTCTACGGCCTCTACTCCAAGGGCTTCCGGGCAGGGGGCTTCAACGGCCGTCCCGGTGGCGGTCAGTATCTGGCCGCGGCTACCCCTTACGATCCAGAAACCGTGGACAACTTCGAGGTGGGCATGAAGAGCGAGTGGCTCGACGGCCGCATGCGTCTGAACGTCTCCGCCTTCATGATGGACTACCAGGACAAGCAGGAAGAGCAAAGCGTGCCTGTCGCCGGGGGCACCGGCCAGCAGACCCTGGTCGTCAACGCCTCGGAAGCATCCATCAACGGGGTGGAAGTCGATTTCAGCTGGCTCGTCAGTGCGAACTTCACTATCGAAGGAAACCTGGGGCTGCTCGACGCGGAGTACGACGAGCTCGAGGATCCGGCGTTCGACCCTCCCCTCGACCTTTCCGACAAGAAGCTGCGCCGAGCGCCGGACATGACGGCCACCATCTCGCCGGTGGTGACCGTTCCCATCGGGCCCGGCCAGCTCATTGCCCGGGCCGCCCTGCGCTACGTGGACGACATGGAGCTGACGTTCCTGAACTCGCCCCAGAGCTCGGTGGGCTCCCACACGGTGCTGGATGCGTCGCTGACCTACACGGTGAACCAGCTCAGCATCAGCGTCTGGGGGCTGAACCTGACCGAGGACGACTCCTGGACCCAGGCCTACGACGTGGGTACCAGCCCCGCCTTTGCCGGGCTCTGGACCTACACGGCCATCCGTCCGCCCCGCACCTACGGCGCGGTGGTCAGCTGGGACTTCTAGCTTTCGGCAGTGCCGGCACGAAAAGCCCTCTTCGGAGGGCTTTTTTCTGCCCAAGGGTAGGCGCTGATCGGCCTCTGGGGAGGAACGCGCAGTGGGCTTTGCGTCAGCTCGCGCTCAGGAACGGGCCGTCCACGCACAGGCGGCGGCCGTCGGGTGCGGTGCAGGCGCCGCAGATGCCGACCCCGCATTTGGTGAGGTAGTCGATGGCGCTGAAGATCTGCTCGTCCGGGCAGAACCGGCGCTGGACCTCGACCGCCGCGTGAACCATGGGCTCCGGGCCGCAGTTGTAGAAGACGGTGTTGGCGAGCTCGTTTTCCGACAGCGTTTCCAGGTGTTTGGCCAGCAGCTCGGTCACGAGGCCATGGTGCCCGCAGCTGCCGTCGTCGGTGGCCACGTGCAGGGTGGCCGCCGCTTCGCACTCGTCGATGAAGTAGAGCCGTTCGGCCGTTCGCGCACCCATGAAGATATCGGCGTTGCCGTGGTCTCTTGCCAGCTGGTAGACGGCGGCGAGGCCGGTGCCCCCCGCGACCGCGACGATGCGCGCGCCTGGGGGCGGTTCCGCCGGCAGGCCGTGGGGACCGCGCACGTAGGTCCTGGTACCCGGAGCGAGATCCATGAGCGCGTGGGTGAACTGCCCCAGGTCGATGACCACCAGCGAGAACGGATCGTCGGTCAGCGCCGAGAAAGGCTTTTCGCCCAGACCGGGTATCCACAGGAAGACGAACTCACCCGCTTTGATGTCCAGCGGCCGGTCGAAGGTGAGAATGCAGATGTCGTCGGTGACGCGGGTGTTCGTCACGAGCGTGTACGGGCGGAAGCCCATGTCGAGCCGGTACTGGATCCTGGCTTCCGCGTCGTTCCCGTCGTCTGCCAGGTCTGCCGCCAGCGTCTGGAAGTATTGGGTGATCTCTGGCGACGTCATGCCGGTCAGCGCCGAGCCCACCCCGAATATGTGGGCCCCTGCCGCGCGGTAGGCGTTAACGTCGGCCGCGCTGCTGATCCCACCGCAGCCGATCACGGGGACGTTGACTCTTCCGGCGATCTCCCGAACGCACTTCAGGCCGATGGGCAGGATGCCTTTGCCCGACATGCCGCCGAGCTCGTTGCTCAGCACAGGCTCGCCTGCGGCGCTGTAGTAGCCGGGCCCCACGGTGTTGATGGCGCACAGGGCGTCCGCCCCGCCGGCCACGGCGGCTTGCGCAATCTCGCCGATGTTGTCCGCGTTCGGCGTGAGCTTCGGCACCACGGGCACGTCCACGGCTGCTTTCACCGCCGCGGTGATCTCGCGCACCAGCTCCGGATCCCGGCCCATCTCCATGCCGTACCCCTTGGCGTGGGGGCAGGACAGGTTCAGCTCCAGGCCGTCGGAGACCGGCGCCAGGATCTTCGCCACCGCCACGAACTCCTCGACGCTGCCGCCGAAGATGGAGGTGAGCAGAAAGCGATCTTCCGGGACGTCGAGCGCGGCGAAGAGCTCGGCCGAACGTTCGGCGCCCGGGTTGGTCAGGCCCACGGCGTTGACGAAGCAGCCGGGCGCGTACTGGCTGTAGATGGGCTCGCGATTGCCGGTGCGGGGTGCAAGCCCGATGCTCTTGGTGGTCATCACACCGATCTGCGGAACGTGCCTGAACAGGTACTCGATGATCGGCACGGCGGTCGCGACGATCCCCGATGGGATGGTGAACGGGCCGGATACGTTCTTGCCCAGGAATCGGATCGTCAAGGCGGGCGGGTCTCAGCGGTGTCGGGATTCGGAGCGGGATTCTACAGGTTCGGCGCGCCCAATCGAACCACGCGTCAACCCGTAGTGCCTCCGCTGGCGATCAGCACCTCGCCGGTGACGAAATCGGACTCCGGAAAGCAGAACAGGGCGACGGCGTTCGCTGCGTCCTCCGGAGCTCCGGCCCGGCGCAGCGGGCTCGTGCTCCGGTAGGCCTCGATGGCTTCCGGCGTGAGGCCCACCCGGTGCTGGCGGCCCTTCACATCGATGGTTTCCACCTCGTCGCCGATCGTCTGGGTGAGGCGTGTCTCGATGTACCCGAAAGCCACGGCGTTCACGGTCACGTTGTAGGGACCCCACTCCTTGCTCAAGGACTTGGTCAGGCCGATCACGGCCGCCTTGCCGGCAGCGTAGCTCGCCTGGGTGGCGGCTCCGTACACCCCCGATATCGAGGAGACGTTCACCACCTTGCGACAGGGCGGTCTTTCGCCGCGGGCCTGGGCCGCCTTGGCCTGCTCGCGGAAGTGGCGGCCCGCGGCCCGCAGAATGCGGAACGGCGCGGTGGCGTGCACGGCAAGCATGGCCTCCCACTGCTCGTCGCTGTGGTTGAGCAGCGCGGAGTTCCAGATGTAGCCGGCGTTGTTGACCAAGACGTCCAGGCCGCCGAAGCCGTCCAGAGCGGCATCGACGAGATCGTCGCCGAACTCGGGCAGGGTCACGTCCCCGGGAAAGGCCAGCGCACGAGGGCCAGTGCCCGAGTTGATCTCGTCGGTGACGGCGCCGGCCGGCTGCTCGTCCAGATCATTGACCACGACGTGGGCACCTTCTGCCGCCAGCTTCAACGCGATGGCGCGGCCGATGCCGCGGCCCGCACCGGTGACGATGGCGACTTTCCCCTCGAGTTTTCCCATGATTGGAACGGCCTCCATGGCGGTTCGCTCAGACGCTGCGCAGCGGATCCTCGCCGGACCAGCCCACGGAGGCTTCCCGAACGTGGCGGTAGAAACCGACCACGCCGTCGGAACGCGGGTAGATCTCGATCATGTGGCCGAGCAGTTTGCGCGCGTCGATGAAGGCGAAGTCCACGCCGCCGCTGCGCCCCAATCCGCAGCGGGTGACCACGGGCATGCCGTTGCGCTCGAAGTACTCGAAGGCCTCCTCCATGTCGGGAACCATGATCGCCGTGTGGTGGAGGCCCTCCTCGTCGGGCCCGTACATGTCCCGGTAGGGGGTGTTCGGCGTGTCGTTTTCCTGCTGGAAGAACTCAACCATGAGCTCGCCCCACTGCCCGTAGGCCGACGAGTGCACGAAATCCGTGGGCTCGCCGCGATGCTCGCCCCAGGTCAGCGTGATGTTCTCGTTGATGAAAAACGGCCCGGCCCCCACCTTCTCAGCCATCTCCCGGGCCGCCCGGTGGATGTCGGTGACGTGATAGGCAACCTGCACGATGTCGAGTTTGATGGTCCTTCCTCCTCAGTCCTCAAGGAACTCCCGGCGCACGTCGTCCATGGTGGCCTCGCTCACGCCGATGCTGCGAAGGTACCCCAGCGGTCCGCCCCAGCGCGCCTCGAGGCCGTCCAGGAAGTCGCCGATGGCAGTCTCGGGCACCCCTGCGGCGTGCACCATCGCTGCCCGATCCATGCCCTCCGGGTAGCCGACGGTGCGCTCGATGAAATCCGCCTGCCGGCCCACGTCGCGGTTGGTGAGAATGTAGTCTGCCTCGATCAGAGCGCGGTCCACGCCCAGCACGGATAGGAGAAAGGCGGTGGAGACCCCCGTGCGGTCCTTGCCTGCAGTGCAGTGCAGCACGATGGGGTGACGGCCGGCGTCGGCGAATATCTCGAACATCGCAAGCCACGGCTCGGGCCCGAACTCCAGATAGCCGAGGTAGCGACGTCCGGAGATGCCGGTGTCCCCCACCAGGCGGCTCAATGCATCGCTGCCGCCCTCCGGGATGACGGGGATGTGGTGGTAGGCAACGCCCATCTCCTCCAAAGGACCCCGGCCCTGCTCTCGGACCTCGTCGGGCTTGCGCAGGTCGATCTGCGTGGCGATGCCCAGATCGCGAGCCCTGGCAACATCGGCTTCGGACATGCGGTCCTGGCGACCCGCCCGATAGTAGCGGCCCCATCGCACCGTGCGACCCTCGGTCGTCGGGTAGCCGCCGATGTCGCGAAAGTTGAAGCAGCCTTCGAATCGGTGATGCCGGTCGGAATAGTCATCGATCATATGTTGAAGTTCATTCGGAAAGCGCGTCCATGTCAAACGGACCGTGTCGGGACGACCGTCTCGATCAGACCGTCTCTGACCGACCCGGCCCGACGTTGTCGTCAGTGAGACAGCGGCCTGGTGAAAAAGTTGATGGTCCCGGCGTCTGGAACGTCGACGAAGAACGTGCCACCGGTCGCCGAATGCCGGCAACGTTCAACAGGAAAAAGTAGTCGTGGGCGTGCTCGTGCTTGTCGATCCGGGCGCCTGCGGTGGAGATGCCTGGCGCGGCTGCCTTCGGTGATGAGCCAAAGCGGTCTGGTCAGTACATGGGCCGCAGGCCCTTGCCCACCGGCTCCCTGCCCAGCAGCACCATGCCGGCCTGGAGGAGCTTTTCCCCGGTAACCGGATCCTGGTCGTGCCAGCGGGCGAGGAATTCGTTTTCCTTCAGCCACGTGCGGTGAAACGAGGCGGGGTCCTCGAAGTAGAGATTCTGACGGTCGTAGCCCACCACCACGACGTAGTGCCCGTCGTCGAAGTTGCGTCGCCATTCGGCCAGCGAGAGGTAGCCGTCGGCCCAGGCTTGGACCAGGACGATGACCGGGCAGTTGCGGTCGAGATAGTGCTTCACGTCATCCAGCGACCAGCCCGTTCCGGCCTTGACCTCGAAGCCCCTGGACTCAGCGAACTCGATCATCCTGGCCAGCGGCGTGCCGAGTTCGGGGTCGGCGGCGAGCGCTTTGAGCAGTTTGTCTTCGCGCTCCTCGACGCCGTAGTAGGCCAGCACCATCTGCAGCGCTTTCACCCCGCAGTCGAAATCGAACGTCTGGCGTTGGCCATGCAGATCGATGATCTGCGCCGGCGCTGTGAACCGTCGGACGGTGTCCAGCGTTGTGCGCAGGGCCTCGGCAAAGACCCGGCGCAGGTGATCTACCGCCAGCACGTCCGGCGTCCCGTCGGGGTGCATGTAAAGGCCCTGAGAAGTTTCCTGAATCAGCGCGGGCGCCAGCTGCCCGGCTCTGCCGATACCGTTGACCGAGTGGGCGGCACAGACGTGACCGTGAACCTGATAGTACTCCGAGGCGTTGACGGTGACGTGGACCTCGGGCAGCCGTTTCTGCAGGGCCTCGGCGTATGTCTCGGCGTAGATCGCCGGCGCGTACAGCTTCGGCTCGCCGTCGCGCTGCGTATGCTGAAAGTTCATGAGATCGATCTGATTTGCTGCCACGCCCCTGGCGACCACGGTGGAGTGGCCGTCCAGGAGAAACTCGGCGCCCGCGGAGATGCTCGCGCTGATCTTCTGATGAAAGCCGCGCAGGTACTTGTAGGACAGGTGGCGGCGCAGGTCCAGGCTCGGCTCACAGCCGGGCCGGTAGACGGCTTTGCCGTTGACGTCGCGCAGGGGTATCGACTCGTCCAGCAACTCGGGGTCGCGATTGGCCTCGAGCAGGAGGCTGCAGTACGGGAAGACGATCTGCTGATTCTCGAGCAGGTCGGTAAAGTCGTACAGGCGGTCGGTGTGCCAGTCCACGT
Organism: Pseudomonadales bacterium; assembly: GCA_036526135.1. Lineage (GTDB taxonomy): Bacteria > Pseudomonadota > Gammaproteobacteria > Pseudomonadales > Azotimanducaceae > UBA2965. The sequence goes on along the minus strand of DATCZA010000011.1, from coordinate 67,152 downwards.
TGGCAAGCAGTGCCGGAAACTCTTCGGTGAGGCTCGAACTCGGTATCTCCGGCGGAATGCGTATCCCGCTATGGGGGATGACCACCAGAAGATCTTTCAGGCTGCGCATGCGCGACCCTTGAAATGTCTGAAGAACGTCATAGAAAAGCCGGTCCGCAGACATTGCGTGGGACCGGCGGGGATCCGCAGTAAGCGCCAAAAATCCGGCAAATACAATGGGCTCGCGGCGGCGTTTGCCTACATGAAAAAAAGTCCGGTTGATGTGATGCACGGCTATTGCATTCAACCCCGTTTGCCTTAACTTACGCGCCGTTCGGCAGCTCCGAGGGGCTGTCGTTTTTCGTTGGACCGCCACAGGAGATCCAAGGCGCATGAAAAAGTCCCCCCCACCGGTCGAAGAGGAGCCTCCGGGAGGTATTCACGGCCAGAATCTAGCCCTCAGCCTGCATCCACCCCATTCGAATACCCGATCCAACAAGCCAATCACCTCCCGTACCGCGCCAGCCGACGACGCGCGTGTCATCAAAGTCATCCCTGCAAAGTCCACCGACTCGACATCCGTTGCATCGAAGGCCGTCGAGTCCGTGCAGCGTCGGGCGAAGGTAGTCCGGCTGCGGACCGCAGGGCGCGGCAACCCCCGCACACGCGAGTTCCGGATCCGCCATTTCCCGGACGTTTCCGATGCGGAGTGGAACGATTGGCGCTGGCAGTCCCGGCACCGCTTCAAGAATCTCGCCCAGATCGAGCGCGTGCTCGAACTGTCCGACGATGAGCGCGCAGCGCTCACCGTTGGCGGCATGATGCTGCCCGTGGGGATCACGCCCTACTACATGAGTCTGCTCGACCCCGTTGATCCGCAGCATGCCCTGCGGCGGACGGTCATACCCTCGCAGAACGAATTTCTTCGCCTGCCGGGGGAAGCCGACGACCCGCTCGGGGAGGACGCCCACAGTCCGGTGCCGGGGCTCGTGCACCGTTACCCCGACCGGGTGCTGATGCTGCCAATCGATTTCTGTTCCACCTACTGCCGCTACTGCACTCGCTCGCGGGTAGTAGGCCATGGGGAGCTCTCCCCCCAGACATCGCGCCTGGAAGCCATGTTCGATTACCTGCGAGGCGCGACCCAGGTTCGCGACGTGCTCGTCTCCGGCGGCGACGCGCTTGCCCTCGGCGAGGACAACCTCGACTACATCCTTTCCAACCTGCGGGCCATAGAGCACATCGAATTCGTCCGCATCGGCACCAAGATGCCGGCCGTGCTCCCGCAACGAATCACCCGGGATCTGACCAGGGTGCTTCGCAAGTACCACCCGCTCTGGATGAGCCTGCACTTCCTGCACCCGGAGGAATGCACGCCGGAGTCCACCCAGGCCTGCGAGCGGCTGGCCGATGCCGGTATACCGCTCGGCTCCCAGACCGTTCTGCTCAAGGGCGTGAATGACGACGTGGGCGTGATGACGCGCCTCGTGCACGGCCTCCTGAAGATGCGGGTGCGGCCCTACTACCTGTACCAGTGCGACCCGATCAGTGGTTCGGCCCACTTCCGCACGACCGTTGAGAAGGGCCTGGAGATCATCGAAGGGCTGCGCGGCCACACCACGGGTTACGCCGTGCCGACCTACGTCATCGATGCGCCCGGCGGTGGGGGCAAGATTCCGATTCAGCCGAACTACGTGCTCGGCAGAGACGTCGACGAGCTCAAACTCCGCAATTTCGAGGGACGGGTCTTCAGCTATCCGGATCCCCAGCAACCTGGCGCCGGGACCAACTGAACATGCGCATCGGTATCACCTACGATCTGCGTTCCGCGTACCTCGCCGCCGGCTACTCGGAGGAGGAAACGGCGGAGTTCGACCGCGACGACACCGTCGACGCCATCGAGGCGGCGTTGCGCCAGCTCGGGCACGAGACGGTGCGCATCGGCTGCGCCCGCGAGCTCATCGAGCACCTTGCCGCGGGACAGCGTTGGGATCTGGTGTTCAACATCTGCGAGGGGCTCAGCGGTCCCGGGCGGGAGAGCCAGGTGCCAGCCATTCTGGAGGTCTACGGCATACCCGTGACGTTTGCCGATACAGCCGTCATGGCTCTGAGCCTGAACAAGGCCTGGGCCAAGACGGTGGTGGCCGACGCCGGTGTGGCGACCCCGCAGCATGCCGTCATCGCCCGGGCCGCTGACGTTGCCACGGTCGCGCTCGAGCCGCCCCTGTTCGTCAAGCCGATCGGGGAGGGCACCGGCAAGGGCACAAGCGCCGCTTCGGTCGTCATGAGCGCCGCCGAGCTTGAACGGCAGAGCCTGGCCCTGCTCGAGCGCTACCGGCAGCCCGTGCTGGTCGAGACGTACCTCCCTGGCAGAGAGTTCACCGTCGGCCTTCTGGGCACTGGCCCGAATGCCAGGGTGCTCGGGACTCTCGAGATCGAGCTCCTGGCAACTGCCGAGGCGAACGTCTACTCGTACCTCAACAAGGAGGAGTGCGAGTCCCGTGTGCTGTACCGACTCGTCGATGGTCGTGCCGATCCCGTCGTTGCCCGGGCCGAGGCCGCGGCGCTGGGCGCCTGGCGGGCCCTCGGGGCCCGGGACGGAGGGCGCATCGACCTTCGCGCGGACTCGGCGGGGGAACCCAATTTCATCGAGGCAAACCCCCTGGCAGGGCTGCATCCCGCTCATTCCGATCTGCCCATGCTGGCTACCGCGGTGGGAATGCCTTATGCAGAGCTCATTCGTGCCATCGTCGACTCGGCTTCGGAACGTCTTGCCATGGACGCTACGGAAATGAACCGTTGCGCGTAGCCATCGCTTACAACAAGCCGGGAGACGCTGCGGGCAGCGCGGAAGCCGACGTGCTCGAGCAGGTCGAAGCGGTTGAGACTGCCCTCGTGGGCGCCGGTCACCAGGTCTGCGCGTTGCCCTGCACGCTGGATCTCGCCGGATTCGATGGTGCCCTGGCAAAGCAGCGGCCTGACGTCGTCTTCAATCTGGTCGAGGCCCTGGGCGGAACCGACCGCCTGGCCGTGCTGGTGACGCTGCTCCTCGACGCCCGCGGTGTCCCCTACACCGGAGCGGGATCGCGGGCGCTGGAGCTCAGCGCCGATAAGGTCGGCGCCAAGGAACGAATGCGCAGGCTCGGCCTGCCGACGCCGGACTGGTACGTCTGTGAGAAGACCCAGGTGGATTTCCCTGGGGCAGGGTGCTACATCGTCAAGGCACGCTTTGAGCACGCCTCCCTTGGCCTGGACGACCAGTCGGTCGTTCAGGTTGCTGATGCCGGGCAGCTCACCAGGCGCATCCGCGCACGCGGAAAGCACAGTGGCGCGCAGCAGTTCGCCGAACGCTACGTTGCCGGGCGTGAGTTCAACGTGGCGCTTCTGGCTTCGGAAACCGGCCCCGCCCAGGTGCTGCCTCCGGCGGAGATCGACTTCTCGGCGTTTGCGCCGGGCAAACCCCGCATCGTCGGGCATGACGCCAAGTGGTCGAGCCGCGCCTTCGAGTATCATGCGACCCCGCGGCGTTTCGACTTCCCCGCAGCCGATGCCCGGTTGCTCGACCTGCTTGGAACCCTCGGGATGCAGGTCTGGGAGTGCTTCGCGATGCGCGGCTGCGCCCGCGTCGACTTCCGGGTCGACGAGGACGGCCGACCCTGGATTCTGGAGATCAACCCGAATCCGTGTCTCTCGCCCGATGCCGGCTTCGCTGCCGCGCTCGATGCGGCCGGGATCCCGGCGGAGGAGATGGTCGGGCGACTGGTCAGGACGGCCGCTACGGACTGAGCATGACCTCACCCTGCAAAGAGCATCCCCCCGGGGACGCCTGGGTTCATCTGCGGGAGCCGGCGGCACGCGACCGTGGACCCGTGGCCTCGGTGCTGGTCTCGACGGGATTTTTCAGTGATGCCGAAGTCGCTGTGGCGTTGGAAGTCTTCGATGCGGCATTGCAGGGTAAGGACTCCGGCTACGAGCATCTCGTGGCCGAATCCGCCGGAAGGGTGATCGGGTACGTCTGCTGGGGCGGGCCCATAGAGATGACGCTCTCGAGCTTCGACCTTTACTGGATCGCCGTGGATGCGGCGGCCCGGGGCCGCGGGGTCGGTCATCGGCTGCTGGCCGCGGCCGAGAGCCTGGCGGCGGCGTCGGGCTGTGCCCAGCTTTTTGCGGAGACCTCCGGACGTGCCGATTACGCGCCCACGCACAGCTTCTACGAATCCTGCGGCTACCTGCGCGCGGCCGAGCTCGCGGACTTCTACGCGCCAGGTGACGCCAAAGTCTTCTACGTCAAACGGCTGACCGGCGGCAATCAGGCCCCACCGGAATGACGGCGTTCCGACCGTGTTCCGAGCGCGGCCCTCTCTAGCGGGGCGCGTCTGCGACCAGCGCCTCCGTCGACATCATCATGCCGGCCACGGACGCTGCGTTGTGCAGCGCCGACTTCACGACCTTGCAGGGGTCCAGTATGCCCATTTCCAGCATGTCGCCGAACGTTTCGGTCTGCGCGTTGAACCCGAAGTGTCCCTGCTCCGACTGAATCTTTCTCAGCACCACGCCTGGCTGCAGACCGGCGTTGGCGACGATCTGGCGCAGGGGCGCCTCGGCAGCCCGCCGAAGCGCGTCCACGCCGCTTGCCTGGTCCTGGTTTCGGGGCGCGGCCTTTGCGAGCTCGGCTGAGGCGCGCAGCAGTGCCACGCCGCCTCCCGGCACGACGCCCTCTTCCACGGCAGCGCGAGTAGCAGCGAGCGCGTCGTCCACGCGCATCTTCCTCTCCTTCATGGCGACTTCCGTGGCGCCGCCGACGTTGATCACCGCCACGCCGCCTGCCAGTTTGGCAAGACGCTCCTGCAGCTTTTCGCGGTCGTACTCGGACTTGGACTCCTCGATCTCGCGACGGATCTGCGAGATGCGCCCGGCGATAGCGTCGGTCCCGCCGCGACCCCCGATGAGCGTCGTGTCCCCTTTGGTCAGCAATACCCGTTGCGCCTCGCCGAGATCCTCCAGCGCCACCTTTTCCAGGCTGAATCCCGCGTCGCTGGAGATGACCTTTCCGCCGGTGAGGATCGCCAGGTCCTGCAGCATGGCCTTGCGCCGGTCACCGAAGCCCGGCGCTTTGACTGCGGCAACCTTCAGGCGGCCGCGCAGCCTGTTGACGACCAGGGTCGCCAGCGCGTCAGCCTCGACGGTCTCGGCGACGATGAGCAGCGAGCGGTTGGCCCGGGCGACCGCCTCCAGCAGTGGCAGCAGTTCGCGGGAGCTGGAGATCTTCTTGTCCCGCAGCAGGATCACCGGCCGATCGAGCTCGGCAGCATAGGTCTCGGTGCTGGTGACGAAGTAGGGTGAGAGGTAACCCTGATCGAACTGCATGCCCTCAGATACTTCGAGCTGGTCGTCGATGCCGGTGCCGTCCTTGACGGTAATCACACCCTCGCGACCCACCTGCTCCATGGCCTGCGCGATGAGCTCGCCGATGGCCTCGTCGCCGTTGGCAGAAATCGTGGCCACCTTGCGTATGTCGTCCCCGGCCTCGCACTCGACGGCCATCGCGTCCAGGGCATCGGTCATCAGGCGCACGCCCAGGTCGATGCCGCGCTTGATTTCAACGGGGCTGAATCCTGCCGCAATGGCGCGACGGCCCCAGTGAAAGAGAGAGTGAGCGATCACCGTGGCCGTTGTGGTGCCGTCCCCGGCCTCGTCCGCGGTCCGCGTTGCCGCCTGGCGGACGATTCGCGCGCCCATGTCCTCGAATCGGTCCTTCAGCTCGATGTCCTTGGCGACGGTGACGCCATCCTTGGTCACCGTCGGTGCGCCCCAGGTCTTGCTCAGCAGCACGTTACGTCCCCGAGGTCCCAAGGTGGCGTTGACGGCCCGGGCCAAGGTGTCGACGCCCCGGTTGAGCCGGGCTCTTGCGTCATGGGCAAAAACGATCTGCTTGGCGCTCATGCGGTTTTCCTCGGTTGCCGGTTGCGGCCGGCAACCGAGCGCCCGCACTTCGCCGCCGCCTGTCGGTTGCGCAGTTCCTGTGCTATGAGGAGGGACTCCTCACGGGTAATCATCGATCGGATCCGGCCGTGCAAAAAATCTTCAGATCAGACTCGCGGCCAGTCGAAAAAGTCACAGCAGGCGATGAAAATCAGCCCGGAATGTGGTCCTTGAGCTTATCCAGGGTGCGGTAGTAGCGCATCTTCGTCGCGCTCAAGCTGAGTCCTAGCACGGCCGCGATCTCGTGCAGCTCCATGTCCTCCACAAAGCGCAGCGCGAGCAGCGCGCGCTCTTGCGGAGAAAGCACGGCCAGCAGGCGCTGAAAGTCGCTCTGGTCGGGAGCGTCTTCCTCCCGCTCGTGCTGCGCCATGCCCAGCGCTTCCCGCTTGTCCTGTTCCCGTATCTGCTGTCGGACCCGGGTGCGGGCCAGGTTCTCCACGATCCTGAACAGCCAGGTGGAAAACTTCGCGTCGCCTCGGAAGTTCTTCAGGCCGGAGAACACCCGCAGCATGACGTCCTGGGCAAGGGCATCGGCCTCGTCGGGAGCGCCGAGCTGCGCCGTGGCCAGCCTGCGCACCGATTCGTAGTGCCGCCTGACCAGTTCGTCATAGGCCGAAGTGTCGGCGGGCAATTGGTGACGGGCACTCGCCGCCAGTGCCTCGTCGGAGAGGTCGGCAAGGGAAACGCGGCGCTGTGACTCGTGGCTCACGCGCGCAGTCTAATGTCTATGGAGCCGTGGACAAATAGGCGCCCGTGAAAGATCGTTCGAAACTCGAAGCCGGCCTGAGAACGCTTTACGAGCAGGCCATGCCGGAATCTCATGGGTTCGCGGCGCGTGCGCTCAGAGTGCGCCTCGGGCGATTGCTGGGCGCTGCCGCCAAGAGGTCCGATCAATGCCGACGACAACCGGCAGGCGGACCGCCGCGAGCCGGCGATGACGATGCCGACGATGGGGGGTAAGCGGCCCGAGAACCGTGTTTCCCTGCAGCTCCTGCAGCGGATTCTCGTCGATGCCAGCTCGGCGCACACCGTGGAGGAGCAGGTCGAGCGGCTGGTTTCGCAGGTCCGTGACGCCATGGCAGCGGGCGCCTGCAGCCTGTATCAGCGCTTTGACGACACTCTCAGGATGGTAGCCAACTGCGGGTTCGCTCCCGAGTCCGTCGGGCGTATCGCGCTGCCGATGGGTGAGGGGCTCGTTGGCAGGATCGCCCGGGACCGGATGTCGCTCAACCTGGCCGATGCTTCGGCCCATCCCGACTTTCGTCTGTTCCCGCAGTCCGGTGAAGAGGCGTTTCCCGCCTTCCTCGGGGTGCCGATCATCCATCTGGGCGCCGTCAACGGCGTGCTCATCGTGCAGGACGATCGGCCCTCGGCGTTCAGCGAGGACGAGGTCTCTTTCCTGGTGACCGTAGCCGCCCAGCTTGGACCCATTCTGCTGCCGCTGCGCGCGCCGGCGTCGACGTCCGGGCGCAGGCTGCGCGGGCGGTCGGGGTCGCCCGGCAAGGCTGTGGGGCGCGTTCACCTGGTGCTCAGCGAGCAGACCGTGCAGCTGGTCGAGGAACCGCAATCTGCCGGCACCGAAGAGGAGATCGGCGTCCTGGAAACTGCCGTGTCGCGGACCCGAGAGAAGATCGGGCGCGCCAAGTCCCAGCTCGAGGCCCATGTGGCCCCCGACGTGCTGGAGCTCTTCGATCTGTACAACGCCATGCTGTCCGGAGACCGGCTGGTGACCGCCGCGGCGGGGCGGGTGCGTGAAGGGCACAGCGCGTTCTCGGCGGTTCGCGCGACGGTCGATGAGACCATTGCCGCATTCGAAGCCATCGAAGACGACTATCTCAGCGCCCGTGCCGAGGACGTGCGCCATGTTGGAAACAAGCTGCTCGTGGAGATCCTGGGCAGCGCCATGCCGTCGCCCGAGCATGCCGAGGGCGTCGTGCTGCTCGGCGGCTCGGTGGGGATAGCCGACGTGGGCGCGTTCAGGCCCGAGCAGCTGGCCGGAATCGTCTGCCTGCAGGGCTCTTCGTACTCTCACACGGCCGTGCTTGCCCGGGCGCTGGGCATCCCCGCCGTCGTCGGGATCGGTCCGGTTGACCACATCGTCGAGGGCATGCCCGTGATCGTCGACGGCGATGGCGGCGAGGTGATCTTCGAGCCTCCTGGCGTGCTGCTGCGGGCCTATGAGGAGCTCGTCGCCTCCGAACGTCAGCTGCAGAACGAACTGCTGGCGCAGAAGGATCTCCCGGGCGTCACGACGGACGGGTGCCGAATCACTCTGCTGGCGAATACGGGGCTCATGGCCGATGTCCGGCCGGGCAAGCTGCGGGGCGCGGAAGGCATCGGCCTGTATCGCTCGGAAATCCCGTTCCTGATGAGCCCCGTCCTGCCTACCGAGGCTGAGCAGTATGCGACCTATCGCGAGCTGCTCGAGATTTATCATCCGTTGCCGGTGACCATTCGCACCGTGGACCTCGGTGGTGACAAGCAGCTGCCTTACCTGCCGACCCAGGAGGAGAACCCTGCGCTGGGATGGCGGGGCATTCGCTTCGCCCTCGACAATCCGGCAATCTTGGTCTCCCAACTGCGCGCCATGCTCCGCGCCGATCATGGCCTTGGCAATCTGCAGATCATGCTCCCGATGATCAGCGACGTAAGCGAAGTGCAAGAGGCGAGACGCCTGGCAAACACGGTCGCGGCAGCGCTCACGGCGGAAGGCCTCGACATCCGCATGCCTCCGCTGGGCGTCATGGTCGAAATTCCTGCGGTGGTCGACGTGCTGCCGGACCTGGCCCCGGAGATCGACTTCGCCTGTGTCGGTTCCAACGATCTGGCTCAGTACCTGCTCGCCGTCGACCGCGGCAACCCCCGGGTGGTCGGCCGCTACGACTACCTTCATCCCGGCGTGCTCGGCTGCCTCGACGTGATCGCGCGGCGCGTCGAAGATCTCGGCATCCGCTTGTCGATCTGCGGGGAGATGGCGGCCGACCCCGTCGGGGTGGTCGTGCTGCTTGGGCTCGGCTATCGGGCGCTGAGCATGAACGCATACAGCCTTCCGCGTATCAGGGCGCTGATTCGAGGCATATCGATCCGTGAGGCACAGGCGTTGGCCCGCAGTGCGTTGGCCTGCCGTAATCCCGGGTCGAGCCGCGTGGCCATCGCCGCGGCGCTGGCCGGGCTCGGGCTGGATCATCTGCTGGCCCATGGGGGGGCGTTTGAGTCGGCGTCTACACCAGCGCTCGCAGGCTCGCCGTCACGGCCTTGATCGAATCGACCGCGCTGGCGGTCGCGCTCCTCGCGATGAACGCGGCCCTCGTGAACGTCTTCCCTCCTGCGACGGGAAACAGCAGCCCTGCGGACAGGGCACCGGCGACCATGGCCGACGGCAGATACGCCGTTCCGCCGTGCTCGGTGAGAAAGCGGTAGGCGATAGCCGGCGTGTCGACCCGCAGCGCGGGCGGGGTTGAAATCCCCAGGCGCGTATCGTGCGCGATGGCGAAAGACGTTCCCCAGTCGACGTAAACGTAACCGGGCAGAGAGTCCGAGACGCTGAGCCCCTGGCTGGACGAGACCAGCCTTACGCTGACCTCGGTGACCTGCTCGGCAATCAGATCGTCCGCTTGGGGCGGTTCGTAGAGAAGCCCGATGGTGATGGAGTTCTCCCGCAGGCGCCTGACGAGCGCCTCGGTGTTGAGCAGTTCGATCTGCAACAAGATCGGCGACAGGTCCTCGTAGGTGCGGCTCAGCCAGTCGGTCAGATACGTTTCCCAGATGCTGGGCAGACAACCCAGCGCCACCAGCGCCCGCGTGCTCGCCGGGGCGCCGGTTTCGAGGAGGGCCCGGTTCCAGGACCCGACGATCGCCTCGGCATGTCCGAGCAGCCGGTGCCCGGCGACGGTCAGCTGGATGTTGTTTCTGGTGCGGGTGAACAGCCGCTCGCCGACGATTTCCTCGAGATGGCGCACCCGCGCGCTCACGGCCGCCTGAGTCAGGTGCAGGTTGCTGGCGGCGCGAGCGAAGTGGCGGGTGCGATTGACTTCCAGGAAAGTTCTGAGCAGCTCGGTTTCCATGCCTTTTGATAAACATCTGTTATCAAAAAGTACAGAAATATTTGATGTATTTGCCAAATAGCCGGGCGTATATATACGCCGACGTTATCCGGGGCGTTGCGGCCCCGCATCGAGAGCGACATGACTGAAATTTTCGACGAAGACGACGAGGAAGGGTTATCGCCTCACATTCTCGAGCAGGTGCGACGGCTGCAGGCCCGCATCGACCGGCGGGAAAGCTTGAGGCGCGAGCACGTGGCGCGCAGCCGGGGACTGCGGCGCCGGCTGGAAGACTGGGAAGAGCAGCGGGCCCTTCGCTCGAGCGTCGACTACCTGGAAATGGAATTCGCCGAGCGCGACGGAGATCGCCGCACCGGCCGAGCCGCCTTGCCACGCTGACCGGCTGGCCCGCACGACTTCACGGCTAGAACGCGCCGGTGAGGTTGAGGAACATGCCCTGATGATCGAAGCTCAGATCCGTCAGGTCGGACGAGAAGTCCGTGAAGTTGTAGCCGGCGCCGACCTTGAAGTGATCGCCGAAGTTGCGCGAGACGGCAACGAGATAGCCCTGGCGCTGCTCTTGAAAATCGGCCATGTCCAGCAGGCGCGTCTCGGCCATGATTTCCCAGTTCTCGCGGAACTCCCAGTCCAGCCGGACCACGTAGAGGCTGGCGGTGTTGCTGAAGAACTCGGGGTTTTCCCGATCGTAGCTGATCTCGCCGAGGCGGTATGCGTACTTGCCGCCGATGGACCAGCGTGAGGTGAGATCGTAGGTGACGTCCACGGACGCGATGTGGCTCTTCTGGACGAAGTCCGCCGCGGTCTGGGTGAGCGAGACCTGATCCGTGGTCGGGACGTTGTAGAAGTACGTGTACTTCATCAGCGTGTTGAGCCTGTCGTGACGCACCGGTCGGTACGCATAGCCGAACACGGCCTCGGTGTAGCCGCCGGCGAAGAAGTTGCCCAGCGAGCTCGTGCTGTCGGCGTGGTTCAGCTTGCCCACGAGACGGGAGCTTTCGTTCAGCTGGTACTTCAGCGTGTTCCTGAACAGCCAGGTCTTGCGGTTGGAGGTGGTGTCGTCCAGCTGCTCGGTGTCGTCGCTCCGGTACTCGATGCCGCTGGAGAGCTGCAGGCGCTCGGTGCCGAAAGCGACCCGGACGCCGGCGGCCTTGCGGTCGGTCTCCGCTCCCGTGGACAGATCCTTCAGCGTGCCGATGTCCGTGTTCGCGCCGATGTTGAAGCTGTTGGACGCGGTGAAGTTCACGCCGGAGGCGTAGGTGAGGCCGTTGGCCGTATCGCCGTGCCGGTAGCGGCTCTCCACGTACACGCTCGTGGCGTCGGACAGCCGCGTCTTGATCCCTGAAACCAGGTTGCCCTCGCTGCCCCGGGGCGCGCGCAGCATGGGCTCGGTTCGCTCGTTGTCCATGGCGTAGTTCAGGTAAAGGCTGGTCCGCTCCGAATGCATGTACGTCGTGCCGAGCTTTCCGCCCGTGCCGAGATCGCCGGTGGAAAACTCGGAGTCGATGGTCATCTTCTCCGTGACGCGCACCTGGCCGCCGAGGCCTAGGCGTGCGTTGTCTGGCCTGTCGCCGTCAGAGGAAACCGTATCCTGAACGAAACCGTAGGCCTTCCAGCGGCCGAGGGAGTCGTAGCCCACCTGCATCACGGCGTCGATGCGCTGGCCCTGATCCTGGGTGGGCGCCACCACGGGAGAGCGGTCGGTGAGCTCGTCGTGTCGCACGCCGGCGCTGATGTCCCATCGCTGCGTCAGGTCGTATACCAGGTCGAGCTCGTGGGCCGTCGTCTCCACGCCCTGACGCTGCTTTCTCAGATCGCTCTTGGCGCTGACTTCCAGCTTGCGCGTCACGGGCATGGTGAAGGTGCCGCCGAAGTTGCGGGCGCCGCCAACGGTGGTCAGACCGGGGCCGGAGTAGCCGGCATCCAGATCCTGGGCGTACAGGGTGATTCGGCCGTCCAGGCGGGACGAGAAGTCGTCGAGGCCAACGCTCACGTCGGCCCGGTAGCCGCCGGCGCTGGCATCGGAGAACGACGAGGGGTCGTAGCCGGCGAACTCGAAGCCGCCGTCGCTCGAGCGCAGGGTGTCGGTGACGAGCCCCTCGCTCTGCGACACCTGCAGCTTGACCCAGGAGTCCGCGCTCTTGCGCAGGGTGAGGTCGGCACCGTGCAGCCCGCTGTCCGTGCCGCCTTCCTCGTTGGCGTTTGCGGTGAGCCCCACCTTGATGTGGTCGTTGATCCAGTAGTGCATCTGGCCGCCCACGGACAGGGCGTCGATCTCGTCGAAGCCGGGCGTGTACTCGTAGCGAACCACCAGATAGGCCTCGTCGCCGCCCAGCGCGCCGCTGCGCACGAGCAGGTCGTCGCCCACCGTGGAAGCCAGGGGCTCGGCCAGCATGATGCTGCCCTGGAGGTAGTCGACGTCGTAGTCGGAGCCGGGGTTGAGGTTCACCACGCCGGTGACGAGCCCGGAGGATCGGTCCCGCACCTCGACCCGAACCCGCTCGGAGCCCACCATCAGATCCTGATGGCGCAGGAAGTAGAGGGACCCGCCGGTGCCGCGGAACTCCTGGCGGCTCGCCACCGTGCCGGGCTCGGCGGCGAAAGCATCCACGCTGAACTTCTGCTCGCCGAAGCTGGTGGTGTCGGCGGCCTGGTAGTGGAAGTTCGCGCCGTACAGCCCCCGGTCGATCTGCGCGAGCTCGTTGTCCATGTAGCCGACCTTGAAATTGCCCCACATGACGTGGTTCTCGCGCTGGCTGAGCTTCACGTAGAACTTGCCGAGGGTCGGGGCGAGCTCCTCTACCGTGCCGTCGTCCCCGAAGGTGGGATAGTGATCGTCCGGCTCCATGCGGCGGAAGAGGGAGTCGGGCGTCTTGCTCAGGAAGTTCGTGAAGAGCTTGTCCAGGGAATCCTCACGGGTGTCGGCGCTGGCCGTGAGGCGCCACTTGTTGCCGAACTTCCCGCTGACGAAGAAGGCCAGCCGGCCGTCGGCGGACGAGTCGTAGTCGTACGGTGCATCGTCCCCCATGAGCAGTTCCATGGGGCCGTTGGTCTCGTTGTGGGAGAACGTCAGATCCGCCATGCCCACGTAGAACCAGTCGCTGGGCTCGAACGCCAGATCCCGCAGATAGGACTCCCCGCTGCCCTGATCGTCGAGAACGGCCACCTCCACGGTGTGGGCGCCCTCCGGCAGGATTTCCTCGCTGACGAAGTTGCCTTTGGCGTCCACGGGCACTTCCCGACCCGCGACGTAAACGCGGTGGCCTTCGGGAACCTCGCTGCCGCTGACCCGAACCGTGCCGCTCGAAAGACGGATGTTGTGCATGGCGAGAGCGTTCTCGCCGTAGCCGGAGAGCAACTCCGGCTGGAGCGGGTCGGTGGGCTCGCCTTCCTCTGCCTCTGCGACCGGGCCTTCGGCAGCCGCCGCGCTGCCGGTCTCACGCACCAGCCACAAGGGCTGCGTGGTGGTCTCGTCGAAGCGGTCCTGCGCATCGTAGGCGCGCAGCAGGTACTTCAGCTCCCGCACCGGGCCGGCAAACGAATCCAACACGGGCTCCCAGGTCGCCTGGCCGTCCGGACCCACGGCGATCACGGCCATGGGCTCGGTCTGGGTGGAGGCGTCCCGGTCGAAGATGCGGATCTCCGAGCGGTCGATGAAGTGGGAGTAGTTCGCGTACATGCTGAACTGCAGCCCGCTGGCGGAGAGGGAATCTTCGGCAGCTTCCGTGACCCCCAGGATCGCGGTGCTGGCGGACACGCTCAGCCGCGGCTTCGAGCTTAAGTTGTCGAAGCCGAAGCGGATGTCGGCGCCTTTCATGGCAACGTCCGTGCAGCGCTGGACGTCGGCGGAGCTTCGGTTCGGGTCGTCGATGGGCTCGCCGTCCACGGTGATACGCATGAGATTGAGCGCATAGGGGTTCTTCGTTTCCAGCTCCCGGGTGAGCGGCGTGACCTCCACTCCCTCGGTGTCGTCGACCACGGCGAGATCGTCGTAGACGACCTGGACGGCAACGTAGGAGCGTTCGTCCTGGACGAACCCGGCGTTGACCACGTCTGCCGAGTGCACGTAGCCGCGGCCTTCGAACTCGGCCTGCTCTGGAGCCAGGCCCATCTCCGCTGAAAGCGTTTCCATGGCCCGTCGCGCTCTGGCAGCGGACAGGCCGATGTCGTCGCCGTACACCGAGGCGGTGCGGCGGTCCAGGCGCTCGTTGCGCGTGTAGCCGAGGATGCGCAGGCGGGGGTTGCGCTTGTCGGCCACGTCGCCGAGGGCGCGGGCCAGGGCCTGGGTGTAGCCGGCGGGCACGACGGGACGGCCGCCTTCGAGCTCGAGATTGCCGATGCCGCCCCAGGGCGGATCGTATACCCGCGTCACCGTCTCTGCGCCCGGCTCGCCCGGACACAGCTGGGGCTCGTCTGGCAGATCCTGCAGCGGATCGTCGTACCAGAACTCGACCTCCACCCGCCGGTTCAGGGCGCGCCCGTCTGTGGTCTCGTTGGACGCCAGCGGCCTGGATGCGCCGAGCCCGTTGCTCGCCACGGCCGCCGTCTCCAGGCCCAGGCGATCCTGGATGGCCAGCGCCACCCGTCGTGCGCGCGCTTTGGAGAGCACTTCGTGGGTCCCGTAGATTCTCGCCGTGCGGCCTGCCAGCGTCTGGTTGTCCGTGTAGCCGATGAACTTCACCGTGACGTTCTGGCGGTCGCCCAGGCTCGCCATGGTGCGTTGCACCTGGGCTGTGAACTCGTCGGTGACCTCCACGCCTTCCTCGCCGTAGTGCAGCGGCGTGATCAGGTTCAGCACCCGGGCGCGTCGGTCGTGTCCATCGAGATAGCGGAGCTTGCACACCGTTTCGACGCGACACACCTTCACGCGCTCGATCTCGTCGATGACCACTCTCTCTTCGATGGCAGTGCCGTCGTCGAGCTCGTCGTACCACACCTCGACCTCCACGCGGCGGTTGAGCGCGCGGCCTGCTTCGGTGTCGTTGGAGGCCACGGGCCGGGTGTCGCCGGCCCACTCGATGGACAGCGCCTCGGCGGGCAGCGCGAGCACCGCCTGCAGATAGTCGGCAACCTGGCCCGCTCGCTCCCGGGACAGCCCGAAGTTGTCGCCGTAGACGTCCTCGAGCTCCGGGGAAAGCGACTCGCTGTCCGCGTGGCCCACCAGATTCAGCCGTACGTTGCGCCGCTCGCGCATGCTTTCCAGCACATGGCGCAGCTCGGCGACGGTGCTGGCCGGAATCTCCGCGACGCCGGAGTCGAAATAAATCGGGCGGACGACGTCTTTGAGCTTGACGGTGCGCGGCTCGACGGTTGCAACCGCGATCTTCTCGACCCGGTCCCCGTCGGCCTGGGCCAGTCGGTCCGGATCGAAAGCCCACTGGGTGAACGTCTGGTCGCTGGAGAGATGCCGCTCGGCTGCGTGGGTCGCGGTGGTTTCCTGCACCTTCTCGGCCGCCGCGGGCGCGCAGAGGATGGCCACGGCGCACGCCAGCCAACGGGCGAGCCACATCGGGATGATTGGGTACTGCTTACTCATCGCCGCCATCCACCCGTCGATTCACGGCCTTGCCCGCGGGCGCGCCCAGCCGCCAGAACACGTCGTCCTCGAGCTCGAGCCGGTAGCAGCAGTCGAGCTCCCGCCAGCTGCGCACGATCTGCTTCTTCACCACGCGCAGGCGCTGCTTGACCAGCTTCGGATCCTCGACGTCGGCCAGGTAGGTCAGCCGCAGCACCGAGGGCGACTTGGTGAGCTCCTCGAGCAGGAGCTCGAAGCGGTGCTTCCACTGAGGACGGATCTCGCTGCTTTCCGGGAAGAACACGCCGTCGGCGATCTCCAGACCCACCACACGGTGAATCGAAGCGCCGAACTCGAAGTGAAGGGCCTTACCCCGGGTGGCGCGCTTGATCTGCACCCGGTCGGTGGAGGCGCGGAAACCGCTTGGCAGGGTCCGGTCGTCCAGCTTCAGCGCGAAGTTGCTGCCGCGGTCGTCGCGCGGCACGGTGGCGCACGTGATGTGGAACCGACCGTGCTCGTCCGTCGTGGCGACCAGGCCCTGGGGGGTGAGCAGGCGAACGCCCTGCAGGCCGAACTCGTCAAGGTCCTGACGGCCGTTGCGGTTCCCGTCGTCGTAAACCTTGCCGGTGACGTCCGTGCAGTCGAAGGTGGGATCGGGCACCACCCGCACGGTAGCGGTGGCTTCGCCGGAAAGATTGATCTGGCCCACCGTATTGATGGCCTGGGCGCGGTTGACGAACTCGCCTTCGCTGACACCCGCGCTGACTCCGAGCAGCATCTTGATGCTGCGCTGGCTGTCCGGAGCGAGGGTGAGGCCGCCCCAGGCGAGATCGCGCTCGCCCATCGCCGGCTCCACCGGCACCCCGTCCAGGCGCGCCGAGCCCTCCACGTAGCGGAAGCCGGGAGGGAAGCGGTCGATCACCGCCACGTCCTGCAGAGAAACGCCGAAGGTGTTGGTCACCGTGATGGTGTAGGGCACGAGCTGGCCCCGGTTGACGTTCACCATGGGCGTGGTCTTGCTGATCGCCACGGCGCCGTCGAGTATCGGATCGAGCGGTATGTGGTTGTTGAAGATCTGCGCCGAGCCGGGTAGGCGCCTGGTGTCGAACACAAGCCCGGTCACCCGGTACGCGGTGCCCGAGCTCTGGGCCTGCACCGAGGTGGGCGGTGCGAATTCGGATGGTCCAGCCTCGCAGTGCTCGCCCGTGGCGGGGACCGCGTCGTCGAGGGAGCCCGGGCAACCGGGCACGCTGAACGGCGTCGGCGCGTTCAGGTCCGTTGGCGGGATGAGCACCGAGTAGCCCGTGGTGTACGCGCTGCCGGGTGCGGCCACTTCGATGGTGTAGCTCGCGCCGCTGCCGCAGGCGCCGTCCGAGAAATTCAGATCGAATTTGTAGTAGCCGTCCGCACGGGTAACCTGGTTCTGCTGGGCCGTGTCGTCGAAGCAGGTGGCCGGCAGCGGCGCGCGGGTGACGTCGTCCACCAGTGTCAGGGTCGCGCCGGAAACGGGGGTGCGCGACACGGAGTCGTAAACCACCCCGTTGGGATCGATGGGGAGGTCCAGGTTCATCAGGTTGTTGCCGGACTGCACGACGATGTCGTCGATGCGCTGCAGGCCGTTGGTGAAGCTTGCCGAGCTGGCCTGACCCAGCAGGGCCGTGCCGGGCCCCGCGCCGGGCGCGGTGAACGTCAGGGACAGGCTGTCGCCGGATGCGGCGTTGGGCCCGAGGCCCGTGATCCGGTACGTGCCGTCGGTGCCGGTCTGGGTAGTGTGCACGACCTGACCGTTGCGCATCAGCTCCACGGTCCATCCGGCCAGCACGCGCTCGTTGCTGTCGAGCTGATCGTCGTAGCTCGCATCGTGCCAGACGCTACCGTTGAGGACCCCGACGCCGACGATGCCGCCGACGTCCACGGCCACGCTGGCCTCGACCTGCTGATTCACGTTCCAGGTTGCCACGGCGCGGTTGGTCACCCGGGTGCCGGCGTCTAGCCCTGCGCTGAGCGTCGCCTGGAATCGCAGGGTGATGGTCCCGTCCACGTCCAGGTCGCCGAAGGCGATGTCCAGCACCGAGCCGGTCGCGGCCACGGACTGCCCGTTGACGGTTGCCGAGCCGGGCACCATCTGGAGCTGGTTCGCCGTGGGGTAGTCCAGGTCGTCGACGAGGCTGACGCCGATCGCGGGCACCGGGCCCACGTTGCGAACGCGGACCAGATATTCGAGCGTGGAACCCGCCAGCGCCGCGCCGCCTCCCACCACGGCCGCCTGCTTGGTGATGCTGAGCTGCTGCGCGGGACCGACGACGACCACGGTGGGCTCGGGCCCCGTAGCGGGATCACCGTCGCCGTCCGTGAGCTGATCGACGACCTCCGCGGTAGACACGACGGCCTGGTTGGAGATGAGCGTCCCCGTGGGGAGGTCGTCGTCCACGCGAAGGTCGAACTGCACCACGGCGACCTCGCCGGCGGTAATCGTTCCGGCGCCGGGGCCTGGCACCGGTGGGTTCACGTCGGCTGAGCTGACGGGCAGGCCGCCGGCCAGCGGGAACGAGCCCCCATCGGGTCGACCGACGGGCTGGCCGTTCAGCGTGACGGTGTTGGCCACGTAGGTTGTGTTGACCGGCACCGCGTCGGTGAGCGTTGCATCCGTCGCGTCCGCCGAGCCGTTGTTGTAGATGCTGATGGTGTAGCGGAGCACGTCACCGGGATCGATGACGCCGCGAGATCCGCCGTCGGTTTGCAGCGTCGCCGATTTCTCCGCGTAGATGAGCGGCAGGTTGCCGACCACGTCCCGGGTGGGGTCGTCCGCGACCGGTGTGTCCGGATCGTCGGAGGGCTGGTCGATGATCCCGGCGGTGGCGGTAAGGAAGGCCTGGTTGGTGAGCACGGTGCCGTCGACGGCGGACGCGTCCACCACCACGTCGAACTCGATGACGGCTACGTTGCTCCGGCTGCCGGATGCGATCGCCGTCATGGCGCCCGCTGCGCTGTCGGCAGGCGAGCTGATGGTCATGCCGGCGGCCAGGGGCGTCGTTCCGCCCACGTCCGCCACGGACGCGCCGTTCAGCGTGGTGCTGCCCGCCACGTAGGCGGTGTTTGCAGGAATCTGATCGCGCAGCACCGCGTTGGTCGCGTTGTCGTCACCGACGTTCTGCACGGTGATGGTGTAGCGCAGCGTTTCGCCGGCCATCAGCACGTTGGGGTCGCCGTCCAGGTAGGTCGAGGTCTTGTCGACGTCGAAGGCGGGTGCGGACTCCACCTGCACCTCGGTGGGATCCTCGTCCCCGACGATCACCGGGTCTGCCACGTCGTTCTTGTTCGGGTCGTCGCTGTCCTGGACGACGAATCCCTGAGCGATGATCTGCGACTGGTTCCTCACCAGGCTGGCATTGGCGAGCACGGGCGCGAGCTCGACCTCGAAGCCGATGTCGATGGTGCCCCCGGACCCGGCAAGGCTCAGTCCGGACACCTCCAGGTATCCCGTTCCCGCAGCGCCCCCGCTGGCGCTGGTGCCCCCGGTCGTTGCCCCGTCAGGCACGACCGTGAGCTGCAGGGTGCCCGGCTGAAACGCCGGGTTCCGGTTCAGCCGGTCCAGCTCGTCGACGACGCTGAAATCGTCCAGCGGTTCCGGACCCAGATTGATCACGCGCAGGCTGTAGCTCAGCCGATCTCCGGGGCTGGCCGTCATCGCCGGGCTTTCCCCCGTGGTGACGTTGATGACCGTCTTCTCGAAGGAGAGCAGGGGAGAGAAGGTAAGAATCGTGTGCTCGTCCTCGTGGTCGAGGATCCCCGCCGAGCCGTCGGTCAGCTCGGGCGCGTAGCCGCGGGCCTGGCTGGTGGCCGCGCTGAACCAGGCCGTGGCGCCCGCCACGTTGGTCAGGGTGATGTCGTCCAGGCTGTCAGCGTCCAGGAGCGCCTGGTAGGTCATGATCAGCCGCTCACCGGGACCGATGGTGGCTGCGGCGCTGAGCAGGTCCACGTTGAACGTGCACGCTGGCGCGCCGGAGAAGCTCACGCTGAAATCCGCGCCCTGGGCGAGAGCCGGGCCCACCGGGGTGGCGCCGTCTGCCTGAAATATCTGGGCGGTGAAGGCTGCGGGTGCTGCGTCGCACATGCCGCCCTCGGCGGTGTTCGGCAGGGCGTCGGTGAGCTCGACGGAATGCGCACGGCCTCCGCCGGTGTTCTGAACGTCCAGGGTGAAGGTTGCGGGCGGCCCGACGCGCATCAGCCCCGGTCCGGTCTTGGTCACCGTCAGCTGCGGCTCGACGATGGTCATGTCCGCGCTGGTGCCTGAAAGCCCGTCGAGCTCGCTGCTCGCATCGCCGTTGAGCTGGTTGTACGTGTAGGCCGCCGTGTTGCCGAACGTCAGGCCGGCGACGTTGGTAGCGCTGTCCGTCAATCTGAGGGTAATGTCGATCACCACCTGCTCACCGGCCGGGATGTCGATGCCGGCGCCGGTATCCTCGATCACCAGGGTGTTTCCGGAACCGGTGTTTACCGGGGTCCAGGATCCGGGGCCGGAGACGCGGGAAACGTCCACGTAGTCCACGTCGGCAGCAACGGCTGCCAGGTTGTCGGTGATCCGGACGTCGAAGAGCGGCGTGCCATGGGGTGCGGACGGAACGGTGATCCGGTACGTGAACGTCTCGCCGATGCTCACGGTGGGCTGGGTCGTCGATTTCACCAGGGCGGCGGGCGGCGCGACCTCGATGAGCACGCGGGTGGGATCCTCGTCGCCGGAGACGTCGGGGTCCGACTGGCCGTTCACGTTGGGATCGTCGCTGTCGACCTGAAGTGACCCGCCGGAAAGTATGGCCTGGTTGGACACCACGGAGCCGTCGAGCAGCGCGTCCGCCAGGGTGACGTCGTACTGAATGGTCAGCTCGCTGCCGGCGGCGAGGCTCAGGCTTCTGACGTCGACCAGCCCGGTGCCGTTGGTCCCGCCGTTGGGATTGGTGTTCGTGGTGCTTGCCCCGGCAGGAATCGAGCTGGCCACCAGAGCCAGCGAGCCGGGCTCGAAGACGGCGTTGGCGTTCAGCGCGCCCAGGTCGTCTCCGATGGAGAACGCGTTGAGGGCGCTGTCCGTCGTCTGCACGCGCAGGGTGTAGCGCAGCCGATCGCCAGGGGCCGCCGTGGCCGTAGGGTTCGCGCCGGTGCTGAGGTTGGCTACCGTCTTCTCGAAGAAGATGCCGGAAAGCTCGGCCGTCAGCGTGTGGGCGTCCTCGCTGTCAAGCACGCCGACGGTCCCGTTGGTCAGGGAGCCGGTGTAGAGGTGCCGGTCTGAAACGCTGCCGTCGGAGTCGTACCAGGAGGGGGTGCCCGCCACGTTGGTGAGCACCGCGCCGTCCTGAGTGTCCGGGTCGAGCTCGGCTTCGTAGGTGATGATCAGGCGCTCGTCCGGGGCGATGACGCCGGCCGGCGAGAGGGTCTCGAAGGTGAACTGGCAGCGCGGGGAGCCGGTGAACGAGACGAAGTAGTCGACGCCCTCCACCAGCCAGCCTTTGCCCTGGACCCGCGAGTTGCCGTTGGGGCCGAATACCCGCGCGCTCGTCACCGTGGGGGACGATGCGCACATGCCGCCGCTGGCGCCGTCGGGCAGCAGGTCAACGACGTTCACCTGCCAGGCGTCGCTGTTGCCGACGTTCTGGATGTCCAGGGTGAACTCGCCCGACGTGCCCAGGTTGAGCGTGGCGGGGCCCGTCTTCGTCAACGTGAGCTCGGGGCCGGCGATGGTCAGCGGCGGCGTCTCGCTCGAGTCGCCGGGCAGAAAGACGGGGCTGCCGTCGCTTCGCAGATCCTTGTAGAAGGTCCAGTCAGCGAAGTTGGTGAAGGTGGTTCCGGGCGCGTTGCGCGGCGTGTCCCCCGCGACCACGGTGAGCTCGACCACCAGCTGCGCCCCGGCGGGCACGCGAGGGTGTTCCAGAACCAGGTTCGTATCCGTGCCCGTGTTCACCAGACCAGGTATGGAGCTCGTGAAGCCGACCAGCCGCAGGTCGGCGCCGCCCGCGGTGAGGTCGTCGACGATCCGAAGGTCGTAGAGATCCTGGACGTCCGGGCCTCCGTCCGGCATGACGGGCATGGTCAGGGTGTAGGTGAACGGAACGCCGATGACGACGAACGTCTGGCCTGGCGGGTTCTCTTTGACGACCGCGTCCACGGGTTCCCACAGGCGATAGCATTTGGGCAGCCGGCCGGGGTAGGAGGACGAGTCGGAGAACCAGACTTTGTGAATGTCGCCCACGTCGTCGCACGACATGTTGCCGCGGAAGCGGACGTTGTCGAACACGACCAGGAAGCTGCCCAGGTTGTGAATGAAGGTGATGTTGGTGTCGAGGGGGTCGTAGTTGGAAATGTAGCAGTCACGGTCCACGGTGAGCTGTCCGGGGGCCGGGACGGCGTTTCCGTCGATTATCCCATCGACGTAATCAGAGCACTTCTCCGCCCACGCCGGTGCAGCGGCGAGCACCCACATGGCGAGGGTGCTCATCACCGCAAGAGCGAGCTTGCGCTTCACGTTTTGTTTCGAACTTGCCGACATCTCTCCACGACACCGCTTGGTTTGGCTGCAGGTATCTTTCCCGCACGTTGCCGTGCGCTTCGACCTTGAAAGCCTCACCGTCGCGAGCCTCACGCTGGCTTACGTTCGTTGCCGCACCGCTTAGCGGTGCGCTGTCCCGAAACCGCACTATTGCCGACCAGGGCTGCGCCCGTGGTGATCGCCTTCACACCCCTGAGCGTGTCTCCAAGCCCGCGTGTCGAAGCCGGAGCAGAGTCCACCTGCGCCATGCGGCATTCGTCACAAGTCATACGACTGCTGGATTGCCGCGCGCTGCTGGCGGGCCCGCGCTGAGCGGGCGCTCGCCGGTCACGCGGTGGGCAGGAAATCGATGGGGTAGAGAATGGTGACTGGCGGGACATCCTTGGGCCCGAAGTCGAAGCGGCTAACGCTTGAGACGACCCGCTCTGCCAGATTCGGCGCATCCATGTCAGAGGACTGCACGCGGCACAGCGACACCGAGCCGTCGGGCTCGATAGTCAGTCGCAAGACCATCTGACCGCGCAGCGTCGGGTCCTTCCGGAGCTCGCGGTTGTATAGGCGATAAAGGGCTGCTTTGTAGCGGTCGAAGACGATCTGGATTTCCTCATCCGTGCGTCCTGCGAAGCCACCGGTGCCTCCCGGCCGGCCGTCGGGCCCGCCGCCGCCGATGGAACTCTCCGCCTGGGTGAGCATCACGCCCTCGGACAGGCCGACCCCGCCCCCGCCGATGTCCCGGCTCACGTCGGCCAGGTTGATGCCGCCGCTGGAACCGGTGCCCTGGGCGGTGACCATGTTGCGCTGGGGACGATCCAGGGCGGTGTCGCCGGCGTTGCTGACCCGGGCCTTGGATCCGAGATTGGCCGAAGGCCGATTCTGACGCAGATCCGAGAGGTTCTTCCGGAAAGCCAGAATGCCCACGGCGTTCACGTTCTTCTTGGGCGCCGGCTTTGCCTGCACCGCCACCTCTCGCTTGGGCTGAGGCTTGACGACCTTCTCGGGCTTTACCTCTTTGGGCTTGACCGGCTCGACCTCGGCGATCTGCTCCTGAACCGGAGGCGTCACGGGTTTCTGTGGCTGCCGGATCAGCTTGGCGAAGCGCTCGGGGACCTCCACGAGCTCTTCCTTCTCCGGCATGGGCAGGTCGATGAGAGGAATGATGAGCGCGAGCAGCAGCGCCGCTGCGGTGGACCCCGCCAGGGTCTTCTTGAAGCGCTCGTCTTCTTCGAAGCCGCGCATCCACGGCATGGCGATGCGGCGCACGGGAAGGACGGTTTCGTCGCGCTCGACCTGCCACTCCTGGCGCCGGCTCTCTTCCTGCTGCTCGATCTGGAAGAGATCGTATTCGAGATCCTCCTGAGCCTGTTGCTGCATCGCGACGTCGCTGACGAATTTCTGATGCTTGGCTTCGACCTGCTCGACCTCGGAGCTGAATCTGGCGATGCGCGCTCTGGCGTCCTCGACGCGCAGCATCGAGGATGGCGCGTCGGCCCCCCAGAAGAGATCGGCAGCACCGGATTCCGAGAGCGCTTCCAGGCCCGCCACCGCCTGCTCGAGAAGCTTGAAATGCTCTTTGCGGGCGGCAAGCTCGCTCAGCTCGCGCCGGGCGGCCGTGGCCTCGGCCTCCAGCTGGTCGAGCCTGTGCTGCGCCTCTTCCTTCTGCGCCGTGATTGATCGGCGCCTTTCGCTGAGCGCGTCGCCCGTCGACCGTTCCTCGAACGGGCGATCAGCGCTCTGATCCTTCGAGGTCGCCGGGTTGCCGGGTGTTTTACGATCAGACATGACTACCTTCGCTCATCCCGATCAGATGGCCGCGACCTGGGCGTCCTTCTGCACGACGGCGAGAGAGATGTTCCCGTATCCCTCGCTGGTGCAGGTGGACATGATTCGTTTCACCACGCTGAACGGAATGGACTTGTCGGCCATGATCGTCACTTCCTGGCTGCCCGCTACCTGCTGCGTGTTCGGACCGATGATCTGGCCCTTGATGGCCGCCAGCCTGTCCCTGATAGCAACGACGTCCTCGCCGGATGCTGCAAGAATGTCGGCAACCATGGCCACGGGCTGTCCCTGCACCACCACGGTTTCCGGGCTTATGTAGATGACCACGGTCTCCTTGGGCTTGGACTCGGCGCGCGACTCCGGCAGCTTGACGTCTTTCGGAGACTCCAGCGGGTCGGCTGCGCCCGAGTTCACCAGCAGGAAGAAAACCAGGATGGTGAAGACGTCCATGAGCGACGTCAGGTTCATCTTCGTTACGAACTTGGAGCGCTTTCGCGTCTTGTCCATACGCTTGATGCGTCGGGAGCTCTTCATGGCGCGTCTCCAATGGCGATCTGGGTGAACAGCGCGAGCTGGGTCGGCTGCTGCTCGACTTCGCCGTCACCGTCATTACCTTCGCTAGCTTCCGGCTGGATCTCGGCGCTGCGCACCACGTCCATCACCTGAATCAGATAGTCGTAGGGAATTTCCGGTTCCAGCAGAACGGAGGCCTCGTCGATGTCAGGGTGATCGTGCTTCAGCGCGAGCATGTGCCCGCCAAGGGTCTGAAGGTCATACTCCTCTTCCACCTTGGGTATGGCCGCAATGACCATCCGCCCGTTGGTGATCTCCAGCCCGCTGTCACGCACGATGACCTCCACCCGGAAGGTCGGATCGTTCGGCGACGGCGAGCTGGCCGAGGTGGGCAGATCCAGCTCTACGATGGTGATCCTCGAGAACACCGCCGTGATGAGCAGAAACGGCACCAGCACGACCATCAGGTTGAGAAAGGTGGTCACGTCGAGCTCCGTAGGCTCCGTCACGCGCCGCCGATAGTGATGGGTTCTGGCCATCTGTCCCTTAGCCTCCGTCTACCCCGTTGGAATGCGTCGCTTCAGGCTGCTTTCGCGGTTACCTCGCCGCGACGCGCGCGCATCGAGATGGCGGTGAGCACTTTGACCGACGCCATTTCCATGCCGTCGACGATCTCGTTCGTCTTGGTCGACAGGAAGGCGTGCACCACCATCAGGGGGATGGCGACCATCAGCCCGAACGCCGTCGTGTTCATGGCGACCGAGATGCTGGCAGACAGCAGGTCGGCTTTCTCCGCCGGGTTGGCGTTGGCCACTGCCGTGAATGCCTGGATCAGGCCCATGATCGTGCCCAGCAGTCCGAGCAGCGTTGCGATGCTCGCGGCTAGGGCGACGTAGGGCGTGCGCTTTTCCAGCTGAGGAATGATTTCCATCATGCCCTCTTCCATGGCGATCTCGACGTCCTCTCGGCGTCGCACCGCACCCTGAAGAGCCAGACCCATGGACAGCAGACGCGAGATGGGGCTCTGGTCCTGGCCCGTCATCTTGCGTGCCCTCTCGAAGTCACCCTGGGACAGCACCGGCTGAATGTCGCTCCATGCCGTCTGGTTCTTGGTGGTCACCCGGGTCAGCGTCACGAACCGCTCGATGGCGATCGCCGCGCCTACCGCAAAGACCAGCAGGATCGGGTACATGAAAGCACCGCCAGTGGCAAAGAATTCAACGATTGAGTACACGAAATCCATTGCGTAAACCTCTCCGCAAAACGCCTTGAATCAGACGCAACTTAAAGTGTTGAGATGATTGTGAA
Organism: Pseudomonadales bacterium; assembly: GCA_036526135.1. GTDB lineage: Bacteria > Pseudomonadota > Gammaproteobacteria > Pseudomonadales > Azotimanducaceae > UBA2965. The sequence continues at coordinate 41,477 of DATCZA010000011.1, read as the reverse complement.
CGTGATGGGGCGCACCCTTCGCCGTTCGGTTGTTCTGCCAGTTGATGAGCCTCACGTTTCGACGCCGGCCGTTCACTGGTTGGCGACCGGGTTCACCATTTGGGCGCCTTCCCGAATGGAAAGCGATTTCTCGGGCGCGTCGACGCGAAGCTCGTAGTAGCCGAGCTCTCTTGCGAACACGACTTTGTCCACTGCTCTTGCCCGGCCGTCGAGCAGGTTGGCAACGTCGATGCCGTCGCCTATCTCCGAGCTCTTCCAGGGCACGATGACCAGCGCCTTGGGAGCATCGTTGTTGCCGAGGATCGACATGCCCGACATGGCTTTGTCGCCTTCCTGGGCCACAGAGGCCGCCGCGGGAAGCGCGCTCAGACAGAAATACAGGGGCAGTTTCAGGAGACGGTTCATCTTGGTCACTCCTCGTCCGTCACGGGCATCCGGTTGCGGACGTCGCCGACCCAGATCTCGACTTCCCGATCGTCGGGAATGTCCTGGCTGTATCGCTCGTAGTGCTCGAGAGCGCAGGCGAGGTCGGCCAGGTAGATGTCGCAGAGCACGGCGAGGTTCCGTCGCGCGTAATGGAAGCCGGGATAGATGGTCAGGGCCTGCTCGTAGCTGCGTCGCGCCTCGTCGAAGCGGCCGAGCTCACGGTAGGTGATGCCCAGCTCGTTATGGGCCACAGGATGATCGGGTGTCGAGGCCAGGGCCTCGGTGAAGCTCGCGATCGCCTTGTCGCGCTCGCCCGCCCTGCGATGGGCGATGCCGAGATCGATGAAGGGGGCGGTTGCGTCGGGAGACCTTTCCGTGACGGTGACAAGCAGCGCGATGCCGGCCTCCAGATCGTTCCGCGCCAGCAGGGCCAGCGCCTCGTGGTACATCTCCCGGACGTCGCTCGACAGGGCGACGACCTCCGTCACGGTGAAACCGATGTTGGGCTCCACTTTCACTCGTGCCGGCCGGGCGGGACGTTCCCGGGTGGGCGTCGGGCCTGCCTCCTTCGACAGGGCTGGCCTGGTGGCGGGCCCCGTGCTGGCGCAGCCGCCGACCAGCAGCGCGGCCAGCAGGATCAGGCCGCCCAGAACGATGCGGGGGCCCGGCTCAGAATGCGGCCGATACATCTTCTGTTTCCTCTGCTGGTATCGGAACGGGCGTCCGGTAGGCGTAGGCTTCGACGGGCCCCACGAAGCCGGTGCTGATTTCGCTCTTCGCGTAGCGCCCGGGCATCAGCTGCGAAAGCTGGCCGAGGCTCTGCTCGATCCAGGTGTTGAAAGTCCCCGCAACCATGAGCTCGATGTTCTTCTCGTGCACCTCGATGGCGCTCTCTTCGAACGGAAACGCCTCTTCTTCCAGGATGAGCTCGTACTCCGCGAGCTCCTCCTCGTTGAGGTCCTTGGGCCGCTCGGAGCTCAGCAGCGACTCGCCGAAGTGGCCGTACATCTCTGCCATGTAGTAGGTTGCCGCGGCGGTCACGTCTGCCACCTCGTAGTCGACCAGCGCCTCGTAGGCGCTCATGGCCGCGTCCATGCGCTTGCGCTTCTCCGCCAGGCTCTTCTCGAACGGCTGGCTCAGCCGCAGCTCGGTGAAGTGGGTGAAGCGCTCCTCGGTCAGCACCAGCGCCGACTGCGCGGCGAGATAACGAATGCGTGGCGTGCGTGCAGCACCGGCGTCCGCGTCGATGGCGACGATCTGGCGCAGCTCGCCTGAGTAGGCGGCTTCGTCGCCGTCGGCCTTGTGCATGCCGGCGATCTTGAAGCGGACCTCCACCGCGAGCTCCATGGGCTCGGGGAAGGTCTCGACGTAGTGCTGGAATGCCGCGAGTGCTTTCGGGCTGCCCGCCTCCTCGTAGAGCTCTGCCGCCAGCAGGGTGGACTCCCGGCGCAGCGTCTCGTCGCCGTCGGCTAGAGCATCCGCCGCGACCCGCTCGTACTCTTCGGCGGATCGGGTCAGCTCGCCGGCCTGCCGATAGACGAAGGCCAGCTGCTTGGTCACCTCGGGCTGAAGCTCGTGATCTTCGTGCGCCGCGCGGAAGTCCCTGAACACGGCGCTTGCCTCGGCCCAGCTCTCCAGCTTCATCAGGGCGCTTGCTGCGTCGTACTCTGCGGCGGGTCGGAACGCCGAGGTGGGCGCTGCGGTGCGCACGCGCAGGAAGTGATCGGCCGCCGCCCGGTGATCGTCCATGGCGCTGGCTGCTTCGCCCTGCTTGTAGATGGAGGCGGCCAGGTTCTCGAACAGCTCCTGGCGCCCCTCGTCCGCTTCAGGCGTCAAAGCCAGCACCTCCGCGTAGGCCTGCTCGGCGTCGGGATAGACGGCCAGGTCGAACGAAGCGTGCGCAACCACCGTCCACGCGGAAAGATGCAGCGGTTCGCCGGCCGACGGGTAGGACTCGATGAGCCGCCTGCCCGCGGTGATGGCCGGCTCGAAGCGCTTCATTTGGTAGAGGTCTTCCGTCGCCGCGCCGAGCACGGTGGCCGCCTGGTCATGGGCGGGGAAGGCGTCGACGAAGCGCATGGTGCTGTCCACGGCGGCGACTCGCAGCTCGCTGCCCGGCGGTGCCTCGATGCTCTTCAGGTGCTCTCGGTGGGCGTAGACGGCAGCGTAGCCGGCGGCCGAAGCCTTCTCGTGAGCCGGGTAGTCGTATGCCGTGCGCTCATACTCCACGGCGGCTTCGGTAAAGTCGCCGTTTTCGAACTGCAGATCGGCAAGCTGGTAGTTGGTGGCCGCGGAGTCGTCGTCGGTGGGGAAGGATGCCAGCAGCTCCCGGTACCAGGTGAGCGCCTCGGCGTAGTTCCCGGGCCGCTCCTTTTCGAGCTCTTCCATCTGGTAGAGGGCGTGATAGTGGCTGGCGAGGTCCTTGAGGTTCGTCTTCAGGTAGCTCAGGACGTCGGGCGACTTCTCGATCTCCGCGTGCTGCCAGTACTCGGCGTTGAGGCCGTAGCGACGGGCGAAGTCTTTCTTGGCTTCCACTACCAGCTGGCCGAAATCGCCCTTGGCGTAAATCTCCACCACGCGCATGCTGAAATGGGGCGCGATCCTGTGGAAGGGATGCAGCTCAGTGAAGGAACGATAGACCTTGGCCGCGTCGTTGTAGCGCAGCTTGCTCAGGAAGAACTCGCCGAGGTTGCTGTAGATCCGGTCTTCGTAGCTGCGGTTGCCGTAGGTGGCGTAATACTCGTTGATGACTTGCGGTCCGCCCAGGTTGGAGAAGGACAGGCTCACCACGCGGAAGGTGTCCGCCACGCGGCGGTCATCGTCCTCGTCGGGCTCGGCTTCCCCGGTGGCGTCGGCGGCCGGCACGTCGACGGCCGCGACCGCGGCGCCCGTCTGCCCGTCGAGATCGCCATCCTCGGCGGCCTCTTCATCGCCGGCCCCGTCGGGATCCGATGTCTGCTCGGCCAGCACCCGGTCGAAGTCGTAGCCCATGGACTGCTTGTAGTCCAGGAGCGCCATGAACCGGTGCAGGGCTTCCTCGTAGAAGTCCTGCTTGTAGAACGTCCAGCCCAGCTTGTACAAAGCCAGCTCGTAGAACTGCGAGCCGGAACCGATGGAGACCACGGCCGAGTAGGCCTCTTCGGCCTCCAGATACTGCTTCCTCACGAAGAAGTACTCGGCGCGGCGGAAGTACACCTCGTCAGCGTAGTGAGAGTAGCGGTAGTCGTTGATGAACCAGTCCATGACCTCCATGGCCTTGTCCGGCTCGCCAAGCTCGTCGTAGGCCCGCGCCATCTGGTAGAGAACCTGATCGTTGCGCTCGTAGTACGGGTAGCGGTCGAGGATCTTCTGATAGGTGGCGATTGCTTCCAGCGGGCCTGCGGTGGCTGCTGCAGACAGCCCGTCGGGCAGACCAGCCTCGGCCGCACGCGCCCAGTTTGCGGACGGCAGCGCCAACGGCGCGGTCGCGCGGCGCTCGAATTCCGCTTCCGGCTCGGAGTGATCGGCGATGGCGGCATCACCTTCGGTGCTGGCGCCCACCGCATCCTCCATCGCCAGACGCGCGGGTGCGGCGAGCGTCACGCCGCTGCCGTCGCCGATGACGCCGTATTCTTTCTCGATCTGCAGATCCGCAAGGCGCCGCATCGCGTCCGGCGTCTTGTTGTTGACGGGCGTCTCGTTGAGAAAGTGCCGGTAGCTGGCCAGCGCCTTGTTGAGGCTGTCGTCGATGGCCACCTCGGTCATGTCGGGCTTCACGCCGCGCAGCTGCTCGATGGTCTTTCCGCCATCGGGGCGGCTCGCGCAACCGGCGAGCAGCGCAAGGAGCAGCATGGCGGCCAGAACGACGGGCATCACGGCTCCTCCGCGTACTGCGCCTGGGTGGCGCGGTCATAGCTGTCTGCCAGGGCGTATCGTGCCTGGTGCTGGTAGTTCACCAGGCGCCGCTGCCGTGACTCCAGCTCCGCCATGGCAACCTGCTCGAGCATCCGGCCCTGACGGGCCATGAGCTGGTCCACCTTTGCGGAAGCCTGATGAATCCGCCCGCGAAGGCGCTTGATGGGCGCGTCGTATCCCTGGTAGCTGAGCGTTGCGGCCTGGCGGGTGCGGACGAACGCCTGGTAGTGTTCTTTGAGCAGGGCGACGGATCCCTGCATGTCCTGGAGATTCTCGTAGAAGCGGGTCAGCCGATCGTCGTACTGCGTGTGCAGCGTCCAGGTGATGATCCCTTCCAGACGGCGGATGCGCTGACGTAGCTCGTCGTTCCCGTCGCGGCCCACCCCGCCAAGAGCCTCGTCCATGGCGGTCAGACCCGTGCTCAGGACCTTCTCCTCGGTGGTGGCCAGAAACTCGGGACGGGGCATGACCAGGAGGTCCTGCATGCGTTTCACCAGCAGCTCGTACTGCTCCACGCGAACGCGAAAGCGGGAGTCGAGCTCGCGGAACGTCTGGTCGACCTCGGGGAGCAGGGGCTCGAAGTAGTCGGCCCGGGCGGCTATGACGCTGTCGAAGGCGTCGAAGCTCGCCTGCCAGGTGGCGAGTTTCTTTCGCAGGTCCTCCAGATCCAGGTAGTTCTGCAGAGCGGTCTGGAAATCGTGGGAGGCGAGCAGCTCTACCAGGTAGAAGGTCTCGGGGGTCTCGGGCAGGCTGCGCATGCGAACCACCCAATCCTTGTCCTGGTGGATCTCCTCGCGCACGAGCGCCTCGAGGAACGACCCGTTCTCGATGCTACCCATGGAGGCGTCGAGCTTGTTGAGCTCCCGGCCGAAGGTGTCGAGCGCCTTCCCGTAGAGAACGGCCGCTCGTCCGTGAACGTTCAGGCGGCTGTAGGCATATGGCAGTGCCAGCTTCGCTTCCTGCACGGCCGCGTCCGTCGGGTCGCGATCGGCCAGAATGGACCAGGGCACCACAGCGCGCTCGAAGTTCTCGCCGGATAGCTCGGCCCAGCCGGCCCCTAAGAGCGCCTCGTTGGACATGGGCCCTTCCAGGCGAACGCGCTCCAGAGGCGCCCGGGCCTCCTCGAACCGCCCCGACTCCAGCAGCATGCCGCCGAGCACCAGATTCGCCTTGTCTCGAATGGAGTGGGTCATGGCGTCCCTGGCGTCGACCTGACCTGCCCGGTCGAGCTGCTGCAGGGCCTCGGCCGTGCGGCCGTCCTGAAGCAGAGCAACCGCCAGGTTGAACTCGGAAAAGCCGGTGAGCCCCTTCGTTCCCTGCAGCTCCCGGAGCACCTCGGCGGCTTCGGCCGAGCGGCCGACGGCGAGGTAGACGTTGGCGCGGAGAAACTCCACGTCGTCTCGAACGCGCGCAGGCATGGATCCCTCGATGCGCGCAAGCGCTTCCAGGGCATCGGCCATCTGGGCTTTCTGAAAGTGAATGCGTGCCAGCCTGTAGGCGGCTTCGTTGCGCACGGACTGATCCACGTCGCCGTTCAAGACCGCGCTGATGGCGCGGCCCGCGCGATGATGCATGCGGTAGTTGAGCTCGAAGTCGCCGACGAAGAACTCGGCTTCCCTGATGTGGTGGTGCAGGGTGTCCAGTTCCGGCTCGTCGAGACCGTAGTGCTGGCCGAGTTCCGCGTCGAGTCGTTCCAGCGCTTCGAAGTACTTGCCTTGACCGGCCTGGAACAACGCCTCGCCAAAATACAGGTCGCGGACGTCATCGGCGCGCGCCGGGCTGCAAAGCAGCATCAAGGCCAGCTGCAACCCGATGGTCCAGGCGAGGGGTCTGGTCATGGCTACCAGTCTTTCAGGGCGATCGGGGCCTTGCCGGAGCCCGGGTCAACGGTGATGCCGATCAGAGCCGGGTCTATGCCCTTGTCGAAGGTGAAGCGCTCGGCGTGGGCAAAGTCCTTGCCGCTCGGCAGCTTGCCCAGCACGGAAACCTCCAGCGCGTGAGTGCCGATGGGCAGGTTGCCCATGTAGAGACGCTGAACGCCTCCCTGCTGCAGCGCCTCGAGTTCCTTGAAGCTGTAGATGTGGTGAGTGGCGAGCGCATCGTTGATGCCGAGCCGGATCGAGTCGAGCCGGAAAGACTCCGTCCCGTCGCCGATGGCGACGAAGACGGTCAGCTGGGTGTTGGACGGAAAGAGCAGCCTCTCCTCGAGCTGGTCGAGTTCCGCGGCGATGCTCAGCACGTCGGATTTGATTTCCTGAACCTGCTCGTCGAGGCTGCGCATCTCCTTGCGGGAAACGTCGTCGGCCGAAACCGGCGACCAGCACAGGCACGCCAGCGCAGTCAGCAATGCGATTATTGGGGTCTTTGGCATCTCGAACACCTAATGACGCGGTGCGTGGAATGCCTCTCGCGTCTCCACAGTCCACCCGCGTTTGTCCCTGTTCCGGCGCAAGTCTTGACGAATCGTGCCGCGCGGTGTGTGACTGAGCGCTCAAAGCAGGCCGCGGGCCCGGGAACGGGCCCGTAAGCTTGCGCTATTCAGCGTTTGAAGGGTGTAGACGTCTCAGATTTTCGAGGACGCGGGTCAGTCCAGGGCGGACATCATCCGCAGGACGTCGCACACCCGGTTCGAGTAACCCCACTCGTTGTCGTACCAGGAAAGCGCCTTTAAGAACCGCCCCCCGGCCACCTGAGTAAACGACGCATCGTAGATCGACGAGTGCGGGTTGCCGATGATGTCCGAAGAGACGATGGGCTCCCTCGTGAACTCCAGCACGCCGCTCATCGGCTCGGAACCGGCGGCAGCCTCCAGCACCTCGTGAACGTCGTCCACGCTCACGTTCTTCTCGAGCTCCACGAAAAGATCCACCACCGAGCCGTCCGGGACGGGAACGCGGGAAGCGATGCCGTCGAGCCTGCCTGCAAGCTCCGGCAGGACGACGCCCACCGCCTTGGCTGCGCCGGTGGAGGTCGGGATGATGTTCTCGGCTGCGGCCCGGCTGCGGCGCCAGTCGGAGTGGGGCACGTCGGCCAGCCGCTGGTCGTTGGTGTAGGCGTGCACGGTGTTGATGACGCCTTCGCGGATGCCGAAGGCGTCGTGCAGGACCTTCGCCAGAGGTGCGAGGCAGTTGGTGGTGCAGCTGGCGTTGGAAACGACCCGGTGCTCGGCCTTCAAGCCTTCCCCGTTGACCCCCAGCACCACGGTGTAGTCGATATCGTCCTTTGCCGGCACGGTCAGCAGCGCGCGCCCGGCACCGGCCTCGAGATGCTGGGAAACCTGCTCGCGGCTGCGGAACACGCCCGTGGACTCCACCACCGCGTCGATCTCGAGCTCCGCCCATGGCAGCTGTGTGGGATCTGCAAGCGCGAGCATTCGTGCCCGGCTCTTGGGCGTGATCATGTGCCCGTCCTCGATGCGCACGTCGCCTTCGAATCGACCCATCACGGTGTCGTAGGTGAGCAGGTAGCGAAGCGCCTCGTCGTCGAAGAGGTCGTTGATGGCGACGATCTCGATGTCCCCCAGCGTTTCCGCGATGCGGAAGACCGAGCGGCCGATGCGGCCGAAGCCGTTGATGGCGACTCGCATCAGGAAGCCTCCTTTGCTGTTGCGTCGTCCAGGTCGGCGTAGAGGCCGACGACGTCCAGGATGCGCCGGGCATGCCCGAGGGTTTCGTGCCAGGCGAGCACCTTCACCATGCGACTGCCGGCCGCCATGGTTCCCTCCATGTCGACGAGGAGAGACTCGGAGGAGCCCCTGACGTCGGATGAAACGATGGGGTCCCGGGTGGTGGCGATCAGATCCGGCCGTACCCGTGCAGCGTTGCCGAACAGGTCGTTCACGTCGTCGGCGCCGATGCCGGATTCCCGGAACGAGAAGGTGAGGTCGAGCATCGAGCCGACCTGGACGGGCACGTTGAGCGCGTACCCGGTCATTCTGCCTGCCATCGCCGGCACGGCCCGCTGAACCCACTTCAGGGCCGGGGTCGCGTTGGGGATGATGTTTTCCGCTCCGGAGCGGCTGCGCCGATAGTCCGGTCCGGCGTAGTCCTGCAGGCTCTGATCGCTGGTGTAGGCGTGCACGGACGTCATGGTGGCATGTTCCACGGGCCAGACTTCGGTGATCGTCTTGCACGCCAGCGCGGTTGCGGTGGTGGAAGCCGACCCGGCGGACACCATGACGTCGGCCGCGCTTGCCTCGCAGTCGTTCACGCCGACGAGCACCACGCGATCGATGTCATCCTGGGGAAGTGCCGACAGGACGACGCGCGGAGCGCCGTTGTGCAGGTGAGGCCGCAGATCGTCGGCGCGATGAAACCTGCCGGTCGCCTCGATGACCACGTCGACCCCGAAGACGTCCCAGGGAATCTCCGTGGGATGATCGGCCGGCATCAGGCGGGTGCGAACGCCCCTGGATTCGAGGTAGTTGCCGCTTAGCGTCACGCCCACGTCGTCATCGGTCCTGGTCAGCAGATGGTGCAGGATTTCCGGGCGCCCGATGTCGGATATGGCAACCACCTCGAAACGCTCGTCCTTGAGGGCGAGCCGGTAAATCTGCCGACCGACCCGGCCGAAACCCATGATGCCTACGCGCAGCTTTCGCATCAGGCGACCTCCAGTATTTTCAGTGTGTTGGTGCCGCCCTGCACGTTACGGTAGTCGCCTTTGGAGAGAATGACTCGATCCCCCCTGCTTACGGCGCCCTTGTGCGCGAGCCAGGTGACGGCGGCTTCGTTGATGAGCTCGTAGTCCAGATGCTCGGTCTCGAAGAGTTCGGGATGCACGCCACGGAACAGCGCTACCCGGGCGAGCGTGCGTGGGTTGTCGGCCAGGGCGGAGAGGCCGCCGCCCCGTTTGTTGATGCCCTTGCCCGCGCCGAGCTCGCCCCCGGTCAGAACGCGACAGTAAATCCGTCGCCCGCTGATCCGATCCACGCTCACCTCAGTTGGATCCGCACGCGCTGGCGCGCATCTCGGAGAGCGCCTCCTTGCTCGCCCGCAGGTTCTGCTTGGCCGGCTCGCCGATGCCCAGCGCGAGCGCAACCTGCAGCGCGTCCAGGAGCGCGAGCTGGGCGAGCCGGGAGCTCATGGGTGTAAACACGTTGGTGTCCTCCACCGGATGGCAGGCGAAGACGAGGTCGGCAGTCGTCGCCAGGGGGGAGCGGGGATCGGTCAGAGCGACGATCCGGGCGTGACGTTCGGCGGCGATGGCCATGGCCGTGACGATTTCGGGCCAGGTGCCGGTGTGGGAGACGACCACGAAGACGTCGCGGGCCGACGCGATGGCGGCCCGCTGCAGGATCGTTTGCGCATCCACCGCCGTGCTGCAGGGAATGCCCAGGCGAAAGAATTTGTGGCTTGCATCCCTGGCGACGTGCCCCGAGGCGCCAAGCCCGACGAACACGAGTTCCCGGGCCGTCGTCATGGTTTCCACGGCGGCACGGAACGGCATGGTCGGCGTCTGCTCGCGAAGGTCGACCAGGGTTCGAATGGACCCGTCGAGCACCTTGGCGGCGGCCTCGGAAGGCCCGTCCGCGTCGTCGACGTCGCGATGCAGGAAGTTCTCCGGGCTCTGCAGCGCGGCGACCAGCCGTGTCTTGAGATCCCGGAAGCCGGCAAGACCCAGCCGCCGGCAGAATCGAATCACCGTTGGTTCGCTCACGCCCGCGTTGGCGGCGACTTCGCCGATGGAGGCGTCGACCGTCTGCCGCGGGTTTTCCCGGATCCATTCCGCGATGCGGGTTTCCGAGCGGCTCAAGCGGGGCAGATCCAGATCGATCTGGCGAAGTATTCCCGTAGTCATGTAGTAAAACTACATAGTATTTTGGTAAATGGCCACGAAATAATTGCGATCCTGGGGATTAATGTAGTCAAATTACGAAATTCTTGTTCAGTGGAGCGCTCAGTGGCGCAGCTCATCCCCGTCGATCCGTTCGACCTGATCATCTTCGGTGGTGCCGGAGACCTTGCGCTGCGCAAGCTCCTGCCGGCCTTGTACCACCGCCACCGGGATGGGCAGATTCCGCCCGGGAGCCGCATCATCGCGGTGGGTCGAAGCGCCATGGGCAGGGCGGAATACCTGGCCGAGGCGGCGCGCGCCGTGGAAGCCGCCGGCGAAGGGAGAGAGCCGGACATCTGGGAGACGTTCGCCGCACGTCTGGATTATCTCGACCTGGATGCGGACGATCACTCCGGCTGGGGCCCCCTGGCCGAATGCCTGCGGGGACATGAGGGCAAGATTCGCATCGTCTATCTCGCCACACCCCCCCACCTTTTCGGCAGCGTGGCCCGCGGTTTCCAGTCCAACTCTCTGATGGTTCCGGACATGCGCATCGTTCTGGAGAAGCCGGTTGGCGACGACTACGCCTCGGCGCGAGCCATCAACGACGAGGTAGGCGCCTGCTTCGCCGAGAACCAGATCTTTCGCATCGATCACTATCTCGGCAAGGAAACCGTGCAGAACCTGCTGGCGCTGAGGTTCGGCAACTCGCTGTTCGAGCCGTTGTGGCGGCGGGAAGTGGTGGATCACGTGCAGATCACGGTGGCCGAGGAGCTCGGCGTGGGAAACCGGGTGGCCTTTTACGACCGGATCGGGGCCGTGCGCGACATGGTGCAGAACCATCTTCTGCAGCTGGTCTGCCTGGTCGCCATGGAGCCGCCGGCAAGCCTGGACGACGACGCGGTTCGCGACGAGAAGCTCAAGGTCCTTCGCGCCCTTAAACCCATCACCGCCGCCAACGTCCGTACTTCCACGGTCCGGGCCCAGTACACGGCGGGCGCCATATCGGGGCACGCCGTGCCCGGGTACGTCGACGAGCTTGGTGGCGCCACCGATACCGAGACTTTCGTTGCTCTCAAGCTTGGTATCGAGAACTGGCGCTGGTCGGGGGTGCCGTTCTACCTGCGCACCGGCAAGCGTCTGCCCGCCAAACACTCCGAGATCGTCATCCAGTTCAGGCCCGTGCCCCACCCCCTGTTCGGCGACGTGAGCGGGGACGCGGCGCCCAACCGGCTCTCCATCATGCTGCAGCCCGACGAGGGAGTGCGGCTCGCGATCATGGCCAAAGAGCCCGGGCCCGGCGGGTTCGAGCTGCGGCCCGTGTCTCTCGATCTCAGCTTCGAGGAGACCTTCGGCATTCGCTATCCGGACGCCTACGAGCGGCTGCTCATCGAGGTCATGCGGGGTAATCCGGCCCTTTTCATGCGGCGTGACGAGATCGAGACCGCCTGGCGATGGATCGACGACATCATCGCCGGATGGGCCGAGGCGCGGCAGAAAGTCGACGCTTACGTTTCGGGTTCCTGGGGCCCGACGGCCTCGTCCCTCCTCCTGGATCGGGACGGCCGCCACTGGTTTGCCGGCCAATGATGCCTGGCATCGAGACCTTTCCTGACCGTTCGGCGGCCTCCCGCGCGGCGGCCGCCGTGCTCGCGATGGCGCTGTCACGGCGGTTGGCAACGAGCACCGAGGCCGTAGTGGCGGTCAGCGGCGGGACGACCCCGCGGCAGTGTCTTGGCGAGCTTGCCGCGCATCCGCTGGACTGGGCCCGGGTTCGCGTCACGTTGACGGACGAACGATGCGTGCCGGCAGACCACCCCGACAGCAACGAAGGCATGGTCCGGCGCCGGCTGCTCGTTGGCAGGGCGGCGGCCGCGCGGTTCCTGCCCCTGCAGAGTGCGGAGCTGCGTGCTTTCTCGGCGCCGTTGGCGTGCGCCCTGGTCGGCATGGGCGAGGATGGCCATTTCGCCTCGGTGTTCCCGGACGCGGACAACCTCGACGAGGCGTTGGATCTGGAAAGCAACGCGTGCTGCCTGCGGGTCCGGACCCAAGCCAGCCCGTCCGCCCGGGTCTCCATGACCCTGGCGCGGCTCCTGGAAAGCGATGAGCTGGTTCTCCTGGCGTTCGGCGTGTCCAAGCGGCGTGTGCTGGAAGCCCCCGGGGCGTATCCGGTCGGCCACCTGCTGGCGCAGACGCGGTTGCCGGTTCGGGTGATGTGGGCCCCGTGAAGTGGGGAAGTGGGCTGGAAATCGATGGCTCGAGGAAAAGTGAATGAATCCTTTGGTTGAACGTGTGACGGAGCGGATACGCGAGCGCAGCGCGTCGAGCCGTAGCGACTATCTGCGCCGGATCGAAGAGGCCGCCGCCTCCGGAGTGACCCGGGCGCGGCTGTCCTGCAGCAACCTGGCCCACGGGATGGCCGCCTGCCCTGCCGGGTCCAAGACGCGCCTCTCCGGGGAAGCCGCCGCCAACGTCGGCATCGTGTCGGCCTACAACGACATGCTCAGCGCTCACCAGCCGTACGAGGGCTATCCGGAGCTGATTCGAAGGGCCGCCGAGGATGCGGGAGCCGTTGCCCAGGTGGCCGGCGGGGTGCCCGCCATGTGCGACGGCATCACCCAGGGCCGTCCGGGCATGGAGCTGTCGCTCTTCAGCCGCGACGTCATCGCCATGTCCACGGCGCTGGCGCTCTCTCACGACATGTTCGATGCGGTGGTCTGTCTCGGGGTCTGCGACAAGATCGTTCCCGGTCTGCTCATGGGCGCGTTGGCCTTCGGCCACCTGCCCGCGGTGTTCGTCCCCGCCGGCCCCATGCCGTCGGGCCTGCCGAACAAAGAGAAGGCTCGCGTTCGAGAAGCCTATGCTGCCGGGGAGGCGGGCAGGGTCGAGCTCATCGCGGCCGAGTCTGCCGCCTATCACAGCCCCGGCACCTGCACCTTCTACGGTACGGCCAACAGCAATCAGATGCTCTTGGAGTTCATGGGCCTGCAGCTTCCAGGGGGATCTTTCGTCAACCCGGGCTCGGAACTGCGCGATCTGCTCACTGCTGCTGCGGTCCGACAGGTGCTGGAGCTCACCCGTCTGGGCAACCGCCATATGCCCATCGGCCGCATCGTGGACGAGTCTTCGGTGGTCAACGCGGTGGTGGGCCTGCTGGCCTCCGGAGGCTCCACCAATCACACCATGCACCTTGTGGCCGTTGCCGCCGCCGCCGGCATCCGGCTGGACTGGTCCGACTTCGCCGATCTGTCCCGCGTCGTGCCGCTGATGGCGCGCGTCTATCCGAACGGGGAGGCCGACGTCAATCACTTCCACGACGCCGGCGGGCTCGGCTTCATGATCGGCGAGCTGCTCGATCACGGCCTGCTGCACGACGAGGTGGAAACCATCCTGGGCCGCGGCCTCAGCCGGTTCGTCGTATGCCCCGAGCGGGCGGACGGCGCCTTGAGGTGGCGGCCCGCGAAAAAATCGTCCGCCGATCCCGGCGTGCTGCGCGGGGTCGCGGAGCCGTTCGACGCCGAAGGGGGGCTCCGGGTGGTTCAGGGCGATGTGGGGCGCGCGGTGGTCAAGGTATCCGCGGTCCGGGCGGAGCGTCGGCGCATCTCGGCCCCCGCCCGGGTGTTCGTCTCCCAGGACGCCTTTGCCGAGGCATTCGAGGCCGAAGAGCTCGAGGGCGACATGGTCGCCGTGCTGCCCTGGCAGGGTCCGCGCGCCAACGGCATGCCGGAGCTGCATCGGCTCTCCCCCTACTTAGGCGTGCTGGAGCGTCGGGGATACCGGGTCGCTCTGCTGACCGACGGCCGCATGTCTGGCGCCTCCGGCGCCGTGCTCGCAGCCATTCAGGTGACGCCGGAGGCTGCCAGCGGGGGGCTGATCGGTCGGATTCGCGACGGCGATCTGATCCACATCGACGCCGATGCGGGCGTCGTGCGCGTCGAGGCGGATCTGGAGGGCCGAACGGGGGCGGCTGCAGATGCGCCCGACGGAACCCACGGCACCGGTCGTGAGCTATTCGCGGCCTTTCGCGCCCAGGTCGGCCCGGCCGAGTCCGGCGCCAGCATCTTCGGGCCCCTTTGAGATGGACGCTTGCGATCTGCTCGATGGCGTCGGGATCGTCGCGGTGGTGGCGCTGGAGGACGCCGATGCCGCCGTGCCGCTGGCGCGAGTTCTGGCCGGTTCCGGGGTCAGCTGCGTTGAGGTCACCCTGCGCACGGGCTGCGCTGTGGACGCCATCGGGCGGATCGCCCGGGAAGTTCCCGAGGTGCTGGTCGGGGCGGGCAGCATCCGCCGCCCGGAGCAGCTCCTCGAGGTGCGCGATGCCGGCGCCCGCTTTGCCGTGAGCCCGGGCTCGAGCGACGGGCTTCTGGCGGCTTCGCGCCGGTTGAAAATGCCCTTCGTGCCCGGCGCCGTCACGGCGACGGAGATGATCGGGCTTTTGGAGCACGGTTACTTTCTGCAGAAATTCTTCCCCGCAGAGGCGAGCGGCGGCGCCAGAGCGCTTCGCTCGCTGGCCGCACCGCTGCCGGAGGTGCGCTTCTTTCCCACCGGCGGGATAACCCAGGAACTGGCCCCCGGGTATCTGCACATGGGCTCGGTGGCCTGCATCGGTGGATCCTGGTTCGTTCCTGCCGATAGCCTGCGGGCCGGCGACTTCTCTGCGATTGGCCGCCTGGCCGGGGCCGCGGCTGAATTGACAACGCTGTCATAGAGCGGGCCTAATCGGTCGGAAGCCCACAGGTCGCACCTACCGATGAGTTCCGCCGAGCACTACGCCACCGCACCGGAAGACCGGATCAGCTTTGCGCACAAGGTCGTCTACGGGTTCGGGGCCTTCGTCAACAACCTGCTGGCAGCCGCCATTGGCGGCATGGCCATCGTGCTGAACCTGGGTCTCGGCATGAACCCGGCTCTGGTGGGGCTGCTCGGAGCGTTGCCGCGACTCACCGATGCGCTCACAGACCCCCTGATGGGATACATCTCGGACCACACCAACACGCGGTGGGGGCGCCGGCGGCCTTACATCTTCGCAGGCGCCATCGCCGCCGGGTTGTGCTTCGCCCTTCTGTGGCAGTTGCCGCCAGGTCGCAGCGAAAGCTTCTACTTCTACTACTTCCTCTTCGGTTCGCTGATCTTCTACCTGGCCTACACGGTTTTCGCCACGCCCTGGGTCGCGCTGGGATACGAGCTGACGCCCGACTATCACGAGCGCACCCGGCTCATGGGGGTTCAGAACTTCATCGGCCAGCTGGCCTATCTGATCTCTCCCTGGTTCCTGTGGATGATGCAGTACGAGCCGGTCTTCGATGACATGGTGGAGGGCGCCGCGGGGTTGTCGGTAGCCATCGCCGTGGTGGTGATGTGCGTGGGCGTTCTGCCGGCGTTGCTGCTTCGCGAGCGGTTTCGGGACGTCGCTCATGCCGAGATCGCGGAAAAGCAGCTGGCCCGTGGGGAACCCCGGCATCCCTTGCTGACCAACGTGAAGTCCTTCTTTGCGGGCTTCGCCGCCACGCTCAGGTTCAAGCCGTTTGTCAGGCTGTGCGCCGCCACGTTTCTCGTCTTCAACGGCTTCATGCTGGTCTCCTCCTTCCAGTTCTACGTGATCATCTACTACGTCTTTTCCGGTGATCAGGTGACCGGCGCGGAGTACGCGGGCTGGTCCGGCACGCTGTCGGCCGTCTCCACGTTCGTCGTCATCGGCATCGTCACCTGGCTTGCCACCAAGATCGGCAAGCGGCGGGCTTTCTTTGCCGCCACGGGAATCTCCATTGTGGGGTACGGGCTGAAGTGGTTCTGCTACGACCCGGCGGTGCCGTGGCTGCTGCTCGTGCCGGCGCCGCTGATCGCGTTCGGCCTGGGCGGTCTGTTCACCCTGATGGGCTCCATGATCGCCGACGTCTGCGACCTGGACGAGCTCGCAAGCCATGAACGGCGCGAAGGCATGTTCGGGTCGATTTTCTGGTGGGTCGTGAAGCTCGGCATGGCGCTGGCGCTCGCCGGCGGCGGGTTTCTCTTGAACGCCACCGGCTTCGACGTGGCGCTCGGCGGCGCTCAGCCGGCCAGCGCGATCCTGATGATGCGCGCGTTCGACGTGATCGTACCCATGCTGAGCTCCGCGGCGGCTATCTGGATTATCGCCGGCTTCCCGATTACGGAAGAACGTGCACATCAGGTACGAGCGCGCCTCGAGGAACGCCGGGGTGCCCTGAACGGCGATCCAGGGACGGCTGCGGCCGTATAGAATGAGCGGCGTTTCGAAAGTGTGCTGATGGGTTTTTACCGCTGAGCCTGGAAACGGAGTACGCATGAGATCGCAGAAGAGCAGCCAGAAGGTCACGATCGTCGATGTGGCCAAGCGGGCGGGCGTGTCCATCAAGACCGTGTCCCGGGTGCTCAACAGCGAGCCCAACGTGCGTGCGGACACCCGGGAAAAGGTGCTCAAGGCCGCCAAGGCCCTGCATTACCAGCCGAACCCCTCGGCGCGCGGGCTTGCCGGCAACCGTTCGTTCTCGATCGGTTTGCTTTACGAAAATCCCCAGGAATTCGGTTACGTCAAGGACGCTCTGAACGGCGTCATCGGTACCTGCGAGGCGGAGGGTTACTCGCTCCTCATGCGGCCTTGCGGCGAGGAGGTGGATTCGGAGGAGGTTCGCAAGTTCGTGGCGCAGACGCGCGTTGACGGCGCCGTGTTGACGGCACCCGTGTGCGACGAGCCCAAGGTCACCGATCTGCTGAAGGAGCTCGGCGTGCCGTTTGCTCAGCTCGCCCCGAAAGCGCCCCGATCCGAGTGGATCTCGGTGCAGTGCAACGACGAGGAAGCCAGCTACGCCATGACCGATTACCTGATTTCTCTCGGTCACCGCCGCGTCGGTTTCATCAAGGGGCATCCCGATCACGGCGCGACGGAGAAGCGGCTGGCGGGTTACAGGCGCTGCCTCGCGGATCACGACATGCCCTTCGACAAAACCCTGGTAATGCAGGGCTACTTCGATTTCGAGTCCGGTCAGCGCTGCGCCCGGAAGCTCCTAGAGCTGCCGAACCCGCCAACGGCCATCTTTGCCAGCAACGACGACATGGCGGCGGGCGTCATTTTCACCGCGCGTGAGCGCGGCATCGGCGTTCCCGACGAGCTCTCCGTGGCCGGATTCGACGACTCTCCGGCGGCGTCGCACACCTGGCCGCCGCTGACGACCGTCAAGCAGCCCATCGTGGAGATGGCTGCACGAGCGACCCAGCGGCTCATTGGCCAGCTGCGGGGTGTGGGTGAAGAGGGCGACGAGGAAATCTTCACCTGCGAGCTCATCGTGCGACGCTCCACCGCCAAGCGCGGCGACTGAAGCGGGCTGACGGCGGGCCGAGACGCCTGGCCGAGATCCGCCGCGGGCCGTGTGCCGGCCATCTGCCCTGCAAACGTTTGACAAGCTCGCCGGGAATCGGGTTAACTTCGGGTCAAAATGACAGCGTTGTCATATTCGCGGCCAGTGGGGTCGCGGCGGCGCGTCGCGTATCTCTGGCCTGATGTTTTTGAGGATCACGATGACCAGCGGTAAACCCGCCGATTCGAATTTCTGGCCGCACTGCGCCATCCCGGTGGGGCAGGATGCCGCAACGGAGCTTCGGGTCGCCGACGTGCTGTCCCGGATGACCCTGGAACAGAAGGTCGGCCAGATGATCCAGGCGGAGATTGCCGCCGTCACCCCGGCCCAGGCGGCCGAGCATCATCTTGGGTCCGTTCTCAACGGAGGCGGTTCGTTTCCGAACGGTGACAAGCACGCATCGGTGGCGGACTGGGTGGCGCTGGCCGAGAGTTATCGCGCGGCCTCCAGCGATGCGGGTCCTGGCCGGCTCGGGATCCCGTTGATCTGGGGCACCGATGCGGTTCACGGTCACAACAACGTCTATCGCGCGACCATATTTCCTCACAACATCGGCCTGGGAGCCGCCGGGGACCCCGACCTGATCGAAGAGATCGGCGCGGCCACGGCCAGAGAGATTGCCGCCACCGGCATCGGATGGACGTTCGCACCGACCCTGGCGGTGGTTCGCGACGACCGCTGGGGCCGCACCTACGAAAGCTACTCCGAAGATCCCCAGATCATCCGCGCCTATGCCGGGCGGATGGTCACCGGCCTGCAGGGTCCGGCCGGTACCGACGCGTTCCTCGGGGCCGGGCGCGTGGTCGCCACGGCGAAGCACTTTCTCGGCGAGGGCGGCACCGAAGGAGGCGTGGACCAGGGCGAGAACAACGCCGACGAGACGACCCTGCGCGACGTTCACGGTCAGGGTTACGTCACGGCCCTGGGCTCCGGCGCCCAGACGGTCATGGCCACGTTCAACAGCTGGCGGGGCGTAAAGGTACACGGTCACCGTTACCTGCTCACCGACGTGCTCAAAGGCCAGATGGGCTTCGAGGGGTTCGTGGTCAGTGACTGGAACGGCTTCAAGCAGGTCGCCGATTGCCGCCAGGAAGCCTGCCAGCTGTCGATCAACGCCGGCGTCGACATGCTGATGATCCCCGACGACTGGCAGGAGGTCATCGGCGATCTGGTGGCTCTGGTGGAGGACGGCCAAATTCCCATGTCCCGCATCGACGATGCGGTCACCCGGATCTTGCGCGTCAAAGCCCGCGCTGGCCTGCTCGACCCCGCAGAGTCGTCCGACCGGCCACATACCGATCCGGCCGTGGTTGGCTGCGCCGCACACCGCGACGTCGCTCGACGGGCCGTTCGCCAGTCCCTGGTGATGCTCAAGAATCGCGGCGGCATGCTACCTCTCGACCCTTCCCTGCACGTTCTCGTAGCGGGCGACGGGGCGGACGACATCGGCAAGCAGTCGGGCGGCTGGACGCTGACCTGGCAGGGCACCGAGAACGAGAACGGCGATTTCCCCGGGGCGAGCTCGATATACGACGGCATCTCCGCCGCGGTTACCAACGCCGGCGGCCGGGCCACGCTGTCACCTGACGGCAGCTCGTCCGAGCGGCCCGATGTGGCGGTGGTGGTGTTCGGAGAGGACCCGTACGCCGAGGGGCAGGGAGACCGCGCCCATCTGAGCTTCTCCGCCCTGTTTCCCGAAGGGCTTGCGCTGCTCAAGAAACTGAAGGGCGACGGCATCCCGGTGGTGAGCGTCTTTCTCACGGGCCGGCCTCTCTGGGTCAACCCCGAGCTGAACGCTTCCGACGCCTTCGTGGTGGCCTGGCTTCCGGGCTCGGAGGGCGCCGGCGTGAGCGACGTGCTCTTTCGAACCGTGGGTGGCGAGGTCGCTCACGACTTTACCGGACGGCTGGCCTTTTCCTGGCCGCGCTCCTCGCTGCAGGCCACGGTGAATCGCCACGATGCGGATTACGACCCGCTGTTCCCCTACGGCTTCGGGCTCGGTGCCGCAGACGTCGATACCCTCGGTGACGAGCTCATCGAGGAAGACGAGGCGCTCGGCCTTGCGGCCGACGAGAGCATCGGCATCCTCACCGGCCGCGTGGTGCCGCCGTTCGAGTTCTTCATTGGCGACAGCCAGGCCTGGAAAGTGCCGGTTCGCGGCCGCTCCAGCCGGTCTCCCACGGGCGCGGTCTCGGTGACCAACGTCGACCACTACAGCCAGGAGGACGCGCGCCGCATCAGCTGGGACGGGAGCGGAGGCGCTCAGGTCTACTTCCAGCGCAGCGCGGGCCAGGACCTCTCCGACCACGCTTCCCGCGGCGCCCGACTGCGCTGCAAGCTGCGGGTGGACGTGCGGCCCCAGCGCAGGGTCGAGCTCAGGATGGACTCCGGTTATCCTCAGACGGCGAGCATCGACATCACGGCCATGCTCAACGAGCTGCCGCTGGGGACCTGGGAAGACGTCGCTTTCGAGATGAGCGCGTTTGCCGGCGGGACGGACAACCTATGCGCGGTGGATACCCCGTGGTTGATCTGGACCGACGGCGTGCTGGGTCTTTCGGTGTCGAACCTTCGGATCGATCTGGGAGACGGATGACTTCAATTCTCGGGCGCTTTCCAGCCGTGCTCGTTTTGCTGTCCCTGGCCGATGCCGGGCTCGTGCCGGAAGCGGGCGCGATGCCAGATGAGCCGGTCAAAGTCGAGGTGGTGCGAACGGCGCGGGGCTACGCGCTCGAGCGCGGTGGCCGGCCTTACCGGATCCAGGGCGTCGGCGGTCTGGAGCGCCTTGCGCTGCTCGCCGAGTCCGGCGGCAACTCCATCCGGACCTGGTCGGTTGGAACTCCCGAGCAGTCCGCGCGGGAGCTGCTCGACGAAGCGCACCGTCTGGGCCTCACGGTCGCGCTGTGCCTGGACATTGCCAGGGAACGTCACGGCTTCGACTACGACGATGATGCGGCGGTGGCCGCGCAGTTCGAGCGAGCGAGAGCGGACGTGCTGGCGCACCGCAATCATCCGGCCCTGCTGGCCTGGATCATTGGCAACGAGCTGAACCACGACTTCAAGAACCCCCGGGTCTACGACGCGGTGAACGAGATTTCCCGGATGATCCACGAGATCGACGGGAATCATCCCACCACCACCACCATCGCCGGCTTCAGCGCGGACATGGCTGAGGTCATCTCCGCCCGCGCGCCGGACATCGACTTCCTCAGCATCCAGTCCTACGCAGGCGTCCTCGACCTGCAACGACGGGTTCGCAAGGCCGGATACGAGGGGCCGTACGTGCTCACTGAGTGGGGACCGCCCGGACACTGGGAAGTCGCGACCACCAGCTGGGGCGCGCCGATCGAGCCGGACAGCTCTGCCAAGGCCAAGGCGCTGCGCCGGGCGCACGCCACGGCGATCGAGCCGTATCCGGACCAGCTCATCGGCAACTACGTCTTTCTGTGGGGCCAGAAGCAGGAGCGGACGCCAACGTGGTACGGGCTGTTCACCGAAACCGGTGAGAGAACGGAGTCGGTCGACGTCATGCAACACCTCTGGACCGGCGCATGGCCGAGCAATCGCAGCCCCGCGGTCAGATCGGTTCGCCTCGACGGTCGCAGGGCGGGTCGGGACATCGTCCTCGTTCCGGGGCAGACGTATCCCATTCTCGCCCGGGTGCGCGATCCGGAAGGGGACGCCCTGCGCTATCGCTGGAGCGTCAAGTCAGAGAGCCGGGCCAGGCAGGTCGGAGGAGACCTCGAGGGGGCGATCGCCGACGTGGACGGGCTGATCGACGAACCGTCGTCGAGCCGCGCGCAGCTGACGGCCCCCGAAGAGCCCGGGGCGTATCGCGTCTTCGTCTACGCATACGACGGCAATGGCGGCGCGGCGCACGCCAACGTCCCCTTCCTCGTCCGTTCTCCGGCTGGAGCCGACTGAACGCACCACCCCTTTCGGGGCCTGCCGTGGTTCCCGCGCCCGTGCTCCTGATATAGTCACGACAGACACGAACCTGCATAGGGAAAGGGACCAATGATCGATTTCGAGATACCGGCCGAGACCAAAGCCATCCGCGCCAAGGCGCGCGAGTTCGTGCAGAAGGAATGCGTGGCGGCGGAGGCGCAATGCACGGCGGATAATTTCGACCAGGTGCTTTCGGAGCTCAGAGGCAAGGCCCGCGCCCAGGGCCTGTGGTGTCCGTTCATCCCCGAGGAGCACGGGGGCATGGGGCTGAAGCCGCTGGCCAACGCCCTGGTTCAGATGGAGCTCGGCGAGAGCTTTCTTGGCGCGCTCGCGCTCAACACCCAGGGTCCGGATGACGCCACCATGCTCACGCTGCTCGAGCACGGCACCGACCACCAGAAAGAAAAGTTCTTGAAGCCCCTGCTGGACGGCCAGAAGCGCATCTGCTACTCGATGACGGAGAAGGCGGCGGGTGCGGACGCCACGGGCATGCAGACCGCGGCCGTTCTGGAGGGCGACAACTGGGTGCTCAACGGCGAGAAGTGGTTCAGCTCGTCGGCGGACGTCGCCGACATCGCCGTGGTGATGGCCAAGACGGACCCGGAGGCGCCGCGCCACGAGCGCTACAGCACGTTCATCGTCGAGCTGCCCAACCCGGGCTATCAGATCCTGCGCAACATCGACACCATGCAGCCCCACACTGAGCTGGGCCTCAAGCTCGGCCACTCTCACTCCGAGGTGAAGATCGAAAACCTCGTGGTACCGCGCGAGAACCTCCTCGGCGGCCGGGGCAAGGGCTTTGCCATGGGCCAGCACCGGCTTGCCTACGGCCGGCTGCGTCACGGCATGCACAACGTGGCCATGGCGCAGCGGGCGCTGGATCTGGCCGCCGGGCACGTGGTCAATCGGGAGACCTTCGGCAAACGGCTCGCCGATAGGCAGGGCGTTCGCTGGATGCTGGCCGACTGCGCGGCGGAGATCTACAAGGCCCGGCTGATGCTTCTGCACATCGCCTACAAGGCCGAGCGAGGCATGGACTTGAGGCAGGAGAACGGGATCGCCAAGGTGTTCCTCGCGCACATGGTGCATCAGGTGGTGGACACCGCGCTGCAGCTGCACGGGGCGCTGGGCTACAGCCACGACACGCCGCTGGCGAGCTGGTACACGAGCATCCGCAGCCAGCGGCTCGTGGACGGCCCGGACGAGGTGCACCGCTGGCGCACGGGCGCCAACGTGATCAAGGCCTACGAGGAGCACGGTACCACGGCGCCCGCCTGCGGCGGCGAGCTGCTGTGAGCGAGGCCCGGACAGAGCCCGCCGTTCGCGTGGATCCCGCGACCGGGGTCAAACGCTTTGCCACCCGCGCGGCAAAGGCCACGGACAAGATCGCGGGCAAGGGCTATTCGGTGATTGCCGACGAGGCGTTGACGACGCTGCCGCCCGCTCCGCCGGGCGCGGTGTTCGACGCCGAGGAGCAGGCGAAGTACCGGGCCTTCAAGGAGGTCCGTCGCGGGGCCGCCGACTACATGACCATGGAAGGCGAGTTCGCGAGGTACTTAGAGGACGTCTATTCCGCGGATCCGGTGCCCCGGGAAGCGTTGACCGACGAGTGCGAGGTGCTCGTGGTCGGGGCGGGTTTCGCCGGTCTGCTCCTTTGGCAGAAGCTTTCCGCAGCCGGATTCACCGACGTGCGCTTCTGCGAGAAGGGCGGCGACGTGGGCGGCACCTGGTACTGGAACCGCTACCCGGGCATCGCCTGCGACGTCGAGTCCTACAGCTACCTCCCGCTGCTGGAGGAGATGGGTTACATCCCCAGCATGAAGTTCGCCTCGGGTTTCGAGATCCTCGAGTACTGCCAGCGGATGGCGGAAAAGTTCGGCTTCTACGATCGCTGCCTGTTTCACACCACCGTGGATCGCACGGAGTGGGATGAGGCGGCCGGTCGCTGGACGGTTTACACGAATCGCGGCGACGCCATGCGCGCGCGCTTCGTGGTGCTGGCCAACGGCATCCTCACCACGCCCCAGCTCGCGCGTATCGACGGTATGGAGACGTTTAAGGGCGAGTCCTTCCACACATCACGCTGGAACTATCACGTGGATCTGGCCGGCAAACGGGTGGGCATTATCGGCACCGGCGCCACGGCCGTTCAGGTGATCCCCGAGATTGCCAAGATCGTGAAGGAGCTCTACGTCTTTCAGCGGACGCCGTCGTCCATCGACGTGCGCGATCAGCGGGAGACCACGCCGGAAGAGTACGAGACCTGGTCGCACGAACCCGGCTGGGCCCGGGCGCGGCGCGCGCGATTCTCGAAGATCTCCTCCGGGCGGACGGCCATCAAGGCCAACGACGACTACCTGTCGGGAAAGGTGGCCGACTTCAAGGAGCGCAAGCAGCACGAGCGCAGGCTCTCCGCCGAGGAGATGATCAACAAGCAGCTCGAGACCAACTTCCGCATCATGGAGCAGATCCGCGCCCGCGTGGACGCCATCGTCGAGGACCCCAGGACGGCCGAGGCGCTGAAACCCTACTACCCGTACGGGTGCAAGCGGCCGACGTTCCATGACGAGTACCTGCCCACCTTCAACCTGCCTCACGTCACCCTGGTGGACACCGCGCCGCTGGGGGTCACCAGGATCAACGAGCGTGGCGTCGTGCACGACGGCCGGGAGTACCCCCTGGACGTGCTGATCTACGCCACCGGCTTCCAGTGGATGGCGACGTCCACGTTCAACATGATCCGTGGACGGGGTGGGCGCACGCTCAACGAGAAGTGGCAGGAGGAGGGGACCCGCACCTTTCTCGGGATACACAGTCATGGCTTTCCGAACCTCTTCATCGTCTCGGGTCCCCAGGGCGGCGGCGGCAGCTTCAACTTCACCGATGCCATCGACACCCACGCCGACTACATCTGCTGGATGCTGGAGACCATGCGCGACCGGGGCGCCCGTACGGTAGACGTGCGCAAGGAACCGGAAGACGAGTATGCCGAGCACTGTCGGGCGGCGGACGTCATGACGGCCCCCCTGCGCGACTGCATTTCCTACTACAACGGTCACGGGGACGCGGAGCCTGGCAGCCTTGCCTATTACGGCGGCGGCCGCTGGCACAAGTATCGCGTTCGCGCTCAGGAGAGTCTGGAACCCTACGATTTCGACGATATTCCGGAGTAGTGGAAACCCCTGGGGATCGGCGAGTACTGCAACGGACGCGGTTTGATCCCCCCGCGGCTGTCGATATAGTTCAGGGATAGCCGGCCTGGAGAGGGGATGATGACCGATCTCGTTCGCAAAGGATGGACCGTTCTGGCCCTTTGGGCCTTGACCATGATTCTCGGCTACTTCGGTCTCGGCGGCTTTCTCGCCGAGACGGTTGAAGGTATCGGTGGGGTACCCGCTTGGCCCACGGCGCTATTCGTGGTCCTCTTGGCCGTGAGTCTCTGGGCCAGCGTGGTGTGGGCGCGCGGGCTGAAAGCGAAGCCCGAAGCGGGGGCCGCGCTGGAAGAAAGGCCACTCGCCAGCGGGCGACGTCGTTTTCTCACGGGTACCGCGGCGGTGACCGGCGGCATGCTCGGGGCCGCGGGGGCGACCATCGGCAGGGTGGCACCCTGGGCGACGGTGACGCTTCCTGCCCTGCGCCAGCCCGTGACCGTCACGGATCCGAACCCGAAGGACGACTGGCTGGGCGCCAGGGTGCGCAGCTACCGGCCTTTGGGAGACACCGGATTGATGGTCTCCGACATTGCCACCGGCTCCACGCGCATTCACCACAACTCGGATCCGGTCGGGTACCTGAAGAGCCTTCTGGACCGCGGGGTCAACTACATCGACGCCTCACCCGACTACGCCCCGGAGAGCGAGGGCATCATCGCCGAGGCCATTGTCGGGCGGCCCCGGGACCAGCTGGTCATCGCCTCCAAGTTCTGCACTCGCGACGGCCATCTCCGGCAGGGCTCGAGCGTCGCAGCTTACATGACCGCCATCGACGGGACGCTCAGCCGGATGGGCACGGACTACATCGACGTCGCCCACATCCATTCCTGCGACAGCACCGAAAGGCTCATGGACGAGAACGTCCACGAGGCTTTCGATCGCCTCAAGGATGCCGGCAAGGTGCGCCATCTGGGAGTGTCTACCCACACGCCCAACTTAGAGGAGGTCGCCGACACCGCCATCGACAGCGGCCGTTTCAAGGTGATGATGCTGGCCTACCACCACGGCGCCTGGCCGAAGCAGATGGACATCATCGATCGCGCGGCCGCGGCGGGCATGGGCATCGTCGCCATGAAGACGCTCAAGGGCGCCAAGCACCGCGGCCTTGCGGAATTCAGGCCCGAAGCGGACTCCTACGCCCAGGCGGCCTTCAAGTGGGTGCTGGCCAACCCGTCCGTTTCCAACCTGGTGGTTTCGTTTTACGACAACCAGCATCCGGACGAGTACCTGTTCGCCTCGGGCAAGTCCCTCGAGCGGAGCGACATCGCGGTGCTCGGCAAATACGACCAGCTCATTGCGGGCACCCACTGCTTCCAGCATTGCGGCGATTGCCTCGGGGCGTGTCCGAGTGGGCTCGCCATCAACGACATCCTGCGTCATCGCATGTACTTCGAGGATTACGGGGACGAAAAGCAGGCCATGCAGCTTTACGCCAAGCTGGACCGGCAGGCGGACGTCTGCATCGACTGCTCAGCACCCTGCCTCGGCAGCTGTCCCCAGGGGGTCGAGATTCAGGAGCGCATGATCGGCGCCCACGAGAAGCTGCGCTGGGCCTGAGACCTTGTAGCCGATTGGGCCTTCGCCCCGGTCAGCCGAGGACGCGAGCAAGCTCGGCTTTCAGCGATGCGGGTTCGGTTGCGCCCATGATGACCCGGGTGCAGCCGTTGTCCCGGGCAAACCCGTTCAGTGCCTGCATCAAGGGGTCTCGGATCGCAGCGGGATCCGCGCCGGGTTCGAGATGGAGCAGGTTCACCGTCAGGGTGCCCGTGCGCCGATCCGCCTTGCTGTCCATCCGCCCGACGAGCTCGTCGCCAAACAGGATCGGCAGGCTGAAATAGCCATAGCGCCGCTTGCCCGCGGGCAGGTAGCACTCGATGGCGTAGTCGAAGCCGAACAGTTCCCGGGCACGCTCCCGCATGATCACGGCGTTGTCGAACGGCGAGAGGATCGTCACGCGTTTGCGGCCCAGCCGCACCGGCAGCCAGTCCAGGTGACGCGTCAGGTACGAGCCGCCGCCCTCGACCGTGACCTGCTCCAGCTCCCCCGCCTCCACCATGTCGGCGGCCGCCTGCTGCACTAACGGCAGGATCGGGCGCGAGTAGAGCCTGGGCGCGGCAATGCGCTGATAGGCGATCTCCTTGTCGCTGGCGATGCCCAGGGCATCGATCATCATGCCCACCACGAAGCGGCCCCACTCGGAAGCATCGGGAAACGACGTGTCCACGCTCTCGGGCAGCACCCGCTCGGGCAGATCGTAGACCTTCTGAAACCCCTCGCGCCGGGTCACCATCAGCTCGCCCCGGTGAAAGAGCTGCTCGAGAGTGCGCTTCGCCGGCTTCCAGTCCCACCAGCCGTCGCTGCGATGACCGGCCGCCTCGAAGTCCCGGGACTGCAGGGGACCCTCGTCGCGCACGCGTCGCAGCACTTCCCGGGCCATCTTCGGATCCGCGGCGTCCCCGCGCCGCGACCAGCGCATCATGGGCAGGTAGAAGCGGTAGGCGCGCATGGGCAGATAGGCGGCCGCGTGGGACCAGTACTCGAACACCGCCCGTTCTCTGTGCTGCAGGTCGTCGAGCCACCTGGGTTGATACCCGGCCACGCGGCTGCGCAGCACGTGGTGATGGGCACGCTCCACCACCGAGATGGTGTCGATCTGCACCCAGCCCAGGCGCTCGACGGCGCGGGCCACGGCCTGACCCCCGCGGCCGAACGGCTCGCGCCGCAGCAGTCCCTGCCGGTGCAGGAACAGGCGGCGGGCGTCGCGGGTGGAAATGTCGGTGACGGTCGGCATGTGGGCTCAGGCGCCTGCGGGTCTTGCGTCGACGCCGCGAGCATAGCGGCTCGCTCGACCTGATGGCCATGGCGGCCGGGTGGATCGAGGCGCATGTTGCGCTGAGGACGACCCGAAACGCGAGAGCCTCACCGCCATCGTGCTCGGGGCCCGCCATCTCGGGAATCTCATTCAGGACGTGCTGGATCTGTCGAGGATAGAAAGCGATCACCGTGATCGATACGGGGATAGGCGTCCCAGAGGCATTCAGAGACGGCCTCTTTGAGCAGTTTGCGCGGGCTGACGCCACGATGACCAGACGCTACGGTGGCCCCGGTCCGGGGCTTTTCATCAGCCAGCGGCTGGCTTCGCTGCTGGGAGGCAGGGTCGAATACGCGCCGGGGGAGACCGGCAGTGTTTTCCGTCTGGTGCTGGCGATCTGCAGGGCGACGTCCTTCGCCACAAGATGGGTTCTGCAGAGATGAATCCGTTCACGGACATGCTCCCGAAGCCCATCGACATTCAGCGATTGCAGTCGCTGCTGACGCGATTGCTGAGATCTCGCGACGCCGTCAAAGCTGCCGATCCCTGACCGGGCTCGAAATCCCCAGGAGCTGCCGTCAACCGGGCGATACGGCGCGATCGCTCACCCAGTTGCCGTGAAAGCCGAAGGGCACCCGCTGCGGCAGCGCCACCCGGGCCAGATAGCCGCGATCGAAGTCCTGGGCGTCCATCACCACGAACTCCGCCGAGCTTTGTGCGAGATCGTGGACGTAGGTGATCAGGTAGCCGTCGTCCTCTGCCGCCGAGCCCTCCCGGGCGACGAACACGGGCTCGCCGGCCGCCCGGCCGGGCCCGTGATCGAAGACGCTGCGCTCGCCCGTTTGCAGATCGTGCTTGAGCGTCGGCCAGCCGGCGGACATGTCGGAAGACGGCGATGCGCAGTAGCCGTAGCGATAGGGCAGGGTCGAAAGGCTGCCGCGGTGGCGCGGAAACTCGTTGGCTGAGGCGTCTATCACGTCGACGCTGATCGTCCGGTTGGCGGGATTCACGCGCCAGCGCTGAAGAGAGGCCATGCTGTCGCCGAAGGGGTCGCGAGGGTACGCGTCGAACATACGCTCGTAGACGCAGAGGTCGACGATCACCGAGCCGTCGGGGTCATCGTAGGCGTTCATCGGGTGGAAGCAGTAGCCGAGCGGCGCGTCGATCCAGATGATCTCGTCGGCGTCGCCTTCTCTCGGCAGCAGGCCCAGGCGGTTACCGTAGTCCGGATTCCAGCGCATGGGGAAGCTCGTGTTGCCCACCATGGCGAAGTCCACGGTCACGGGCTGGTCGTAGATGACGACGTAACGCTGGGTGAGCGAGAAGTCGTGCATCATCGTCATGCCGGGCAGCTTAACGTCCACCGTGCGGCGGACCCGCCCGTCGGGCGCCACGGCGACGTACTGCACGTGGTCCATCCACTGGGGCCAGGCGTAGGCCATGCCGTGCAGCTCGCCGGTCTGGGGGTCTACCTTCGGGTGGGCCGTGAACGCGCCGGGCAGGGTACCGAAGAAGTCGTTGCGCGCCACGGTTTCCAGCTCGTAGGTGAGCTCCACCGGGCAGCCGCCGGCCTCGACCAGCGCCCAGGTGGTACCCGCGAAGCCGCCGACGTTGGTGTTGGGCCCGGAGGGGTTGTCGTTCCAGTTCGCTCCGGGGATGTCGGGCTCGCCGCGAGACGCGGCAAGCTGCTCAGAGCCCACATAGCGGTTGCGGTACCACTCCGCGCGGCCGTCCTCAAGGCGAATGCCGTGCACCATGCCCGCGCCGGTGAACCAGTGATAGCTGCCCGGATCGGGGTCATCGAAGGGGTTCGGGCCGTTGCGCAGGTAGCGGCCGTTGAGCTCGGCCGGCAGCTCCCCCTCCACAGGGAGATCGAACGCGGTGACCTCCTCGGCCACCGGGGCGAAGTTCCCGCTGAGAAATCGATAGTCGCTTTCGGCTGTGGGTTCCGTTGCGGGCCGGGTCGTTTCTGCCATGGGGTGTTCCTGCGATGGTGGGGCCGCGGACGTTGGAAGACCGGTGCGGCGTCAGGCCGAATCATAGCGCGTCCCGCCGGCCCGCGGGACACGGTGCCGGCGCTTCTCCTGCCCCGTTGGCAATGAAGCCGGCTGAGCTTCGTGTATGCTCCGGGTTGAGCGAGCGGTTGCCGGGGAGCTGCCGGATCCATGTACAAAGTCTTCGCGTTCTTGAAACGCAATCCCAACCTGACTCACGACGAGTACCGCGCCGGGCACGTGGGCTATCACTGCGGTCAGTCGCGGCGGCTGAAGAACATCCGCGGCTACCTGGTGAACGTGTGGGACAACCAGCCCCTGGCGGAGAAGATCGGTGATCTGGCCGGGGAGATCGCCTTCAACCAGCCGGACGGTTTTCTCGATTACTGGGACGGGTTCCCCCAGGTCTACTTCGACGACCGGGAAGCGTGGGTGAACGCCCGCACCGTGGAGCCCAACCGAGCCACGGCCGATGGGCTGGTCGTGGACCCGGACTGGAGCCTGGGCGACAGCCCGCATCTGTTCATGCCCGTGCCGGGCGAGCCCACGCAGTTCCAGGCCCATCACGTGCACATGGAGGAGCACGTCGTGGTTGCTGTGCGGCGGCCGGAGTTCCGGCTCACCAAGCTGATCCAGTTCTTTCAGAAACGCGAAGGGCTCACCGATGCCGAGTTTGCCGACAGGCTTCTCGGCGAGTATGCGCCCCTGGCCGGCAGCATGCCGGGCTTGTGGGGCTACGTGGCGAACCTGCGCGATGCGGACCCCGAGGCTGCGATGCGCGGCTTCTTCGCTCCGGACAGCTGGGTGTTCGGCGAGGAGGGCAGGGCACTGCACGGCCGTTTCTGTTCCCTGTGGCGCGGCGCGAACGAGCTGCACTTCGACTCCGTTGAAGCCTTTGCCGCCGCCCGCCGCGACGATCGGGTGCGAGACCGTCTGCTCGAGCTCGAGCGTGAGCTTTTCTCTTCAATGTGGCACGTGGAGGTGGACGAGAACCTCATCGTCATACCGAATCGCGGGCCCGCCCCCGATTTTTATTTCCGCTGAGGGGGATCGAATGCTCAAGGTTTTTGGATTTGTCCGGCGCCACCCCAACCTCACCCACGACGAGTACCGTGCGGGACACGTCGGTTACCACAACTCCTTCGGCCGCCGGCTCAACAACATCCGCGGCTACCTCCTGAACGTGCGCGCCAACGCCACCATCGAGGAGACGCTCGGCACCGACCTGGTGCAAAGCATCACCCTGGACGAGCCGCCCGGCTTCGACGATCTGTGGGACGGCTGGGGCCAGCTGCTGTTCGACTCCCTCGACGACTACCTGGCCGCCCGTTCTCCCGCCCGGGACATGGCCGGCCCGGACGGCCTGCAGATGGACCCGGGTGTGGCCGGCGTCGGCGGGGACTTCGAGTATCTCTACGGCGGCTCGCCGTTTCAGTTTCACCTGGCCGAGAACGTGGTGGTCCCGGTGGTCAGGCCCGAGCGCAAGCTGTTCAAGCTCGTGCAGTTCGTAAAGCGCCCCGACGGGCTGGAGCCCGAGCTGTTTCGCGCCTACCTTTCGGGGCGCTACGCGCGGGCGGCGGCGACCATGGGCGGCCTCTGCGGGCTCGTCGTGAACTTCCGGACGGGCGTCGACGTGATGACCCATTTCTTCGCGCCCGATGCCGAAGGGTTCACCCCGGAGGGCACGGCCATCCGCGAGCGTTTCTTTTCTTACTGGGACGCCATGATCGAGTACTGGCTGGAGAGCCCGGCCGACTTCGTTGCCGGCCGCGCAACGGGCAGCGCGGCGGAGAACATGGCCGCGCTCGAAAAGACGCTGATGAGCCGCAGCTTTTTCCGGGAAGTGGACGAAACCGTGGCCGTGCTGCCGAATCGGGCACCGCCGCCGCCCTTCTACCATCGCTGATTCGTCGCTCCGTGCGCTTGCCGAGCGCGCGCCTGCCGATCAGGCGATGCGGGGCAGGACCTCGTCGGTGAAGAGCCGGAACGACTGGTTGCTCAGCGGCGCGCAGAGCAGATAGTTCAGGTGCCCGTCCTCTTGCTGCTCCAGCAGCCGATCGGCCACCCGCTCGGGGCTGCCCCAGAGGATGATCTCGTCGATGTAGCGCTGCACCGGGTCCTGCTCGTTGTCCTTTTTCTTCAGGGCCAGCGGCTGCTTGGCGTAGCTGCCCGTGGTCCACTGAGCGCCTGCCTCGGCCACCTCGCGGGCCTGGGCGTCCGTCGGCGCGATGGCGAGCAGCCGCGCCACCGGCAGGTCGCGGCCCTCCGGATCGTGGCCGTGGGCGATCAGCGTCTCGTGGTAGATCTGCTGCTTGGCGGCGATGTCGGGCATGGACGAGTGCGGATCCATGAGAATGGAAAATCCCTCCTGCGCGGCCCAGCGAACGCTGTCGACGGAAGAAGCCGCCATCCAGACCGGGATCGGGTCCTGGAGCGGCTTGGGCAGCACCTCGATGTCCTCGTAGCAGTGGAAGCGGCCGTGGTAGGTGAGCCTGTCCGAGCGCCAGGCCTTGAGAACGATCTCGACGTTCTCCCGGAACTGGGGGTAGCGGTCGCCCCGCTCGATTCCGAAGGCGCGAAACTCCGTGGGATCGAAGCCGCTGCCTGCTCCCCAGTTGACCCGGCCGCCGGAGAGCACGTCCAGCAGCGCCACCTCCTCGGCCAGCCGCAGCGGGTTGTAGAAGGCGGCCAGGGAAACGCCGGTGCCGATGCGCAGGCGTTTGGTGTTGGCCGCGAAGTGGGCGCCCATCATGTGAATGGACGGGCAGACGCTGTAGGTGCTGAAGTGGTGCTCGGCGATCCACACGGCGTCGTAGCCGTTGGCGTCCATGATGCGCACGCGCTCAAGGCCTCGCTCGTAGACCTGGCGCAGCTCGCCGCGGCGGCCGGGCCAGCTGAAGAACTGCAGAACTCCGAATTTCATTCGTGCGCCGACACCTGCGATGTTTCGGTGAAGCCTATCACGCAGAACCGAGATCTCTCAGTCGCGCCACTCGATGCCGTTCTGCTCTAAAACCGCAATCGCGTCCTGCAGATGCGCTTCGTAGCGTTTCCATCGCGATACCGAGGACCGGTACAGGGGCTGCCTCACCTGCACCGTGCTGGCGGTGGCCACGGCGCCGCGATTGCGATGAAACTCCAGGCATGCCGGGTGCCAGGGAAGCTCGAGGTAGCTGAGCAAATGCCGCACCTCGGATTCGGGATCGGCAGTCAGGGCCTCGTAGGAGACCTCGTGGATGCGTCCGTGGCCGCAGGCCTGCCAGTGCCCCATCAGCTGTCGGAACAGCGCGTAGTAGCGGGCCGTGTCCTGCAGATCGTAGTGGTAGTTGTAGTAGGAGAAATCCAGGGCGAAAAGCTGCCGGAAGCTGCTGATGCAGGTGTCCAGCGGATGCCGTTTCAGACAGACGATCCGGGCGCCGGGGAGGGTGCTGAGAATGAAGCCGGCATAGAGAAAATTCAGGGGCATCTTGTCGACGAACCTGCCGTCGTGTCCCAGTCGGGCCGCGATGGACTGCAGATAACTTTGACCGATCTGCAAAGCGTCCGCGTCGCGGGCTCGCGATATGACATCTTCGTCCAGGATCAGGCCGCTGCGTGAGCCCGACGCGGTCTTTACCGCCATGGCGAAGTCCTGAATCTCGCCAAGCGATTGAACCTCGGGATGACTGTCCAGAATGCGCTCGACGAGCGTCGTGCCCGTTCGCGGCATCCCGATCACGAAGATGGCATCGCTACCTGCGTCGGCGTCTGCCGGCGCCTGCAGGGAGCCCACGGGGAAGGCTTCTCTGATCGCATTGAAGAGCCGCGCATCATTCTCATGGGCGTATCCGATGCGGGCGCGCCGCCTGGCTTTGGCCCGAGCCAGCACCCGGAACGCGTCGTCGTGGCGCGCGTCCTTTTCGTACTCCGTCGCAAGGGCGTGGGCCAGATAGAGCTCGTCCTCGGCCGTGAGCTGCGAATCGGCGAGCAGGTGCTCGAGCACGTCGATGCCACGGGCATCCGAATCCGACTTCCTCAGCTCCGACAGGGCCCAGCGCGCCCGGAAGAAGCGCGGATGGAGCTCAATGCTGCGCTCGTACCCGGCGGCCGCGGCTTCCAGGTTGCCGAGAAACTGCTCCACGGACGCAATATTGAAGTGGAACTGGGGATTGTCGTCTGCGGCGGCCACCGCGCGCTGCAGCAACTGCCGGGCTTGGTCGTAGTTACCCGTGCGCGTGTAGACCACGCCCAGCGTGTCCAGGGTGAGCGGGTCCTCCGGCCTGGCGGCGAGCGCTCGGTCTGCCGTCTCCCGGGCCGCCTCCGGCTGACTCAGCAGGAGGTGCAGCCTCGCCTTCTGGGCCAGGTACTCCGCATTGTCGGCGTCCAGCAGCGCGGCGTTGCCGACGAGCTCCAGGGCCTTGGTGATCCGCCCGTTGGCGGCCGCCACCATGCCCATCAGGAACCATCCGTCGGCGCACTTTGGGTCCTGCTGCAGAAGACGCCGGCACAGCACGGCGGCTCGCTCGTAGGCCCGCTGGTTCAGCGCTCTGGCAGCTTCTTTCCTGAGCTCGGCAACTGAATCTTGCATCCGCGCACCTTAGGCCGGCCGCGGCAACGATACAACGCTGCTGCTGGCCAGGCCGGTAAGGGCGGGCTCAACGCTCGAAGGTGTAGCTCACGCTGATCCCGATGTTGCGCGGCATGCCCACGTACTGGCCGTACGAGCGCAGCGTGAAGCCGTTGATCGTGTTGCCGGGTCCGAGATTCTCGTCCTGCAGGAACCGGCGCGAGGTGCGGGTGCCCGTGATGTAGTACTCGTTCCACAGATTGTCGACAAAGGCCTGAACGGTCCAGGAATCGCGGCTGAACGATGCCGACAGGTGATGCACGTCGTAACCCGGGATAGCCTCGCCGCCCCGGTCTCCCGGCACGCCGTCCTCGTCCACCAGCGTGTCCTCGTCGCCGCCGGGAATATTGAAGACGTCTGTGGAGAAGACGAGCCCGTAGTTCAGCGTCATGTCCACGTCGCCCCACACCGTCCGGTTGTAGACGACGTTGAAGGATCCCTGATGCTCGGCGTGGCCGGGCAGACGCGTGCCCTTCAACGCGTCCAGAGGGCCCACCAGGCCGGGCGCCGTCTCCGTCAGCTCGGCGTTGGTGTAGGCGTAGCTCATCATCACTTCCCAGTTGTCGTTGATGAGCCAGCGGCCCGACATCTCGATGCCCTTGCTCTCAGCGGCGCTGCCGTTACCGGTGATGGGCAGGTTGCCGTTGGCGGTGACCTCGGCAACCTGGAGGTCCTTCCAGTCGATGAAGAAGGCGGCCAGGTTCAGCGACAGGGTGTTGTCGAGGAACATGCCCTTGAGGCCGATCTCGTAGTTGTCGATGGTATCGGGATCGATGAGAACCTCGTCCTCGAGCGCGCACAGCTGCTGCTGATCGCTGGCGATTTGTTCCGGGGTGCACAAAGGTACGGAGTTCACGCCGCCATTGCGGTAGCCCTCCGAGAACGTGGCGTAGAGCAGCCCGAAGTTCTCAATATCGTAGGAGACGTTGAACTTGAAGAGATCACCGTCGTCCTTCCCTTGATTGGGATCGCCCAGGTCGACGTTGATGGCATCCGGATCGTCCCCAAAGAACACCGTGTCCAGCAGCGGCAGCGCAAATCCGCTGGTGCTGTCGGCCTTGAACTCGTAATTGCGGTAGCCGACGGTCACGTCCAGCGCATCCGTGATCGCGAACGAGACCTCACCGTAAAAGGCGGTCTCTTCTTCTTCCGTGTCGTCAATCGAGTAGTACTCGAGGCTGTCCGGCCGCAGCTGCACGCCGCCGAAGTTGTCCACGGCGAACTGGTCGAAGCCAGGGGTGAACTCTTCGCTCGTTCCGACACTCGACACCTCGTTCTTGAAGTAGCCCACCACCCATGACAGGGGGCCGCCATGCTGGGAGGTGAGCCGCACTTCCAGGGTGTCGCTTTCCTCTTCCAAAATCTCCCGGGTGAAGGAAGAGAAGGTGGGGAAGAACTCGTAGCCGTACTCGAAATTAAGCAGCAGGTCCGTCTGATCGCGCTGCCCGAGCTCGTCGTACTGGGTTTCCCCGTAGATGAGGGTTGCTTCGGCGAATCGCAGGTCGGCGGTCGCTTCGATGGCCCACAGCTCGTTCTCGTAGTCGTTGGGCTCCTCGTAGCGCAGTCCCGATTCGTACTTGCCGGTACCGATCGCCAGACGGTTGGCGATCTGCCGTCCCTCCGTCTCGTTCTCCTGGTTCAGGTACCAGAGGTTCACGTCGATCCCGTCGGTGGGGGTGAATCGCAGGTTGGCGCGAATGGAGGTGGCTTCCTCACCGTTTGCGTCCTCCACCTCACGCAGGTTGGCTGCGACGTCCGCCGGGTCGCTGAAGTCGGGCTCCGGGTTCGACACGCCCGATTCCTGAACGACGAACGGGTAGTCGATGAAGCCCTTGTCGTTGAGCCGGTCGAAGTTGACGCGTGCCGCCAGCACGTCCTCCACCAGCGGGATGTTCAACGTCACGCCGATGTCGGTGCTCAGGCCGTCGCTCTCCTTGTTGGACATCGCCTTGGCGCGGGCGTCGATGCTCAGCGCGGAGGTATCCGCCCGCTTGGGTATGTAGCGAATGGCGCCGCCGAGGGTGCCCTGGCCGTACAGCGTACCCTGGGGACCGATCAGGACCTCGACCCGCTCCATGTCGACGGGCTTGAAGTCGACGTTCAGCGGGATCTCGCCGAAGTAGACGGCCACGGTGTCGCTGATGAATCCGGGCCCCAGCCCCGTGGTGTTCAGGCCGCGCACCAGAATGTCCGGCTGTTCGTCCCGCGGCCCCCGGTCGACCACCGTCAGCCCGGGAACATATCTGGCGATCTCGGCAATGCCGTCTAATCGCAGCTCCTTGATCATCGTGTCGCTCACCGCGGTGATGTTGATGGGAATGTCCTGGACGCTCTGCTCCCGGCGGCTGGAGGTGACGATCACTTCCTCGATGACGGACGAGCCCGTGGCCGCATCGACCGAGACAACCGGCATGGCGACGAGCCCGGCCGAAGCCAGAGACACCGATTTCGCCATGACCGATCGGGCGAACGGCACCTTTGTCAGTGCAGATGTCAGTGCAGACTTTGACATGTTTCCCCCAAGTTCCGGCCGGGTGGCCGAGGATCTTGTTTTTTGTTGTGGACAGCTTGTTTTTGACCGCGCAGCCTATGAACTTTGCGGCGTTCGTACAACCCGAACCGCAATGAAATTGAGCCGTGAGCGCCGATCCCCAGGGTCCCCGCCGAGCCCGCCGCCGGCCTCGGACTTTTCAGATCATGATCGGTCCGGGGTCAAGACCGAGCATGGCCTTTCCGGCAGTCTCGAGCCTTGCGTCCAGATCGAAGACCGCGTGGCACGAAAGCGTGCTCAGATCCCGCGCGGCGCGCTGCAGCGGGTGGCTCGAGAAATGCGCGCTGGCGCCGCTGGCCGTCGCAACGGAGGCAACGATCTGCTTGCTCTGGTCCACCGCGAGGGCGAGGCTCGCCATCCACCGCGCACGGTCTGCCAGGGTCGCCTCGTTGCGCCGCGCCATGACGTCCTCGACCACCTCGCCCATGAGCATCTCGGTCTGGCGCATCTCCAGCTCCGCCCTGGCAACGCGCATCTGGGCCGCCGGCCGCTCTGCCTGGGTGATGCCCCACATGGGCATGAAGCGATCCTGAAGCGACTGCTTGAACGCATCGACCACCGCTCTCGCCTGGCCCACGGCCGGCATGGCGGCCGCCATGACGAGCACGGGCATCATCGGCGTCCGGTACAGCGGTCCGTCGTGGATTTCGGCACCCGGCGCACGGCCGTCGCGCATGGCGTTCAGGGATACCGCCCGCTCTTCCGGGATCACCCGGCCGTCGATGAGAATGTCGTTGCTGCCGGTGCCGAGCATGCCTTCGATGTGCCAGACGTCGTCCACGGTGATCTCCTCGATGGGCAGCGCGAAGAAGCGCATGTCGGGCACGGGATCGTCGCCGGGCACCACGGCGCTCACGATGACCCAGTCGCCGTGCATGACGCCCGTCCCCCACGACCAGCGTCCGGCAAGCCGGTAGCCGCCTTCCACCGGCTCGGCGACCCCGGTGGGCGCCACGGTGGCCGGGGCCAGGGAGTAGTCGCGTTCGGCAAAGAAGGGTTTCTGAAAGGCCTCGGGGAACTGGCAGAAGATCCAGTTGTGCTCGACGTAGAAATTGGCGACCCACGCTAATGAGGCGTCACCCGCACCCAGGGCGAGCCCGACGCCCAGAAAGGTGTCCAGATCCAGCTCGTAGCCGCCGTAGGCCCGCGGAACCATCATCCGGAAAATGCCGGACTCCCGCAGGGCGTCGATGGCGGCGTCAGTGGGCCGCCTGAGCCGTTCGGATTCTGCGGCTTCTGCCGCCAGCACGGGCGTGAGTGCCCGGGCCCGGGCGATGAGCTCATCCCCGGTCACGATGGGTTCCTGTG
This sequence comes from Pseudomonadales bacterium, assembly GCA_036526135.1. GTDB lineage: Bacteria > Pseudomonadota > Gammaproteobacteria > Pseudomonadales > Azotimanducaceae > UBA2965. The sequence goes on along the minus strand of DATCZA010000011.1, from coordinate 3,578 downwards.
CGGCGGTTTCGGCCATGGCGCCCGCTCCTTCCCCAATGAGGCGTTGTCGTCGATCGAGAGTAGGACAGATGAAGCGGGGGCACAAACCGGCTCGCGGCTGTGATGGCGGGTTTCGGCGGCGGCGGGCATGGTCTAGGCTAGTGCTCGGGAAGAAAGGGGAGGAGAGAAGCATGTCCGTGGGGATCGATCCGGAGCTCAGAGATGCTCTGGACAAGCAGGCCATTCACGACGTCTGCATGTACTACTGCCGGGCCGTGGATCGCCTGAACGCCGAGCTGCTCGAGCGCGTCTTTCACGACGACGCCACCGTGGAATACGGCGTGTACGACGGGCCGGCCAGCGGGTTCGTCGCGAACATGTTTCCGCTGCTGGAGAGCCTCGAGCGCACCTATCACTGCATCGGCAACGAGCTGGTGGCGGTGGACGGGGACAGCGCCGTGGGCGAGATCTACGTTTTTGCCTACCTCGGCGAGCGGTCGGAGGCGGGTTTGACCGACCGGATTCTGGTGGGCCGGTATCTGGATCGCTACGAGCGCCGCGACGGTCGGTGGCGCATCGCCCATCGCAAGTTAGTCCTCGACTGGAACCACAGCCAGCCGGGCAGCGCGGAGTGGGAGGAAGGCATGTACGGCGAGCTGCGCGCCCGGGGCGTGCGGGGCAAGGAAGACCCGGTCTACACGTTCCTGTCATGAGCACCATCGAAGAACAGACAAAGGAGCTCAAGGACCGGCAGGCCATTTACGACTGCCTGATGCGCTACTGCCGGGGCATCGACCGGCTCGACGTGGGCATTCTCAAGACCGCCTACCATCCCGACGGCACGGACGACCACGGTATCTTCTCGGGCAACGCCTGGGAGTTCGCCGAGTTCATCGGCCCATTCGATGCCGAGCTCGGCGTCAGGCAGCAGACCCATCGGGTGGACAACGTGCTGATCGAGTTCACGGGGCCGGACACCGCCTTTACGTGATGGACTGGAACATCAACGGTGCGTCCACCGCCGAGTGGCAGCACGGGCTCTTCGGCCGGCTGCCTCACGGGCGCATCGACATGCAGGATACGTCCTACGATCTGCTGGGAGATTTCCGTGGCTGAGCAGAAGGTCTGCGTCGTCACCGGGGTGGGGCCGGGCACCGGTGCCGCCATGGTGCGGCGGTTTCACGAGGGCGGCTACCGGGTGGCCATGATAGCCCGCACGGCCGAGCGCCTGGAGGCGCTGGCAGGCGAGATGCCGAACGCTCACGCCTATCCCTGCGACATGGCGGATCCCGCGCAGATCGAATCGACTCTCGCCCGCGTCGCGGACGAGCTCGGCCCGCCTTCGATCGCCATTCACAACGCCGTGGGTGGCGCTTTCGGCGACTTCCTGAGCATCGAGCCGGCTCAGCTCGAGGCCAACTTCCAGGTGAACGTCATGGGTCTGCTTCACCTCGGCCGGGCGGTGGCGCCCGCCATGATCGAGGCGGGGGAAGGGGCCATCATCGTCACGGGCAACACGTCGGCTTTGCGGGGCAAGGCGGGCTTCGCCGGGTTTGCCCCCACCAAGGCGGCCCAGCGGATCCTCGCGGAGTCCATGGCCCGCTCACTTGGTCCCCAGCACGTGCACGTGGCCTACATCGTCATCGACGCGGTGATCGACCTCGCCTGGACCCGGCGGCGGTTCGCCGACCAGCCCGACGGCTTCTTCATTCAGCCGGCGTCCATCGCGGAGAACGCCTGGTACCTGGCGCACCAGGACCCGTCGGCGTGGACGTTCCTGTCAGAGCTCAGGCCACATGGCGAGAACTGGTAGCGGCGCGAACGGCCCTTACGCGCTCGCAGCGCGCCTTCGATACCAGTCCAGATAGGTTCCCATGTGCTGCGCGAACGCCGGCTCGGCGCTGAGCGTGAGCAGGTGGTGGAAGCTGCGGGGATAGTCTTCCGGGCCGTTGCCGCTGATCAACGAAAGGCCGGCTTTTTCCAGAGCATCCTCGTAGTGCCCTTCTCTCAAGAACTGGGCGAAGTCGCAGACGAAGGAGATGTCGGCAATGCTCAGCTCGTCCCCGGCCAGGAAGGCGCTGCGCGCCAGCGCGCTCTCCACGCCGGCGAGATAGAACTGGTAAGCGGCCGCCATGCGCTCGTGGACGTGAGCCTGGGGCTGGTCCATGCCGAGCAGGTAGACCTGGGCTTCCCTGGCGAAGACCAGGTTGGCGTCTAAGAAGCCGTCGATGCGCGATGCTTGGTACCCATCGCCGCCGTACAGCTGCCGGTTGGCGGCACCCGCCCGGGCCACCGCGCGCAGGATGCTGTTGGACTCGAAGATGCCGGGCTCGCCTCCCGGCGCGAACGCGGCGGGGACGGTGCCGAAGGGATGGGCGGTGAGGAAGGCGTCGGTCTTGAAGAGAAGGCCGGAGAAACCCCGGCGGCTTTCTCTGGCGTGGGGGCTGTCCGCCGTGCGCTCCGCTTCGTCCAGCGGCCGTGCTTCGAAGTCCCACAACCAGTTCTGCAGCGAAGCGGGCCGGTCGCCGACCACGTCCACGGTCACGCCACAGAGCTCGGCGGCGATCTGGGCTTTCCACACCCGGGGATTGGGCAGGTAGGAGAAGATCTTCAGGACGGGTTCGGACATGGCGCGCTCCTCGATAGGGTCGGCACACCGACGGCGCCGGCCTGACTGGTCCTCATGGTAGTATCCTGAGCAATCAGGGATCCAGCGAAGGGTAGGGGAGACAGCCCATGCACGACCTCATCATCCGCAACGCCACCATCGTCGACGGCACCGGCGCACCCCGCAGAGAGGGCGACGTGGTGGTGGACGACGGCACCATCGTCGCGGTGGCGGCGAAGGGGTCTGCGCCTGCGAGCGCCGCCCGGGTCATCGACGCGGGCGGGGATCTCCTGACCCCCGGCTTCGTGGACATTCACACCCACTACGACGGCCAGGTCTGCTGGGACAAGCAGATCACGCCGAGCTGCTGGCACGGGGTGACCTCCATCGTCATGGGCAACTGCGGCGTGGGCTTTGCCCCGGTGCGTCCCGGCGCGGAAGACGAGCTGGTGGCCCTCATGGAGAGCGTGGAGGACATTCCCGGCACGGCTCTGCACGACGGCATACCCTGGGGCTGGGAGAGTTTTCCCGAGTATCTGGACGCCATCGACACCCCCTACGTCATGGACGTGGGCGCCCAGGTGCCTCACGTCGCCATCCGCCACTACGTCATGGGCGAGCGCTGCTACGACGACGCCACGCCCGAGGACATGACGGCCATGCGCGACCTCACCCGGACCGCCCTGGAGGCGGGCGCCCTGGGATTCTCCACCTCCCGCTTCTACGGCCACGTGGACAAGGCCGGCCGGCTGGTACCCGGCACCCGGGCGTCCGCCGACGAGATGCGCGCCATCGCCGGCGCCTTCGAAGGCCTCGGCTACGGCACCATGGAGTTCGTCTCCGACCAGCTGGACGACCCGGCAGAACTGGCCTGGATCGAGCGCATCACCCGCGCCACCGGCTGCACGGTCACACCGCTGACCACCGCGGGCTTCGGGCCGCTGTGGACCCTCGCCGAGAAGCTCGGCGCGGAAGGCTTCAACTTGAGGCC